>NZ_QHHZ01000004.1:0-574591 GCF_003947315.1 Nonomuraea sp. WAC 01424
CAATGTCGAGGTGCTGTCCAGCGACGGCATGTCCATCGAGATGCGCGACACCGACGAGGACGTCTTCCGCGCGGCGGAGGAACTCGGTATCGATCTGTCCCGGCGTGAGCCGAGCAGCGTGGAAGAAATCTGAGGGAGAAATCTGACGGTCCCCTGCTCCACTGCGGCGGGCCGGGCCGGAGCCGGGTCCGGCGCGCTGCGGTGGAGCAGAACCGGCGGGTTCGCGGGACCTCAGCCCGCGGCCTGCCGCACGAGGGCGGCGATGCGCGCCTCGGTGTCGGGGGTCAGCTCCTTCAGCGCGAAGGCGCTCGGCCACATGGCGCCGTCCTCGAGGGTCGCCCCGTCGTTGAAGTCGAGGGTGGCGTACCGGGTCTTGAACTTCGCCGCGGGCTTGAAGAAGCACACGACGGCGCCGTCCTTGGCGTAGGCGGGCATGCCGTACCAGGTCTTCGGGGTAAGGTCCGGGGCGGCGGCCCTGATGACGGCGTGCACCGCCTCGGCCAGCACGCGGTCGTCCTCGGCCATCTCGGCGATCTTCTCCAGCACGTCGCGCTCGCCGTCGGCCGCCGACGCCTTCCCGCCGCGCCGGGCGGCCTTCTTCAGCTCGCTGGCGTGCGCCTTCATCGCCGCGCGCTCGTCGTCGCTGAAGCCGTCGAAGCCCTTGCCCGTGGTGGCGGTGTTCTCGGTGCTGCTCACGGTGAAATCTCCTTCTTTCTGGGGGTGAATGCTAGTACTGACCGTTTTGTGGGGTGTGCTGCTCAGCCCCACGCGCCGGCGATCTGCCGGGTCGTGGCGTTGAGCCGGTTGAACAGGTTGGTCACGCCGATCATCAGCACGATCGCGGCGAGCTGCTTCTCGTCGTAGTAGGTGGCGGCCCGGTCCCAGACCTCGTCGCTGACCGCGTCGGCCCGGTCGGCCAGGCGCGTGGCGGCCTCGGCCAGCTCCAGCGCCGCCCGCTCCTCCTCGCTGAAGTACGGCGCCTCGCGCCAGGCCACGACCGTCGCCAGCCGCTCCTCGCTCACCCCGGCCTTGCGGCCGGTCTTGACACCCGCGTCGATGCAGGCGCTGCAACCGTTGATCTGGCTGACCCGCAGGTGCACCAGCTCCAGCGTCTGGGCGTCCACGCCGCCGGAGTGCACCGCCTTGAACAGATCCTGGATGGGCTGCATCGCGCCGGACAGGACGAAGGCCGGGTTCTTCATACGGGACTGCATGGTCGTTCTCCTGTTTTTGCTGGTCCGCCGCCCCGTCCCCCGGGGCGTGACTCCATCTCAGCCGAACGCCCGCGCCACCACGATGCCCGTGGGACACCGTGGGACAGCCGGAACGCCGTTGGCCTGCGGCGATTCGTCCCGGTAAGTTTCTTCCGCGACGGGACAGAGAGGCAGGATCACGTGGGACGACAGACGCTCAAGGCGGACCCTCAGGACGAGCTGGCCGCCCGGTTGCGCCTGCTCCAGGAGTTGTCCGGGCACGGCGTACGGGCACTCGCGCGCGAGACGGGCCTCAGCTCGTCGTCGTTGTCGCGCTACCTGAGCGGCCAGTCGGTGCCGCCCTGGCCCGCGGTGATCGAGCTGTGCCGCCTGGTCAAGCGCGACCCCCGCCCGCTGCGGCCCCTGTGGGAACGGGCCGCCAACCCCCTGCCCGCGCCTCCGAAGGCGAGCCGGCAGGTTCAGCCGCCGTCGCCGCCCGCCGGCGCGCCCCGGCCGCCCCGCAACGACCTGCCGCGCGACGTGCCCGACTTCACGGGACGCCAGGCCCAGCTCGACGCCGTGCTCGCCGCGGTCGCCGGCAGCCGGGTGGTGGCCGTGGACGGCATGGCGGGCGTCGGCAAGACGTGCCTGGCGGTGCACGCCGCGCACCGGCTCGCCGCCGACTACCCCGACGCCCAGCTCTACCTGGACCTGCACGGGTTCACCGACGGGCGCGAACCGCTCGATCCCGACCCCGCGCTGCGGACCCTGCTCGCCGCGCTCGACGTCCCCTCGGAGAAGATCCCGCAGGAGGGCGGCATCGAGCCGCTGGCCGCGTGCTGGCGGTCGGAGCTGGCCGCCCGGCGGGCCGTGGTCGTCCTCGACAACGCCGCCAGTGCGGACCAGGTCCGCATGCTGCTGCCCGGCGCGGGCGAGTCCGTGGCCCTGATCACCAGCCGCAACCGGCTGCTGGGCCTGGAGGAGGTGCCGCCCGTCTCGCTGGACGTGCTCACCCCCGACGAGAGCGCCCAACTGCTGGCCCGCGCCAGCGGCGACCCCAGTGGGCCGGACGGCCGGCTGGGCCGCGACCCGGAGGCGGCGGCCGAGGTGCTGCGACTGTGCGGCCACCTGCCGCTGGCCCTGCGCCTGGCCGGCGCCCGGCTGCGCCACCGGCCCGGCTGGACCGTCGGCATCCTCGTCGAACGCATGGCCGAGGGCGCGAGCGAGTTCGACACCGCCTTCGCCATGTCCGTACGGCAGCTCGACCGGGCGCAGCGCCGCCTGTTCCGGCTGCTGGGCCTGCTGTCCGGGTCCTCCTTCGACGAGTACGTGGCCGCGGCGCTGGCCGGCGTGCCGCTGCGCGGGGCGCGGGCGATGCTGGAGGACCTGCTCGACGCCCACCTCGTCCAGCAGCCCTCGCCCGGCCGCTACACCCTGCACGACCTGGTCCACCAGCACGCGCGGCGGGCCGCCGAGGAGCAGGACACGCCGGCCGAGCGGGAGCAGGCGCTCGGCCGGGTGCTCGACTACTACGTGCACGCGGCGGCCGCCGCCGACGCCGCGATGCCGTACGAGTCGGGCAGCCGTGCCGCCTCCGCGGGCAGCCCGCCGGCCGAGCTGCCGGCGTTCGGCAGCAAGCACGCGGCCCTCGGCTGGTTCGTCGCGGAGTACACCAACCTGATGGGCGCGTTCGAGGTGGCGGTCGCGACCGGGGCCGACGCGCACGCCTGCGAGCTGCCCCGCTTCATGCGTACGTTCTTCGCGCGGCGCTGCGGCACCACCCACCTCAACGTGCTCTTCGAACGGTCGCTGGCGGCGGCGCAACGCCTGGGCGACCCGTGGCAACTGGCCGAGGCGCACAGCGACCTGGGCTTCGCCCGTTACAACGCGGGCCGCATGGCCGAGGCCGGCGCCGCGTACGAGGCGGCGGCGCCCCTGGTGTCGGAGGTCGGCGACCCGCGCTCCGAGGCGGACCTGATGATGCGCCGCGGCCACCTGAGCTGGGACGAGGGCCACGTCGAGGCGCCGCTCGACCTCTTCAGGCAGGCCGGCAGGCGGTACGCCGACGCCGGCTGCCCGACGGGCGCGGCCCACGCCGCCGCCGACGAGGCGTGGGCGATGTTGCAGCTCGGACGGCCCGAGGAGGCGGCGCGGCTGGCCCGCGACGTGCTCGGCCACACCGGCGGCGAGCCCGGCTGGCCCGCCACGCTGTCCGCCCGGATCACGCTCGGCATGGCCATCGTGCACGACCAGCCCGACGAGGCCGCGCGGCACCTGCGCCAGGCCCTGGAGCTGGCCCGCGAGGACGGCCACAAGCACAACGAGGCGTGGTGCCTCAACTGCCTGGGCGTCGCCCTGCGCCAGATGGGCCGCCACGAGGAGGCGCTGGACAGCCACCGGCAGGCGTTCGCGCTCCTGGACGAGCTGTTCGAGGAGCACTGGAAGGTGCACTTCCTCTACGGCTACGGCGAGACCTGCCGGCTGGCCGGCCTGCCCGAGGAGGCGCTGCGCCTGCACCGCCAGGCGTTGGAGCTGGCCCCCAAGGTGGGCGCGCGGCACAAGGAGGTGCTGGCGCACGAGGGCATCGCGGCCGTGCTCGACGCGACCGACCCGGCCGCCGCGGCCGAGCACCGCGCGGCGAGCCAGGCCCTGCGCCGCGAGCTCATCCCGGAGCCGGCCCGGTAACCGGTCAGGAATCGAGAAGCGCCGGGTGCGGCGGCCTCCGTAGCGTGGGGTGCATCGACAGGAGCTCTTCCGCACCAAGGAGATATGACATGAAGGCGCACGTCAGCTCGATCCTCCTCGCCGTACAGGACATGGACCGGGCCAAGCGGTTCTACACCGAGGGGCTCGGCTGGAAGATCGAGAACGACTACGGCATCTCGGTGTTCTTCGAGTCCGACGGCGCCTCGCCCGTCGGCTTCTACGGCCGCGAAGGTCTGGCCGGCCTGGTGGGCCTGAGCCCGGAGGGCAGCGGCTTCAGCGGGGTCGTCCTCACGTACGTCGTCCGCAGCGAGGCGCGGGTCGACGAGATCATGGACGAGGCCGAGAAGGCCGGCGCCACGATCCTCAAGCCCGCCGGCGCCCTGCCGTGGGGCGGGTACGGCGGCACCTTCGCCGACCCCGACGGCTACGTCTGGAGCCTCGGCTACAGCGCCGAGGGAGAGGACCAGCCGTACGCCGAGTAGCGTTTCCGGAGCGGATGGGGGCGCGGGACGGCGCCCCCTGCCCCCCTCCGAGGCCGGTGTCGTCCCGCTTTGCGAAGAAAATCTTGATGAAGTAGCCTGACCCCGTGACTGCCGGGTCGGCCTTGGGCCACGAACCAGAGAGCAGCCCGGCCCTCGCGTGATCGCCGGGCGGGCCCGCGGCCCGCCGTTCCTCTTCTCCATTCAGCATGTCAGTGCAAGTACCGACACCATGGAGAAGAGTGGATTTCAACAAGCAGGTCATCGAGGAGTTCCGCGCCAACAACGGCCAGGTCGGCGGCCCCTTCGAGGGGGCGAGACTGCTCCTGCTCACCACGACGGGCGCCCGTTCGGGCAGGCCGCACACGGTCCCCCTCGGCTACCTCCCCGACGGCGGCGAGCGCATGCTGGTCATCGCCTCCGCCGGGGGAGCGCCGCACGATCCCCACTGGTACCGCAACCTGCGGGCCGACCCCCGGGCCACCGTGGAGAGCGGCGTCTTCGTCTTCGACGTCGAGGCGGAGATCCTGGAGGGCGCCGAGCGTGACGCCGCCTTCGCCCGCGCCGTGGAGAGCGATCCCGGCTGGGCCGACTACCAGGCCAGGACCGCGCGTACCATCCCGGTCGTCGCGCTCAAGGTGGAACCGGGGCCGCCCCGGTCGAACGCGTCCTCGGGCGGTGCGTACCTCAAGCAGGTGCACGACGGCTTCCGCCGCGAGCTGGCGCTGATCCGCAAGGAGCTGACCGGCTCCGGCCGCCCCGGCCTGGGCGTGCAGCTGCGGATCAACTGCCTGACCATGTGCCAGGGGCTGCACCACCATCACACCGGCGAGGACCTGATGATGTTCCCGGCCCTGGCCGAACGGCATCCCTCGCTCGCCCCGACCATCGAGCGGCTGTCCAGGGAACACGAGCGCATCGGCGTGCTGGTGGAGGAGCTGAGGCAGGCCCTGTCGGGTGACGACCCGCTGCGGGTGCGCGCCGAGATCGAGCGGCTGGTCGACGAGCTCGAGGCGCACCTGGCGTACGAGGAGGAGCAGCTCGTGCCGATCCTCGACCTCGCCTGAGCCGGGGCCGTCAGCGGGAGACGGCGGGCTGGTCTTCGGCGTGCGGCCGCGGCTGCGTGGCCAGACGCCTGGACAGGACCGCCACGAGGAGTCCGAGCGCGCCGTACGCGGCGCCCAGCACGGCGGCGGCCGGCCATCCCCCGATGCTGTAGGCCGAGGTCGTGGTGACCGCGCCGAGCGCGGACCCCAGCGAGTAGAAGGCCATGTAGGCGCCGATGACGCTGCTGCTCCGGTCGGGGCGGGCCGTGGTCAGCAGGTGCTGGCTGCTGACGTGTACGGCCTGCACGGCGAAGTCCAGGACGATGACGCCGGCGATCAGCAGCCACAACGACCACCCCGCCTGGCCGATCAGCAGCCAGGACGCCGTGAGCAGGGCCAGCGACCAGCAGGTGACCCGCGAGGCCAGGCCCCGGTCGGCCCATTGGCCGGCCCGGGCCGCGCCCAGCGCACCGGTGAGACCGGCGAGCCCGAACAGCCCGATCGCGGTCGTGCCGAGATGCCACGGCGCGTCGGCGAGCGGCAGCGCCAGCCCGCTCCACAACGTACCGAAGGAGGCGAACAGGAAGAAGGCGACCAGTCCCCGGCTGAGCAGGAGCCGGTCGCCGGTGACCAGCCGGCCCAGCGAGGACAGCATGGCGCCGTACCGGGCGCCGGGGCTGCGGACGTCGGCGTCGAGGGTGCGGCGGACGGCGAACGCGAGCACCGCGCACAGCCCGGCGATGACCAGGTAGACCACCCGCCAGTTGGCCAGCTCGCCCAGCACGCCGGCGACCATCCGCACCCCGAGGATGCCGGCGACGACACCCGAGGTGATCGTGCCGATGGTACGGCCGCGTTCGGCGGCGGGTGAGACGGCGGCGGCGTAGGCCACCGTGATCTGGACGACCACGGCGAACAGCCCGGCCAGGGCCAGCCCGGCGATGGCGACGCCGCCGGCGGGCGCGACGGCGGTCACCGCCGCCTCGGCCGCCACGAGCACCAGATGGGCCGTGATGAGCTTGCGGCGGTCGAACAGGTCGCCGAGCGGGACCAGCAGCACCAGCCCCGCGAGATAGCCGATCTGGCCGGCGGCGACCAGCCATCCCAGCGCTCCTTCCGTCAGCCCGAGATCCTGGCCGGCGGCCCGGAGGACCGGCTGAATGCCGTAGACGGGCGCCACCGCCACGGCGCACACCAGGGCGAGCAGGACCCGCTGCCGCCGGGTCAATCCTGCCGGCATGACAACCTCCAATAAGTTTCAAAGTGCAACCGATCGGAGGTTAGGGCATAATGGTTTCAGATTGCAACTCATCGAGGAGGGGTTCGGTGGACGTCACACTCGCTGCGGGAAGCGCCTGGACCGATCCGTCCTGCCCGGTCGCGCGGGCCGTCGACCTGGTGGGCGACCGGTGGAGCCTGCTGATCGTCCGCGACGCGATGGATGGTGCGAGCACCTTCACCGAGTTCCACCAGCGGCTGGGGATCGCCCGCAACATCCTCACCGACCGGCTCCGCAGGCTCGTCGAGCACGGCATCCTGGCCAAGAGCGCCGCCGGCGACGGCAGGCGGCACGCCTACCTGCTCACCGCCGCCGGGCGGGACCTCTTCACGGCCGTCGTCGCGCTGCGCCAGTGGGGCGAACGCCACGCCTTCGCCCCGGACGAGACCCACTCCGTCCTCGTCGACGACCAGGGCCGGGAGCTCGCCCCGCTCCGCCCGCTCGGCCAGGACGGCGAGCCGCTCTCCGCCGAGACCTCACGCGTCCGCAAGGCGGTCTGAGCCCGCCCAGCCGTACGACGACCCGTCGCAGAATTGAGGAACGAACGTTCTTGACTGATTGTTCCTAAACTGGCTACGATCGACCCATGGGACGACCAAGAGGATTCGACGAGGTCACGGTGATCCGGGCGGCGGCAGAGCTGTTCTCGACCCGGTCCTACGACGGCATCTCCATGGACGATCTGGTGACCCACCTCGGCGTCCATCGCAACAGCCTGTACAAGACGTTCGGCAGCAAGCGCGGGCTCTACCAGGCCGCGCTGCGCTGGTCGCTGGAGCACGACATCGCCCCGCTGATCGACCAGGTCGCCGGGGCCGGCGACCTGGACCAGGCGCTGCGCGTGGCGGTCGCCGAGCCCGCCGCCGAGGTCGGGCTCAACCTGCTGCTGCTGGCCGCGGTCGAACGCGCGCCGGTGGACCAGGAGGTCGCCGATCAGCTTTCCACGGTGCTGGCCGCCTTCGACCGGGCCGCCAGGGCGGCGGCCGGGCCGCAACCCCCCGCCCAGGGCGGCGAGGAAAACCTGGCCTTCGCGGTCACCGCGGCCGTCCTCGGGCTCCGCCTGCGGGCCCGGTCCGGCACCGCGGGCACCGACATCGACCAGGCCGGCGCCGCCTTGGCCCGCCGGCTCACCCAACACGCGTAAGGAGTACGAACATGGCAGAGATCAGCATCGACGGGCAGAACCTGGTCGTGGAGATCGAGGGCCTGGACAAGTTGTGGGCGCTCAAGAGCCGGCTGGTCATCCCGCTGGCCAACGTGCGCGGTGCCACGGCCGACCCGGGGATCGTCGGCGAGCCCAAGGGGCTGCGCGCGCCCGGCGCGCACCTGCCCGGCGTCATCACGGCCGGCACCTTCCACCTCAACGGCGAGAAGGTCTTCTGGGACGTGCACGACGCGGCCAAGGCCGTGGTCATCGAGCTGGCCGACGAACGTTACGCCCGGCTCGTGGTGCAGGTCGCCGACCCCCACGCCGCCGTGGCGCTCATCGAGCGGGCCAGGCCGTGAGCTGACCGCCTGCCGCCGGACCAGGGACTGGTGGCCCTCGGTGTGGCCGCCGCAGCGGGTGGCGCGGCGGCCGGGCCGTGGCTGTCCCCGGCGAAGGGCTACTGGCGGGTAGCGACGGTTCCTTCCAGACGTGTACCGACTTTTGGCGAAATTCGCCAGAAGATCTAGACGTATGCACTTACGCGGGTGACAATCCGTTCGTCAATCGAAGATCACCTGGTCCCGCGCGGACCTCTGGTCGACATGCGAGGACCGATGCGGGTTGTGCGTGGGCTTGTCGCGGCCTTCTTGGCATTCACGATTCCGGCGGTGCCGCCCGCCCGAGCCGAACCGCCGGACGCGGGCACGCCCGCGGTGAGCGTGCCCCCGGCCGCCGAAGAGGCGGCGGTCGCGACGGCCAGGCGTACGGGCGCGGCGGTCGAGATCGAGTCGATGCGGAGCGAGACCCGCCAGGTCTTCGCCCGCCCGGACGGCACCTTCACCCTCGAACAACACGCCCGTCCCGTCCGCGTCCGCCAGGCCACCGGCTGGGTGCCCGTGGACACGACGCTCCGCCTGCGGCCCGACGGCGCGGTGGAGCCCGTGGCGACGGCGGCCGGGCTGACCTTCTCCGGCGGCCTCGGCCAGCCGCTCGCCCGCCTGTCCCGCGGCGGCAAGGCCCTGGAGCTGAGCTGGCCCGGCACGCTGCCGAAGCCCACCCTGAACGGCGACACCGCCACCTACCCCGAGGTGCTGCCGGGCGTGGACCTGCGGGTCACCGCCGACGTGGACGGGTTCTCCCACGTCCTGGTGGTCAAGACGCGGGCCGCCGCGAGGACGCTGCCCGACCTGGACTTCCCGCTGTCGGTCAGCGGCCTGTCGCTCACCTCGGACAAGGCGGGCAACCTGGAGGCGGTCGACCGGACCGGCGGCACGATCTTCATCGCGCCCACCCCGACGATGTGGGACTCGACCGGCGCCCCGAGCCAGGCCGAGGTCAAGGAGGGCCGCGCCCCCGAGGCCCGGCAGGCCACGATGGGGGTCTCGCTCGAAGGCAGGAAACTGCGGCTGCGGCCGGACCGCGCGATGATGAACGACCCCAAGACGCGCTACCCGGTGTTCCTGGACCCGTACTTCTCGGCCGCGCGCGGCGCCTGGACCGCCGTGTGGAGCAACTGGCCCAGCTCCAACTACCTCAACTCCAGCGACGTCGCCCGCGTCGGGCACGTCAACTCGCAGACCAACCGCTCCTTCTTCCAGATGAACACCGGCTCCACGATCCACGGCAAGCAGATCATCAAGGGCACGCTGCGCACGTACGAGACGTGGTCGTACTCGTGCAGCGCCCGCGCGGTCGAGGCGTGGTCCACCAACACGATCAGCAAGAGCACCACCTGGAGCAACCAGCCGAAGTGGGTCAAGAAGCTCTCCACGGTGAACGTGGCCAAGGGCTGGGGCTCGGCCTGCCTGCCCGGCGGCGTCGAGTTCGACGTCACCTCGCAGGTCGTGGACGCCGCCGCCAACAAGTGGCCCAACATCACCGTCGGCCTGCGCGCCACCAGCGAGACCGACCAGTACGCCTGGAAGAAGTTCCGCAACAACCCGAGCCTGGTCATCGAGTACAACTCGCTGCCCGCCGACCCGGTGGCGGCCGACGCCTGGTCCGACCCGGGCGGCCCGTGCGTCTCCGGCGACGGGCGGCCGGTCATCAGCACCCCCACCCCCAAGCTGTGGGCCCGGCTCAAGGACGTCGACAACTCGGTCAGGGGCCGCTTCGAGTGGTACCGGGCCGACGGGACGAAGGCGGGCGAGTACCTGACCCCCGTCGGATCGACGGGCACGGCCTTCAGCGCCGTCGTCCCGCAGAGCCTGTACGCCGACGGCGCGCTGGTCCGCTGGCGGGTCCGCGCCGAGGACGGCAAGGCCAACAGCGCGTGGAGCCCCTGGTGCGAGGCGACCGTGGACGCCACCGCCCCCGGCCGGGAGCCCGAGGTGTCCTCGGCGCAGTTCGCGGAGAACGGCTGGAGCGACGGCGTCGGCCTGGCCGGCGGGTTCACCTTCGCCCCCAACGGCGTCACCGACGTCGCCGCCTACGTCTACGGCCTGGACACCGCCCCCAAGATCGAGATCCCGCCCGCCCAGGACGGCACGGCCGCGATCACGCTCACCCCCCGCCACGACGGCCCGAACGTCCTGTCGGTGCGCAGCAAGGACCGCGCCGGACAACTCGGCCCGATCCGCACGTACGTCTTCAACGTCAACGCCGGCCGGGCGCCGGCCGGCCACTGGCCCCTGGACGAGGGCCAGGGCGGCACCGCCGCCGACGCCGCCGGAACCCACCCCGCCACCCTGTACGGCGCCACCTGGACCCCGGGCCGGACCGGCTCGGCGCTGCGGCTGGCCGGCGCCTACGCCCAGACCACCGGCCCGGTCGCCGACACCGGCCGCAACTTCGCCGTCACCGCCTGGGTACGCCTGACCGGCACCACCGCCTCCGCCACCGCCGTCACCCAGGAAGGCGGCAGGACCGGCGCGTTCTCCCTCCAGTACGCCAAGGCCGACAACCGCTGGGCGCTGGCCGTGACGGGCGCCGACACCGACGCCGCCCCGGTCGCGCGCGCGTTGTCGGCCGCCGCCCCCCGCCTGAACGAGTGGACCCACCTGACCGGCGTCTACGACTCGGCCGCGGGCCAGATCTCCCTCTACGTCAACGGCCGGCTGGAGTCCACGGTCGCCGTCCCCGCGCCCTGGAACGCCGCCGGCCCGCTGACCATCGGCCGCGGCAGGATGGCCGGCGCGGCGGCCGACTTCTGGCCCGGCGACGTGGACGAGGTCCGGCTCTACGGCCGCGCGCTGTTCGCCGACGAGATCGCCGACCTGGTCAACAGCGCCGCCACGCTGGTCGGCCACTGGAAGCTGGACGACGGGAGCGGCCTGTCGGCCGCCGACTCCTCCGGCCGGGCCACGCCCGCCACGCTGGCCGGCGCCGCCACCGGCCCGGCCGGCTGGCTGGACGGCGCCCTCGCGCTCGACGGCGCCACCGGGTACGCCCAGGCCGCCGCGCCCGCGGTCGTCACCGGGTCCGGGTTCACCGTCGCCGCCTGGACCCAGCTCGACTACCTGCCCGCCAAGGACACCGCCGCCGTGGCCCAGCCGGGTACCAGGGCGGCCGGTTTCCAGCTCGGCTTCGACAAGGAACAGGGGCGGTGGGTCCTCGGCATGGCCGCCGCCGACACCGATGCCGCCGCCCTCGTCCGTACCCGCTCCGACGCCGTACCCGCCCCGCTGGAATGGACGCACATCGCCGGCGTGTACGACGCCCTGGCCGGCGAACTGCGCGTCTACGTCAACGGCCGCCTGTCGGCCACCACCGTCACTCCCCACGTGAGCACCTGGAACGCCACCGGCCCGCTGCAACTGGGCCGGACCAGGACCGCGGGCGTCTTCACCGGCTACTGGCCGGGGACCGTCGATGACGTCCGCACGTACGACGGCGTGCTCAGCGCCGAGCAGATAGCCCAGCTAGCAGCCCAGTAGCCCCTCCCTGGGAGAAACCGTGGACAGTGAGTTAGAGCTGCCAGAATCCCGCTGGAATCGTTTTCAGCAGCCCGCCGACGAACCCGACGCCCCCGATCCCCGCTGGAACCGCTTCGAGGGCGTGACGCCCGAAGCCGCCTGGCCGCGCCGGCTGGCGACCGTGCTCGCGGTCGTGCTCCTGGTGCCGATGGCGTACGCGATGCCCGCCTCCGCCGCGCCCCGCAAGGCGCCGTCGGTGCAGAAGGAGACGCCGGTCAAGGGCGGGAAGGTGCCCGTGCTGCGCCCGCTCGCCGAGCCCGTCGCCGAACGGGCGTGGAAGGCCCCGCCCGCGGTCGCCTGGCCCGCGCCGCAGACGGCCGAGCTGGGCGGCACGGCGACCGCCACGCTGGCCGCCGGGTTCCCGGTGCGGCTGGCCCCCGCCAAGGGCGTGGCCGCGGCGGCCGCCACCCCGGTCAAGGTCGAGCTGCTCAAGACGGACCTGCTCGGCGTCGCGATGCGCCTGTCGCCCGGTCAGGGCGTCGCGGCGGCAAAGGCGTCCGGCAGGACCCGGCTGGAGATCGACTACTCCGGCTTCCGCTACGCCTCCGGCGGCGACTACGGCGCCCGCCTGCGCGTCGTCAAGCTGCCCGAGTGCGCGCTCGACGCCGCGGCGACCGGCTGCGCCGCGCCGCAGCCGGTCAAGAGCGACAACGACCCCAAGGCCGGCACGCTGACCGCCGAGGTCGAGACCACCGGCCTGTACGCCGTCACCGCCGCCGCCTCCGGCCCGTCCGGCGACCACGCCGCCACCTCGCTGGCCCCCTCGGCGAGCTGGAGCGTCGGCAACCAGTCCGGCGACTTCTCCTGGAGCTACGGCCTGCGCACGCCGCCCGCCCTGGGCGGCGACGAGCCCGACCTGTCGCTCGACTACTCCTCCCAGAGCGTGGACGGCCGTACGGTCTCCACCAACAACCAGCCGTCGTGGGTGGGGGAGGGCTTCGAGCTGAACCCCAGCGGCTACGTCGAGCGCCGTTACAAGGCCTGCATGATCGACGGCAAGAAGACCGGCGACCTGTGCTGGGACCAGGAGAACGCCACCCTGTCGCTCGGCAACTCCGCCGTCGAGCTGGTCAAGGACGCCACCTCCAAGCAGTGGCGGCCCAAGCGCGACGACGGCACCCGCGTCGAGTACCTGACCGGGGCCACCAACGGCGACAACAACGGCGAGTACTGGCGGGTCACCACCGCCGACGGCACCCAGTACAGCTTCGGCCTGAACCGCCTGCCCGGCTGGGCGACCGGCAAGCCGGAGACCAAGTCGGTGCAGACCGTGCCGGTGTTCGGCAACAACAGCGGTGAGCCCTGCTACTCCAGCACCCCGGCCAACGCCTGGTGCCAGCAGGGCTACCGGTGGAACCTCGACTACGCGGTCGACACCCACGGCAACGCCACCACGTACTGGTACGAGAACGAGAAGAACTACTACGGCCGCAACATGAAGCCCGAACTGGGCACCGTATACGTGCGCGGCGCGTACCTCACCCGCATCGACTACGGCTACCTGCAGAACGAGCTGTTCACCAGGTCGCCCGCGGCCCGGGTGGTCTTCGACGTGGCCGAGCGCTGCCTGCCCTCCGGGACGATCACCTGCGCCCCCGACCAGCTCAAGAAGGAGACCGCGGCGTCCTGGCCGGACGTGCCGTTCGACCAGATCTGCGACTCCGGGGTCAAGTGCACCGACCGCCTGTCGCCGACGTTCTTCTCGCGCAAGCGCCTGGCCAAGGTCACCACGCAGATCCTCAACCCCGCCGGCCAGTACGCGGCGGTGGACTCCTGGACGCTGGCCCACCAGTTCCCCGCCACGGGCGACGGCCTGAGCCCGTCGTTGTGGCTGGCCTCGCTCCAGCAGAGCGGCCACGTGGGCGGCACCCTCACCCTTCCCAAGGTCACGTTCACCGGCGTGCAGCTGCCCAACCGGGTGGACGGCAACGAAGGACGCGCGCCGCTGGTCAAGTGGCGGGTGCAGGCCGTGAACAACGAGAGCGGCGGCGAGCTGCGGGTCAACTACGCGGCGGCCGACTGCAAGCCCGGCGACGTGCCGGCGGCGGCCGACAAGAACACCCGGCTCTGCTTCCCGCAGCGCTGGGCGCCGCCGGCCGAGGGCGAGGTCACCGACTGGTTCCACAAGTACGTCGTGACCCAGACGATCGAGGTGGACCGCGTCGCGGGCTCCCCGAACGTGGTCAAGGACTACGAGTACCTCGACGGCGCGGCCTGGCGCTACGCCGACAACATCCTGGTCAAGCCCGAGCAGCGCACGTGGGCGGACTGGCGCGGGTTCGGCCGCGTACGGGTGCGCGAGGGCGACGGGCAGGACACCAAGCGCACGCTCACCGAGTTCAGGTACTTCCGCGGCATGCACGGCGACAAGCAGGCCGACGGCTCCAAGCGCAGCGCGCAGGTCGTCGACACCGAGGGCGTCAAGCTGGACGACCTCGACCAGCTCTCCGGCTTCGAGCGTGAGGAGATCCTCTACAACGGCGACGGCGGCGCGATCCTGACCGCGACCGCCGAGGAACCGTGGTCGCTCAAGACCGCCGAGTCCACGCAAGGCGGCGTCACCAAGACCGCGTACGTGGTCGAGCCCAAGTCGATGGTGACCCGTACGGCGCTGGCGGGCGGCGCGTGGCGGCGTACCGGCGAGGAGCGCTCGTACGACGCCAAGGGCCTGCTCACGCAGGTGGAGGAGAAGGGGGACCTGGCCACCGCCGACGACGACGAGTGCACCCGCTACACCTACGCCCGCAACGACACCGCCTGGATGCTCGACTACACCAGCAGGATCCAGAGGGTCGCCGCGAGCTGCGGCACCGCCGTCTCGGCGCTGGCCGCCGGTGAGGTGATCTCCGACGAGCGGGTCCAGTACGACGACAAGGCGTACGGCCAGGCGCCCACCAAGGGCGACGTGACCACCGTCCAGCAGCTCGCCGCCGCGGACGGCTCGACCGTCACCGACAGCACCCACACCTACGACGTCTACGGCCGCGAGACCAGCGAGACCGACCCGGTCGGGACCAGGTCCACCACCACCTACAGCCCGGCGACCGGCGCCCCGGCCACCGAGGTCGTCGAGACCAACCAGCTCGGCCACGTCGAGCGCACCATGCTCGAACCCGCCTGGGGCGAGCCCGTCGCCGAGGTCGACGCCAACAACCGGCGCGTCGACATGGAGCACGACGCGCTCGGCCGCCTGGTCAAGGTGTGGCAGCCGGACCGCAGCAAGGCGGCCGGGCAGTCGCCCAGCACCGAGTTCGCCTACACCATGCGCACCGACGGCCCCAGCTACGTCACCACCAAGACGCTGCGCGCCGACGGCGGCTACACCGTCAGCCACGAGCTGTACGACGGCCTCATGCGCGAGCGCCAGACGCAGGAACCCGCGCCCCGCGACGACCAGACACAGGACCCCGCGCTGCGCGACGGGCGCACGATCACCGACACCTACTACAACTCGCTCGGCGAGGTGAGCAAGTCCAACACCGGCTACTTCGCCACCGGCACGCCCGCCACCGATCTGCTCGCGGTCGCCGACACCGACGTGCCGACGCAGGTCGTGTCGTTCTTCGACGGCGCCGGCGAGGTCAACGCCCAGGCTCTCAAGGCCAAGGGCGTGGAGAAGTACCGGGTCTCGGCCACTCAGGAGGGCGACCGCGTCCACGTGACGCCGCCGGCCGGCGGCACCGCCACGACCCGGATCGGCGACGCCGACGACCGCCTGATCGAGCTGCGCCAGTACAAGGGCGCGACCCCGACGGGCGCGTACGAGGCCACCAAGTACACCTACGACCGCGCCGGGCGCCTGTCCACCGTCACCGACCCGGCGGGCAACGTGTGGCGGCACAACTACGACGTGCGCGGCCGGGAGATCAAGACGGAGGACCCGGACAAGGGCGTCACCACGATGACGTACAACGACGCCGACGACCTGGTCAGCACCACCGACTCCCGCGGCAAGACCCTCTGGTACGTCTACGACGACCTCGGGCGCAAGAAGGAACTGCGCGACGGCTCGGCCACCGGCACGCTGCTGGCCGAGTGGAAGTACGACGCGCTGGCCAAGGGCCACATGAACGCCAGCGTCCGGTACGCGGGCGGGCAGGCGTACGTGGCGGAGATCAACGCGATCGACGCCGACTACCGCACGCTGCGCGAGACCGTGACCGTCCCCGCGCGGGAGGGCAAGCTGGCCGGCTCGTACGTGCTCAACACCCGCTACACCCTCGACGACCAGGTGCAGTCGGTCAGCTTCCCGGCCGGGGGCGGACTGGAGGCCGAGTCGGTCGTCTACTCCTACGACGAGCTCAGCCAGCCGACCAAGGTGAGCGGGTTGTCGTCGTACGTGACCGCGACCCGCTACTCCAAGCTGGGCGAGACCCTGCAGTACGAGCTGGGCTCGGGCGGCAAGAAGACCTGGCTCACCTACACCCATGACGAGTCCACCCGCAGGCTGACCAGGATGCGGCTGGACAGGGAAGGCGCCGCCGCCACCGACCTCGACCTCAACTACGACTACGACGCCGCCGGCAACATCACCAAGATCGCCGAGAAGGCGGGCGGCCAGGACACGCAGTGCTTCACCTACGACCACCTGCGCCGGATGACCTCGGCGTGGACGGCCACCGACGACTGCGCCAGCGGCACGCCGACCTCGGGGAAGATCGGCGGCGTGGCCCCGTACGCGGTCAGCTACGGCTACGACGCCACCGGCAACCGGATCAAGGAGACCAAGCACGCCTGGGGCGGCGCGCCCGAGACCGTGCGCACCTCCGCCTACCCGGCCGCCGGGGCCAAGCAGCCGCACGCGGTGCAGAACATCGGCGCTGACCTGTTCACCTACGACGAGGCGGGCAACACCACCCGGCGCAAGGTCGGCACCGCCGACCAGACCCTCGTCTGGGACGCCGAAGGCAACCTGGAGTCGGTCACCGAGGCCGGCAAGACCACGTCGTTCGTCTACGACGCCGACGGCGACCGCCTGCTGCGCAAGACCCCGACGGACGCCACCCTGTACGTGGACGACATGGAGCTGCGCTTCGACTTCGCCAAGGACGCCGTCGAGCAGACCCGCTACTACACCATCAACGGCGAGCCGATCGCGGTCCGTACGCCGGACAACCAGGTGTACTTCCTGGCGGCCGACCACCAGGGCACCGCGCAGGCCGCGGTGAACGGCGGCACCGGGGAGCTGGCCGTACGGCGGATGACGCCGTTCGGTGAGGACCGGGGGTCGCCGCCGCCATGGTGGCCCGGACAACGGGCCTTCGTCGGCGGCACCAAGGACCCGACGACCGGGCTCGTCCACCTGGGCGCCCGCGAGTACGACCCCAAGAACGGCCGTTTCCTGTCGGTCGACCCCATCATCGACGAGGAGGACCCGCAGCAGCTCAACGCCTACGCCTACGCCAACAACAGCCCCGTCACCATGAGCGACCCCGACGGCCAGCTGTTCTGGATCGCGGTCGGCATCGCGGCGCGGATCGCGGCCCGCATCATCGCCAGGAAGCTGGCCCAGGCGGCGGCCCGGCGGGCGGCGCTCGCGGCGGCGCGGGCGGCGGCGCGGCGCGCGGCCATCGCGGCGGCCAAGCGGCGGGCGGCGGCGCTGGCCAGGAAGAAGGCGCTGGAGGCGGCCAAGAAGAAGGCCGCGGCGGCGGCCAAGCGCAAGGCGCTGGCCGCGGCCAGGAAGAAGGCCGCGGAGAAGGCCAAGAAGGCGGCCGCGGCCGCGGCCAGGAGAAGGGCCGCAGCGGCGGCCAGGAGAGAGGCACGCAGGAAGGCCGCCGAGGCGGCGGCGAAGCGGCGGGCCTCGGCGGCGGCCAGGGCGCGCAACCGCTACCGGGCGGAGCGGGCCCGGCGCGCCGAGGCCGCGCAGCGCCCGGCACGCCGTCCGACCAGCCACAGAGCGGTGCAGCGGCAGTCGCCCCCGAAGGCCAGCAGGCAGCCGGCGCAGCCGCGTCCGAGCCACGTCTACCGGAACGACGGCACCAGGCAGCCGACGCAGTCCTACACCGTCTACCGCGACGGCAGGATGTACCCGGACGGGCCGCCGCCGCCCAGCCTGACCAGGCCCGGCGGCTCCGGACAGGGTGAGAAGCAGATCTTCAGACCCGAGAAGGTCGAACCGGAGAACACGCGGACCGGCACGATCGCCGAGACCGGCGCCCGCGTCACCCGCTGGATCGACCAGAGCGGTCTGGACGACCTCCTCGGCGGCATGTTCTGATCCCCGGCCACGGGCGTGAGGACCGCACCCCGGCCCTCGCGCCCGTGGCTCACCCGGCCGTCGCGTCCGCCCGGACGTCGTGGGCCGTGGTGAAGGCCAGGAGAGAGGCCGCCGTCCGGGACGGTTCCTCCAGCATGGGGGAGTGCCCGACCCCGGGCAGCAGCTCGACGGTGCGCAGGCGCCACAGCAGTTGCCCGGCGACGGGCACGAACAGCAACTGTCCGACGAAACCGTCCGAGATGAAGGCGTCGAGGCGGGGCCCGGCGTCGATGAGGGCGAGCGCGCTCACCAGGCCGGGCCGCTGCTCGGCGAGCGCCGTGGCGACCGAGCCGCCGGTGGAGTGGCCGGCCACGTCCCACCAGCGGGTCGATCCGGCCAGCCCGTGGATCAGCACGAGCGCCGGGGCGCCGGCGGGGCCGTCCTGGCGGACGTACAGGCCGCCGCCGTCGACGGGCACGATCGACTCGCCCGTGGCCGCGGCCTCCTGGCCCGACACCGTCAGCGTGTTCACCAGGAGCAGCCCGGCGACGGCCAGGAGGAGGCCCGCGACGACGAGGCGGCGCCTGCGTCGCCCTCCCGCGCGCCGCGCGCCCGTCCGGACGGCGGAGGTGTGGACCTCTAGGGAAGTCTTCATGACGACACTGTGGCCGCCCCCGCCGCCCGCCGGATTGGACGAATGTTCCCGGTCAGGCCACGTCGCGGCGCAACGGCCGCAGGACGGCTGCCGTGCTCGCCAGCACCGCGTACGCCAGCAGGACCAGGGCTCCGGCCGCCGGGGACAGCAGCCGTACCGGCTCGCTGGACAGTTGCGCGGCCAGCGCGTCGGCCACGGCGGTGAAGTCCGTCAGCGCCGAGGTCGCGCCCCCGGGCAGCCACGGGTAGAGCTCCCGGACCCCGGGGATCATGATCAGCAGCAGCTCCCCGCCGTACAGGTAGCCGATCACCACCCACAGCGCGGCGACCTGGTGGCGCAGCAGCGCCCCCAGCCCCACGCCGAGCACCACGTAGACCGCCATCGCCACCGCCAGCCGGGCCAGCAGCTCCACGATCGTCGCGGCGGGCAGCCCGAGCCCGACGCCGCGGGCCGCGGCCGCGCCGAACAGCGCCGCGCCGGCCGACCCGGCCAGGACCAGCCCGTACGCCAGGCCCGCCACGGCGTAGGTGACGAGCTTAGCCACCAGCACCCGCCACCGGTCCGGCGCGAACAGGAACGTGAAGTTCACCGTGCGGTGCCGGTACTCCGACGTCACGGCGAGCGTGCCGACCGCGGCCGGGACGAAGGCCGTGAACCCCAGGAACCCCAGGACGGCCCGCACCCCCGCCTCCGTGTGCAGCCCCGGCATCGGCGGCTCGAAGTTCTCCGGCCCGACGACGGCCAGCAGCCCGATCAGCCCGCCCCCGAGCAGGACGGCCACCAGCAGCATGGCCCACCACATCCGCGTGGCCAGCAGCCGCCGGAACTCCGCCCGGACGAAGGCCCTCATGCCGCCGCCCCGGTGAGCCCGAGGAACAGCCGCTCCAGGGTCGGTTGCTCGGCTGTCAGGCCCCGGACCGGCAGCCCGTGGGCCGCGGCCAGCTCGGCCACCCGCGCCGGAGCCAGGCCGCGGACCCGCAGGTCGTGCGGCCCGGTCAGCTCCACCAGCTCGGCCTCGGCCACCAGGACCGCGCGCAGCCCGGCGGCGTCGGGGGTGCGTACCAGCACGTCCGGCTCGGCGCCGCACAACTCCCGCAGGCGCCCGGCGGCCAGCAGCCGCCCTCGCCCGATGACCACCACGTCGTCGGCGACCTGCTGCACGTCGGCCAGCACGTGACTGGACACCAGGACCGTACGGCCCTCGGCGGCCAGCCCGCGCAGGAACGAGCGCAACCAGGCGGCCCCCTCGGGGTCGAGCCCGTTGCCCGGCTCGTCCAGCAGCAGCACGCGCGGGTCGCCGAGCAGGGCGGTGGCCAGGTTGAGCCGCTGGCGCATGCCGGTCGACAGGGCGCCCGTCGCCCGCCCGGCGGCCCCGGCCAGGCCCACCAGGCCCAGCAGGTCGTCGACCCGCCCGTCAGGATGACCGCCCATCGCGGCATATATCCGGAGATGGTCCTTGACCGAATGCCGGGGATGGAAGGACGCGGCGTCGAACATCGCGCCCACCACCGTGGTCGGGCGCGGCAGGTCGCGGTAACGCCGCCCGCCGATGGTCACGCCGCCGCGCGTGGGGGTGATGTGGCCGACCATCATCCGCATCGTCGTGGTCTTCCCGGCCCCGTTCAGGCCGAGGAACGCGGTGACCGCGCCCGGCCTGACCGTGAAGCTGAGGCCGTCGACCGCGGTCAAGGAGCCGTACCGTTTGGTGAGGTCGCGGACCTCGACGCCGGTCACGCGACCACGGCCCGGAGTGTCGCGGCGACCCGGGCCGCGTCAGGGAGCGAGATGACCACCTCGTCGAACTCGCCGCCGGCCGCGGCGCGGTCCAGCAGCAGATGCACCGCCGGGACGTCGCGGGTGACCGACACGAGTTGCCGCGGGCCGCCGTACAGGCCCCACACACCGATCTTGGTGTGACCCGTCACGGCGAGCCCCCGCCGCGCGCCGCGCGGAACGCGCAGCGGCTCCCCGGCGACCCGCACCTCCCGCACCGCCTCGAGCGGGAAGACGTACCCGCCGCGACCGGCGAGCAGCCGCTCCCAGCGGCCGAGTCCGATGGTGACCCGACCCTCGTTGACCATTACCGTCGCCACAGCTCAGCCTTCCTTCAGGGGGAGCAGGACCGTCGCCAGCAGCCGTGGCGTACGCCCTCCTCCCGGCTCGTTCGCCAGCAGCGGCCGCACCAGCTCGGCGAACCCCTGCGCGAAAGCGATGAACTCCTCGTCGTCCAGGTGCAGCACCATTTGCTGGTAGCCGGCGCCGTCGGCCGCCAGGTCGACGTGATCCCGGTCGAGGTAGCGCGAGAACTCCGACAGCAGGCTCCCGGCGAACGCGGTGAACCACCGCGCGTGATCGTCCGGGGTCGCCGAGGCCAGCGCCTCGGGGGACGGGGTGACGCCGCCCTCGGGCACCGCGTACACCCGTTCGGTCGCTCCGCCGACCTTGTGCTCCTCGACCACCTCCAGCAGCCCGGCCTTGGCCAGCGTCGCGATCTGCCGGTAGAGCGTCGCCTGCGGCACGTCGGGCAGCAGGCCCGCCAGGTCGGAGGCCGTACGGTGGCCGCCCGCGACGGCGCGCAGGATGCGGATGCGCACGGGATGCAGCGCCAGCTCGGCCCAGCGCTCTGTCGAGATCCTCACGTTTCATACGTTATCACTATCGAGAATGAGAATGACAACCGGATGGCGTTCCCGCATGTCAAGGGCCCTGTGAGGGTAGATGGCGGCTGAGGGGGACCCGGTGATGGGAGCGTCGGTCGACTACCAGGCGGCATTCGAGGCACTGCCGTGTCCCTGCGTGGTGCTCACGCGCGGGCAGGTCGTGCTCGCCGTCAACGACGCGTACCTGCGGATGACCGGCCAGGACCGGGAGGAGATCGTCGGCCGCGGCCTGCTGGGCGAGCCGCCGGTCCTCGGCGACCTGAGCGGGTCCGGGGCGGCGAAGCTGCGCGCCTCGCTGGAGCGGGTGGCCGGTACGGGCGTCGGCGACGTCGTACCGCTGCTGCGGCACGACTGGGAGCCGCCCGACCAGCGCCACTGGCGCCTGACGAACGCGCCCGTGCTCGACCCGGCGGGGGAGGTGCGCACGATCGTCGTCGTCTTCGGCGAGATCACCGGCGCCCTCGAACGCGGACGCCCCGCGAACGTCCCGCCCGGCGGGCGCGTCTCCGGCCCGCTCAAGCCGAACGCGCTGCTCCACCAGGCCTACCGCCAGGAGCAGCAGAAGGTCTCGATGTTGCACGAGACGATCGAGCACCAGCAGCGGTTCGTGTTCGACGCCGCCCACGACCTGCGCAACCCCATCACGGGCCTGCTGACCGAGCTGGAGGAGGCGCTGTCCGACCCCGAAGCCGACCTGCGCCGGACCCTGCACAGCCTGCACCGGGACGCGGAACGCCTCAACGACATCGTCGGCGACCTGCTCGCCCTGGCCCGCCTGTACACCGCCCCGCCGCCCGGCGCCGACCTCGTCGACCTCGCCCGCCTGGTCGTGGAGGAGCTGGACACCCACCCGCCCAGCGCCGCCGTCGTCACCCGGCTGGAGCAGGACGTGGTCGTCCGGGCCTCGCGGGTGCGGCTGGCCCGGCTGCTGTCCAACCTGGTGGCCAACGCCGAGCGCCACACCACCAGCAGGATCGAGTTCGTGGTCGCCGCCGCCCCGCCGTACGCGGTGCTGGAGGTCGTCGACGACGGGCCGGGCATCCCGCGCGAGGAGCGGGAGCGCATCTTCCACCGGCTGTACCGCCAGGACCAGGCACGCGCCCTGGACTCCGGCGGCTCCGGGTTCGGCCTGCCGATCGCCCGCGAGATCGCCCACGCCTACGGGGGCGACCTCTTCGTGGCCGATCACCCGGACGGCGCCCGGTTCGTGTTGCGGCTCCCGCTGGCGTCCTAGCTCCATCACTTTTGCCGATGGTCAGCCATAAGTATGGTTTTTGCCGTCGTAGATAGACTTGGAAGCCTCTGAAGTGGCTGCCGTCATCGGCGGAGAGGCTGGTGTTGACTCTGGACACGCTCCACGGCGCGACGGCGGGGGCCGGCGCGCTGCTCTCCCTGCTGCGGGAGGGACCCCCGCGCACCCGGACCGAGCTGGTTCAGCTCACCGGCCTGGCCCGCTCCACGGTCTCGCAACGACTCGACGCGCTGCTGCGCCACCGCTGGGTGCTGCCCGCCGACGACGTCGTGTCCTCGGGCGGGCGTCCGGCGGCGATGTTCGCCTTCAACCGTACGGCGCGGCTCGTCCTGGCCGCCGACCTGGGGGTCATGCACGAGCGGGTCGCGCTCACCGACCTCGGCGGCGCGGTGCTGGCCGAGCGGACCGCCGACGTGCCGATCGGCCGGGGTCCGGAGGCGACGCTCGGGCGGCTCGCGCGCACGTTCGCCGAGCTGCTGGAGGAGAGCGGGCGCGACCTGGCCGACGTGTGCGGCGCGGGCATCCGCCTGCCGGGGCCCGTCGAGTACTCCACGGGACGTCCGGTCAACCCGCCGCTCATGCCGGGCTGGGACCGTTTCCCGGTGCCCGAGTGGCTGGGGGAGCGGCTGGGCGCGCCGGTCTTCGTCGACAACGACGTCAACATCATGGCGCTCGGCGAGCAGCGGGCCGGCCGGCAGGAGGCCGGCCAGCTCGTCTTCGTCAAGATCGGTACGGGCATCGGCTGCGGCGTGATCTCCGACGGCCGCCTCCACCGGGGAGCCCAGGGCGCGGCCGGCGACATCGGGCACATCCGCGTCGCCACCGCCGGCGACGACGTGTTGTGCCACTGCGGCAACGTGGGCTGCCTGGAGGCCCTGGCGGGCGGGGCCGCGCTGGCCGCCCGCATCTCCTCGACGGGCGTGCCCGCCCAGGGCGGCCGGGACGTCGTCACCCTGCTGCGCGCGGGCAACCGCGACGCCGCCCAGCTCGTCCGCCAGGCGGGCCGCGAGATCGGCGACGTGCTGGCCACGATCGTGAACTTCTTCAACCCGGCGGCGATCGAGGGCGGCGACGACCTCGCCGACGCGGGGGAACACCTGCTCGCCGGGGTCCGCGAGGCGATCTACAAGCGCTCGCTCCCGCTGGCCACGCAGCACCTGCGCATCCAGGTCAGCGAGCTGGGCGACCGGGCCGGCGTCGTGGGGGCGGCCGTCATGGTGCTGGAGAACGTCCTCGCCCCCGACGCGGTGGACAGCAGCCTGGCCGGCTGAACGTCCAGAAGGCCGCCCCCGCCCTCGTCCAGGGCCGGGGCGGCCTTCGTCGTTCCGGAGGACCGTTACGTCTGGGACTTGGCGGACTTTCGTTGACAATCATCAAAAGCCGGTTCTAATCTCCGGATTTACGAAGGTTCTTCGATCGTCAGCCAATGGAAGCCTTTCCTTCCCGGCCCACCCCCCAAGTGAAAGGGAACCTCCGCGATGTCCCCCAGCAGGTTCAGCCGTGCCTCCCGATGGGTGGCGCGGACCAGCGCCTTACTCCTGGCCATGTCGGGCGCGACCGTGCTCACCACGCTCACCGTGGCCGCGCCCGCACAGGCCCACGCCGTGATCGACCCGGCCGACTACCAGCGCGTCGAGCTGGCCAAAGGCGTCGCCGAGATGGGCGAGCCGATGACCATGGCGGTGCTGCCCGACCTGTCGGTGCTGCACACCGCGCGCGACGGGACGCTGCGGCGTACCGACGCCCGCGGCCAGACCGCCGTGGTCGGCACGCTGCCGGTCTACACCCACGACGAGGAGGGCCTGCAGGGCGTCGCCGCCGACCCCGGCTTCGCCACCAACCGGACCATCTACCTCTACTACGCCCCCCGCCTGAGCACCCCGGCCGGCGACGCGCCCGCGACCGGCACGGACTGGTCGGCCTGGCAGGGCGTCAACCGCCTGGCCAGGTTCACCGTCAAGGCCGACTGGACGCTCGACACGGCCTCCGAGCGGACCGTGCTCGACGTGGCCGCCGACCGCGGCATGTGCTGCCACGTCGGCGGCGACATGGACTTCGACGCCCAGGGCAACCTGTACCTGTCGACCGGGGACGACTCCAACCCCTTCGACTCGGCCGGCTACGCGCCGATCGACGAGCGGCCCGGCCGCAACCCCGTCTACGACGCCCAGCGCAGCGCCGGCAACACCGACGACCTGCGCGGCAAGATCCTGCGTATCAAGGTGAACCCGGCCGACGGCACCTACACGATCCCCGCGGGCAACCTCTTCCCGCCGGGCACCGCGAAGACCAGGCCCGAGATCTACGCCATGGGCTTCCGCAACCCGTTCAGGATGACCGTGGACAAGGCCACCGGCGTGGTCTACGTCGGTGACTACGGCCCCGACGCCGGCAGCACCGACCCCAACCGCGGGCCCGCCGGGCAGGTCGAGTTCGACCGCGTCACCGGGCCCGGCAACTACGGTTGGCCGTACTGCACCGGGACCAACACCCTGACCGAGACCTACAACGACTACACCTTCCCCTCGGGCCCCTCCGGCCAGAAGTACGACTGCGCCGCGGGCGGCCCGGCCAACGACTCGCCGCGTAACACCGGCCTGGCCAAGCTCCCGCCCGCCAAGGCCGCCTGGATCAGGTACGGCGGCGACGCCGGCTCACCGCCCGAGTTCGGCGGCGGCTCGGAGTCGCCGATGGGCGGCCCGCTCTACCGGTACGACGCCGCCCTGAACTCGGCCGTCAAGTTCCCTCAAGACCTCGACGGGCACTTCTTCGCCGGCGAGTTCGGCCGCAAGTGGATCAAGGCCATCGACGTGGCCGCCGACGGCTCGCGCGGGGCGATGGCGGCCTTCCCCTGGACCGGCACCCAGGTCATGGACCTGGCGTTCGGCCCCGACGGCGCGCTCTACGTGCTCGACTACGGCTCCGGGTACTTCGGCGGCGACGCCAACTCCGCGCTCTACCGCGTCGAGTACATCAAGGACAGGAACCGCTCGCCGGTCGCGGTCGCCGGGGCGGACAAGACCTCCGGAAAGATCCCGCTCACCGTGGCGTTCTCCAGCGCCGGGTCCGCCGACCCCGAGGGCGGCGCCCTCACCTACGCCTGGGACTTCGGCGACGGCAGCACCTCCACCGCGGCCAACCCCTCCAAGACCTACACCACCGAGGGCGAGTACACCGCCACGCTCACCGTACGCGACCCGCAGGGCAACGCCGGCACGGCAAGCGTGGTCATCACGGCCGGCAACACCGCCCCCACCGTGACCATCGGGACGCCCGCCCCCGGAACGCTGTTCACCTGGGGTGACACCGTGCCGTTCACGATCACCGTGACCGACCCCGAGGACACCGCCGTCGACTGCGCCAAGGTCAAGATGACGTACGTGCTCGGCCACGACAGCCACGGCCACCAGATCACCTCCAAGAACGGCTGCTCGGGCGAGCTGACGATCCCGGCCGACGGCGAGCACGACGACGCGGCCAACATCTTCGCCGTGTTCGACGCCGAGTACACCGACAAGGGCGGCCTGACCACCCACACCCAGCACATCCTCCAGCCGCGCCACCGCCAGGCCGAGCACTACGCGACGATGTCCGGCGTCTCGCAGATCGCCAAGGCGGCCGCGCACGGCGGCAAGACGGTCGGCGACGTGCACAACGGCGACTGGATCGCCTTCCAGCCCTACCGGCTCGACGACGCCAGGACGTTCAGGGCGCGGGTCTCCTCGGGCGGCGTCGGCGGCTCGATCGAGGTGCGCGCGGGCTCGCCGACCGGACCCCTGCTCGGCAAGGCCGCCGTCCCGGTGACCGGCGGCTGGGAGACCTTCACCGACGTGCAGGCCCCGCTGAGCGGCGCGACGGCCGCGACCACCACGCTCTACCTGGTCTTCACCGGCGGCGCCGGGGCGCCGTTCGCCCTCGACGACTTCACCCTGGACAAGGCGGCCCTGGCCGTCGGCCCGATCCACGCCGCCGACGGCAGGTGCGTGGACGTCGCCGGAGCCGCCACCGCCGACGGCACGAAGGTGCAGCTCTACACCTGCAACGGCACGAACGCCCAGAGCTGGCTCATCGACGGCCAGACCGTCAAGGCGCTCGGCAAGTGCCTCGACGTGGCCGGCGCCAACAGCGCCGACGGCACCAAGGTGCAGATCTGGACCTGCAACGGCACCGGCGCGCAGAAGTGGACCGCCGAGGGCGGCGCGCTGAAGGCGCTCGGCAAGTGCCTCGACGCCGCCGACCCGGCCCAGCTCGTCATCAGGGCGTGCACCGGCGGCGCGAGCCAGAGGTTCACGACGGCGACCCCCGCCGCCGGGGGCGCCGCCGTCCTGGTCTTCTCCCGCACGGCGGGGTTCCGGCACGACTCGATCGCCGCGGGCGTGCAGGCCATCAGGGAACTCGGGTTCACCGTGACGGCCACCGAGGACCCGGCCGCGTTCACGGCGGCGAACCTGGCCGCCTACAAGGCGGTCGTCTTCCTCAACACCACCGGTGACGTGCTCGACGCCGCGCAGCAGACCGCGTTCGAGACGTACGTGAAGGCGGGCGGCGGCTACGCGGGCGTGCACGCGGCGGCCGACACCGAGTACGACTGGCCCTGGTACGGCGGCCTCGCCGGCGCCTGGTTCGCCGCCCACCCGGCCGTGCAGAAGGCGACGGTCAAGGTCGAGGACCGGGCGAACCCGGCCACCGCCCACCTGGACGCCGCCTGGCAGCGTACGGACGAATGGTACGACTACCGGACCAACGCCAGGACCGGCGCCCACGTACTGGCCACCCTGGACGAGTCCACCTACTCGGGCGGCACGATGGGCGCCGACCACCCGATCGCCTGGTGCAAGCCGTACGACGGAGGGCGGTCCTTCTACACCGGCGGCGGGCACACCGCGGAGTCCTTCGCCGAGCCGGCCTTCCGGCAGCACCTGCGCGGCGGCCTGGCCTACGCCACCGGCGAGGCGAAGGCCGACTGCCGCCCCGAGAGCGGGTACACCGCCCTCTACAACGGCTCGACCACCGGCTGGGAGCAGGCCGGTCCCGGCAGCTTCGCCAACGCCGGCGGCACGCTGACCTCGCAGGGCGGCATGGGCCTGCTCTGGTACAAGGCGAAGGAGTACACCACCTCCTACTCCCTCAAACTGGACTGGAAGCTGGCCGGTGACGACAACTCCGGCGTCTTCGTCGGCTTCCCGCCCTCGACCGACCCGGCGTCGGCGGTGGACAACGGCTACGAGATTCAGATCGACGCGACCGACGCCCCTGACCGGACCACCGGCTCGGTCTACGGGTTCAAGGCCGCCGACACCGCCGCCCGCGACGCCGCGCTGAACCCGCCGGGGCAGTGGAACACCTACGAGATCCGCGTCGAGGGCGAGCGCCTCCAGGTCTTCCTCAACGGCGTGCGGATCAACGACTTCACCAACACCGACCCCGCCCGCTCGCTGAGGAACGGGCACATCGGCATCCAGAACCACGGCGACGGCGACGAGGTGGCGTTCCGCAACATCCGGATCAAGGACCTCGGCCCGCCCACCGGCGACACCGTCGTCCAGGCGGAGACCTGGGCGCAGGCCAGTGGCGTGGCCACGTACCCGCACGCGCCCGCGCACGGCGGCACGGTGCTCGGCTACGTCAACCCCGGCGACTGGGCGGCCTACGACGTGGACCTCACCGGCGTCACCGCCGTCAGGGCCCGGGTCGCCTCGCCCGGACCGTCGGGCGGCTTCGAGATCCGCGCCGGGTCCCCGACCGGCCCGGTGCTCGGCGCGGTCACCGTGCCGAACACCGGCGGCTGGGAGTCCTACGCCGATGTCTCCACCGCGCTGACCGGCGTCCCGGCCGGCACGGCCCGGCTGTACCTGGTGTTCACCGGGGCGAACTTCGACGTCGACGACCTCACCCTGATCCGCCCCGCGAGACCCGGTAAGACCGGGTAGCCGCCGGGCCGGTGGCCGTCGCGCGGACGGCCACCGGCCCGGTCAGCCAGGTCAGGGTCAGGTCAGGGCGTAGCCGAGGAGTTGCTCGCGGGTCAGGCCCTCGCAGGTCGACTGGTCGGTGACGAGGTGGTCGCCGCCGGCGGCCCGGCACCGGTACAGCGGGACGGTGCCGGACACCTGGCTGGTGTAGATGTGCCCGACCGGGCCCATCGGGAACTGCCCCTCGCAGCCGGGGTCGCGGGTGAGCATGGTGTGCGCGCCGACCTTGCACTCGTACAGGGGCACGGTGCCGGCCGCCTGGTTACGCAGCAGCTTCCAGACGCGTTCCTGGGTGAAGCCGGGCGGCAGCAGCCGGGAGCTGGCGACGTGCCCCTTGCTCGACTGGTAGCCGCGGCGGAGCTGGGTGTGGGGCAGCAGCTCGAAGCCGCACGACAGCTGCGGCGGCGACAGGTCGGCCCGGTTGGCCAGCGCCCACGTGGACCAGGCCGGCTTGGCCGACCCGTCGGTACGGCGCAGGCCCACGCCCAGGCCGGCGGCCGTCTCGTCCGGGTGGTCGCTCATGCGGTGCCAGATGTAGCTCTCGATGCCCGGCGTGCCGAGGACGTTGCGGAAGGTGTTGCACAGCTGGGACGCCTGCGCCGCCTCCGACGAGGGCGACAACGAGTTCACGCCGCTCTCGGTGAGCTGCACCTGCCAGGCCGAGGGCGTGTTCGGGAACTGCTGCCGCAGCCAGCCCACCAGCACGCCGATGTTGCCGTACGTGACGCGCGGGAAGTCGTCGGCGGAGAACCCGGGCGCCAGCAGGTCGGGCGGGTAGGGGTGGTAGGCGACCCGCCAGGCCCGGTTGCCCGCCCGCGCGGCCAGGCCCTTGAGCACGGTCATGCCCGACAGCTTGGCCTCGTAGGCGGCCGGCTGGTCGTAGGCGGTGCCGAAGTAGTGGTCGAGCGAGGTGAGGACCTTCGCCGTGGACTGCTGGGCCATGACCGCGTCGTAGGCGGCGTTGTAGTTCGCGGCGACGGCGTCCAGCCAGGCGGTGGTGTCGCACGCCGTGCCCTGGCCGCAGCCGATGTCGAACCAGGTGTTGCTGTTGACCTCGTTCATGACGACGAAGTCCGCGATGCGGCCGTTGCCGTGCTGGCCGTCGTAGCGCTGGGCCAGCATGCCGGCGAAGCGGCCGTACTCGGCGGGGTCGTCGGGCACGCAGAACTTCTCGAACCCGGGGGCGGCCGGCGTACAGGGACGGGTGTGACGCGCCCAGGCCGGGGTGCCGTAGACGACGGCGGTGACGACCAGGCCGCGGGCGGTCCAGTCCTTGATGGCGGCGTCGACGGCGGAATTGACGGTGTAGCAGCGACCGCCGAACTCCTGCGCGCCCGCCGCGCACGGCGGCGCTTTGACGCTGGGCTCCCATTCGGCCCAGATGAGGTTCATGGCGACGCCGCCGGCGTTGTTGCCGGCGATCTCGTTCTTGTCGGGCCAGAAATCCGGTTGCAGACCCTTGATGCGGTAGTCGGACCGGACCGGGTACGGCAGCGCGGCGGCCGCGACGGCTGGAGCGGCGGGAAGGAGCAGTAACAGGGCGGCGGCGAGACGGGCAACCCAACGCATGGGACCTCCTGGATTTAAACGTCTCAACAATGAGGCCCAGAAGCTCGCCGAGCAAGACCCGATTTCCTGCGGCAGCCCGATTTGAAACGTCACTGAGGGACGGTCGACGCCCTGGCCATGAGCTCCGGCTGGAAGACGATCTCCTGGTGCCAGTGGTTCACGTCGCCGCGGGCGTCGGTGAGCAGCAGCTCGGCCGCCGCCTGGCCGAGCTGGTGCTTGGGCTGGCGGACCGAGGTCAGCGACGGCGACAGCAGCTCGGCGAACTCCACGTCGTCGTAGCCCAGGACCGCCATGTCGTGCGGGACGCGCACGCCGCGCCGCTCCAGCCCGCGCAGCGCCCCCAGCGCCACCGTGTCGTTGACGCAGAACAGCGCCGTCGGCCCCTTGCGCGCGGGCAGCCGCTCCAGCGCCGCCTCGCCCTCACGCGGCGTCAGCGCGGGCAGCGTGACCTCGGTGATCACCTCGTCCGGGTCGAGCCCGGCGGCGCGCACCGCCCGGTTCAGCCCCTCGCGCCGGTCGGCGCACTGCCGCACGATCGGCGGCCCGTTGAGGAAGGCGATGCGCCGGTGGCCGAGCGAGAGCAGGTGGGCCCCGGCCAGCTCGCCGCCCCTGACGTTGTCGACCGCCACCGCGCAGAGCTGGGCGTCGGCGCCCGGCCGGTCGAGCAGCACCATGCCGACGCCGCGCGCCCGCAGCTCCACCAGATGGGAGATGTCTGGCCCGGCGGGTGTGATGAGGATGCCGGGCACCCGGTGCTGCTCCAGGATCTGCAGGTAGTGGGCCTCCTTCTCGGCCGAGTCGCCGGAGCTGCACAACACCAGGAGCAGTTGCTCCTGCGACAACCTGGTCTCGATGCCGGGCAGCACCTCGCTGAAGAACGGGTTGCCGATGTCGCGCACCATGACGCCCACGGATCGGCCGGAGCCGCCGCGCAGTTGCCGGGCCGGCGCGCTGGGCACGAACCCGAGCGCCTTGATGGAGGCACGCACCCGGCGCAGCGTGCGCTCGGCCACCAGCTCGGGCCGGTTGAGCACGTTGGAGACCGTTCCCACGGACACGCCGGCATGGGCCGCGACGTCGACCATGCTGAGCCGGCGGCGCCCGGCCGGCTTGAGGATGTCGGTCACCGGTGGACAGCCCCTTCTGATCACCTGGCAGAGACTGCCAGTCTACTGGTTGAAATGTTTCAGTCGAACGTCCGTGATGTGAGCATCTGGTTCCGAGGCATTGACGGGAATACCTCGGGATGCCTACCGTGCCCAGTGCTTGAAATGTTTCAACTACTCGGGGAGCCCCTCTGATGCATCTCGCCGTGACCGACATGCGCGTGGAAGGACTGGCCGAACCGCTGGGCCTCGACGTGAGCGCGCCGGAGTTCTCCTGGCGGATCACCGGGGCCGGACGGGGACGGGCCCAGAGCGCGTACCGGCTGGTCGTGGGGCAGGAGTGCGACCCGGTTGATGAGGGGGCCGAGCCGGTCTGGGACAGCGGCGTCGTGGCCTCGGCGGCGACGTACGGCCTCCCGTACGGCGGCGCGGAGCTGCGCCCGAGGACGCGCTACCAGTGGCGGGTCAAGGTGGCCGACGAGAGCGGTGAGTGGTCCGGCTGGAGCCCGGCGCACTGGTTCGAGACCGGGCTCGGCGAGGCCGGCGGATGGATGGCGGGCTGGATCGGCACCCCGGTGGTGCCCGGTTCGGAGCGGTTGCCGTCGCTGGAGAACGTGCCGCGCATCTGGGTCGCCGGCCCGCTCGGGCCCTCGGACTCGCCGTCCGGGGCGTTCAGGACGCGGTTCTCGGTGCCGGGCGGCGCCCGGCCGCTGTCGGCGTGGCTGGTGATCGGCGGCGGCGACGAGATCGAGGCGTACGTGAACGGCACGCCGGTCGCGGGGGAGCGGCGGGACGGGGCGTTCGTGGCCGACGCGGGCGACCTGGTGGCCTCGGGCGAGAACGTGCTGGCGATCAGGGCCACCGGCTCGGGCCTGTGCGTACGGCTGGAGGTCGTGGTCGAGGGACGGCCGGCGCTCCCGCAGCTCGTGCCCGTGGCCGGCGAGAGCACGGTGACCGTCACCTCCGGCGGCCGGTGGCGGGCCGAGGACCGGCCGGGCGACGGGTTCGAGCAGCCCGGGTTCGACGACGCGGACTGGCGGCTGGCCGAGGAGGTCGGGCTGCACGGCGACCCGCCGCTGGGCCGCGAACCGGTCGGCGACCGGCCGAGCCCGTACCTGCGGCGCGAGTTCGGCGTGCCGTCGCCGGTGCGCCGGGCCAGGCTGTACGCCACCGCGCTCGGCGTCTACGAGATCCACCTGAACGGCACCCGGGTCGGCGCCGACCATCTGGCCCCGGGCTGGACCGACTACCGCGATCGGGTGACATACCAGACCTACGACGTGACGGCCCTGGTGTCGGAGGGACACAACACGATCGGCGCGGTCCTGGCCGACGGCTGGTACGCCGGCAACATCAGCTGGTTCGGCTCCTTCCAGTACGGCCGCCGCCTGGCCTTCCGCGCCGAACTGGAGATCCTGCACGAGGACGGCACCCGTACCCGCCTGCGCACCGACGCCGACTGGCGGGCGGGCTCGGGCGCGATCCGGTACGCCGACCTGCAGAACGGCGAGCGCCAGGACCTGGCCGCCGAGCCGCTCGGCTGGACGGCGGCCGGGTTCGACGACTCCGGCTGGGCGCCCGCGGTCCCGGTGAGCCCGCCCGCGGGCCGGCTGACCGCCTCCGTCGCGCCGCCGATCCGGGTGCACGAGGAGATCGAGCCGGTGGCGCTGTGGGAGCAGCGGCCCGGTGTGTGGATCGCCGACTTCGGGCAGAACCTGGTCGGCTGGGTCCGGCTCACCGTCCGCGCCGCCCGCGACCGCCCGGTCGTGCTGCGGCACGCCGAGGTGCTCGACCACGACGGCGGGCTCCACCTGGCCAGCCTGCGCTCGGCCCGCGCGACCGACGAGTTCCTGCCGCGCGGCGAGGAGGCCGAGACGTTCGAGCCGAGGTTCACCTTCCACGGCTTCCGCTACGCCGAGATCTCGGGGCTGCGCGCGGCCCCCGAGGCGGTCACCGCCCGGGTGGCCTACGCCGCGATGGAGCCGGCGGGCGAGTTCACCTGCTCCGACGAGCGGCTCGACCGGCTCCAGCGCAACATCGTGTGGGGGCAGCGGGGCAACTTCCTGGCCGTCCCCACCGACTGCCCCCAGCGGGACGAGCGGCTCGGCTGGACCGGCGACATCTGGGCCTTCGCCCCGACCGCGCTGTTCAACTACGACGCCGCCGCGTTCCTGCGGAGCTGGCTGACCGACGTGATCGCCGCGCAGGGCGACGACGGCGCGGTCACGCACGTGGTGCCCGACGTGTTGTCGGGCCGCGGGTTGTCGCCCAACCCCAAGGAGGCCGGCTCGCCCGGCTGGGGCGACGCGCTGGTGAAGCTGCCGTGGGCGCTGCACCGGCTGCGCGGCGAGGCGGAGCTGGTCGCGGCCTGCTTCGAGCCGATGTCGCGCTGGCTGGCGTACCTGGACAAACGCTCCGACGGCGGGATCTTCCCCGAGGAGGGGTTCGGCGACTGGTTGTCGATCGGCGCCGAGACCCCCAAACGGCTCGTCGGCACCGCGATCTTCGCGCTGTCGGCCCGGCAGCTCGCCGGGCTCGCCGCCGCGCTCGGCCGCGACGCCGACGAGCGGGCCTGCCTGGAGCTGTACGAGCGGGTACGGCGGGCCTTCCGCGCCACCTTCGTCGAAGGGCCCGGCGTGGTGGCTAGCGGCACGCAGACCGCGTACGTGCTGGCCATCACGGCCGGGCTGCTGGAGGAGCACGAGCTGCCGAGGGCCGCGGCCCGGCTGGTCCGCGACATCGAGGCGCGCGGCGGCCACCTGTCGACCGGCTTCCTCGGCACGCCGTACCTGCTGGACGCCCTCACCTCGACCGGGCGGCTGGACGTGGCCTACCGGCTGCTGACGCAGGACACCTTCCCGTCCTGGCTCTACCCGGTCGTGCACGGCGGCGCGACGACGATGTGGGAGCGCTGGGACTCCTGGAGCCACCACCGCGGCCTCCAGGACCCGGGCATGAACTCCTTCAACCACTACGCCTACGGCGCGGTCGGCGACTGGATGTACCGGACGGTCGGCGGCCTCGCCCCCGGCTCGCCCGGCTACGCCGACATCGTCGTACGCCCCCGCCCCGGCGGCGGGATCGGCTGGGCGCGCACCGCCCACCGCACCCGGCACGGCCAGGTGGAGATCTCCTGGCGGCTGGCCGACGACGGCTTCGCCCTGGACGTGGTCGTGCCGCCCAACACCCGGGCCGAGGTGCACGTGCCCGCGCCGCCGGAGCGGGTGACCGAGGGCGGCCGGCCGGCTGGCGAGGCGGCGGGCGTGACCTTCGACCGCCTCGACGACGGGGACGCGGTCTACCGGGTCGGCTCCGGCTCGTACGCGTTCCGGACCCTGTGACGGCTGAGAGGCAGTTCGATCGTGACCAGCATGAAAGCGCGCCGCCGGATCCCGTGGGGCGTCTACCTCGTCCTCCTTCCCACCTTCGCCCTGCTCGCGGCGTTCGCCTACTACCCGGCGCTGAACGGCATGATCCACTCGCTGTACGAGTGGCGGCCGGGCTTCGACTCGCCGTTCGTCGGCCTGGAGAACTACCTGACGATGCTCGGCGACGACCTGTGGTGGGCCTCCTTCCGCAACGTCGGGATCATCTTCGTCTGGGCCGTCACGCTCATGTGGGTGTTCCCGCTGCTGGCCGCCGAGCTGGTGATGTCGCTGTCCAGTGAGCGGCTGCGCTTCGTCTTCCGCACCCTGCTCATCCTCCCGCTGGCCTTCCCCGCCGTGGTCAACGTGCTGCTGTGGCAGTTCATGTACGACCCGCGCGACGGCGTCGTCAACAGCCTGCTGCGCGCGACCGGCCTGGACGGGCTGGCCGGCAACTGGATCGGCGACCCGCGCACGGCGCTCGTCGCGCTGATGACGATCGGCTTCCCGTGGGTGGCGAGCCTGCCGTTCCTGGTCTTCCTGTCGGCGCTGCAGAACGTGCCGGCCGAGATCTACCAGGCCGCCGAGGTGGACGGCGCCGGCCGGCTGCGCCGCTTCTGGAGCATCGACCTGCCGATGATGTTCCGCGACGTCAAGCTGCTGTTCGTGCTGGCGGTGATCTCGGTGCTCCAGTACGGCATGCAGGCCCACATCATGACCCGCGGCGGGCCTGACAACGCCACGCAGGTGCCGGTGCTGCGCATGCTCGACGCCGCCTTCGTGGACACGAGCTGGGGGTACGCCGCCGCGCTCGGCACCGTGCTGTTCGCGCTGACCCTCGGGGTGAGCCTCGTCGCGCTGATGCTCGGCAGGAGGTCCGGATCGTGAGCCGTACCAGAAGGACCGACCTGGTGGCCGGCGGCGTGCTGGCGGTGCTGGCGTTCGCCGGGCTGTTCCCGTACCTGTTCATGCTGGCCGCCTCGGTCAAGGACAACGAGCAGTTCTTCGCCAGCTACTGGTCGCCGGCCTGGCCGCTGCACCTGGACAACTACGCGGCGGCCTGGGAGCAGGTCAGCCCGTACCTGTTCACCTCGTTCGTGGTGGCGGTGCTGGCCATCGCCGGGACGATGGTGCTGGCCCCGGCCGCGGCGTTCGTGTTCGCCCGCTACCGCTTCCCGGGGCGCGGCGTGCTGTTCGGGATGGTCGCGGCGCTGCTGATGGTGCCCTCGATCACCAGCCTGATCCCGCTCTTCGTGCTGATGCGCGACCTCGGCATCCTCGACAGCCGGCTGGTGCTGATCATCCCGCACGTCACCGCGAACACGGTCTTCGGGATCGTCGTCATGCGCACGTACATGGCGCAGATCCCCGAGGAGATGTTCGAGGCGGCGCGGGTGGACGGCGCGGGCGGGGTCCGCCTGTTCCTGGCCTTCATGTTGCCGCTGGCCCGGCCGGTGATCGGCACCGTGGCGCTGATGACCGTGCTGGGCGTGTGGAACGACTACTTCTGGCCGCTGCTCACCGTGCAGACCGACACCTACCGGACGATCCCCGCGGGGCTGGCCTTCTTCGCCAACCAGAACGCCCAGCAATGGGGGCCGCTGTTCGCCGGTTACGTCCTGGCCAGCCTTCCGCTGGTGGTGTTGTTCACCTTCCTGTCCAAGTGGTTCCTGGCGGGCATCCAGGGCGGCATCGTCTCCGGCAAGTGAGCCGCGTGCTCGATTGAAACGTATCAATTAGAAAGGACCCGTATCCCGATGAGAACACCCCCCAAGAGCGGGCTCGCGGCCTCGGCCATGCTGCTCGCGCTGACAGGCTGCGGCCTGCTCGGCACCGGCGGGACGGACGCCCCGGACGGCGGCGGCAAGGTCACCATCACCCTGGCCGGCCCCAACCAGTGGAACGCGAGCGGCAGCAGCTTCGGACCGGCATGGGAGGCGCTGGTCGACTCCTTCGAGAAGCGCGAACCCGGCATCGAGGTCAGGACGCAGGTGCTGCCCCTCGACGGCTTCATGCAGACGATCACCACCCAGCTCGCCGCCGGCACCGCGCCCGAGCTGGTCTTCAACCAGCCGCCGCACAAGGCCCACGAGGTGCACGCGCTCGACGACGAGCTGCAGAAGCCCAACCCGTACGTGGCGGGCAACCAGCGCTGGATCGACGTCTTCAGGAAGGAGTACTACGGCCCCGGCGTCTCCAAGGCGCTGAGCAAGGAGAGCGGCAAGCTGGAGTACGTCCCGTTCAACCTGGTCGCCATCGGCCTGTTCTACAACAAGGACGCCTTCGCCAAGGCGGGCCTCGACGGGCCCCCGGCCACCTGGGCGGACTTCAAGGGCGCCTGCGCCAAGCTCAAGGCGGCCGGCTACGACCCCGTCGCCCTCGACAAGGGCGGCCTGGCCACCGGCTGGACGTGGGAGGCGGTCAGCACCCAGCTCATCGACAAGTACTACGACGACTGGAACTTCTTCGACGCCACCGGCAAGCCCGGCAAGGCGCCGACCGTGACCGAGAAGTCGATGAGCAAGGCCATCAAGGAAGGCACGCTCACCACCAAGACCCCCGAGGTGGCCGAGGCGCTCAAGATCTACAAGGAGTTCTTCGACTGCGGCACGCCGAACTGGACGGGTGTGGCCGACGGCGGCGCGACCGTGGGCTACCGCGACTTCGTCTCCGGCAAGGCCGCCATGTCGTGGGGCACCGACTTCGCCGTCGAGGCGCTGAAGACGGACGCGAAGTTCCCGCTCGGCACGATGCCGTTCCCGACGATCACCAAGGAGAGCACGCCGCTGTCGTCGGAGGCCCCGGCCCGCTACGGCGCCTCGATCGGCGGCACCAGCTACATGATCCCCTCCACCGTCAAGGGCGAGAAGTACGCGGCGGCGGTCAAGTTCCTGCAGTACATGAGCTCCCCGGCGATCAAGCCCTGGCTGGACGCGACCGGCGGCCTGCCCGCCATCGAGGGCGTCGAGCCGTCGGCCGAGACCGCCGGGCTGCTGGAGGGCGAGTGGGGCAAGCCGTTCCGGGTGGTGGCTCTGCCGGGCGGCCCGGAGGGGACCTCCTTCCGCGACGTGTTCGACGGCTACCTGCTCGGCCGGCGCTCGCTGGAGGAGGAGCTGACCGACCTGGACAAGTGGTGGAAGCGCGGCATCGAGGCCGGGATCAAGAAGAACGCCTGGGGCGACGAGGACTGGGCCAAGTAGGAGATGACCATGCGAATGTTGATCGCCCTGGCGCTGGCCGTGCCGATGCTGGCCGTGAGCGGGCCCGCGTCCGCGGGAACCGGCGCTGAGACCGGCGGGGTGAGCGGTGTCGAGGTCGGCGAGAGCACGATCGTCGTCACCGGCACCGCCCCCGGACCGGCCGAGCTGTACGCGCTGGACACCTGGCAGAACACACCCGCCGGGGAGAAGCCGGTCGCGACCGTCGAGGCCGGCGAGTTCCGCGTCGAGGTGCCCCGGATGGACGGGGACCAGGACCGGCTCTACGACAAGTTCCTCGCGGTCGGCGCGGACGGGCCGCTCGGCGAGGTGCACTACGCCGACAAGCTCGGCTTCGCCGCCGCCAACCGGACCCCCTATCCCGAGATACCGGGGAAGAAGGGGCTTCAGGTTCAGATGACCGACGACGCCGAGGAGATCGGCGTCCAGCACGCCGGCATCAACCTGGCGCTCGACTCCGTCATGATGGCCGGGCCCGGCGCCCCTGGCAACACCATCGAGTTCGTCTCGCAGGGGAAGACGTACTACTTCGACCGTGGCGCGGTCGCCGGGCTCGACGCCCAGGTCAAGCCGCTGTCCGACAACGGCGTGCTGGTCAACATGATCGTGCTGGTCTACAACAGCGGCGCCCCCAACTCCGCCGCCCGCACGCTCATCCACCCCGACGCCGAGCTGGGCAAGGGCACGGTGTACGCGTTCAACACCAAGACGGCCGAGGGCGAGGCGCACTTCACCGCCGCGATGGAGTTCTTCGCCCAGCGCTACAGCCAGGCCGACGGCCGCTACGGCCGGGCGTGGGGCTGGATCGTCGGCAACGAGATCGACGCCCAGCAGTTCTGGTACAACATGGGCCGCCAGGACCGCGACGTGTTCCTCGACCAGTACGCCCGCGCCATGCGGCTGACCTGGCAGGCCGTGCGCAAGGCCGACGCCGCCGCCCGCGTCTACACCTCGCTGACGCACTTCTGGACGGGCGCGGCCAACGACGACCCGAAGTACACCTACAAGGGCCGCGACGTGGTCGACGGGCTCAACGCGCTGACCAAGCGCCAGGGTGACTTCGACTGGAACATCGCCTACCACCCCTATCCGGAGAACCTGTTCAACCCGGCGTTCTGGAACGACAAGACCGCCACGGACAGCTTCGACACGATGCGGATCACGTTCAAGAACATCGAGCTGCTGCCGCGCTACCTCGCCCAGGACCACCTCACCTACGGCGGACAGCGGCGGCGGGTGATCCTCTCCGAGCAGGGTCTGAACTCCCAGGACTACTCCGCCAAGGAGCTTGAGCTCCAGGCCGCGGCCTACGCCTACGCCTACTACAAGATCGCCTTCGCCGACGGCATCGACTCCTTCATCCTGCACCGGCACGTCGACCACAAGCAGGAGGGCGGCCTGCGGCTCGGCCTGTGGACGTGGGACGAGGAGCACAGCGCGCCCTCCAACGCGGGCGAGCGCAAGCCGCTGCACGAGGTGTTCGCCGCCATCGACACCGAACGGTCGCTGGAGGTGACCGAGTTCGCCAAGAAGATCATCGGCATCTCCGACTGGAAGGACGTCATCCCCGGCTTCGACCCCGCCAAGCTGGCCGTCAGGAAGCCGCCCGCCGTGGTGGGCACCCAGCTCGGCGCCCGGCCCGTGGCCGAGCGCGTGATCTCCGGCTTCGAGACCGACACCGGCGGCTGGCGGCCCTCGGACAACGCCGCCGCCGTCGAGCGCCTGGCCGTCGAGGGCGGGCACGCGCTGCGCGTGCGCTTCGACCGCGACCTGCCCGGCTGGTCGCGGTACGCCAAGTCGTACAAGGGCGCGGACGTGCTGTTCGGCACGCCGCTCGACGCCTCGCGCACGCCGCAGCTGTCGGTGTCGGTCCGGGTGCCGGCCGACGCCGCCGCCGGCTTCAAGCCGGGCAACGTCTTCACCGCCAAGGTCCGCGCGTACGGCCGCGGCGGCGCGGTCGCCGAGGGGACCGGCACGATCGACCCGGCGCTCGGCTGGAACCGGCTCACGCTCGACCTGTCCCGCTGGGCCCCGCGCGCCGCGATCTCCCGCGTCAAGGTGTGGGTACGCGGCTCGGTCGGCTCCGACTGGGCGGGCTCGTACGACCTCGACCGGCTGAGCCTGGCCGCGGCGGCGGTGCCCGGCCTGGAGCGGCGCAACGTCGAGGTGAGCGCGTCCACCGCCGAACGCGGCCGGGTCGGCTCGAAGGTCACCTTCACCGTCACCAACCGGGACGTGTTGCCGATGGCCGGCAAGGTCACGTTGTCCGCCTGCGACGGCGTGGGCGTGGACCCGTCCGCGCTGCGGGTGACCGGGCTGCGCACGGGCGAGAGCCGCACGTTCGAGACCGCGCTGACCGCGTACGCGCCCGCCGACCAGGAGTACCCGGTCGTGTGCGCGTCCTACCTGGGAGACGCGCGGCGGGTGACGTTCCGGCTGCCGCCGCAGGCCGCGTACGTGCCGCCGGCCCCCGACGCCTTCGCCAACCAGGAGCTGGCCGACGGCTTCGACCGGCCCGGCGACTACCAGGCGCACCGGGTGGAGCCGGAGGCCAAGGAGCTGCCGCAGGTGACGTACGCGGGCGGCGCGCTGTCGGCCGGGCACCCGTCGGCGTCCTGGTTCGGGCTGCTGTCGTCGGGCGTCTCGCCGCGCAACCCGGCGTTCGCCACGGCGATCACCGTCAAGAAGTTCCAGGGCGACTCCACCGACATGGACACCGTCTACACGGGCCTGGTCAAGGACGGCAAGACCGACATCGCGGCGTTCTACGTCAACACCCAGAAGTTCGCCGGCTTCGAGGTACGCGGCCCGCAGGTGCCGGGCGGACTGGCGGTCTTCGGCGTCAAGCAGGGCGTCACCATCCCCGACGGCGGCCGCTTCGCGCTGTCGCTGGTGGGGGAGCGGGCCGCCATGTACGCCGACACCGGCTCCGGCTGGGAGCTCGTCACCGCGGCCACGCTGGAACACCTGCCCAAGTTGTCGGACCCCGAGGTCAGGGCCGGCTACCGCTACGGCTTCGGCGTACGCGGCGACGCCGGACCGAGCCCGCTGGTGCTCGACGCGGTGGAAGGACGCAGCATCTCCTGACCGGTTCACCTCGGTGATGGGCCACCTGCCTCATGGCCACATGCCCTGCGGGAAGCCGGTCCAGCGCAGGTCGGCCGGCAGGTGGCTCAGGTCGTTGAACATCACCATCGTCGGCGGCAGGCCGGTGCGGTACTCGATGATCGTCAGCGCGGTGTTGGCGCTGTTCAACCCGAGCCACCGGGCCGGCGGCGCGTCCAGCGCGTGCCGTACCAGCCAGGCGATCGGCCCGGCGTGCGTGATCAGCACCTCGTGCGTGTCGGACGGGGGCCCGTCCGCCGCCGGGCCGGGCGCCTCGGCGAACCGGGCCACCAAGGCCTTGGCGAGCCTGTGGCCCGCGGCGGCCTCGGCCTCGTCGTAGCCGTCGAAGTAGCCGACCCAGGACTGCGGCGTCTCGGCCGGGCCGGGCACGTAGGGCACCTGGTCGATGAGCTCGGCGGCCTCGGCCACGGGCACGCCGGGGAGGTGCCGGGCCAGTTCGCGCGCGCTGGCCGCGGCGCGCGGCAGCGGGGAGTGCCACACGGCGTCGACCGGCCTGCCGGCCAGCCGTTCGCCCAGCAGGCCGGCCTGCCGGCGGCCGGCGTCGGTGAGCTGCCCGAAGGCGTCGGCGGCGCCGTGCCGGGCCAGGTAGAGGTGTCGGGTCGCCATTGGCGGTCGGGAGGCGGCGTCCGTACGGGGTCGGCCTCCCTTCTCCTTTCGTCAGGGATGGTCGGTTACGCGTTGGCCGGCGTGACGGTGCCTGCGGTGCCGTCCACGGTGACGACGGCGCCGTCGCGGAGCCTGCTCGTCGCGTACGGGATGCCGAGCACGGCGGGGATGGCGTGCTCGCGGGCGACGATCGCCGCGTGGGAGAGCACGCCGCCGGTCTCGGTGACGACGCCGGCGGCGATGCGCAGCAGCGGCGTCCAGGCCGGATCGGTGAAGGGGCAGACGAGCACGTCGCCCGGCCGCACCCGCGCGAAGTCGTCCGGCCCCCGCACGACCCGCGCGATCCCGGTGACGGCTCCCCGGCTCCCCGGCGTCCCCGCCAGCACCTCATCTCGATCAGCCGCCCCACGTTCCCCGCCGCCCGCCGGACCTGCCTGGGCCGGTGAGGGGAGGGCGGCCGTGATCGGGCGGGCCTGGAGGATCCAGAGGCGGCCGTCGGCGACCGCCCACTCGACGTCCTGCGGCCCGCCGCGCTCGGCGGCGATCCGCCTGCCCAGCCCGGCGAGCCGTACGGCGGTGTCGTCGTCGATCGCCGGCCGTTCCCGGGCCTCGGCGGGCACGTCGCGGACGACGAGCCGGTCGCCGTCCCGATCGAGCCGGGTGCGTTTGTCGGCGACGGTACGGGTGACCGTTCCGTCCGCGGCGACGCGGTAGGCGTCGGGGGTGACCGTCCCGCCGACGACGCTGGGACCGAGGCCCCAGGACGCCTCGATCTCGGCCGGGTCGTCCGGCTCGAAGGGGGTGAACATGACCCCGGAGACCTCGGCGTCCAGGTGACGCTGGACGACGACGGCCATCCTCAGGTCGTCGAAGGGCCGATGGCCGAGGGCGCGCGGCGAGAACAACGAGGCCCAGCAGGCACGCACGGCGTCGGCGACCACGGCGGCCCCGCGTACGGCGAGGAAGCTCTCGTACCGGCCGGCCGCGGAGGTCTGGCCGGTGTCCTCGTCCGCCGCCGACGAGCGTACGGCCATGGGCGCGTCGCCGAGTTCGCCGAGCGCGTGTCCCAGCGCGGCGGTCAATCCGGGGTGCGCCGGGCCGGCCTCGATCGCCCGGCGGGCCGCGTCCTGGGCGTCCGGCTCGGCGGCGTACCGCCCGAGGTCGAGATCGCTGACGGCGGCCAGGTAGGCGCCGAACGGGACGACGAAGCCGTCGGGGACGGGCAGGCCCGCCCGCAGCAGCGCGCCGAGCGCGCCGGCCTTGCCCCCACAGGTCCCGGCGACGGCCTCCTTGAGGGGTACGAACATCCGCCCCGCCTTTCAACAAAATGTTGACGATGTTCCGCCGATTGTGAATCATGTCCTGCATGCCACGCAACCACGACCTCTCCGACACCACGAACGCCGACCAACTCCAGGCCCAACGCGAGGCGGCGGCCCGCCGCCGCCTGCTGGACCTGGGCGCGGACGCTCTCGAACCCCGTCCGTGGCAACCACCGCCCGTGCCGCCGTCGGCGGTCGACCTGGCGCGTTTCGCCCTCTGGCGCGGCGCCGTCCTCGAACCGGAGGACATCCTGAGCGCGCTCGCCTTCCTGCCCGCCGCGCGCGCCGAGGTCGAGGCGATCGAGTCGGCCCTGCTGTTCACGGCCCGGAGCGCGGGGCTGACCTGGGCGCAGATGGCGCAGGCCATGGGGTTCAACTCGCCGCAGGCGTGCCAGCAGCACTACACCCGCCTGACGACGCGGCAGGAGGCGGGCTCATGACCCGGAACTCACCGCAGGACCTCCTGGTCCTGCATGCCGTACGTGTCACCGGCTACGCCGACACCCCGGTGATCGCCCGGCGGTACGGGCTCGGCGCGGCCGAGACCCGCGAGGAACTGCTCGACGCCCAGGCGTGCGGCTGGGTGACGCGCAGCGAGTTCGCCGGCACGGGGGGCTGGTCGCTGAGCGAGGCGGGCAAGGCCGAGGACGAGCGCCGGCTCGCCGCCGAGCTCGATCTCGCCGGCGGCGCGGAGGTCGTCCGCGAGGTCTACGGCGAGTTCCTCCCGCTGAACGCCCTGCTGCTGCGTGCCTGCACCGACTGGCAACTCCGGCCCGACGGCCGCGACCGGCTCGCCGTCAACGACCACTCCGACCCCGCCTGGGACGCCCGGATCCTCCACGAGCTCACCGTCGTCGGCCGCGCGCTCGCCCCGCTCGCCGAACGGCTGACCGGCGTGCTCGCCCGGTTCGGCGGCTACGACACCCGCTTCGCCGCGGCCCTGGCGCGCGTCCGGGGCGGGGAGGGCTCCTGGGTCGACGGCAGCGACGTCGACTCCTGCCACCGCGTCTGGTTCGAACTCCACGAGGACCTCATAGCCACCCTCGGCCTCAACCGCCACGCCCACCCCTGACGCGGGCCCGCGCCAGGAGCGGCTGGATGGGCCGCGGAGGCGGCCGCGACGGCAGCGTCCTGGAACAAGGCCGCGACCGGCGGGGCGACATCATCAGCCGCCGTCGCCTGCCGGCCGGTCAGGTGCCGGGCGTGGACTGCCGGGCGCGGTGGCGGCGTACCGCGTCCCTGTTGGCGCACGGCTGGGAGCAGTAACGTTGCCGGGCGGTGCGTGAGGTGTCCGCGAAGATCATCTCGCAATCGGCGGCGGCACACCGTCCGAGCCGGTCCATGCCCCGGCTCACGAGGTGCAGCGCCGTGCCCACGGAGATCAGCGCGAACAGCACCGCGCCGAGCGGCTGAAGGTCGTCGCGATAGTGCAGGTGCCAGCCATGAGCGTGGTCGGTCAGCCGGGGATAGGCGGCCGACCGGGCCAGCATCTCGTTGACCAGGCCGGCCTTCTCGCGCTCGCCCGGGGCGTCGACGATCTTCGTCCAGGCGTCGATGACGGCGAGGGTCTGGTCGAGATCCGACGGTTGGACGGGGCGTTCCAGCACCAGGCCGGCCGTGCGGCAGCGGTCGGCGAGCTCATGGGCGCTCGCCGGTGGGCGGTTCGCCAGTTCCGCGGCGAAGTTCACCACGTCCGCGCCGTAAGGGTTGAGGTGCACAAGCCCATTACATCAGCCTGTACGTCATGACGCGAACAGCAACAGAAGCTGACATTCCGGAGCTCGTCCGCCTCCGGTCACTGCTCTTCGGCGACCTTGGCGGCGACTTCTTCAACCCCGCGAACGCCGGTGACGACTGGCGTGACACGCTCGCACGGGTTCTCAAACAGAAGCTGACCGAACCCGACTGCCAGATCCTGGTCGTGGACGGCGACACCGGCCTGGCCGCTTGCGGCATCGGCACGATCGAGCAGTGGTTCCCCGGTCCCCATTCCCGCAACGGGAGGATCGGCCACGTCATCGGCATGGTCACCGACCCGTCGTACCGGCGGCGTGGGCACAGCCGGGCGATCATGCTCGGTCTGCTCGGCTGGTTCCGCGACCGCGACGCCGTACGGGTCGACCTCACCGCCTCCCGCGAGGCGGAACCGCTCTACCGGCAGCTCGGCTTCGCCGACCACCCTGATCCTCTGTTGTGCTGGAAGCCGTGAAGACGTCGCGATACCGCTGGGTCATTCTGGGTGTCGCGACGTTCACTCAGGCCGCGGCCTCGTTCTTCGTGCAGGGCATCGGCGCGATGAGCGTCCACCTGCGACGAGACCTGGAGCTGAACACGACCCAACTGGGCCTGCTGCAGTCGAATCGGCGCCGCCGGACCACACCGGATTCGCCCTCGGCCTGGCCATGGCCGTCAACCAGGTGGCGGTCATCCTGGCGCCACCCTTGCTCGGCCTGCTCACGGACCTGACCGGCAGCTTCGCCCCCGCCTGGGCCCTGCTCGCCGCACTGACCGCTGTCACCCTGACGACCACAGCCCGGCTGTGACCGCTTCAGCCGGCGCGTAGCCCTGGACGATCCACTCCTCGGCCGCGCTCGTGGCCGGCGCCGGTGCCGAGGTGACTGGGGGGCCGTCAGTTGCATGGGCGGGTCGGGGAGCTGGAAGTAGCGCCGGATCCCGTCGATGTCGGTGGCGAGCTCTGCGACCACTTGGGCGACTACCTCGCGTGGAGAGGGACGTAAGCCCGCAGTCATGGTGAGACCGTACTCGCTGCGGTCGTCTCGATCGCGGGTGCCGACGATGCGGTGCCGGGTGCATGGCAAGGGGCCTCGTCCGGTGGGCCGGCGCGGAGCACGTGCCGCGATTTCAAGATCGACGGTGAGACCGGGAAGATGATCGAAGCCCGGCTCTCGCGCCAACCCCCTCGTCGGACCGGCAGGTTCACATCGGCTCATCCGTCCGGCGGCGGAGCCCGTCGATCATGACGGCCAGAAGCTGATCACGATATGCGGGGGTCCGCTCCGCCGCCCAGGCTGCTGAAGCGATCAGGGAGAAAAGGGCGGAAGCGTCAATATCAGGTCGGATCGTCCCTGCGTGCTGGGCTCTGGTCAGTAGTTGCGCCCCGGCGGCCTTGACGGCTTGGCAGGTGGCGTGGAGTTCGGACGTGGGGTCGGCGAGGCTGTTGACGAGGGCGTCGACCAGGCCGCGATAGGCCATGGCGTGCTCGACCGCGGCCGTCATCCAGGTGGCCAGGGCCTGGTGCGGGGACGGGGAGGCGAGCAGTTCGTCCGAGCGGGCCTTCAGGCCACGCAGGCTTTCGCCCAGCAATGCCTCCAGGAGCGCCTGGCGGGTCGGGAAGTGCCGGTAGAGGGTCACGTTGCCGACGCCGGCGGTGCGCGCGATGTCGTTCAAGGAGGCGCCGACGCCGTGCTCGGCGAAGGCCGTCCGGGCGGTCGTCAAGAGCCGCTCGTAATTGCGTCGCGCATCCTTGCGCCCTGCGGGCCGGGCCTGCGTCGATCGAGCCACCACGGGGAACCCTCCACCCAGTTGCCAAAACGAGGAACCTCCTCATATCTTAGCCCATCAGAAAACGAGGAGCTTCCTCGCTTTGTTGCGTACCATCCTGAGGAGTGCCATGACCGAACAGAGCACGCACGTGGCGACAGCGGGACCCGCGCCCGCCGGCGCCACCCGCTCCCAGCGCCACCCCGGCCTGGTGCTCGCCATCGTGCTGATCTGCCAGACGATGTTCATCCTGGACACCAACGTGGTGAACATCGCCCTTCCCGACATCCAGCGCGACCTCGGCTTCTCCGCGGCCGGCCTGTCCTGGGTGCTCAATGCCTACATGCTGGCCTTCGGCGGTCTGCTGCTGCTCGGCGGTCGCGTGGGCGACATCGTCGGCCAACGGCGGGCGCTCATCGGCGGGGTGATCATCTTCACCGTCGCCTCGCTGGCCGGAGGGTTGGCCACCTCGGCCGGGACGCTGCTGGCGGCCCGTGCCGGTCAGGGGGTCGGCGCCGCGATCGCCGCGCCAACCGTGCTCGCCCTCATCACCGTAGGCTTCCCGGAATCCGCACGCAGGGCTCGGGCGCTGGGGGCCTATGCGGCGGTTTCCGGCTCCGGCGCCGCGATCGGCCTCATCGCCGGTGGCATGCTCACCGACTGGATCTCCTGGCGGTGGGTGCTGTTCGTCAACGTGCCGATCGGCGTCGTCCTGCTGATCCTGGCCCCGCTGTTCATCGCCGAGACCGATCGCCACCCGGGCCGATTCGACCTGGCGGGTTCGCTGACCTCGACACTCGGCATGTCCATCCTCGTCTACGGCTTCATCCGCGCCGCCGAGCAGGGCTTCGGTGACGTGGTCGCGCTCGGCGCGCTCGGCGTGGCGGCCGTCCTGCTGGTCCTGTTCGTGGCCGTCGAGTCCCGTGCCCGGCAGCCGATCGTCCCGCTGCGGCTGTTCGCTGACCGCAACCGCGCCGGCGGCTATGTCGTGCTGCTGTTCGTCCTGGCCGCGGGCAACGGCATGTTCTTCTTTCTCACCCAGTTCCTGCAGCAGGTCCGCGGGTACAGCCCTCTGCAGGCGGGATTCGCCTTCGTGCCGCTGGCCCTCGTGATCCTGGTCTCCTCCGGCGTGGCGGCCCGGCTGCTGTCGCGTCTGGGTGCCAAGACGCTGATCGGCGTCGGCGCCGGGGCGATCAGCCTGGCCCTGCTCTGGATGACGCGGATGACGCCTCAGTCCGACTACGCCACCGCGCTGCTCGGCCCGATGATGACGGCGGGTCTTGGCATGGGCGTCTTGCTGGTGGGAGCCACCACCGTGCTGTCCTCCGGGATCCGGGCCGAGGATGCCGGTGCCGCCTCCGGCCTGCTCAATGTCATGCAGCAGATCGGTGGCGCGCTGGGGCTGGCCGTCCTCGTCACGGTGTTCGGCGCAGCCACGCGCGCTTCGCGTGGACCGGCCCATCAGATCCTCACCGAGGGAGTCACCGCGGCCTTCACGGTCGCAGCGGTGTTCACCGCGGGCGCCATCCTCCTGGCCCTGACCATGAAGAACCGGCCGGCTCCCACGGTCGAACCCGCAGCCGCGGAGGAACTCACCCGATGACAGGGGCACGTCGCGCCCAGGGTTGCTGGGTGCCGCGCCCCGCAGAGAAGGACGTTACTCGGTCGTCTCATGACAGTTTTGTTAACAGTAGGCAAACGATGCTGACACCCTCAAATTCTGTGAAAAAAGGTGACGTATGATGCCTTTCGGTATTAGGCGGGTGAAAGGTGTTTTTTGTGGCGGATGCGTTCGAGGCGGAAGTCAGCGCGCTCGCGGGCGAGATCAACCAGCAGGTGGCCCGCGTACGTGAAGCGTTCGGAGAGCTCTCCGCCCTGGAGCACACCGCACGGTCGGCGGACGGAATGGTGAGCGTGACCGTCGGCCGCCACGGCCAGTTGCGCGGCGTCGAGCTGAACCCCCGGGCATATCGCAGCCTGTCTCCCACCCAGCTGGCCGAAGCCATCATGCGGCAGGCCAACGAGGCCACCGCCGCCGTCTCCGAGCAGAGCAGGCAGCTGCTGAACCCCCTCATGCCGGACGGCGTGCCGTACGAGGAGGTCTTCGGGGAGCGGGCCACGCTCGACGCGTTCTTCCCCAGCCCGGTGGAGCCGGCCCCGTGAGCGGCTACTACGTGCGGCGGGAGGCGCTGTACCGGGAAGCCAGGACGTACGAGCTGTTCGCGGGGAACGTGGAGCAGGTGTGCGCCGACCTCCGCGCCGCCTTCAACCGGGACAGGAACACGCTCGGCGACGACGAGTACGGCGCGGAGCTGGCCAAGAAGCTGCCCGAGATGGAGCGCGGCATCTTCGACGTCCTGACGAAGTACATCGACGAGCTCGAGGACGTCGCCACGGGGCTGAGCACGAGCGCCCGTAACTACAAGGCGGCGGAATACCCTCCTCCCGTCACGCGGAACTGATCGTCCATGGGGTTCGACGGGTTCCTCGTGCCCGAGTTCGCCAAGCCGTACATCGGCTGGGTGGTCGGCATGGACTGGCCGGAGGGGGACGAGACCGGCTGCTTCCGGCTGGCCGACGCCTGCGTGATCGCCGCACACCGGCTCGTCGAGGGCACGGGCGCCGACCTGCCGGGCAGCGCGCGCAGGATCGGCAAGGACTGGGACGGGGAGGCCCATCTCGCCTTCGCCGCCCATGTCGGCAAGGTGGCGGGCGGTCAGATCGCTCTCGCGGTCAAGCGGCTCGTGGACACCGCGGTGGCGCTCAACGGCGTGGGCGTGCAGATCCAGTACACCAAGTACATGATCGAGGTCACCGTCTGGCTGCTGATCGTGCAACTGGGATATCTGCTGGCCGCGGCCCTGGCCAGCGGTGGGGCGAGTCTGGCGCTCATCCCACCGCGGCTGCAGCTCGCCCGGCTGACGGTCGGGCAGTTCGCCAGGCAGTGCCGGCGCAACATGCTGCTGTTCGCCGGGATCGTGACCGGCATGGACCTGGGCATCCAGGGCGCGCAGATGCTGCAGGGCCGCAGGGACGACATCGATCTCCGTCAGCTCGCGATCTCGGTGGTGAGCGGCGCCGCCATGGGCGGTCTCATGGGACTGGCCTCGGGCGGGCTGAGCAGCCTGGCCACCCCCACGCTGCGGGCCGGTCTGACCAGGGCCGAGATGTCCACGGCCGAGAAGCTGCTGGCGGCGGCCCACTCCTCGTTGTACGGCCAGGCCGGGCAGTTCGCCCTGGCCGGCGGGATCACGACGGCCGGCACCATGATCTTCCAGGGCAACTTCAGCTGGGACCTGCTGGCCAAGGGCATCACGTCCAGCGCGCTCGGCGCGGACGGGCAACACCTGGCCTCGCCTCTGACGCACGGCGCCGACGGCCCGTCCGCGCCCCACTCGTCCTCTTCGTCCGGCCGTCCGCCTTCCGGCCCGGACGGAGGTCCCGGGCACGGGCCAAGGACCGGCGCGGACGCGGTCCAGGCGGCGGTGAACCACAACCGGCAGACCATCCAGTCGCCCGCCTGGCACAGCCCCGATTTTCCCTCCGACGTGCTCCAAGGGCTGACGTCCCAGCTGGCGTCCGCCGACGCGGGGCTGCCGAAGCCCGAGATCCATCCGCCTCGCGTCGTCGAGATCGGCGCCCTGGGCGAGACCGCCGTGCACGACGTCAGGGTGCCGGTGGATCCGAGGGCGACGGCTCACGCCATGACCGCCGGCATCACGGGCATCGTTCCGCGGGAACGAGCCGTGATCCGCCTCTGGCTGACCGAGGCGCTGTCCAGCGGCGACCGCGACGTATGGACCAACCACCTCCAAAGAGGCGTGGCGCTCGGCGTCGGGGACAAGGTGATCTACCTCAAGCTCAGGCCGAGCGAGTTCACGCACGTGGAGCAGCCGAGTCTGGCCCCGGAGAAGCCGGTCGCCTTCGGCGGGGACGGCGTGGAGGGCAAGTCCTCGCGGGGCACCTCACTGGATCGGACCGCGGGGCTGATGAAGGGGCTCTACCAGTCGCCGGACGAGGCCGAGGCGAACGCCTTGCCCCGTTCGGGCATCAGCAACACGGTACGGACGACCCACACGAACGGCACCGAGGTCATCAGCGGGCACAAGGCCATCTCCCCGGCCCATGACTACTTCGCCACGGACATCGCCCTCGACATCTACCGTGACGGCGAGAAGGTCACACAGACCGCGGCGGTCCCCGACCTGTCGCTGACCATCCCCTTCCCCAAGCAGTTCACCCGGGAAGGGCCGCTGCTGAGCGCCGACCACCCGTCGCCGCTCCCTCGCCACGAGGTGCCGGAAGGGGCCGGGCACAGGTTCCGTGACCACGGGATCGCCATCACCGGACTGGACGTCACGCCTCTCGTACTGGAGGTGCAGCGCCGGGGACTGGCGGCGGGGCTGCCCGCGGGCGAGGTGGTCAGGATCACCGACCATCTCACCTCCAGCCTGCTCAGCGAGCAGGGGATGAAGAACCGCAGCCAGTCGATGTTGTCGAGCGGGGTCTCCTCCGAGGCGATCCGGTACAAGACGTCCCTGCTGCGGTCGGAGGAGGACTCCGTCAGGATCGCCGGCGAGATCACGCGGGTCGAGCCGATCGACGGAAGCGGGCGCGCGCCGGTCGAGACGATGTTCCGGGACGACCTCGGGCGGCGCGAGAGTGAGGGCACGTCGCGCCGGCAGGGAGCGAGCGTCGGCGTCCACGCGGGCGGCAAGATCGGGTTGCCGCTGGGTGAGCGCGCGGAGGTCGTCGCCAGAGCCGTCGGCGGGCTCGGTTACGGGACGGACCATGTCACGTCCACCAACAGGGCGCACGGCAACCACACCGTCCTGACCAGGCGCGGCGACGTCACCATGTACGACGCCCGCATGCGGCTGCAGGTCGAGACCGAAAGGCTCGGCAGCTTCGAGGTGGAGGTGAACGCCGAGCTGATCGTCCCGACCCGCGACGCGTCCCGGATGGAACAGGACGTCTTCGGGCACGACCTGCGCCCGCTGGGAGAGTTCAACGACATCCAGCGCAAGCTCGCCGACCTCCACCGGGAGATGGACGACGTACGGGCGGAGTTCGCACGGAGCGAACCGGTCGGCGAGTACCCGGCCAGGGGCGAGCACCCGAACCGCGGCTACGACCCGCACGTCCTGGAGCCGGAGACGCTCGCGGCCGGCCGGGGGACGGGCCTAGGCAGCGGCGTCCGCGTCCATGGCGAGACGCTGCTCAGCACGCAGATCCGCCAGGCCGTCGACCAGGCGCTGCTCGGCCTCCCGCCGGAGATCGGACGGCAGATCATGCGGGACGTCGAGGCCCGCTTCGGCATCGCCGCACTGGAAGCCGACCTGACGCACGCCCTCCACGGCATCAGGTACGACAAGACGATCGGCGGCTACACCGTCGAGATCCTGGCCGAGGGCACGCTGGGCAAGCGGCACGAGGTCGGCGCGTCCGACCTGACGGTCAACGAGCGCCGGATCACCTCGCGTACCGACACCAGCCAGCGGGAGAGCTCCCGCACGGGCCGGGCGGAGGTGCGTGGCGTCGCGCGCCTCGACGTGAACGAACGACTCAAGATCGACCCGCTGAACCTGTCCCTCACCGGGAGCGGCACGAAGTCGGACAGCACCGGCTTCTCCTCGGGTCACACGAGATACGACCGTACGGAGACCGGCGGTGGCTTCACCATCACGCGGGATCTCTCCTTCGACGTCAGGATGAGGATCTCGCGGGACGGCACGGAGACGCTGAACACCTCGTGGGAGGTGCACGGCAGCAGGGCGGAGGTCCTCGTTCCGGACGTCCACCTGCCGCAGCGGCCGGTGCTCGCCCAGGACGTCGCGCGTCTGGGACGCATCGAGTCGTCGGCCGAGCGGCCCGCAGACCTGTGGCGGCCCGGTGCCGACGAGTTGTCGGCCATCGTCCGGATGGGGGCCATGCCCGACCTGCCCTCGACGCTGGCCGAGGTCTACCACCGGTCGGCGGGACTGCGGGCGCCCGCGGAGCGGCTGGACGTGCCGCCGGTGTTCGAGACCGCCACCGACGTGATCAACCTGGAAACCATGATCACGTCTCATCCCGACGGCCTGCACTACACCGTGTCGGACCGCTCAGGATCGCGGCACGACGTGCACGTGAAGGCCCACGTGGCCGGGGTGAGGCACGTCAAGTCGGAGACCGGGGTGGAGCACGAGAGCTACTCCAGCAGCAACTCCAGGTCGCTGGACGGCGAACGCAGCAGGCGTGGCGTCGGCGGGCACGTCAGGACCGGCCTGCGCGTCACCCTCAGCGACGGCGAGGCCGCGGGAACCCCGCACGGAGCCGGGGAAGCCGGCGGAACCGAGCGCAAGATCGTGGCGCGAGCGGGGGTGCACGGCGCCGCGAAACGCAGTGCCGTGGAGAGCTCCTATCTGGGCAGCAGCGACGTGTCCCGGGTCACCTACTCCGACGGCAGCACCTCCCACTGGTACCGCGCGGACCTGGTCCTGGAGGTCACCCCCAGCAGGACCAGCGGAGGAACGGTCGAACAGGGCCCGACCACGTACGTCCGGGTGGAGGAGATCATGGACCTCGTGCTTCCCGACGAGGTGGCACGCCGTCACGGGCTCGACGGCCCGGAGGCGGTGGAGCCCGCCGGGCGGGCCGGGGACACGACGCGGGTCTACGTGGCGCCCGAGGCGGCGTTGAACACCGCCTTCGTCCAGCACCTCGACGCGCAGGCCGTGCTGCCGGAGATCGTGGGGCTGCTCCGCCGCGACGGCCTCATCCCGCCCGGCCAGGAGTTCACGAACCATCCGGTGGCCGAACACCTGCGCGGCAACTACAGCCAGGGTGCGCTCGGCACCAAGCTGGGCGAACTTCGCGGGAACGGCGTGTCCTCCTGGTTGTTCATCACGGACGAGAACCACCGGGTCATCGAACGCGTGGGCATCCGGGTCACGGCCGAGGTCGGCAAGGGCGTACACGTCGGTGAGCGTCCTGACGCCGCCCTCATGCTGCGCAACGAGCGCCTGAGCGGCGACCTGAGCGTGCGCGAGGCGGGAACGGACCGCGGCGCGGAGGCGATCGCGCGTTACATGGAGTCCTCGGACGGCGAGCTCAGGGGAGCCGAGGCGGGGATCGCGAACAACCGCGACTCCCACACCGTGGACGGGCGGGGCACGATCGCGAAGGAGATCAACCGCTTCCAGACGCGCGAGGCCCCGCAGGAGTTCAAGCACCCGGTCAGGTTCGAGATCACGCTCGAACACGTCCCGGTCCGCCCGCTCCTGGAGCCCGTGCAGAACGTGGCCCGCAACGTGCTGCTCAAGGTGGGCGAGGTGACCGGGCACGACGGCGCCGGGAGGCTGTTCGACCGGCATACCGGGGTCACCTCGACGTCCCGGGCGGTCGCGGACGGCGAGGTCGGCCTCCTGGTGCCGGGCCACCTCACCACGGAGGTGCCGCAGGGCACGCCGGTCGCGGGGCGTACGCCGGTCGTCGCCGCGGATCCGCGCTGGGCGGACCCGGTGGGGCCCAACTCCATGTCCGCCACCCTGGGCGGCGGTGTTCCCAAGGGGGACGTCAGCCAGGTCGCGTTCCCGGCCGCCACGCTCGTCGAGCAATGGGCGCCGGTGAGCGCGGTACCGCCGAGACTCCGGGGCGAGGTCCCGTCCCTGGCCGACCGGCCCGACGGATTCGAGCTCTCCCGCCCGGCCGGCATGTCACTCGCCGAAGCCACCAAGGAACGGACCATGCGCGCCCATCTGGAGCAGTTGCTCGCGCACGAGTACGAGCTCCCGGGGATCGGCAGGGTGGGCATCGACGTCACCGGAGCGCGTGAGATCGCCACCGCGCTGGTCAAGCAGCGTGTCTACGCCCAGACCATGAGCACGGTCGGGCACGGCCAGGAGCAGGGCCGGGGCGTGGCGGCCCGAGCGGGCGGGTCCGGCGGCTCGCAGGACGGGAGCCTCGGCTTCGGCGGCGTCGGCGGCAGCACGAAGACGGCGGACGAGGCCGCGTCGCGGAACGCCAACATCGTCGAACGCAACTTCCTGGAGGAACAGCACGACAACACCTACCTTGAGCTGGATGTCTCCCTTGTCTTCTACGGCAAGGGCGAGCCTCTGATGGTGGACGTCGCCGGTGGCCTTCATCTGAGGCTCACCGCCGACGGGCTCGCCGCGTTCGAGGCCGCGCATCCCGGCGTGATGGCGCGCTGACTCCGCCCTGGTCACGGCCGCGCGGTCGCCACCGCTCAGGAGGCGAACTTGTCCAGCTCGGCGATGTCGTCGTCGGTGAGCCGGACGGTCCCCGCGCCGATGTTCTCCTCAAGATGGGCGATCGACCTGGTGCCCGGGATCAGGAGGGTCGCCGGGGAGAGCGCGAGCAGCCACGCCAGCGCGACCTGGGAGCGGGTGGCGCCGTGCCTGGCCGCGATCGCGTCAAGGGAGGACTCCTGGGCGTCCGACATCCCCATCCCCGGCGGGAGCAGGGACCTGTCGATGCCCGGGTTCAGCATCCCCGCCGCCAGCGGGAAGTACGGCACGAACGCGATGCCGTTCCGCTCGCAGTACCGCAGGACGTCATGGGCGGCCCGGTCGAGCAGGTGGAAACGGTTCTGCACGGACGTCACCGGGGCCATCTCACGGGCCTTCTCCAACTGCGCCACGGTGACCCCGCTCAGCCCCAGGTCGCGGATCAGGCCCCGCTCCCGGAGCCGGACGAGCGCGCCGAACGACTCCTCGAAGGGCGTCTCGGCCGGGAACATCATGCCGTCGCCGCCGACCCGCAGGTACACCAGGTCGAGGCGGGCCGCGCCGAGCGTCGACAGGTTCTCCTCGACCTGGTCGCGCAGGCCCTCGGGAGTTGCCTCGGCGTTGAAGGTCTTGAACTCGTCGCGGACGACGCCGACCTTGGTCGCGATCACCAGGTGCCCGGGGTAGGGGTGGAGCGCCTTGCGGATCAGCTCGTTGGCCACGTGCGGGCCGTAGGCCTCACTGGTGTCGATGTGGTCGACGCCCAGCTCCACCGCCCGGCGCAGCACCGCGAGCGCCGCGTCCTCGTCGGCGGGCGGGCCCCAGATCATCGGTCCGGGAAGCTGCATGGCGCCGTAGCCGATCCTGTTGACGCTCAGGTTCGCGGCCGGCTGGAAGCGTCCCGCGACGGCGGCGGGCTCATTCTCCTGGCTCACCGATGGCCTCTTCTCGTGAGACGCGCGGGCGGGTGTCCCGCCCGGCGGACGAAGTGATACGTCGCTGCACGGAGGCGGTGGTCACGCCCCCGTTTTCGTGCCGGTCGAGCTTGCCCCGGGTGACCAGGTCGTGGACCCCCTGCCGGGTGATGCCGAGCATCGCGCCCGCCACCGCGTACGACACGGACTCCGCCGCCGGATGCCCGACCCTGCGGACCATGACCTGACCCAGCGGGGTCTGCCACCAGCCCGGTGGCGGGTCGAAGCCCCCGTCGCCGGGATACAGGGTGATCACCAGCCGGATCGCGGTGTGCCGGGCCAGGACCTCGTCCTCGCCCAGCAGGGCCAGGGCCCACGCACCCGCCCGTTCGACCACCCTGCCGCGCACCCGGGACAGGTCCGAGTGCGACTCCAGAAGGATCTCCAGCGGATCGAGCAGGCGGACCTCCACCAGACCGATCAACTGCGCAGCCAGCTCTCCCCAGGACGGGAGCTCCTCGCCCATGCCCACCTCCGGACTACTTGACGCCGAGTATCAAGTACTGGACGGTCGGCGTCAAGTAGTGGTGGGGGAGCCCCGGGGTCAGGCTGCGGCGGCGAGCAGCCTGTCGCGCATCAGGATCGTCTCCGACAGGGTGTCGCACTCGTCGCAGCGGGCCTGGTCGATCCACATGTACTCGGTGATCAGGAACCCGTCGAAGCCGGCGTCCCGCAGGCCGCCCACGACGTGCTCGTAGTCGATCTCGTTCTCCTTCATCCCGACCTGGAGGCGGCCCGGCCGGGCTCCCCGGGCGTGCAGGTTCCGGACCCGACCGAACACCGGGTCCAGCTCGGGTACGGCGTACCCCTGCATGACGAAGTGCGAGTGGTCCAGGGTCAGCCCGAGGCCCGGGCAGAGCTCGGCCAGACGCCGGGTGTCGTCGGGAGCGGCGACGATCGAGCCGGCGTGCGGCTCCGCCGAGACCTCCAGCCCGGCCTCCCGCGCCGCCTGGACGCGTACGGCCAGATCCTCCGCCGCCCGGGAGAGCGAGTCCTCGTGGGCGACACCGTCGAAGTCGAGGCCGGGCAGGATCGTCAGCCCGCTCGCCCCCACGGCGTCGGCGAACTCGATCCACCGCTGGAAGCGCTCCCTGGAGCGGGCCCGCTCCTCGGGGTCCGGATGGTTCACAGCCAGGACCGAGAAGTCCGGGTCGGCCATCAGGAACACGTCGGCGGGCAGCAGGCCGTGGCGGGCGAGCCGCTCGGCCACCTGGCGCCCGTGGGTGCTCGGGGCGGCCGCGACCTCGTCGGCCCGCAGCTGGGTGGTCGAGCCCCACACGCCGATGTTGATCCCGGCGAAGCCGAGGCTCGCGATGAGGGCACAGGCAGTCTCGTGGTCGAGAAGTGGGAAGGTGTAGTCCGAGCAGGCGAGCTTCATCCGTCTTCTCCCGTATGCGGTAGAGATCAATGGTTGATCACAGTCTGCAGTCCGCCGCCGTAGCTGTCGTCGTCGGTGGGCGGGGTCCAGGTCAGGAGGTCGTCCAGCGGGCCGGTCAGGAGGTGTGGAGCGAATCGCCAGGTCGTCGCCACGCCGAGATCGCGCAGCCGCACGGCGAGCGGGTTGCGCCAGCGTATGACGCGGCAGATCGCGGCGGACCGGGCCACCACCTTGGCGGTACGCGCCAGCCGGGCGGCGGTGTAGGCGGCCAGGCCGTGCTCCTGACCCGCGACATGGGCCAGTACGACGGCGTCCTCGATCGCCTGGCAGGCGCCCTGGCCCATGTTGGGCGTCATGGCGTGGGCCGCGTCGCCGAGCACCGCGATTCTGCCCCGATGCATGGCGGGCAGCGGGGTCGGCAGGTAGTAGACATCGTTCCTGATGATGTTCGCCGGCGGAGTGGCGGCCACGAGGGCGGGGATGGGGTCGTGCCAGCCGCCGAACAGCCGTAGCAGTTCCTCCCGCTGGTCGCCCCCGCCGCCGCCGGCGGGAACGGCGTCGGTGCCGTAGCAGTAGGCCAGCCCGTCGGCGAGCGCCATGTAGCCGAAGACCTTGCCGCTGCCCCACGTCTCGAAGGTCTGGCCCGGCACGCCGTGACCGGGGACGAGCATGCGCCAGGCGGTGATGCCGGCGTAGCGAGGTTCCGGGTGGCCGGGGAACAGGGCTGTCCGGATGGGTGAATGGATTCCGTCGGCGGCGACCACGAGATCGCCTGTCACCTCACCCGTTCCGCCCGGCCCGTTGTCCTGTCCTTCCTGGCCGGTCCGGAAGGTCACGCGGCCGGTGTCGGGATCGGCGCCGGTCACCGTGGTGTTCAGCCGGATCGTGCCTGGCTTGAGGCGTGCCGCCAGCGCCTCCACCAGGTCGGCGCGGCGCAGGAGGACCACCGGGTCGCCGTGCTGGGCGGCGGCCTCTTCGTTCATGTGCACCAGCCAGCGTCCGCTGGTGGCGCGCCGTACGCCTCCGACACCGCGGATCGCCGACAACGCCCTCACCTGGTCGTCGACGCCGAGCACACTCAGTGCCTTGAGGGCGTTGGCGAAGACGGACAGCCCCGAGCCCACGGGTTCGATGGACGGCGCGCGCTCAAGGGACGTCACCTCCCATCCTCGCTGCTGGAGCGCCACCGCGGCCGCCAGCCCGCCGATCCCGGCCCCGATCACCACAGCGTGTCCCATGACATCTCCTTACTACGGACGTAGTTTGATTTACTATGATCGTAGTATCACAAAGGGAGCCGGGCCATGAAATCGCAACGTGCCGCACTTGTCGCGGATACGGCCATCACCGTGCTGGCCGACGGCGGCGTCCACGGCCTGACCCACCGCACGGTGGACGAGGCGGCCGGCCTCGCTCCGGGGTCGGCCTCCAACGTGGCCCGAACCCGGCTGGCGCTGCTGGAGCTGGCCTTGGAACGGCTCGCCGAACTCGACACGGCGGCGTTCGGGTTCGGCGCGGAGCCGATGGCGCTGGAGGGGATGGCCGCGGCGGCGGTGCTCGACGTGTTCGCCGCGATGACCGCCAGGACGCTTCACACCCGGCTCACGTCCGAGCGCCGCCAGAGCATCGCCCGTTACGAGCTGGCGATGGAGGCCACGCGGCACCCGGGACTGCGTGAACTCTACGACGCGGTGAGCCGTCGGCTGCGCGATCCGGTGATGGCGATGTTCACCGCACTCGGCTCGCCGGATCCGGCCCGGCATGGCCAGCAGGCGGTGGCGTTCCTGGAAGGTGTGATGTTCGACGCCCTGGCCGGGGCCGGGCCCGAGCCGACCGAGAAGGACATCCGGCTGGGAGTCCGTGAGCTGTTCAGGGGCATGCTGGGCCAGTAGCCGGCAGCCGCGAGGGCCGCCCGGAGGCGTTCCGCGTCCGGGCGGCGGGAAGCACGCCGGCCTGCCCCCGAGGGTGGGCGCTCGCGGCCGGCTCTACTGGGCGGCGAACTGCGCCGCGTACTCCTGCGACGGCGGGATCGGCGTGATCACGTCCACGAGCACGCCGCCGGGGTCGGCGACGATGAAGTGGCGCTGGCCGAAGGGTTCGTCGCGCAACGTCAGCTCCGGCGTCAGCCCCTCGCGGACGACCAGCCGCTCCCATTCGGCGTCCACGTCGGCGACCTCGAAGTTGATCAGAAGCCCCGCGACCGGCCGGCGGTAGGCGGCGGGCAGCGTCGGGTGCTGATGGTCGAGCAGGGCGAGCTCGTACGGCCCGCGGCGCAGGCTCACGTACCAGTCGGCCTCGAAGGTCACCTCGTATCCGAACAGGCGGACGTAGAAGTCCTTCGACGCGGCGACATCGGCCGTGCACACCACCGGGTACACGCTGCTCAGCTCCATGCGCTCCTCCTTTTCACGTACCAACGGTATGTGGGCGTACGCTAGTTGGGATACCGTCGGTATGTCAAAGAGGGGTGCAGTGACCAGGACGGAGCAGAAGGAACGCACGCGGCGCACGTTGCTCGACACGGCGCGGCGGCTGTTCGCGACCCGCGGGTACGCGGGGGTGGGGCTGGCGGAGATCGTCAGCGAGTCCGGCGTCACCAAAGGCGCGCTCTATCACCACTTCAGCGGCAAGACCGACCTGTTCCGGGCCGTACTGGAACAGGTGCAGCGCGAGGTGGCCGACCGGGTGGCCGCGGCGGCCGACGCGCAGGACGACCCGTGGGCGCAGCTCAAGGCGGGATGCGCGGCCTTCGTCGCGGCCGGGGCCGATCCGCGGGTGCGGCGGATCATGCTCATCGACGGCCCCGCGGTGCTCGGCTGGAACGAGTGGCGCGCGATCGACGAGGCCACCAGCGTCCGGCACCTCACCGAGGCCCTGACCGTCCTCGTCACGGACGGCCGCATCCCCGCCCAGCCGGTCGCGCCGCTGGCCCGCCTGCTGTCGGGGGCGATGAACGAGGCCGCGCTGTGGCTGGCGCAGTCGGCCCCCGGCGACCTGGCCGACACCCAGGCGGCCCTGTCCCGCCTGCTGGATTCTCTGCACGCCTGAGGGGGCGACGCCATCGCCCCCCTCAGGGGCCGCCTTCACCGCGACCAGGCATCCGGTACGGTCATCGCCCGCCGGTGGCCAGGGCGTCCAGCGCGGTGGTGAGGTCGGTGCGGGGGCCGCGGTTGCAGGGGAGCCTGGACAGCAGCATGCCCATGGCGCAGGTGTTCGACAGGGCGGCGTACGTGAGCCCGGCGCCGATGCCCGCGGCGACCCACTTGGCCCGCGGAAGGCGCGCGCTGGTCAGCACCGAGCCGAGCATGATAGAGCCGGCCACCAGCCGCACCTGGCGTTCCAGGGCCCAGCGGGGCTTCCCGGTGGTCAGCGGGGCTCCGGCGTCCTGCCAGGCGCTGATCCCACCCGCCAGCACACGCAGACCGGGCAGACCGGCGTCGGCGAGGACGCGCCCGGCCTGGCCGGCCCGCCGGCCGGAGTGGCAGACGAGCACCGCCCGCTCGTCCAGGTGGGCGCGCAGCACGTCCCCGTGCGCGCGCCTCAGGTCGAGCGGCACGTTGCGGGAGCCGGGGATGTGGGCGGCGTCGAACTCGCCGGGGGTGCGTACGTCGATCAGCCGGGGCGGGTCACCGGCTTCCAGCAGTCGTCGCAGGTCAGGCGTCGGTGATGGTCAGGCCCGCGTCGCCGGCGGCGGCGAAGGCGTCGTCGATGTGCACCACGCGGCGTCCGGCGCGGGCGAGCAGGCTGGTGGCGGCGGCGGCCCGGTAGCCGGACCCGCAGTGCGTCCACACCGTCCCGCCGGGTACGTCGGCCAGGCGGGACGGCAGGTCGGGCAGGGGGATGTGGGTCGCGCCCTCGACGTGACCGGCCCGCCATTCGTTGGTCATGCGCACGTCCAGGACGACGTCCGGGGCGGGCAGGTGCGCGGGCGCGCGTCCGGCGCGGGCGGCGGCCAGGTCGGCGAACGTGGCCACCGGCAGCTCGTCCAGCCGGTCCTCCTGGCCGCCGGCCCACTGCTCGGGGGAGCCGGTCGCGGTGGCCGCGGGGCGGTCGATGCCGATGCGGGCCAGTTCGCGCTGGGCGGCGGCGACCTGGTCGGCGTCCTCGCCGAGGAGCGTGATCGGCGTGCCCCAGGGCGCCATCCAGGCGAGCCAGGTCGCCATGGGGCCGTCCAGGCCGAAGCTGAGAGTGCCGGTCAGGTGGCGGGTGGCGAACGCCTTGCGGGAGCGCAGGTCGACCACCCACTCGCCGGCCGCGATCCGCTCCCTGAGCCGGTCGGGGTCGGCGGCCTGTACGGGGGTGAGGTCGATCGGCCCGGCGCCTTCGGCGTTGCGGGGGCCCATGTGGGCGTAGTAGGCGGGGTAGGCGTCGAGACCGGCGAGGGTCTGGGCGACGAAGTCGTCGGCCTCCAGTCGCAGCACCGGGTTGGCCTGCCGCTCGCGGCCGATGGTGGAGGCCGGGGCGTCGGACTGCGTCGCCGAGCAGAAGCTGCCGAAGCCGTGGGTGGGCCAGACCTGGGCGCCGTCGGGCAGCAGGTCGGCCAGGCGGCGCGCGGAGGTGTGCTGGCTGTGGGCCAGGGCGTGGGCGTGCTGGGCGCCGAGCAGGTCGGTACGGCCGGTCGTGCCGAAGAGCAGGGAACCGCCGGTGAAGACGCCTTCGGGACCGCCGGGACCGGTGAGGACGTACGACAGGTGGTGGAAGGTGTGGCCCGGGGTGGCCACCGCCTTGACGCTCATGGTGTCGGACAGGGCGATCTCGTCGCCGTCGGCGATCGGCCGGCGGGCGAAGCCCACGGTCTCGTCGGCGGCGACCAGGTACTCGGCGCCGGTCAGCCGGGCCAGGGCCAGGCCGCCCGAGACGTAGTCGTTGTGCAGGTGGGTCTCGGCCACGTGGGTGACGCGCACGCCGAGGCGCCCGGCCAGGGCGAGGATCCGGTCGATGTCGCGCTGCGGGTCGACGACCAGGGCGACCTGTCCGTCGTGGGCGAGATAGCTGCGGTCGCCCAGGGACGAGGTCGCCACCACCTCGATGTGGATCGTGCTCATCGTCTTCGCCGCCTTCGTGTGGTCGGTGTCGGTCTCCGGTCGCGGGGGTGCTCTGACGCTAATACCCGGAGGGGGTATATGCAGGGCAAAGACATGGGCACGTCGCCCCCCGCCGGTCTCAGGACAGGGCCAGGAACAACTTCTCCAGCCGCTCCGGCGTGATGGGCGGCTCCTCGCCGCGTTCGCGGGCCGCCTGGCACTGCTGGAGACCCGTAGAAATGATCTTGAATCCGGCCCGGTCCAGCGCCTTGGACACCGCCGCGAGCTGGGTCAGCACCCGTTCGCAGTCGTCGCCGTTCTCGATCATGCCGATGACCCCGCCGAGCTGGCCGTGGGCCCGCTTGAGCCGGGTGAGCGCCTCGGCCAGGACGGCCGCGTTCATGTCCATCAGATCCACCTCCACGGCCAATATACCCCCCGGGGTAAGATGCCGCGTACGCTCCTCAGCGGGACCCGGCGCCGGGCCGTACGTGCGAGCGCACCCCTTGCAGGCCGAACAGGATGAGCAACTCGACCGCGCCGCCGTCGGCGCTGCCCAGCCAGTGAGGCACGGACGTGTCGAACTCGGCCGCCTCACCGGACGGCAGCGTCAGGTCGCGCTCGCCGACCACGAGCCGCAGGCGACCGCTGAGCACGTAGAGCCATTCGAAGCCCTCGTGGGTCTGCGGGGTCGGGTCGAGCGGCCGCGGCCGGGCCGGAATGATCATCTTGAACGCGTGCACCCCGCCCGGCCGCCGGGACAGCGGCACGAAGGTCATCCCGAACCGGGTGATCGGCCGCAGATGGATGCGCGGGTCTCCGGTGGGCGGGGCGCCGACCAGGTCGTCCAGCGGGACGTCGTAGACGCGGGCCAGCGGCAGCAGCAACTCCAGCGTCGCCCGGCGCTGCCCGCTCTCCAGCCGGGACAACGTGCTCTCCGACACGCCGGTCGTCGCCGCGAGGTCGGCCAGCGTCAGGCCGCGGTCGCGGCGCAGCGCCCGCAGCCGCGGCCCCACCGCGTCCAGCACCTCGTCCATGTCGTCGGCCACGACGGCCATCTTGCCAGAGCCGCAAGACCGCCTACCGGGGCGCGGGGGCCGGGTGACGCGGGTCCGGACCGGGCCGCCCCGGTTGGCCTGGTCCGGTCGCGCTGTTCACAGGGTGGAGGTGAGCCCTTCGGCGATCTTCTTCAGCTCGGCGCTGACGGCGTCGGCTCCGGAGAACTCCTTGGCGTACACCGGGCTGAACATGATCTCGGCCCACTGCCGGTCGCTCACCTGGACGTAGGCGGTGGGGGTGCCGCTCATGCCGTCCTCGCCGACGTTCTGGACGACCAGGTAACCGGGCCGGCCGCCGATGGTCATCTCCTCGCCGTCCTCCTCGTCGCGGTACACCTGGATCCGGTTCTGGATCTCCTGGATGGACTTGTCCTCGTACATGAAGATCTGCACCCGGTAGGAGCCCGGGTCGTCGCCCTTGTAGAAGTAGGACGTCGTGTACACCTCGCCGTAGTCCAGCGACCAGCGGGACCACTGCAGCCGCTCGGGCAGGTATCCCACCTTGACGCGCCCGAACGCCTTGCCGTCACCCAGGTCGCCCAGGCTCGGCGGTTCGGTGCGCGGGGCCGGGGTGTCGTCGATGGCGGGCGGCTCCGGCGCCGGCGACATCGTCACCTCGGTGCCCGACGTGGCCACCGACCCGGCCGTCAGGTACGCGACCGGCACCGCGACCACCGCCAGGGACGCGGACAAGGCCGCGATCCTGACCCTGATCCGCCTGCCCCGCGAGGAGCGCATCACCCGTTCCACCAGGTCCGGCGCGGCGTGCAGTCGCGCGGTCTCCTCCGTCATGAGCCGGAGGAGGTTCTCCTCAAGCGTGGGCATTCCTGATCACTCCTTTCATCGTTTCGTGTCCGAGGGCCGTACGGAGCTTGGCCATCGCCTTCGACGCCTGGCTCTTGACCGTGCCGAGCGAGCAGCCGAGCACCTCGGCGGTCTGCGTCTCACTGAGGTCCTCCCAGTACCGCAGGACGATCACCGCCCGCTGCCGTGGCGGCAGGGCGCGCATCGCCTCCATGAGCACGTGGCGCAGGTCGGTGTCCGTCGAGCGGGCCGGGGTGTCCGGCGGGCTGTGCATGGGGATGAACCTGAGGATCGCCCGGCGGCGCGCCCGGCTGATGGCCGCGTTGACGATGACCCGGCGCACGTACGGCTCGGGGCTGTCGTGGCGTACCCGGTCCCAGTTCCTGTAGGTGCGCTCCAGCGCCGTCTGCAGCAGGTCCTCGGCCTCCGACTCGTCCCCGCAGGCGAGATAGGCGACCCGGAGCAGGCTCGTGGCGCGCGCGGCCACGAAGGCGCCGAAGTCATGTTCCTTGCCGGTCACGGCAGTCTGTCCGATTTCACGCTTCCTTATACGCCTGGGCCGTTCCGCATGGTTGCCCCGGTGCGGCGGGCAACCATGCGGGTGGCCCAGGCGTATGGATGGTCATGACTTCGTATTCATGGAGGAGAGCGGCGGTGTCCCGGAGGGGGATGATCCTGGGCCTCGGGCTGGCCCTGGGAGCCGCACTGGTGACGCCGGCGCCCGTCGCGGCGGCCCCGCCGGAGGGCGCGTACTGGCATGTCAGAGAGGTGATGACCACACCGCAGTCCGGGCGGTTCGGCACGAAGGCGAACCCGTACTCGCTGACCCAGCGGACGGTCATGGAACGGTGGAACGCCCCCGACGGCAGGAACTGGGTCGGCTACCGCGAGCTGGCGACGACACCGCAGACCCCGGCCGACAGGAAGGCGTGGCAGCGTGACGGCTCGCCCGCCAAGTGGGACAGGTCGATCGACGGCAAGACCGTGCGGCTGTCCACCGCGCCCACCAAGGGTCACGTGTCGCCCGGACGCAACACCGGCAAGTTCGAGGTGGCGCAACAGTACCTGACCTACGACGAGGTCCAGCGCCTGCCCGCCGACCCCGCCCGGTTGAAGGACTGGCTCACCCGGGCGGCCCGGGTCGGCCAGGTCCCCGACCGCGCCCTGTCCGGCTGGATCACCCCGGAACTGACCCGGCTCATGTACGACGTGCCCGCCCCGAAGGAGGTCCGCGAGGCCGCCTACCGGGGACTGCTGACGATGCCGGGCGTACGCGCCGACGGCCAGGGGAAGGACGAGCTCGGCCGCCCCGGCGCCGCCGTCGTGATCCAGACCCTGGACGGGGACGGGAAGGCGCCGGAGCCGTTCAGCGAGAGGCTGATCGTCGACACCGCCAGGATGGTGCTGCTGACACACGAGCAGAAGGCCAATCGCGACGACAAGGGACTGGCGGGGAAGACGTACGTGACGACGCTGGCCGAGGTCGGCTGGACCGACGCGCAGCCCGTCGTGCCGGCTCTGTCCTGACCCCCGCCGGGGCCGCCGGTCAGTCGCGGACGACCTCCACCCGGTAGCGGCCCTCGCCGTCGCGATGGGCGCCGTGGATGTCGGTGGCCAGGTCGGGGAAGGCCCGGTCGAAGTCCTCCAGGGCCCGCAGGTAGCGCATCAGCGGGCCGTCGGCCGGCCCGGTCGCCTCGCCGGGCATCAGCATGGGGATGCCGGGCGGCGTGACCACCACGGTGGCGGCCACGACCCGCCCGGCCAGCCGGTCCAGCGGGACCCGCTCGGTACGGGACCTGATCATGGCCTGGTAGACCTCGGCGGGCGTCGAGACCGGCTCGGGCGGCGCGCTGAAGACCTGGTCTAGCAGGGCGCCCACCTCCGACTCGCGCAGCCTCCCGTGGACCTCGGCGCAGAACGCCCGCAACGAGACCCCGGGCGGCCCGAACCCGGGCAACACGTCCGCCAGGGCCCGGTCGTCGTCGTAGGCGTTCTTGAAGTCGGTGAGCGCGTCGATCAGCGTGCCCCACTTGCCCTTGGTGATGCCCATCGAGAACAACACCAGCAGGGTGTGGTCGCCGGTCTTCTCCACCACGATGCCGCGCCGCTGCAGGTAGGCGGCCACGATCCGGGCCGGGACGCCCCACTCCAGCGTGCCTCTGGCGGCGTCCGCGCCGGGGCACGTGATCGTCACCTTGACCGGGTCGAGCAGGGCGTAGTCGTCGCGCATCCCGTCGAACCCGTGCCAGGCGGCCCCCGGCTCCAGCACCCAGCAGCGCGGCTCGGCGCACAGCAGCGCGGGATCGGCGTCGGCGAACGCGCCGGTCAGGCCGGTGCGCGGGTCGACGACGGCGGGTGGCTGCCAGAGGCCGAAGAACCACTCGGGACGGCGGCCGTCCTCGCGGATGCGGGCGGCCAGCCGGGTCATCGCCTGCCGGAACCGGACCGCCTCGACGATCGCCTCCCCGGTCAGGAACGACCCCGACGGGCCGTCCATCATCGCCGCCGCCACGTCGAGCGAGGCGATCATCGGATAGAGCGGCGAGGTCGAGGCGTGCATGAGGTAGGTCTCGTTGAGGGCGTCGTAGTCGACCGGCGCCCGCGGCGACGGGCGGACGTGCAACATCGCCGACTGCGACAGCGCCGCGAGCAGCTTGTGGGTCGACTGCGTGGCGAACACGGTCGGCCGCCCGGGGCCGGGCAGCGTGTGCTCGTCGACCGCCATGGCGTAGCGGCGGGCATAGAGCGGGTTGAAGCGGCCGTAGGCGAACCACGCCTCGTCGAAGTGCAGCCGCGGCACGCTGGCGCCCAGCAGCTCGGCGACGCGGACCGCGTCGTAGCAGACGCCGTCGTAGGTGGAGTTGGTGACCACCGCGTACGACGGGTCGCCGGCCGCGAGCGGATGGGCGGCCACCCGCTCCCGGACGGCGGACGCCTCCAGCGCGGCGGCCGGGATCGGCCCGGCCAGCCCGAGCCCGTTGCGTTCGGGCACCAGGTAGACCGGCCGCGCCCCGCTGATGGCCAGCGCGTGCTGGACCGACTTGTGGCAGTTGCGGTCGACCAGGACGGTGTCGTCGCGGGCGATCGCGTGGTGGCCGACGACACGGTTGGCCGTGGAGTTGCCGTTGACCACGAAGAACGTGCGGTCGGCGCCGAAGACGCGGGCGGCGTTGTGCTCGGCCTCGCCGATCGGGCCGGTGTGGTCGAGCGGCGAGCCCAGCTCGGCGACGGAGATCGACAGGTCGGTGCGCAGCAGCCGCTCGCCGTAGAAGTCGAAGAAGGCCCGGCCCACGGGGGACTTCAGGAACGCCACGCCGCCCGCGTGCGCCGGGGTGTGCCAGGAGTAGGGGTGATGGTCCTCCAGGTCCCGCAGCGCGCGGAAGAACGGCGGGAGGATCTGGTCGGCGTACTGGTCGGCGGCGTGGGCGATGCGGCCGGCGATGAACTGCGGGGTGTCCTCCAGTGGGAAGACGTAGCCCTGGATGACCTCGTACACCCACAGCGGGAGCTCCTGGTCCTGGGTGATCAGGAAGACCGGCAGGCCGCGGAAACGTTTGGCCACCGCGCCGAGCAGGTCTTCGGCGCCGGGCGCGTCCCAGGCCGCCAGGATCGCCGTGAGCGAGGCGTCGGAGCCGACCACGGCCAGCGCGTCGGACGTGCGGTGGGTCCAGCGCACCTGCAGCCCGAGCTCGTCCATCGCCGCGCACACCCGGCGGATCTGCTCGGCGAGCGCGGAGTCGGCGTCGGGGTGTTCGGTGACGGCGGCCAGAACCGTTCGCTCCATGCGGCACTCCGTGATCGATCGGGGGGACGACCTCCCGATCGTAACGCCAAGGAACGGTAAAGACACACTCGGTGACGAAAGCCGGGTGGTGCCAGAGCGGGACGCAGCTCGAAGGCGGCCACTACCGTTCCGAGGGACGGCCCGAGCCGGTCGTCGGGCGCCTCTTCTCCTGAGCCCGCGCGCGGCGGCGGCGGTAGCAGACCGTGGCGGTGGCCAGCGCCGCGCCCCACACCGGCCAGAAGCACTCCGGCAGCCAGGCGCCCCATTCGTCCAGCTCGAACCGGCCGGCCACGGTCCAGCGGACGTAGGTGAGCCCGGCCACGGTGACCACGATCGAGACGAACCCGGCCGGGACGACCGCCAGCATCGGCGGCACCCGCCTCCCGCGCAGCCCCGGCATCCAGCGCGGGAACACCTCGCCCCACCGCTGGATCAGCCCGAGGGTGAGCACGCCGCCGAACGCGCCGAACGTCGCCAGGTACGCCCCCGCCAGCCACAACCCGTCCTCGCCCTCGGCCAGGAACTCCGCGCTCACGCCGAGCGGGACGCCCAGCGCCCAGGCCCATCGGGTGGCGCAGTACACCAGCGGAACCGCGACCGCCACGTACACCGCGATCCGCCCGCGCGCCGGGGTGAACCAGCTCCCGCGATCCCGGTCGCGCCCGCGGGACAGCGCGGCGGCGGCCAGCAGCAGGCCGCCCAGCACGCACACGAGCTGGTTCAGCACCGGCCACGGCCAGGCGTCGGCGAACGTCGCCCCGCCCAGCCCCCAGCCGAACACGGGGGCGACCAGGAGCAGCGGCGTGTAGGCGACGCCCATCATCAGCCGCGAGTCGGGGACCACCAGCACCAGCAGCGCGGCGAGCGGCCAGGCCACCAGGACGGGCGACTGGCCGCGGCCGGGCCGGGCCAGCGCCGCCCCGGTGACGGCCACGACCGCCGAGAACGCGGCGATCCACCAGCCGAAGGGTGGCGCGGTGCCGGCCAGGATCGACAGCGCGCCGTCGGGGTCCGGATCGCCGGAACCCCAGGGGAAGCCGGGCGCCCCCAGCGCCCACGCCGCACCGAGCAGGCCGTAGGCGACCGCCCACAGCGCCGCCGCGTGGCCGTACCGGCCGGAAGTGAAGATCGTCATGGTACGAGCGTTCCAGCGCGGGCGGACAGGCGGCCAGATGCCGTTCGGCACCTGTCCTGGCCTGCGGTGGTGCCGTTCGGCACGTGGGGGCGCGCGGGTGTGGGCGCATATCGTTGCCCGGGTGAACGTGTTGTGGGTGGTCGCCGCCTCGCTGCCGGCGTCGGTCGCGGTCGTGGTGGCCGCGGTCGGGTCGTTCCTGCCCAGGCGCAGGGACCGGCTGCTTCCCGCGCTGACCCTGGCGGCCGCGGGTCTGTCGCTGGCCGTCACGGCCGGCCTGCTCGCCTCGGGCGTACGGCCCGGCGCGGCCGGCGGTGCCGTCGGCGTGCTGGGGATGGCCGAGAGCGCGGGACTGATGGTCGCGATCGGCCTGGTCGTCCGTCACGCGCCGGTGCGCCGGGCCGTGCCGGCCGCGCTCCTGGCCGGACTCGCCGCGGCCGCGTGGGTGCCGCGCGTGTTCACGCCCGCCTCGCCGCTGGAGACGGTGGGGGCGGGCGCGTTCTGGGGCCTCGGCGCGCTGCTGGCCGCCGCCGTGGGCGCCTACCTGCGCCTGCTCGACGTACGGCGGGAGCGCGCCGTGGCCGACACCCGTACCGTCCTGCGGTTGCGGCTGGCCGGCGACCTGCACGACTTCCTCGCCCACGACATCAGCGAGATGGTCGCCCACGCCCAGGCGGGCACCGTGGCGGGCGATCCGCTGGAGGCGCTCCGGCGCGTCGAGGCCGCCGGCCAGCGGGCCCTGTCCACGCTCGACCGTACGCTCGACATGCTCCACCACGACCGGCCACCCGGCCCCGCCGGCGACCTGGCCGGCATCGCCGAGGCCGCCGAACGTTTCTCCGCCGCCGGTCCCGCGCGGGTGCGGCTGCGTACCGGGCCCACCGTGGCGGTTCCGGCGGAGACGGCGGCGCTGGCGTACCGGATCGTCATCGAGGGGCTCACCAACATCCGGCGGCACGCGCCGCGCGCCCGGCGCATCGACCTGTCCGTCACGACTCCCGGCGGCGTCCTGGAGATCACGCTGGCCAACGACGGGGTGTCCGGCGCGCCACGCCGCCGGCGCGGCGGTTCCGGGCTGCCCAGCCTGGCCGCGCTCGTGGCCGGGCAGGGCGGGGAGCTGGTCGCGCACGCCGTACCGGACGGGTGGTCGCTGGCCGCCCGCCTGCCGCTGCCACAATCTCCTGGGTGAGCATCCGCATCCTCATCGCCGACGACCAGGAGGGCATCCGCGCCGCCTTCCGCCTGATCCTCGACGCCCAGCCCGACATGACCGTGGTGGCCGAGGCCGGCGACGGCCGCGCCGCGATCGACACCGCGCTCGCCGTACGGCCGGACGTCGTGCTCGCCGACGTCCGCATGCCCGGCGCCGACGGCATCGAGGTGACCCGCGCCCTGGCCGGCACCGGCATCCATGTGGTGGTCGTCACCACCTTCGGCCTGGAGGAGTACGTCCACGCCGCCCTCCGGCACGGCGCCGCCGGGTTCGTGCTCAAACGCTCCGGCCCCGCGCTGCTCGTCGAGGCCGTCCGGGCGGCGATGAACGGCGACATGCTCATCAGCCCCCAGCTCACCGTCAAGCTGCTGCGGCAGAACGCCCCTCGGCGGGAGGCGTCCGACGTCGTGCTCAGCGGGAGGGAGGAGGAGATCGCGGCCCTGGTCGCCCAGGGGCGGACCAACGCCGAGATCGCCGCCGAGCTCCACCTGTCGCCGGGCACGGTCAAGAACCACATCGCCGTCGTCCAGCGCAAGACCGGCGCCAGGAACCGCGTCATGATCGCCGCGTGGGCGTGGGCGACCGGCAGGGCCGAGCCCTGAGCCCGCCGCGCCCGCGTCAGGGCAGGTGGCGGGCCAGGTACAGGGCGGTCTCGACGTTCAGCCTCACCTGCGCGCCGAGCACGTCCCCGAGCCTGGCGAACAACCGCTCGCGCACGTCCTCCGCCAGGATCCGGTAGGCGGACTGGGTGGACAGGAGGGCGACGTAGTCGGCCCCGGACACCGTGCGTTCCCACTGGTAGAGGCGGGTGCCGACGTCCCCGAACTCGGGCGGCAGGCCCATCTCGGCCGCCCACTCCAGCGCCCCGGCCTCCTCGCCGATCGGCCTGCTGATCGGTCCGAGGTTCGGCCGCAGGTGCGGGGTGAGCTCCTCGTGCGCGGCCAGCAGCGCGGCCGTCACACCGGCGTCGGCGGGCCAGTCGCCGTTCCAGAACAGGGCGAGGCCGCCGCCGGGGGCGAGCGCCGCGGCGGCCCGCTGCCAGCGCACGTCCTTGTCGACCCAGTGCCACGCCTGGGCGCAGTACAGCAGCCCGAACGGCCGCGGCGGCACGTACTCCTCGAACGTCGAGACGGTGACCGTCACGTTGGGCCGGTCGGCGACCCGCCGGGCCAGCACGGCGGCCATGGCCGGGTCGGGCTCGGTGGCCACGACGTCGATGCCGCCCGTCGCGAACAGCTCCGTCGCCTTCCCGGTGCCCGCGCCCACCTCCAGCGCCGGGCCGCCCGCGTAGGCCAGGACGTCGGTCAGCAGCTCGGCGGGGTAGCCGGGGCGGACCCTGTCGTACTCGTCGGCGACCTCGCCGAAAACCCTTCCTTGAATCCGTTCTGTTGTCATGTGCCCGATCCTACGATCATGATCACGGCGGGATCGTCTCGATCGCGGTCCTGAGGCGGCGCAGCGCGGGCCCGAGCTCGTCCAGCGGCGGGCTGCCCAGCGCCAGCCGGAGCGCGTGGGGACGGTACGGGCCGGCGGCGAAGGCGTCGCCCGTGGAGACGAGGATGCCCTGCCCGGCCAGCAGGGCCGCGACGCGGTCGGGACGCTGGTACGGCTCCAGGCCGAGCCACACCAGGTAGGACGCGGGATGCGCGGTGACGTCCAGACCGGCGAGCGCGGCGCGGGCGAGGGCCTGGCGGGCGGCGGCGTCCCGGCGGCGGTCCCGTTCCAGCCGCGCGACCGTGCCGTCGGCGATCCAGCCGGTGGCCAGCGCGGTGACGATCCCCGGTACGCCCCACGCCGCCGCGCGCAGGCTCGCGGTGACCGCCGGGACGTGCCGGTCGGGCACCACGGCGAAGCCGAACCGCAGGCCGGTCGCCACGTTCTTCGACAGCCCGGCGACGTAGCAGGTGCGCTCGGGGGCCAGGGCACGCAGGGGAGGAGGAGGCGCGGCGTCGAGGAACGCGTACGTGCCGTCCTCGACGATCACGAAGTCGCGGGCGCGGGCCATCGCCACGAGCCGGTCGCGCGATCCCCGGTCGAGCACCCAGCCCAGCGGGTTGTGCACGGTGGGCATCGTGTAGACCGCCCGTACGGGCCGCGCCCGGCACAGCCGGTCGAGGGCGTCGAGGTCCGGTCCCGCCGCCGTCACGGGCACCGGGGCGAGGTCGAGCCCCTGCTCCCGGGCGATCAGCTTGACGCCGGGATAGGTGAGCGCGTCCACGGCCAGGACGTCGCCGGGCCGGGTGAGCGCGCGCAGCACGGTGTCGAGCGCCTGCTGTGTCCCGCCGGTCAGCAGGACGTTGGCCGGCGCGCTGTCGATCCCGCGTCCCAGCAGGTACGTGGCCACGGCCGCCCGGTCGTGCCGGCGGCCGCCGGGCGGGTGCTGGCGCAGCAGCGACTCGACCTCGCCCGAGGTGGACAGGCCGCGCAGTGCCAGGCGCAGCAGGTCGGCCTGCCCACGGGCCAGGGGCTGGTTGAACGACAGGTCGGCCACGCGCGGCACCGGCAGCTCGCGCGAGGGCTCCAGCCCGTCGTGGCCGGACCGGTCGCGGACGAACGTCCCGCGTCCCGGCTCGCCCACGACCAGCCCCATGGCGGCCAGTTCGGCGTAGACCCGGGTGGCGGTGGCCAGCGCGACCCGCCGCTCGCGGGCCAGCTCGCGGTGCGTGGGCAGCCGGGCGCCCGCTGGAAGGGCGCTGGCCCGGATCGCCGCCGCGAACTCGTCGACGACGGCCTTGTAGGACGCGGGGCGCATACCGGGCCTTGTATCTAGGACAATAAGTGGATCGTCCTAATTTACGGCTTCTAGCCTGGTGCCTCCACCCCCGAGCGGAACGGAGCACCCCGCCCATGACCGTCCACCTCGACCGGGACGACCACCTCGTCACGCTCACCCTCGACCGGGAACACAAGCTCAACGCCCTCGACCACCCCACGATCGACGAGGTGCTCGCCGCGCTCGACCGGGTCGAGGCCGACGACTCCGTACGCGCGGTCGTCCTGACCGGCGCCGGGCGCAGGGCGTTCAGCGCGGGCGCCGACATCCCGTCGCTCGCGCGCAGCATCGAGGGCGGGACCGAACGCGCCCTGCGGGAGATCGTCCGGCGCGGGCAGGGGCTCACCCGGTGCATCGAGGAGTTCCCCAAACCCGTGATCGCCGCCGTCAACGGCCTGGCCTACGGCGGCGGCTGCGAGCTCGTCGAGGCCGCCCCGCTCGCGATCGCCGCCGAGCACGCCACGTTCGCCAAGCCCGAGATCGGCCTCGGCTTCCCGCCGCCGTTCGGCGGTTCGCAGCGGCTGCCGCGCCACGCCGGACGCAAGCGCGGCCTGGAGATGATCCTGACCGGCGACCCGATCCCGGCCCGTCGGGCCGCCGAACTCGGTCTCGTCAACGCCGTCGTGCCCGAGGGCGAACTCCTGGCCGCCGCGCGCGACCTGGCCGCGCGGATCACCCGGCACGCGCCCACCGCCGTGGCGGCCTGCCTACGGGCCGTCACCCGGGGCGTCAACCTGCCGATCGACGAAGGGCTCGCGGTCGAGGCGGCCTGCTTCGCCGCCACCGTCCCCACCGACGGCGTACGGCTCGGGCTGCGCCGCTTCCTCGACCGGGCCGCCGCCTGTTGAGTAGCCGGTACTCAGGCCGTACCGGGTCCGCGCGCGCACGCTTGGTCACATGAAGCCACACATCTTCCGTTCGACCGGGCTGCGCGCGGCAGCCGTCGTCGCACCGCTCCTCGTCCTCGGCGTCACCACCGCCCCGGCCGCCCCGGCGTCCGCCACGGCCGTCTGGGCCGCCTCGAACGTCCAGCTCGTGAACTGGCAGACCGGCAAGTGCCTGACCATCGCGGGTGGCGTCAGCACCGACAACAACGTCCACGCCGTCCAGTACACCTGCGACAGCCACCCCTCCCGCCGCTGGGACGTCTGGGGTTACTCCAGCGCGTACCTCCAGGTCAGGAACCGGCAGACCGGCAAGTGCCTGACCATCGCGGGCGGCGTCAGCACCGACAACAACGTCGTCGCCCTCCAGTACACCTGCGACACCCACCCCTCGCGCTACTGGGCGCTCGGCAACCGCGCCGGCCAGTACGTCGAGTTCCGGAACGTGCAGACCGGCAAATGCCTCACCATCGCCGGCGGGGTGAGCAGCGCCAACAACCTCGAGGCCGTCCAGTACACCTGCGACGGCCACCCGTCGCGGTACTGGGAGATCCGCGACTACCAGGGGTGACGCGGGGCCGGCCGGCGGCCTCACCTCCGGCCGGGCCCCCGGCCTTCCCGGACGCCCAGCAGCGGCAGCCACACCTCATCCACGATCTCGACGATCGACTCGTCCGGCGCCTTGCGCATCATGACGAGCATGTCGTGCCGCAGCAGGTCCAGCGGCAGGTTCACCACCCTGGGCGTACGCGGCAGGTCGGGCAGCTCGCCGCGTTCGACCGCGCGGGCCACGATCGTCTCGAAGGCGGTCGCGTGGCCCGGCGGCAGCAGGGAGTCGCGCAGCTCGGTGAGGCTGGTGCCGGTCTCGCGGAAGTAGTCGGCGAGCCGCACGCTCATCAGCGTGATCATGCCCGCGCGGTCGTCGCCGGCGTTGCGCAGGAACCCGATCGCGTCCTCGCGCAGGCTGCCGGTGTCGGGCACCTCGATCAGCCGCCAGAACTTGGTGAGGGTGGCCCGCAGCAGGTCGTCGCGCTGCGGCCAGCGCCGGTAGAGCACCGGGCGGCTGGTGCCGGCGCGGGCGGCGACCGCCTCGTAGGTGAAGCCGTGATAGCCGTGCTCGACCAGCACGTCCCAGGCGGCGTCGAGGATCGCGTCCGCCAGCGCGGCGCCGCGCCGGCGCGAGGCGCCCCCGGCGGTACGGCTCCCCGTCCCCTCGTGCTTGAGATTCACTTGCGTATCTTATCGCTCCGCCCTACGGTGGGCCACCGTTAGATACATTCGCGTACCTTAAGGAACGTTAGTGATCTTCGACGCCATCGTCGTCGGCGGCGGGCCCGCCGGTCTCTTCCTCGCCTGCGAGCTGCGTCTGGCCGGAGCCCGTCCGCTGGTCCTCGAACGACGCCCCGAGCCGGACCTGTCGGACAAGGCGCACGGCCTGGCCGGCCAGGTCGTACGGCTCCTGGACCACCGCGGCCTGTACGAACGCTGCGGAGGCCGCGGCGTGCCCGCGCCCGCGCCCGGGTTCTTCTTCGGCGGGATGCCGCTCCCGCTGCACACGCTCGGCGCGGACAACCCCATGTACCTCCTGCCCTGCGACCAGCGCGACCTGGAACGGGTCCTCGCCGAACGCGCGGCCGAACTCGGCGCGGACGTCCGGCGCGGCTGGGAGGTGATCTCCTTCGATCAGACCGACGACCAGGTGGACGTGCTGACCCGCGCCCCGGACGGCACCGAGACGACCCTCACGGCCCGCTACCTCGTCGGCTGCGACGGCGGCCACAGCCTGGTCAGGAAGCAGGCGGGCATCGCCTTCCCCGGCGTCAGCGACGACCATGTCGTCGACCGCTCGGCCCTAGTCGGCCCGAGCGACCACATCAGGATCCTGCCCGGCGGACGGGTGCACATCGACGGCCTCGGCGAGATCCCGGCGCATTTCCACCGTACCGACCGCGGCGTCTTCACCCTCCTGGCGCACGACCCGCGACGGCCGCTGATCAACACGGCCGAATGGGAGGACCACCCGGCGGGCGCCTTCCCGGGGCCGGGCGCGCCGATGACGCTGGCCGAGATGGAGAAGAGCGTCGAACGTGTCCTCGGCGTGCGCGTGCCCCTGACCGCGCCGCCCGAGGGCGCGCCCACGATGTTGCGCCGCCTGTCCGGGCGCAACACCCGGCTCGCCGAGCGCTACCGCGACGGCCGGGTCTTCCTCGCCGGCGACGCCGCGCAGGTGAGCCACGGCCCGACCCTGAACCTGGCCCTCCAGGACGCGGCCAACCTGGCCTGGAAGCTGGCCGCCACGCTGCGCGGCCACGCCCCCGAAGGGCTCCTGGACAGCTACGGGACCGAACGCCGCGCCTGCGCCGAACGGGTGGTCACGCACACCCTGGCCGCCACCGCCCTGCTGGCCCCCGGGGCCGAGGTCACCGCGCTGCGCAGCCTGTTCACCGAGCTCCTGGGCCGTACGGAGAACCTGCGCATGATCGCCGGCCTGATGGCGGGCGGCGACGTCCGCCACGACATGGGCGAGGAACGGCCCGCCGCGCCGACCGGCTGGTTCGTGCCGCCGCTGGACCTGGTCACCGGCGACGGGCGACCGCGGCGTCTGGCCGAGCTGCTGCGCGACGCCCGCCCGCTGCTCCTGGACCTGACCGGCGGCGACGCCCTCGCGGCCACCGCGCGGCCCTGGAACGACCGGGTGCGGCACGTGCCCGCGACCGCCGCCGGCGCCCCCGCGCCCGCGCTGCTCGTCCGGCCCGACGGCTACGTCGCCTGGGCCGGCGCGGACCCCGACGGCCTGGAGGCCGCCCTCACCCGCTGGTTCGGCCCACGCTGAAGGCCCCCTGGACGCGGATTCCGGAGTGACGTCGGCGCCGCTATTCGGGGCTGGTGATCCGGGCGAGGACGATCCCGCCCACGATCAGCGCCAGGGCGATCATCCGGCCCACCGACAGCGGGTCCTTGTGGACGACGACCCCGAGGGCGATCGCGCCGACCGCGCCGATGCCCGTGAACACCGCGTACGCGGTGCCGACCGGAAGGGTCTTCATCGAGTACGACAACAACCAGACCGCGGCCACCATGAGGACGAAGCAGAGCAGGGTGGGCAGCGGCTTGGTGAAGTTCTGGGTGGGTTTGATGCTCTGCGCCCAGGCGATCTCGATCAGCCCGGCCAGCCCGAGGATGAGCCAGTTCATCGTCAGAACTCCTTCCCCAGCCCGTGGGCGGTCCGCAGCGCGTCGGCGTACAGCTCGTCGTGCTTGTCGCGCAGGTGGGCGAGGTCCGGGTCGACGCGGGAGTTGGCCCACTCGGCGGCGACGACGGTGGTGTCCTCGACGGCGAAGTGGCCGGCGAAGAAGTCCCGCAGGTAGCGCTCCTGGTGGTCGAACTTCTCCTTGGGGGCGCCCGGCGAGTAGGCCCCGCCGCGCGCGGTGGCGACCACGAAACGCCGCCCGGCGAGGGACATCTTGGGGAAGGTCACCTGGTCGAGCCACGCCTTCAGCGACGAGGGGATCGAGTAGTTGTACATCGGGGTGGCGATCAGCACCACGTCCGCGGCCACCAGCTCGGACAGCAGCGGCTCGGTCACCGCCCAGGCGGCGGCCTGCTCCGGGGTGCGGACGGCCTCGTGGTAGCGGCCGATCTGGGTGATGCGGTTGGCCATGACGTAGTCGCACAGCTCGGTCCACGCCTCCCCGATGTGCGGCACGGGCTCGGCCGCCAGGTCGCGGTGGACGTAGGTCCCCTCGGGGTTCGAGGCCCGCCACGACTCGGCGAAGGCGTCGCCGATCTCGCGGCTGATCGAACGGCGGCGGGCGCTGGCGTCCAGGTGCAGCAGTGCGGGCATGAGGGGCTCCTTCGGTAAGTGGACATCACGTCCGGTTTGGTGTCGACGTGAACGTAGCAACTAAGTGGGCACGTTGTCCACTTAGCTGAGGGTCGGCTAGAGTCGCCGGCATGGAGTCCCGTACCGAGTTGCTCACCGGACGTCCCGTGGAGGAGGCGGGCCGCCCGCGCGAACGCGCCGACGCCGCCCGCAACCGCGCCAAGGTGCTCGCCGCGGCGGCCGAGCTGTTCGCCGCCCGCGACCCGCGCGGCGTGACGATGGACGACATCGCCAAGGCCGCGGGCGTGGGCCGGGGCACGCTCTACCGCCGCTACCCCGACACCGTGTCGATCGCCCAGGCGCTGCTGGACGAGCACGAACGCGCCCTCCAGGAGCGCCTGCTGCGCGGCGACCCGCCGCTCGGCCCCGGCGCGCCCCCCGGCGACCGGCTCGCCGCCTTCTACGCGGCGATGGTGGAACTGCTGGAGGAGCACATCTCACTCGTCCTCGGCGCCGAGCAGGGCGCGCTGCGCTACGCCACCGGCGCGTACGGGTTCTGGCGGGCGCACGTACGGGTGTTGCTGACCGAGGCGGGCATCCCGTGGCCCGAGGCGCTGGCCGACATCCTCCTCGCCCCGCTGAGCCCGGACGTCTACGCCGAACAGCGCAGGCAGAGCCTCACACCGGAGCAGATCACCGCGGCCCTGACCCGGCTGGCGCACGGCATCACCGACAGCACCGCGTAGGAGGGGGCAGGGCGCCCCGCCCGGGACGTCAGCCCCAGGCCGCCGCCTTGTCGTACGGATCGACGTTCTTGAAGGCCATCCCGATGATCTCGTCGATGTCGTCGTCCCCGTACGTGCCGGGGAAGGCGAGGCCGAGCCGGTCGAAGAGGGCGCGCACCTCGTCGGCGGTCGGCGCGTACGACAACGTCACCTCCTTGCTGAGCCGCATGTCGAGCGAGCGCGCCTGGCGGAGGCTGGCGTGCAGTTCGGTGGCCCAGCAGTCGAGCGCGAGGGCGTTCCCGGTGATCACCGTGGCGGGGAAGTCGGGCCCGCGCTGCGTGATGAACATGTGGCGGGAGGACAGCTCGTAGCGGAACGTCGAGGCGATCGAGGAGAACCCGATCTCGATGTCCAGCAGCTCGTAGCGCTGGTGGTGCCAGCAGGCCGAGAGCACGGTCGCGTACAGCTCCTTGCGGGTGCCGTCGCCGGTCCAGGTCGACTCCGGGCTGTCCGGGCTCAACGCCAGGCTCTGGTGCAGCCGGACGAAACGTTCGCAGAGCCCGAGGTCGTCCGGGTCCAGGATCTCCAGGCGGATCAGCAGCGCCCGCCGCCCCTGGCGGGCCTTGTCCAGGCATTCCGGCAGCGTCACCGCGCGCACGTACGCCCCGGTCGAGCCCTTGAAGATCCACCGGTCGGTGTCCCCGCGCGCCTCGGCCAGCACCCGGTTGAACTCCTCACCCTTGACCAGCCGGACGGCCGACTGCTCCTGAAGGAGGGAAGGCAGGAGGTCGATCTTGCGGTCGGCGGCCTGGACGGCCCGCTCGACGGTGTTCTCCGCCGACTCCGCGCGCATACGGCTGCGCAGCATGACGAACGCGAGCACGGCCAGCGTGGCCACCGTGGCGTTGCTGACGGCCTCCGCGGTGGCGATGCCCGCCACGTCCAGCACGCTCACGACGACCGCCACCGCCAGCGCGACGAGGATGTCGACGTTGACGCCGATCCAGGCAAGGATGCGTTTCACTGACCGTCCCATCCGGGGGGCAACGGGTGACACTCCGCATCATGAAGCAGAACCCACCCCCGCGCGAGAGCCCGATCACCCGGCCCGCCCGTACGACGGGAACTGTCGGCCCGGCCTGACATGCTTCCGGCCATGCGTCAACCACTCCCGAGCCCCGAGGTGGCGGCGGCGATCGAGGCCGCGCTCGCCGAAGCGGCCTGGATCACGCGGACGGCCGACCGCCGCCGCGTGGCGAGCCGGCTGTCCCAGGAGCGGGGCTTCGCCCGGCGGGCCGCCGCGGTCTGTCTGGCCCAGCCCGCGTTCGACGGTCACGCCAAGGAGCTGCGCCTGGCGCTCTCCGGCTGCGACGGGTGGACGGCGCCGGAGCTCGCCGCGTTCTTCACCGTCCTGGGGGAGCGGGGGCTCTGCTTCCGTGACGAGGAGTGGCTCGTGCTCGCGCTGGAGCCGGCGGCGGGCCTCGACGACAAAGGGCGCGCGACGGTCGGCGAACACCTGCGGCCGGTCATCGACGCGGTGTGCGAGGGCGGCATCGACGCCGGGGCCCGCCCCCGGCTCTATCGCCTGATCGGGCGCGTCTTCCGCACGGGCCCGGAGGCGATGCCCCTGGCGGCGCTGGTGCCCGTCGACGAGTGGGCCGTGGCGTTGCGCGACCGTCTCGGTGACGCGCCGCCGGAGGGCCTGGTGCGGCTCGTCCACCACCTCGCCGAGCTCGACAAGCCGCGGCCCACCCAGCGGTGGCGCGTACGCTGCCGCGAGCTGCTGCGCGCCGATGGCGCGGGCGACCTCGTACACGCCGCGATGCGCGCCTTCGGCGAGGACACCGAGCTACAGCGCCACTGGGGGACGGTCCGGTCGATCGTCTCCGACGTCAACGCCGACGTCGCCAGGGGGTTCGTCTGGGCGGTCGTCCTGCTGGAGGCCGACGACGCCGTGGCGGCGCTGTCGGAGCTCGTGCCGCGGGCCGCCGGAGTCCCGCGGGGGATGCGGGAGGACCTGAAGCTCGCCGGAGCCGCGATCAACGCGCTGGGCGACTGCGCCGACCCGGCCGCCGTGGGGGCGCTGTGGCGGCTGCGAGGGCTGATCAGGCACCGGGCGCTGCGCAAACAGATCGACATCGCGCTCGACGCCGCCGCCCGCCGCTCCGGCATCACGCCCGGCCAGTTGCTGGAACGCAGTATCCCCGACCACGGGCTCGCCGCCGACGGCACGCTGACGCGCGCCATCGGCGACTGGACCGCGGTGTTGTCCGTCGGGGACGCCATGACCGTACGGCTCGGCTTCCGGTCGCCGGACGGCGCGACGGTGCGTACCGTGCCCGCCGCGCTCAAGGACAGCGACGACCTGGCGGCGCTCAAGGCCGTGCGGAAGGAGATCCGCCAGACGCTCTCGGCCGAACGCGCCCGCCTGGAGTCGCTGTTCACCGCGGACCGGGCGTGGCCGTACGAGGAGTGGGCCCGCCACTACCGGGACCATCCGATCACCGGCGCGGTGACGCGCGGGCTGATCTGGCGGTCCGGCGGGCACGGCGTCCTGCCGGAGGAGGTCGGGCCCGGCTCGGAGGTCCGGTTGTGGCATCCCGCCCGCGCCTCCCTGGAGGAGATCGCCGCCTGGCGGGGGACGGTGACCGCGCGGCGGCTGCGGCAGCCGTTCAAGCAGGCGTACCGCGAGGTCTACCTGCTCACCCCGGCCGAGGAGCAGACGCGCGTCCACTCCGACCGCTTCGCCGCCCACATCGTCGACCACCCCCGCCTCTACGCGCTGCTCAGACAGCGCCAGTGGCGCACGACCTGGCTCGGCGCCTTCTACGACGGCCACGCCACCGAGGCGAAGAAGGAGCTGGCCGAAGGCGTCTGGCAGGTCGGCTTCCGTTACGAGAGCGCGCACGTCGAAGGCGGCGAGGTGGCGCTGGCCGCCACCGGCCCGATCCGCTTCGCCCGGCGGCAGGGGCGCGGGTTCGCGCAGGCGGAGCTGGCCGAGGTGCCACCACTGGTGTTCAGCGAGGCGATGCGCGACGCCGACCTCTTCGTGGCCCTCACCTCGATCGCCGCCGACCCCGACTGGCAGGACCGCGGCGAGGACGACCACCGGACCTACTGGCGCCACACCTCCACCGGCCCGCTGCCGCCGTCGGCCGAGGTGCGGCATGACGCGCTGGCCCGGCTGATCCCGCGTACGTCCATCGCCGACCGGCTCACCCTCGCCGACCGGTTCCTCGTGGTCCAGGGGGATCTGCGCATGTACAAGATCCATCTGGGCAGCGCGAACGTCCTGATGGACCCGGACGACGCCTACCTGTGCCTGGTCCCGGCCCGCAAACGCGATTCCCGGCTCTTCCTCCCCTTCGAGGAGGACGGGCAGTTGTCGCTCATCCTCAGCAAGGCGTTCCTGCTGGCCGCCGACAGCAAGATCACCGACGAGCACATTCTCCGCCAGATCGAGGGCACTCACCGAAACGCGGAGTGAACGGCGGGCCTGGTTCGTTTCCCGGGGTGCGGCGCGGCCGTTCCTTTGTCAGGAGGGGAAATGATGGCGGATCCGGATCCTGAGTTCTTCTTCGTCGGAGTGACGCCGGCCGCCCTTTTGCGGGTGAGCATGCTGGTGGAAAGCCATCTGGAGGCCGAGGTCGCCGGTGTTCGCTCGGGTGGTTCACCGTTTTGGCGTGCGATGGGAAAGGGCATTCTCGATCGCCTTGGGAGCGGTGTTCCCGCAGGTCGGGAGTCGTGCGTCGCTTCGCGGGCGTGGCCGATCTCGGGGAAATCGCCAAGAAAGTCGACTTCGCCGCGCTGCCGCCGGAGGAACGGGCGGCCTGGGCGAAAGTGCTGACCGTGCTGGAGAACCTCCGCGAGAACCGGCGCCGCGCGTCGAGAATCCGCACGCTCGCCGCGTTTGGGGAGGCCGAGAAACGCAAGCTGGAACGCCTGCACCGGCTGCGCGTCCCCTTGTTGTTCATCCCCGGCCTGGCCGTACTGGTGACGGAGTACCACCCTGTCCCGAACGCGGAAGGTGACCTGGCGCGGCCGCCCTGCCGTTCCGTCAAACGGGGGAGGCGGGGCACCGGTTTCCTCGCGCCGGCCATGGTGGTGAGCGGGGCGTGACGTCGTGGACGTTCGGTGTGGCGGCGGTCGTGCCCGATGGTCTCGGGGGTCGAGGCGGGTGTCCTTCAACACGACATGTTGGGTGTGACTTTTTGATCCGCCCTATATATGGTGTCCCCTGCAGCCGGTTCGGTCGCCCATCCAGGGCGGTCGAGGCAAGAGGGAACCTGGTGGAAATCCGGGACTGCCCCGCAGCGGTGAGTGGGAACGACCGCCGTCAGGCGCACTGGGCCAAGGGCCTGGGAAGCGACGGCCAGTAGGCAGCAGCGACATGCCCACGAGTCCGAAGACCTGCCGGCGCGCCGTGCACGATCATGCGTGCGCGGCTGCTCCGAGGCCGCGCGGGACGGCTGACGGCACCGGCGCGAGGGCTGTGCGGCGTCCTTGCCGGCGCCTCCTGCGCGTGTTCTCGGAGTACCTGACCGAGTTCACGAGGGGAGAGCGCAGTGACGGTCACCGGGGACCCATCGATCGACCTGGCCGAGACGGCGCGGGCGGACGGCGACAAGCGCGCACCGCGGCGCGTCCAGATGCAGGTGCGCAAGCGCAACGGCACCGCCGAGCCGGTCGACGTCAACAAGATCGTACGCGCGGTTGAACGCTGCGCGACCGATCTGACCGACATCGACCCGATGCGGGTGGCCACCAAGACGATCAGCGGGCTCTACGACGGGGCGACCACCTCCGAGCTGGACCGCCTGTCGATCCAGACCGCCGCCGAGATGATCGGTGAGGAGCCGCAGTACTCACGCCTGGCCGCGCGCCTGCTGGCCGGCTACGTCGACAAGGAGGTCCGCGGGCAGGGCGTGGCCTCCTTCAGCCAGGCGATCCGGCTGGGCCACGCCGAAGGGCTCATCGGCGACGAGACCGCCGCGTTCGTCGAAGCCAACGCCCGCAAGCTGGACGACGCCATCGACGCCACCGCCGACCTGCGCTTCGAGTACTTCGGCCTGCGCACGGTCTACGACCGCTACCTGCTGCGCCACCCGACCACCCGGCTGGTGGTCGAGACGCCGCAGTACTGGCTGCTGCGTGTGGCGTGCGGGCTGGCCGAGACGCCCGCCGAGGCCGTCGGGTTCTACCGGCTCATGTCGTCGCTGGCCTATCTGCCCAGCTCGCCGACGCTGTTCAACTCCGGTACGCGGCACACGCAGATGTCCTCCTGCTACCTGGTCGACTCGCCCCTGGACGAGATCGGCTCCATCTACGACCGCTACGCGCAGGTGGCCCAGCTGTCGAAGTTCGCCGGCGGGATCGGCATCTCCTGGTCGCGGGTGCGCTCGCGCGGCGCGCTGATCCGCGGCACGAACGGGCACTCCAACGGCATCGTCCCGTGGTTGCGCACGCTCGACGCGTCCGTGGCCGCGGTCAACCAGGGCGGCCGGCGCAAGGGCGCGGCCTGCGTCTACCTGGAGCCCTGGCACCCGGACGTCGAGGAGTTCCTGGAACTGCGCGACAACACCGGCGAGGACGCCCGCCGTACCCACAACCTCAACCTGGCCAACTGGATCCCCGACGAGTTCATGCGCCGCGTCGAGGCCGACGGCACGTGGTCGCTGTTCGACCCGGACGAGGTGCCGGAGCTGCCCGACCTGTGGGGCGAGGCGTTCGAGGAGGCCTACCGCGCCGCCGAGCCGGCGGGCCGGTACGTCCGCCAGGTCAAGGCCCGCGACCTGTACGCCAAGATGATGCGCACCCTCGCCCAGACCGGCAACGGCTGGATGACCTTCAAGGACGCCGCCAACCGCCTGTGCAACCAGGCGGCCGAGCCCGGCAACGTGGTGCACCTGTCCAACCTGTGCACCGAGATCATCGAGGTCTCCAGCGACGCCGAGACCGCGGTCTGCAACCTGGGCTCGGTCAACCTCGCCGCCCACGTGACCGGCGACGGCATCGACTGGGAACGCCTGCGCGCCACCGTACGGACCGCGGTGACCTTCCTGGACCGCGTGATCGACATCAACTACTACCCGAGCGAGCAGGCCGCGGCCAGCAACCCGCGCTGGCGTCCGGTCGGCCTCGGCGTGATGGGCCTCCAGGACGTGCTCTTCGCCCTGCGCCTGCCGTTCGACTCGGCCGAGGCCAAGGAGCTGTCCACCCGCGTCGCCGAGGAGATCTACCTGTCGGCGCTGGAGACCTCGGCCGGTCTCGCCGAGCGCTTCGGCGCCCACCCCGCCTACGACCAGACGTGGGCGGCGCGCGGCAGGCTCCAGCACGACCTGTGGGGGGAGAGCGGCACCCAGACCGAGCGGTGGGACGCGGTACGCGAGCGTGTCGCCGCGTACGGGCTGCGCAACTCGCTGCTGATCGCGATCGCGCCGACCGCCACCATCGCCTCGATCGTCGGCTGTTACGAGTGCATCGAGCCGCAGGTGTCCAACCTCTTCAAGCGCGAGACGCTGAGCGGCGAGTTCCTGCAGATCAACAACGCGCTGGTGGCCGAGCTGAAGTCGCGCGGACTGTGGACCGAGCGGGTCAGGGCCGCGATCAAGCAGGCCGAGGGCTCGGTGCAGGGCATCGCCGAACTGCCCGAGGACGTGCGCCGGCTGTTCCGCACCGCCTGGGAGCTGCCCCAGCGGGCGCTGATCGACATGGCCGCCGCGCGCTCGCCGTACATCGACCAGAGCCAGTCGCTCAACCTGTTCATGAGCGCGCCGACGATCGACAAGCTCTCCTCGATGTACCTGTACGCCTGGAAGTCCGGGCTGAAGACCACCTACTACCTGCGCTCGCGACCGGCCACCCGCATCCAGCAGGCCACCGTGCCCCTCGTGAACAAGTCCGAGGAGGCTCTGGTCTGCTCGCTGGAGAACCCCGAGTCCTGCGAGGCCTGCCAGTGAACCCCCAGGAGAACCCGATGCTGCTCGACCCCGGCATGAGCCTGACCCTGCGGCCCATGCGCTACCCGCTCTTCTTCGACCGCTACCGCGACGCGATCAAGAACACCTGGACGGTCGAGGAGGTGGACCTCCACTCCGACCTCAAGGACCTGGCCAGGCTGTCGGCGGCCGAGCGTCACCTGATCAGCCGCCTGGTCGCCTTCTTCGCCACCGGCGACACGATCGTCGCCAACAACCTGGTGCTCAACCTCTACCAGCACGTCAACGCGCCCGAGGCGCGCCTGTACCTGAGCAGGCAGCTCTTCGAGGAGGCCGTGCACGTCCAGTTCTACCTGAACCTGCTCGACACGTACGTGCCGGACGAGGAGGAGCGGTTCGCGGCGTTCGCCGCCGTGGAGAACATCCCGTCCATTCGGCGCAAGGCCGAGTTCTGCTTCCGCTGGATCGACTCGATCGGCAACCTCCAGCGGCTGGAGACCCGCGACGACCGGCGTGCCTTCCTGCTCAACCTGATCTGCTTCGCCGCCTGCATCGAGGGCCTGTTCTTCTACGGCGCCTTCGCCTACGTCTACTTCCTGCGCTCGCGCGGCCTGCTGAACGGGCTGGCCTCGGGCACCAACTGGGTCTTCCGCGACGAGTCCATGCACATGGCCTTCGCGTTCGACGTGGTCGACGTCGTACGGCAGGAGGAGCCGGACCTCTTCGACGAGAAGATGGCCACCCAGGTCAAGGAGATGCTCGCCGAGGCGGTGGACTGCGAGGCCCAGTTCGCCGAGGACCTGCTCGGGCAGGGCGTGCCGGGCATGTCGACCGGGGACATGCGCACCTACCTGGAGCACGTGGCCGACCGGCGGCTCGCCCAGCTCGGCATCGAGCCGCTGTACGGGGCGAAGAACCCGTTCGCGTTCATGGAGTTGCAGGACGTGCAGGAGTTGTCGAACTTCTTCGAGCGGCGCGTGTCCGCGTACCAGGTGGGGGTGACCGGCTCGGTCAGCTTCGACGCCGACTTCTGACGTCGGCGAACATCGCCAGAAGGGATCCGGCGGCGGCCATGACCAGCGCCGCCGTGATCCAGCCCGGCGCCCCGTCCGGGCGGTCCGGCCGCGTCGCCCCCCAGCGCTGACCGTGACGGTGCTGGTGAGCGAGCTGAGCTCGCTGAGCCGTTCACCCTGCGCCGCCTGACCGACGTCCCCGCCTGAGACACCCCCACATCAGCGGGCCGCCCACAAGGCCGTGTCCCCGCTCATCGGAAGGCGAGCGTCGTGCGCGGTTGTCGATGTGGGTCTCCAGTACGCGTTCGATCCGGTCGACGAGGCGGAGCGAGGGGCTCGAATCCTAGCGTTGGGTCGCGAGGGTGATGCCCAAGCCGATGAACACGGTCCCGGTCGCGGCGTCGAGCCGGCGGCGCACCGCCTGCCGATTGCGCAGCCAGCCACCGAGCCGCCCCGCCAGTACGCCGACCGTCGCGTCGGCCAGGAACTCCAAGATGATCAAAACCGCGCCCAGGATGGTGAACTGCAGCCAGACAGGCCCCGCCCCGGGATCGATGAACTGGGGCAGGAAAGCGACCATGAACGCGAACGTCTGCGGGTTGGCCGCAGAGGACACCACGCCGTTGAGGAAGGCGCGCCTGCCGGTCATCCCGCCGGCCGAATCGGTGGCCTGCCCCTTCTTGAGGTTGCGGATCATCTGTACGCCGAGGTAGATCAGGTACGCGGCGCCGGCGAGCCGCAGCACCGTGAACACGACGGGAAACGCCGTCAGCAGCATGGAGAGCCCGGCTGCGGCCGCGGCGACGTACAACGCGTCACCCGTGATCACGCCGAGCGTGGCCAGTAGCCCGGCCCGGGCGCCGCCCCGCATGCCGCATCCCATGACGAACAGCATGTCGGGGCCAGGGGTGATCAAAGCCACGATAGTGGTCGCCGTGAACACGGCGAGCAGGTGCAAATCAATCGGCATTCGGGCAATTTTGCCATTCACCCACAAGCTTCCGCATTCGAGATCGACATCACGCAGATGAGGATTTCGAGAAGATGAGCATCATCGGTCACCGCTGGTATTCGAGACCGCCTATGTGTGCGGCGCCCTGCCCTGGACGACGAACACATCCGCGTCCAGGGCAGGGCGGCAGCGTCCGTACCGTCAGGACGTGTCCTCAAAGGATCACGGTCGTGCCGGAAGGCGCAAGGTGAAGGTAGTGCGGACGTCCGGGGTGCTGGTGGCCGTGGCGGTGCCGCCGTGCGCCTCGGCCAGGTCGCGGACGATGGCGAGGCCGAGGCCGCTGCCGCCGGTACGGCGGTTGCGGGATTTCTCCGCCCGCCAGAACCGGTCGAAGACGTGCGGAAGGTGCTCGGCGCGGATGCCGATCCCCGTGTCGGTCACCTCGATGATCACGTGGTCGCCGTCGTGGCGGGCGCCCAGCGTGATGTGCCCGCCGGCCCGCGTGTAGCGCAGGGAGTTGGTGACGAGGTTGCCGACGGCCTGGCGGAGTCGTACGGGGTCGGCGGTCAGGGTGGGGGCGCCGGCGATGGCGGTGGTCAGGGTGAGCCCGGCGGCTTCTGCGCGGCCCCGGTGGGCGGTGGCCACCTGGTCGAGGAGGTCGCCGAGGTGGACGGGTTCGAGGTGCAGGCGGAGCTTGCCCGCGTCGGCGAGGGCCAGGTCCTGGAGGTCGTCCACGATGTGCTGCAACAGCAGGAGCTCCTCGACCAGGGAGGCGATCAGTGCGGGGTCCAGCTCGGCGACGCCGTCCTGTGCCGCCTCCAGCCAGCCTCTGAGGTTGCTCAGCGGGGTGCGCAACTCGTGGGAGACGTCGCTGACCATGGCCTTGCGCTGCTCCTCCATGCGCTGGAGGTGCTCGGACATCTCGTTGAACGCCGTGGCGAGCTCGCTGATCTCGCCGGTCGTCCTGACCTGGACGCGGGCGGAGCTGTCCCCGTCGCGCATCCGCCGGGCGGCGTGGGTGAGCGCGTTGACCGGGCCGACCAGGCGTCTGGCCGCCATGACGCTGACGCCGACGGTCAGCACGAGCACGAGGAGGGCGGCGCCGGCGATCGAGGGCAGCGGGATGCGCGGGCCGGTGGCCTCGGCGGGGGATCCGATGTACAGGTAGGCGGCCGGGGCGACGTAGGGATCGAGCTGTTCCTTGCGGGCGGTGACGATGCAGGAGGAGATCGTCTGGCCGGGTTCGGCGGCCGACGACGCGGGCCGTCTCTCCTTGGAGACCCAGGTGAAGTCGAGGCCGACCGAGCCGCGTTCCGCGCTCTTGCCCTTCAGGCATCTGCCGACCAGGAGGTTGAGCTGCTTCAACGCGGACTTCTCGGTGCGCGTCGGCGTGCTGAAGGTGACGGCGTCGCAAGGAGCCGTCACCGCCGGGACCGGGCTCGGCTCCTGCGGGACACCCTCGCCGGTCGTCGTCACGAAGGGCCTGCCGGTGTGGGAGACGGTCGTCCGTACGGCCTGCCCGGTACGTCTCATGCAGACGGCGTAGGCCTCGGCGGCCTTCCCCAGCCGGACACGATCACGGTCGGGCAGCAGGAACGGGCCCACCGCGCGCGGATCGATGCGGTCCTCGGCCGCCCCCGGCACCAGGGTCACGTCCACGGCCAGCGGATCGACGACGGCCGACACCCTGGCGGGCAGCGGGGTCCCGGCGGCCGCCGAGTCCGCGATGAGGGCGCCCTTCTCGGTGGTCAGCGCGATGCGGCGGCTGTTGGCGGCGGCGAGGTCGCGTACGGTGGCGGCGACGCCGGACCAGTCGGGATGGCGGGAGGCGTAACCGAGCAGGCTGTTGTTGATCTGGGTGTCGCTGGCCAGCGTCTGGCCCTGCTCGCGCTGGATCGCGCCGGAGGTGCTGTTGGCGGCCAGCCACGCCGTCGCCGTGATCGAGCAGACCGCCACGACGGCCGAGCTCGTGAGCAGCCTGACGAACAGCGACCTCATGCCTGGGTCAGCTTGTAGCCGACGCCGTACACGGTCAACAGCCGGGACGGGCGGCGCGGGTCGGGCTCGATCTTCTTGCGCAGGTTCATCACGTGCACGTCGACCGTGCGTTCGGTGATGAACCGGTCGAAGCCGTGGATGCGCTCCAGCAGCTGCTTCCTGGTGAACACCCGTTCCGGCTCGGCGGTCAGCGTCTCGATGATCCGGAACTCCGCGAGCGTGCAGTCCACCGGCGTGCCCGCCACGGTGACGGTGTGCCTGACCGGGTCGACGGCGAGGTCGCCCGCCTGGAACAGCCGGCCGGCCTCCGGCGACCTGCCCGTACGGCGCAGCAGCGTGCGCACGCGGGCCATCAGCTCGCGCGGGCTGTACGGCTTGGTCATGTAGTCGTCGGCGCCGAGGTCGAGCCCGAGCAGCAGGTCGTCCTCGGTGGACCGGGCCGTCAGCATCAGGATCGGCAGGTCGGACTCGGCGCGCAGCACCCGGCAGACGTCCAGCCCGTCGACCTTCGGCATCATCACGTCGAGCAGCACGAGGCCGGGATCTCTCTGCCGGGCCTCGTCGATCGCCGAACGTCCGTCGTGCACGACGCGGACCTCGTGGCCCTCCCGCTCCAGGTAGCGCCTGAGCAGTTCGGCCTGCTTGGGGTCGTCCTCGGCGACCAGTACGTACGCGCACATGGCCCGAGGTTATGCGCACTCCACGAGTGCATACGGGATCCGCATGACAGGCGAACAGGTTCCACACATTCTGTCGCCAGGCTGCGCCGGGTGAGAACCAACCTGCTTCGTACGGCCGCGGCGACGACGCTCGCCTTCCTGCTGGCGGGCTGCGCGGGCAGCACCGGCAGCACGGGCAGCACCGACAGCGCCGGCAGCGCCGTACGACCCGACCCGGCGAGCACCGTCGTGCGCGCCGAGCCGGCGGGCGGCGCCAGATCGAAGATCGCGAGCGCCAAGGGGGCCCGGATCAGGATCTACCGGGACAAACAGGGGGCGGCCGAGAGGACGATCACCAGCCCCAACGACTACGGCGCGACGCGCGTCTTCCTGGTGGAACGCGACGAGGGCGACTGGCTCCAGGTGCTGCTGCCGATCCGGCCGAACGGCAGCAAGGGCTGGATCAAGGCCGCCGACGTGACGCTCGCGGAGACCTCCCACCGCGTGGAGATCGATCGCGGGGCGTTCCGCTTCACGGTCTACGACGGCGACCGGCCCGTCAGGACGGGCAAGGTCGCGACCGGCGAGGCCGGGACGCCGACGCCTCCGGGCCGCTATTTCTTCACCGAGCTGGTGAAGCCCACCGGTGACGGCGGGGCCTACGGCGCTTACGCCTTCGGGCTGAGCGGCTTCTCGCCGGTGCTGAAGAGCTTCGCCGGCGGCCCCGGCCAGCTGGCGATCCACGGGACGAACAAGCCTTCCGCCATCGGCACGCGGGCCAGCCACGGCTGCGTCCGGGTCGGCAACGACGACATCACCTGGATGGCGAAGAACCTGGCGATCGGCACTCCGGTCGTCGTGAAGGGCTGAGGCCCTGCTCGAAGGATGAGAGGAATCCATATGAAGATCAGAACCATGCTCGTCGGCGCCGGGGCGGCGCTGGCCGTGGCCGCGGGCCTGGCCGGGCTCTCGGGGACGGCCTCGGCCGAGCCCAAGAAGCCCGCCGTGGTGCCCGCCGCAGCCCCCTCCGCGGTCCCATCCGCGGCCCCCTCTGCGGCGCCTTCCCCGGCGCCCACCGAAAGCCGGCCCGAGGTCGAGCGGACGGCCGGGCCGAAGGAGCCGGTCGCCGTCAAGCCGCGCTACACCGGCTGATCACGACACGTCGCCGCCGCGTGACGTCCCTCCTGCTCCTGCCCGTCGGCCACGTCAGCGGCCTGGCCATCGCGGGCAGGAGCAGGAGCAGGAGCAGGACCCGGGCGCCGCGGTGCCACGTGCGGGCGGCGGAGGCGGCGAGCGGGGCGGCCACGCCGTCCCTGACCACGCACGACACGGCGTCCGTGGCGCCGCCCGTCCCCCGGCCGGGCGGAGACCCTCCACGGACACCAGACGCGACCCCAGCGCACCCTGGGCCGGACCGTCGGGCAGAACGCTTCCGTCTCCCGTATTCCGGGTTTCGGCAAAACAATGCTGACGCATGAGCCCGAATGAACCCGGGAAAAATCCCCGGCGTCTGAGAAAAATGCGGACGCGACGCCGGTACCGGCGAAAGTTCGCGGCCCCGGTGAACCGAGAGTGGCGTTGTGCGATGAGCTCGATGACGACGGGGACTTCTCCCATGAAGACGCTCAGGGAGTACGTCGAGGCACGAATTCTCTCGCGGGACGACCTGCGAGGCGCTCTGCAACTCGCGATGCGGCTGGAGTTCGCCACCATCCCGCCGTATCTGTGCGCCGAGTGGTCGGTCGGGCACGATCCGGACCACACCCGGACCGTCGTCCACCAAGTGGTGATCCAGGAGATGCACCATTTCGCGCTGGCGGGCAACCTGCTGACTGCCGTAGGGGGCACGCCGTCGATCGCCCACGCGGACTTCCTGCCCGTCTACCCGGCGAACGAGCTGCCCGGCGGCATCGCGCAGGAGCGACCGGTCGATCTCAAGCCACTGGTCAAGGACCAGCTTGCGGTGTTCATGCAGATCGAGCATCCGGACTTTCCTCCTGTCGCCCGTCGGGACACGCCGCCACCGCCGACGATCGGCGCCTTCTACGACACGATCATCGAGACGTTCCGGGAGACCGAGCCGGCGATCGACCAGAACGCGCTCGCGGTGGAGGTTCCCCTCGCGCCGCCGATCCGGACCGTCGACGACGCGATCGAGACGATCGACCGGATCAAGCGCGAAGGGGAAGGCGTTCCCGGCTCGCCCGACGTCCCCGCCAGCGAGGGGACGAACCATGCGCATTACTACCTGTTCAAGGAGCTGTTCGTTCAGAAGCGGCTGGTCAAGGTCGATGGGGTGTGGAGTTTCAGTGGCGCGCCGATCACCCTGCCGGAAGTGCATGACTTCATGCCCTCGACGGCGGCGCCGGACCTGTCGCTGGAGTTCCGGCGCGTTCTGAGCGGCCTGCTGACCAGTCTGGAGTCCTGCTGGACGACGCCGGGCACCGAACCGGACCTGTCGGCGATGTTCGATCTGAAATCAACCGGCCAGGATCTCATCGGACGGGGCATCCGCCCGGACTTCACCTGGTTGGATCCGTCGTAACAGCGCCACCGAGGCGGGGACGAGGACGGTCTCGGTCGTCAGGGTGAGCTCGAAGGGCGGCAGCTCGACCGTCCGGGTGGCGGCTACGCGTTCTCGGCGGCGGCCAGGCGGAATATCGGGTCGAGCAGGCCGGGGAAACGTTCGCTCAGGTCGCGGGTGCGTGGCCGGACCCGCCGGCTGCGGCCGTCGACGGTCATGCTGATCAGCCCGGCCTCGCGCATGATCCGGAAGTGGTTGGACAACGTCGAGAGCGGCACGCCCAGGCCGTCGGCGAGGGCGGAGCAGGTCGACTCGGGGCTGGCCCAGGCGCGGCGTACGAGCTCCAGGCGGACCGGGTCGCTGAGCGCGTGCAGCACCGGCGCGAGCGTCAGCGACTCGCGCGGCGGCTCGGGAAGCGGTCGCATGCCCTCATGGTATCAATACTTCGACATTTCGGAAGTATCGAACTATGGTGTGCCGGAGCATCCGCCTGACGAGAGGGAGCAGTGTTGACCGCGCAGGAAAGCACGACGAGACCCGAGTCGCCCGAGGCCGCGGGCGTTCGATCGAACCGGGCCGTGTTACTCGCAGTGGCCTGTCTGGGCCAGTTCATGGTGTTGCTCGACAGCACGATCGTCGGCGCCGCGCTGCCCGACATGGAGCGACGACTGCACACCGGGCTGACCGGCCTGCAGTGGATCGTCGACGCCTACGTGCTGCTGGTGGCCATGTTGTTGTTGTCCGGCGGCGTCTTCGCCGACCGTTTCGGCCGCAGGAGGCTGTTCCTGGCCGGGGTCGTGGTGTTCACCCTCGCGTCCGTGTTGTGCTCGTTCGCCCCCTCGCTCGGCTGGCTGATCGCGGGACGGGTGGCGCAGGGCGTCGGGGCCGCCGCGCTGAGCCCCGCCTCGCTGGCCCTGATCGGCGCCGCGTACCCCGTCCCGCAGGAACGGGTCAGGGCGATCGGGTTGTGGGCCGGGTTCAGCGGGATCGGGCTGGCGCCCGGGCCGCTGGCCGGTGGCGTCCTGGTCGAGGTCTTCGGCTGGCCCGCCATCTTCCTCGTGAACGTGCCCATCGGGGCCGTGCTGGTGGTGGCCGGTCTGCGGGTTCTCGGCGAGTCCGGCAACCCGGCGGCGCCGAGGATCGACGTACCGGGGACGGTCCTGTCCGTCCTGGGTGTGGGGGCACTGACCTTCGGGCTGATCGAGGGCGGCGCACGTGGCTGGACCTCGCCGATGATCCTGGGCAGCTTCGGGGCCGCGGTGGTGATCCTGGCCGCCTTCGTCGTCGTCGAGGCACGCCGCCCGGCGCCGATGTTGCCGCTGCGGCTGTTCCGGCAGCGGCTGTTCACGGTGTCCAACACGGCCATGGTCGTGGTGGGCTTCGCGCTCATGGGCTCGTCGTTCTTCTTCTCCCAGTTCTTCGTGTACGTCCAGGGCAGTTCGATCCTGCGTGCCGGCGTGCAGACCCTGCCCGCCACCCTCGCCATGGTGGTCGTCAGCCCGTACGCGGGCCGGCTCGCCGCCCGGTACGGCTTCCGCGTCGTGGTCACCGCCGGCCTGGTGCTGGCCGGGCTGGGGCTGGTCGCGCTGGGCTTCGTGCACGCGGACACCGGTTACGGCAACGTGTGGTGGCGGCTGGCCGTCGCCGGCGTCGGGTTCGCCCTGACCATGTCCCCGCTGACCGGCGCCGCCATCCAGGCGGTCGGCCCGCAGGAAGGCGGCCTGGCGTCGGGCGTCAGCAGCACGACCCGGCAGATCGGCGCGGTGCTCGGCGTGGCGGTGCTGGGAGCCGTCGTCCGCGCGCGGGAGGCGGGCGGGGCGTCGTTCGAGGCGGGGCTCGGCAGCGCGTTCGTGGTGGCCGGTGTCGTCACGCTGGCCTGCGCCGTGCTGACCGGCCTGTGGCTGGTGAGGTCCGAACCTCGCCCCGCGGCGCGGCGGGGGTGATGGTCCCGGGAGGCCGGGCGTCGTTCGTCCCGGGACCCTCGTGTGTCAGCCCGCTTCTGGGCGGTTGTCCTTGCCGTCCAGCCACAGGGTGTCGGACTCGTCCCGGTGGACGCCGGTGGTGCCGACGTGCTTGGCGTCGATCTTCGGGCCTTTCTTGATCACGTGCACCAGGGCCATCGCGTGGCCGCGTCCGAGGTCGTAGTCCTGCTTGAGCCAGTCGGTGATCGTTCCCGCCTTGGTGGACGGGTCGTCGAAGCCGCGTTCCTGGGCGAGGGCGATGAACTGGCGGGGCGTCAGTCCGGTCTTTTCTTCAATGTTGTCCAGATACGCCTGGAACGACATGGCTTTCTCCAGTCTTCATGGGGTGTTGCAGGGCCAGTGTCCCATTGATAGCGGTTTGCAGGCGTGGCGAGGCGTGCTCAGTAGAATGCGGTTCCATGGACGAGCAGGAGCTGAGTTCCCCGTGGGAAGGGGTCCTGGTCACCCCGGGCTCGGCCGGTCACACCGGCGTCCTCGTCCTGGCGGGGTCGAGCGGGCGGATCGAACGGGACAGGGCCCGGATTCTCGCCCGGGAGGGCATGACCGCGCTGTCGATCCGGTGGTTCGGCGGTCCGGGGCAGTCTCCTGGCATCTGCGAAATCCCGCTGGAGACGTTCGTGTCGGCCGTCGATCTACTGGAATCGACCGGAGTGCGGCGTATCTGCCTGCTGGGGATGTCCAAGGGGGCGGAGGCCGCCCTGCTCACCTGCGTCCGTGACCGGCGGGTGGGCGGGGTGGTGGCGATGTCGCCGACCTCGCTGGTGTGGGGCAACGTCGGTCCGGGGCCGGACGGGGAGAAACGTCCGTACCGGTCGTCCTGGACGTGGAAGGGGCGGCCGGTGCCCTTCGTCCCGTACGACGACGACTGGGCCGAGGCCGAGCCGGAACGCGGCCCGCTGGCTCTTCGCGCCCTGTACGAGCTGAGCGAGCGCACGTTCGCCGGCCTGCTGCCGGCCGCGGAGATCCCCGTCGAGACGGCCGAGGCCGACATGCTGCTGGTGGCGGGCGGGGACGACGCCATGTGGCCGTCGTTGCCGTACGCCGAGCGGCTGGTCGCCCGGCGCCGCGCCGCCGGTCGTACGGCTCGGCTGGTGAGCCGGGCCGACGCCGGCCACCGTCCGCGCCTTCCCGGCGAGGGGCCCGCCCCGGAGTCGCCCGACTTCCTGTACGGGGGCGACGCCGCCGCGGACGCCCGGCTCGGCGCCGACGCCTGGCCCCACATCCTCGACCTGCTGCGCGGCTGACGCCCCCGGGACGCGAGCACCGGGGGCGCGGGACGGGTCAGGAACCGCCGGAGATCTCCACGACGGCGTGCCTGGTCCGGTCGTCGGTGACCTGGGCGATCAGGTAGTGGGCCAGGTCGGCGCGGGAGATCGTGCCCGCCTTGGCCAGGTTGGCGTTCACGGCGGTGCGGTAGACGCCGGTCAGCGGGCCGTCGGTCAGCATCGGCGGCCGTACGACGGTCCAGTCGATGTCGCGCACGTCGGCCAGGGCACGTTCCATACGTTCCATGTCGGCGTAGCCGTGGCGGTAGAGGCGCTGGATCACGAAGCGGGTGACCAGGCGCCGGCCGAGCGGCGTACCGGGCGGGATCTCCAGGCCCGCCGAGGACAGGCAGAGCAGGCGGCGCACCCCGCCCTCACGCATCGCGGCGACGATGGCGGCGGTGCCGCCGGAGTAGACGGTGGTGGGATTGCCGCGGTCGGTGCTGCCCAGGCACGACAGCACGGCGTCCTGCCCGGCGAGGGCCGCCTGCCACGGGCCGGGGGTGAGCACGTCGCCGCCGATCACGCGCGCCCGGTCGGCCGCCGGGACGCGGGCGGGGTCGCGGGCCACGACGGTGACGTCATGGCCGGCGGCGACGGCCTGCGCGACGACCTGGCGGCCGGTGCCGCCGGTCGCGCCGAAGACCGTCAGCTTCATGCCGCACCGGCCAGGGCGTGGACGACGGCGGCGGTGATCTCGCGGTGGCCCTCGATGCTCAGGTGCACGCCGTCGTCGAGGAAGTGGTGGTCGGCCGTGATGGCCGTCCTGGTGTCGACGGTCAGCTCGGGACGGTTCAGCAGGTGGTCGGCGATGGCGTCGACGTCCTTGCCGGCCCAGGTGATGCCGGCACGCCGGAAGTGCTGGTAGTCGCCGGCGCGGGCCTCGTCGATCGGGCTCGGGGTGAGCCACACCCAGCGCGCGGGCCCCCGCCGCTGGGCCAGGTCGTGCAGCATGGCCAGGTTGCGTTCGGTCTCCGGGGCGCTGACCAGGGTCGGCGCGTCGGGCGCGAGATGCTGGGAGTCGTTGCCGCCGATCATGCAAAGCACCAGGTCGGGCCGCTGGAAGCCGAGCATGGGAAGCTGGGTGAGCGCCTGGGTGGTGGTGCTGCCGGAGATCGCCAGGTTGGTGAAGCGGACGGCGTCGCCGGGACGGCGCAGCGCCACGAGGTGACGCAGGATCTCGAACCACGACAGGCGGTCGGCGGTGGTGCGCTCGCCGACGGCGGCGACGTGGAAGGCGTCCTGGCCGTGCAGGGGCAGCCGGTCCACCGCGTCGGCGAGGCCGGGCCGGGTCAGCAGGGTCTCGGCGGCCTGGTGGGTCTGCTGGTCGAAGCCGTCGAGCAGCGTCCGGTAGGCGGCGGCGTCGAGGCCGAACAGGGCGGCGAGGCGGGTCTCGTCGGCGCCGATGAGATAGGGGAGGGCGCCGGGCCGCTGGAAGCGGACGAGCCGCTCGGTCATGGGGTCGATCATCACAGGCTCTCCGTCAGGACGGTACGTGCGGGGTACGGCGGGACCGGGGCGGCGTTCATCCGGCCACCCGCCCGCCGGTGAGGTCGAGCGTCGCCCCGGTCACCCAGGAGGACGCGGGCGAGGCGAGATAGAGGACCGCCTGGGCGACGTCGTCGGGGTGGCCGACCCGGCCGAGCGGGAACGTGGCCGCGAGCTGGGCGAGCCGTTCGGCGGGCAGGGCGGCCAGCTTGTCGTTGAGCACGGCCGAGGGCGCCAGGCAGTTGACCCGTACGCCGTCGCCGCCGACCTCGGCGGCCAGGTGCTGGGCGAACATGACGACGCCGGCCTTGGCGGCGGCGTAGGCGGCGTTGGCGCCGCCGGGGCGGCGGCCGGCGGTGGACGACATGAGGATGATCGACCCGGCGCGCCGGTGCAGCATGCCCGGCAGGAACTCGTGGACGGTGAGGAACACCGAGGTCAGGTCGGACTCCAGCACCGCGCGCCAGCGCTCGGGGTCGAGGCCGGCGGTCGGGGCGGGCGCGCCCTGCCCGCCCGCGAACGGGGCGAGGATCTCCACCGGCCCGAGCCCGGCTTCGACCTCGGCGCGGATGCGGGCCAGGGCGGCGGCGTCGGTGACGTCGCCTGGGGCGGCCAGGGCCTGCCCGCCCTCGCCGGTGATCGAGGCGACGACGCGGGCCACGGCCTCGGCGTCGCGGCCGGTGACCGCGACCTTGACGCCGTTGGCGGCCAGGGCGTGGCAGGTCGCCGCGCCGATGCCGCGCGAGCCGCCGGTGATGAGGGCGACCCTGCCTGCCAGTCCCGGATGGATGGGCCAGTCGGTGGTCATCGCATATTACTTCTCTCTAGAGAAAGGTTCACCCTTGTGAATGGTTCTGTGGGGAGTACAGTATGCGCTGTGTCCGAATCCCGCAACCGCCCGATCGGCGTCGCGTTCCTGCTCGCGCAGCTCGGCGCGCACGCCGCCGGCCGGTTCGCCGCGCGGGTCGCCGAGCTCGGCCTGTCACCCGCCGACGTCGGGCTGCTGCGGATGATCGCCTTCCAGCCCGGCCGCAGCCAGCAGTCGCTGGCCGCCGACCTCGGCGTCGTGCCCAGCCGGGTCACCGCCATGCTCGACCCGCTGGACCGGGCGGGCCTGGTGGAGCGGCGCCGGTCGGCCGGCGACCGCCGTAACCACGAGCTGCACCTGACGGCGGAGGGCACGCGCGTCATGGAGGACGTCAAGAGGACCGCGATGGCGCACGAGGCCGACCTGACCTCGTGCCTCAGCCCCGACCAGCGCGGGCAACTCCTCACGCTGCTGGAACTGGTCGCCGACGACCAGGGCCTGACCCCGGGCGTGCACCCCGGCTACCGCCGGTCCTGACGCCCGCGTCCCCGGTGGGCCGTAGGTCCCGGCCGGGTGGGACCTACGGCTCTGGCAGCCGCATCCGCTCAGGTCAGAGGCTTGGGTCATCACCACCGGATGCGAAGAAGGTGTTCACGAATGAGGCACAGGCCCATCGCCCTTGACGCCGACGACGTGCAGGTCAGGATCCGCGGCGGCGGCGTGCGGTCGGCGGACGTACGGCGTGCCAGGCACACCGTGGCCGACCTGACCAAGCTCGCCCACGAGCCGGTCCTGGGCGCGACGGTCAAGCTCGCCGCCACCCCGCGGCCCGCGGGCGAACGGCGTACGGCCGAGGCCGTCCTGGACGTCCAGGGCCGGCTCATCAGGGCCAGGGCCGGCGCCGACTCCACCCGCGCGGCCATCCACCTGCTGGGCGACCGGCTGCGGGCGCGCCTGCTGGAGAGCACCAGGGACTGGGAGAACCGGCGCGGACGCCACCCCCGGCCGCAGCACCCGGCCCGGCCCGCCGTCGAGCACCGGATCGTCCGGACCCTCACCGCGGCCCGCGCCGTGCCCGATGAGGCGGCGGTGGACATGGAGGACCTCGACTACGACTTCCTGCTGTTCACCGAGACCGCGACGGGCCAGGACAGCGTGATCTACCGCACCGACGACGGCTACCGGCTCGCCCAGCTCGAACCCCGCCCGGACCTGCCGGCCCCGACCTGCGCGGACATCTCGGTCAGCCCGCTGCCCGCCGCCCGGCTCACCGTCGCGCAGGCCGTCGACCGGCTGGAGCTGACCGGTTTCGCGTTCGTGTTCTTCGCCGATTCCGGCACCGGCGCGGGTTGCCTGCTCTACCGCCGCGACGACGGGGACTACGGCCTGGTCACCACGGCGCGCGAGGCTTGACCGGGCGCGCCGCCCCCGGGGCGGGGGCGGCGCGTCACCCTCACGCGCCGGCGGTCACCGCGGCGATGCGGCGGCCGGAGATCTGCTCGGCCTCGATCACGATGTAGTGGTCCCGGTTGCCCGGCGCCCACGTCGTCAGCGGCAGCCGGGCCAGCCGGTCGAGCTCGGCGGCGTCGCTCACCTCCCGCGCGTGCCCCACCGCCGTGACCGACCAGCCGGTACGCATGGCCGCGTCGAACTCGTCGGCCTCGAAGGCCACCACGGCATGCCGGGTCGCGGCGGCCAGCTTCGACCCGGTCGCCGTACGGATCACGATGAAACGGCCGTCGAGGCAGAAGTTGACCGGCTGGACGGCCGGCAGGGCACGATCGGTGAACACGATCCGCCCGATCGGCACCGAGGACAGCAGCAGGAAGCACTCCTGTTCGGAGAGCACCTGAAGTCCGGACGAGTCGAGTTGCATGGTCTCCAGGATCCCTGGCCGGACCCCGCCCGCGGCAGGGACGAAAGTCCCATCTTCCCCGCCGGGCGGCCCGCAACCGCTCCCGCCCGGATGTCCTGTCCGGGACTTTCGGCCCTCCAAGTGCGGACGTTCGCCCCGGTGAACGGCACCACCCGCGCTCCTAGCCTGAATTCGCCCGCACTGTGCGGGTCTCTTCCCCTGGAGGTCACATGTTGTCCGCGGAATCCGCCGCCGTCGTCCGCGCCACGCTTCCCGTCGTCGGCGCCTCCCTCGACGCCATCACCGAGCGGTTCTACGCGACGATGTTCGCCGACCGGCCGGAGTTGCTCGACGGCCTGTTCAACCGGGGCAACCAGGCCAGCGGCGAGCAGCGCAGGGCGTTGGCCGGCTCGATCGCCGCCTTCGCCACCATGCTTCTGGAACACCCCGACGAGCGCCCCGACGACCTGCTCGCGCGTATCGCGCACAAGCACACCGCGGTCGGCGTGACGGACGACCAGTACGTGATCGTGCACAAGTACCTGTTCGGCGCGATCGCCGAGGTGCTGGGCGACGCGGTCACCCCCGAGGTGGCCGCCGCCTGGGACGAGGTCTACTGGCTGATGGCCGGCGCGCTGATCGCCATGGAGGCCCGCATCTACGCCGACGCCGGCGCGAACGAGGGGAGCACCTGGCGGCGCTGGCGCGTGGCGGCCGGCCGCGACGAGACGCCCGACGTCGTCTCCTTCCTGCTCACCCCGGTCGGCGACGAGCCGCCCCCGCCCGCCCGCCCCGGCCAGTACGTCAGCGTCCAGGTCGAGATGCCCGACGGCGTACGCCAGCTCCGCCAGTACACGCTGTCCAACGCCGGCGGCGGCGCCCGCAGGATCACCGTCAAGCGCGTGGACGACGACCCCGCCGGCGAGGTGTCCACGCTGCTGCACGCCACCGTTCGCGCGGGCGACGAGCTCACGCTGTCGGCGCCCTTCGGCGACGTCACGCTGGACGACTCCCAGGCGCCGCTGGTGCTGGTCAGCGCCGGCATCGGCTGCACGCCCATGGTCGCCATGCTCGACCACCTCGCCGCCACCGGCTCCGGCCGCCGCGTCCTGACCCTGCACGCCGACCGTTCGCCCGACCGGCACGCGCTGCGCGAGGACATGGCCCGGCTGGCCCCCGAGCACCACTTCTGGTACGAGCAGGACGCCGAGGGCCCCGACCGCGGCGGCCTGATGGACCTGGACGGCGTCGAGATCCCGGCGGGCGCGGTCGCCTATCTGTGCGGCCCGCTGCCGTTCATGCGCGAGGCCCGCGCCGCGCTGCTCAGGGCCGGCGTGGCCGCGCGCGACGTGCACTACGAGGTCTTCGGCCCCGACCTGTGGCTCGCCGCCGGCTGACGGCCCGCCAGGTGTTCACCCGACAAGGAGCATGACATGAGCGTTGTCCGAGGCGCGGCCAGGGCGCTGCTGGGCGCGGCCGGCGCCGCGATGGTGACGGCCGGGCCCGTCATGGCCGCCCGCGGGATCCAGGCACGCGGCGAGATCCGGGCGGAACTGCGCCGCCAGGACATCACCTTCCCCGGCAAGGGGCTGCCCGCCGAGCTGGCCCCCCACCACGGCCGTACGGTCCTGACCGGCCCGCAGGCCCGCGCGTACGCCGAGGTGATCGGGCGCAACGTCCTGACGGCCACCGGCGGCCGGACGTACGCGCAGGTCAGCGCCGACCTGTTCGCCGCGGGCGGCGCGGACGAGAAGCTGGAGGAGCTGCGGCGCACCGCCTTCACCGGCCAGATGTTGCGCGCCTCCCTGCTCAACGCCTACCAGGCCTGGCAGCTCAGCACCCTGGTCGTCGGCCTGGGCGACCTGCTCACCGCCACCGGCGCCGCCCTGCTGGCCACCGGCGCCACACTCGCCGAGTGACGGGACGGCCACCCGTGCGACCGTCCGGAACGACACAGCTGGAGGACTGTGTGCTGTCCATCGCCCATCACTTCACCGAGACCTTCCACGCCGAGCACCGCGAGGTCAGGGACCTGCTGCTCGCGCTGATCGACGCCTTCACCGGCGGCGACGCGGCGCAGGTCAGGAAACTGGTGGAGGCCCTGTCGGCGGCGATCGGGCCCCACTTCCGCTACGAGGAAGAGGCCATGTACCCCGGCCTGAAACCGGTTTTCGGCGCGCATTACATGGACAAACTGCTCAGCGACCACGACGACACGATCCGCAACATCCGCGAGCTGGCCGAACTGGCCGAGACGGCCGAGGTGGACACCCTGGGAACGATCGGCGAGAACCAGGCCGCCTGGGGCATCGCGCTGGTACGGGAGATCCTGCCGCACCTCAGCGACTGCGACGGCCTGTCCCTGATGGTGGAGACGCTGCCCGAGGACGACGTCGTGCACATCCTGGCCACCCGCGAGGTGGCCAGGGAGATCAACGCCGACGTGCTGACGTGGGCCGGGACGCTGCGGGCGCGGCGTGTCTGAGGCCCGGCTCCCCGTCCTGATCCAGGGCGGCATGGGCGTCGGGGTGTCGGGGTGGCGGCTGGCCCGCGCGGTCGCCCGTACCGGGCAGATGGGTGTGGTGTCCGGCACCGCCCTGGACGTCACCCTGGCCCGCCGCCTGCAACTCGGCGACCCGGGCGGCGACCTGCGCCGGGCGCTGGCCTGCTTCCCGATCCCGGCGATCGCCGAACGCGTGCTCGGACGCTACTTCGTGCCCGGCGGGATCGCGCCGGGGACGCCGTACCGGCCGGTGCCCCGGCTCGGGCTGCGGCCCAGCCCGGCCCGCGACGAGCTGGCCGTGGTCGCCAACTTCGCCGAGGTGTTCCTGGCCAAGCAGGGCCACGACGGGCCGGTCGGCGTCAACTACCTGGAGAAGATCCAGCTCGCCACGCCGGCCGCCGCCTACGGGGCGATGCTGGCCGGCGTCGACTACGTGCTGATGGGCGCCGGCATCCCGGCCGAGATCCCGGCGCTGCTCGACGCCTTCGCCGCGCACCGCCCGGCCGAGATCTCCGTCGCCGTGGCCGAGGCCGGCGACGCCCGGCACACGACCGGGCTCGACCCGGCCGCGCTGTGGCCCGCGCCCGCCCGGCCGCTGCGGCGTCCCCGGCTGCTGGCGATCGTCTCCTCCCACGTGCTGGCCGTCTACCTGGCCCGTTCGCCCGCCACCAGGCCCGACGGGTTCGTGCTGGAGACGCCGGTGGCCGGCGGGCACAGCGCGCCGCCGCGCGGACGGCTGCGCCTGGACGAGGGCGGCGAGCCCGTCTACGGGCCGCGCGACGAGGCCGACACCGGCAAGGTCGCCGCGCTCGGGCTGCCGTTCTGGCTGGCCGGCGGCTACGCCACCCCCGGCGGGGCGGACCGGGCGCGGGCCGCCGGGGCCACCGGCATCCAGGTCGGGTCGGCGTTCGCGCTGTGCCGGGAGTCCGGCCTCGACGACGACCACAGGCGCAGCCTGCTGCGCCGGGCCCGCGACGGCGCGCTTGAGGTCCGCAACGACCCGCGCGCCTCGCCGACCGGCTTCCCGTTCAAGGTCGCGCGCGTGCCCGGCACGCTGTCGGAGCCCGAGCTGCACGAACGGCGCCCCCGGCTGTGCGACCTCGGCTACCTGCGCACCCCGTACGTCCGGACCGGCGGCTCGATCGGCTACCGCTGTCCCGCCGAACCCGTCGACACCTACGCCCGCAAGGGCCGGCCCGCCGAGGAGGCCGAAGGCCGCCAGTGCCTGTGCAACGGGCTGACCGCCGCCATCGGCCTGGGCCAGCGCCGCGCCGACGGATACCACGAGCCCGCCCTGCTCACCCTGGGCCAGGACCTCGACTTCCTGGACGGCCTGCCCGACGACCACTCGGCCGCCGACGTCGTGGACCACATCCTGCGAGGAGCACCCGCATGACCGCACCACCCGGGCGGCGGCCGCTGCGCCGCATCCGGCGCGACGTCGCCGCGAGCCCGTTCATCGTGATCTGGGAGGCCACCCGGGCCTGCCCGCTGGCCTGCCTGCACTGCCGTGCCGAGGCCGTACGCGACCGGCACCCGCTGGAGCTGACCACCGAGGAGGCCCACGGGCTCATGCGCCAGGTGGCCGCCTTCGCCACGCCGCCGCCGCTGTTCGTGATCACCGGCGGCGACCCGTTCGAGCGGCCCGACCTGCTCGACCTGGTCCGGTACGCCCGCGCCCACGGCCTGGCCCCCGCCGTGTCCCCGTCGGCCACCCCGGCCCTCACGCCGGCGAACCTGGCCGGCCTGCGCGAGGCCGGGGCCGCCGCCGTCTCGCTCAGCCTCGACGGCGCGACCGCCCCCGTCCACGACGCCTTCCGGGGGTACGACGGCGTGTTCACCCGTACGCTGCGGGCCTGGCGGGCGGCCCGCGAGGCCGGGCTCAAGGTGCAGATCAACACCACCGTGACCCGCCACAACCTGGCCTCCCTGCCGGACATCGCCACCCTGGTACGCGACGAGGGCGCGCTGCTGTGGAGCGTGTTCTTCCTCGTGCCCACCGGCCGGGGCCGCGACCTGTCGGCGCTGACCCCGCAGGAGACCGAGGACGTCCTGCACTTCCTGCACGACGTCGGCACGGCGATCCCGGTCAAGACCACCGAGGCCCACCACTTCCGCCGGGTCGCCGTACAGCGGCTCGTCCTGGACGGACACGGCGTGGACCACGCCGACGCGCTCCGGCTCGGCCCGCTCTACCGCACCCTGCGGCTCCGCGCCGAGCAGGCCGGGCTGGTCGAGGAACGACGCACCCGCCGCCCGCCCGTCGACGTCAACGCCGGACGTGGCTTCGTCTTCGTCTCCCACACCGGGTCCGTGCACCCGTCGGGCTTCCTGCCGGTGGACGCCGGGAACGTGCGCGACCGGCCCCTGACCGAGATCTACCGGTCGGCGCCGCTGTTCACCGCCCTCCGCGACGCCGACCGGCTGGGCGGCCGGTGCGGGGCGTGCGAGTTCCGGACGATCTGCGGCGGCTCCCGCTCCCGCGCCTACGCCTGCTCCGGCGACGTGCTCGGCGAGGAGCCCTGGTGCGCCTACGAGCCGGGCAGCTTCCCCTACCAGCAGGAACTGGCCGCCCATGTATGAGAGAAGGGCGGCCCGCGGGCTGGCCGCACCCTACGACACCATGCTGGCCGCGTACGCCGCCGCGCTGGCCGGCTCGCCGCTGGCCGCCTCCAGCAGGGCCAGCTACCTGCGCCGCGTCGGCCGCTACCTGACCTGGGTCGCCTCGGCCTCGGACCAAGGGTTGCTCGCCCGCGAACCGCTGGCCGACACGATCGTCGCCGTACGCACCGCGCACGCCTACCACGGCGAGCTCGGCGGCCGTTACGCCCCCAGCACGATCAACAGCACCCTGGCCGCCATCGAGGACTTCTACGCCCGGCTCCACCTGGGAGCCACCGGCATCCCCCGCCAGGCCCCGGCGGACCGGGCGGGCGCGCGATGACCTGGTGGTCGGTGGTGCGCTTCCTGCACGTGCTCGGGGCCGCGCTGTGGGTCGGCGGCCAGCTCGCGGTCTCCCTCGTGGTGCTGCCCCTGGCCCGGCGCCTGCTCGACGAGAGCCGGCGCGCCGAGATGCTCAACGCCGTCGGACGCCGCTTCGGAATGCTCACCGGCGCGCTCTTCCTGCCCCTCCAGCTCGCCACCGGCGTCGCCATCGCCTGGCACAAGGGCGTCACCTGGGCCTCCCTGGCCGAGCCCGGCTACGGGCGCATCCTGGCCGCCAAACTGCTGCTGTTCTGCGCGGTCATGGCCGCCGCCGGCCTGCACGGCTGGGCCAGTGCCTCGGGCCGGGCCGGGTTCGCCCGGACGATGGCGGTCGGCGCGCTGGTCGGCTCGATCGGCGTCGTCCTGCTGGCCGCCGCGCTGCCCGCCACCTGATCATGGCCGATCGGACGTACGGGAAGGGACTTTCGTCCCTGCCGGGCGCACGGCCGCCGCGACATCGTGGAGACATGCCCTTCGCCTCGCGTGCCGGCCTGCGCCGGGTCGTCGCCGCCGCCGTCGCGGCGCCCTCGGTGCACAACACCCAGCCATGGCGCTTCCGCCGCGTCGACGACACCACCGTCGAGCTGTACGCCGACCTCGACCGGCTGCTCACCGTCACCGACCCCCTCGGGCGCGGGCTCGGCATCAGCTGCGGGGCCGCGCTGTTCAACCTGCGGCTGGCGGTCCGGATGACCGGGCACGACCCGCGCGTCCTGCCGCTGCCCGACCCCGCCGACCGGCCCGAGCTGCTGGCGACCGTACGCGCGGCGTCCGGCGGCCCGCCCAGCGCGGTCGAGCGGCTGCTGCACGACATGATCCCGCACCGGCGTACCAACCGCTTTCCCTTCGACGGGCGCCCGCTGCCCAGGAACGTCCTGGTCGACCTGGTCAACGCCGCCCACGACGAGGGCGCCACGCTGCTCCTGGTCAAGGGCGGGACGGCCAGGCGCGTGCTGGACATGGTCGCCGAGGCCGACGACACGCTGACGGCCGACCCGGCGTACCGCGCCGAGCTGGCCCGCTGGACCCGTTCCGAGAGTGGCCCCGACGGCGTCCCCGGCCACGCGGCCGGCCCCCGCCCCCGAATGGCCACCCTTCCCATGCGCGACTTCACCACCACCCCCCTCCGGAACGGCACCCCACCCGCGGCCACCCCCACCACCCCCTTCCACGACGGTGCTCCCGGGACGAGGGGAGAGGTCGCGGACTTCGAGGCGGATCCGCAGCTGGCCGCCCTGTTCACCCGTGGGGACGGTCCGGGCGACTGGCTGCGTGCCGGGCAGGCGTTGCAGCGCGTCCTGCTCACCGCCACCGCGCACGGCGTGGCCGCCTCGATGTTCAGCCAGCCGCTCGACCTGCGCCCGCCGCAGCACCGCGGTGACAAGGCGGGACCGTTCGGGCACGTGCAGATGCTGATCAGGTTCGGCTACGGCCCACCGGTCCCGCGCGTCCCCCGCCGCCCGGTCTACGAAGTCCTCGACCGCCGAGGCCGCCGACATGCCTGACCCACCCACCCGACACCCGGCCCCCCGTCCAGACCCCCGTTCGGGCTCCTGGGGAGCAGGGGGTGGCGTGGCGGCGGTTGCCGCTGGTGGCCGGGGCCGGGGTCGCGCTCGCCGCCGGGATCCACGGCGGGCTGGCGCTGCTGGTCGCCGGCCTTCCGGTGCCGGGCGCGTTCGCCCTGGCCGTGGGCGCCGAGCGGGCGGGCCAGGTCGCGATGACCGCCGCCGGCGGCTGGCTGGTGGGCATCTACGTGGCGTTGCTCGGCCGCCGACGGTCCCGCGAGACGTTCCTGTGGCGGCCGGGGTGGTCGGCGCGGGCGCCGCCGTGTCCCTCGTGTTCCCGGGCGCGGGCGTGCGTACGGCCGGGGTCGGGATGGCGGCGGTCGCCGGATGGCTCGCCGTCCACGACGTGGCCCGCCGCACGGTACGCGGTTCCGGCCTGCCCCGGTACGCGGCCTTCTGCCTGCTGGCCGGATACGCCTGGCTGGCCGTGGCCGGACTCCTGTGGGCGACCACCGCACTGACCACCGCACCGACCACCGCACCGACCACTGGACCGGCCTCCGGACCGGGGGCCGCGGCGGTGTCCGGGCCGTTCCTGTACGACGCCGGGCTGCACGCGCTCTTCCTCGGTTTCGTCATGTCCATGGTCTTCGCGCACGCCCCGGTGATCCTGCCCGCGCTGCTGCGGGTGCGGCTGCCGTACCGGCCCGTCCTGTACGCGTCCCCGGCGGTGCTGCACGCGGCCGTGGCGGTCCGCGTGGCCGGGGACCTGGCCTCCGCCGGGCCCGTACGCACGCTGGGCGGCGTGCTGGCGGCCCTCGCTCTGCTGATGTTCGCCGGATGCGCGATCGTGCTGACGCTCTCCGGCCGCGAAAGGAAGGTGTCCGGAATGCCGGTCGATATCCGCATAGAAAACAGCAGACCGATCGACCTGCCGCCGCCGCCGAAACGTCCCCGCGCGTCCTGGCACCTGCGCGCGAACGCGATCGTCGTCGCCTGGCTGGCCCTGACGGTCGCGGTGGCACTGGCCGGCGACGTATTGCCGGCGCCGTCGTGGTTGCTGATCCACGTGTTCCTGCTGGGCGCGGTCAGCACGGCCGTCCTCATCTGGAGCGAGCACTTCACCGTGGCGCTGCTGCGCGTCCGGGGCCCGTCCGAGCGGGGCAGCCTGACCCGGCTGGCCCTGCTCAACACGGCCACGATCGCGGTCCTGGCCGGGGTCGCGTACGGGCCCTGGCAGGTGGCGGCGGCCGGCGCGGCGCTGCTGGCCGGGGTGGTCGGGTGGCACGCGACCGTCCTCGTCCTGCTCGTCCGCGCGGCGCTGCCCGGCCGGTTCGGGCACGTCATCGGCTGGTACGTCACCGCCGGCTGCGCGCTCGCCACCGGCGGCGTCCTCGGCGGGCTGATGGCCGCCCAGACCGTCCAGGGCGCGGTCCACGAGCGGATGAGCGCCGCGCACGCCCAGGTGAACGTCTTCGGCTGGATCGGCCTCACCGTGCTCGGCACCCTGTTCACGCTGTGGCCGACGGTCCTGCGCACCCGTATGTCGGACCGGACCCGCCGGGCCTCCCGGGTGGGGTTGTGGCTGACCGCGCCGGGGCTGGCCGTCGCCGTCGCCGGGCTGCTGGCCGGCTGGCGGTGGGTCGCGTTCGCGGGGCTGGTCGCGTACGCGGCCGGTGGGCTGGCGGTGCTCGTACCGCTGGCCGACGCGCTGCGGCGCAGGAGGCCGCACACGGGCGCGGCGTGGATGCTGGGGGCGGCGATCGTCTGGTTCGAGGTGGCGCTGGCCGCCGACCTCGTGGTCGTGGCCACCAGACCGGCGCATGAGGTCGCCGCCGCGCTGGCGCCGCTGCTGCCGCTGGTGCTGGCCGGGTTCGTCGCGCAGGTGCTGCTCGGCTCGCTGCTGCACCTGCTGCCCGCGGTGCTGGGCGGCGGGCCGGTCCGGTTCAAGGAGAACGCGGCGCTGCTGGAGCGCGGCTGGGTGGTCCGGCTGGTGGCGCTGAATCTCGGGGTGCCGCTGCTGGTGCTGCCGGTGCCGCCGCCGGTGAGGCTGCTGGGGTGGGGGCTGGTGCTGGCGGCGGCGACGGCCTTCGTCGTACTGGCCGTGACCGCCCTGACCCGCGCCCACCGCCCGGCCCCGCATCGGACGGCCGCGGGGGCTCCAGGAGAGCAGGCGGGCTCCGGCCGGTCGGGCGCGGGGTGGCGGGGGGCGTTGCCCGCGCTCGCCGGGGTGGCCGTCGGGTGTCTGCTGACCGCCGCCGCCGTCGTCGCCGCCACGACCAGCGGTACGGCACCCGCCACGGTCACCGCGACCGGCTCCCGTACGGTCGAGGTGACGCTGTCCGGGATGAGGATCCGTCCCGCCGTGATCGAGGCCCCCGTGGGGACCGTACTGACGTTGCGGGTCACCAACGCCGACGCCCAGCGGCACGACCTGCGCCTGGCGACCGGCGAACGCACCCCGCTGCTGGGCCCCGGCCAGAACGCGACCCTGACCCTGGCCCCGCTGGGCGCGCCCGTGGACGGCTGGTGCACGGTCGCCGGGCACCGCGCCGCGGGCATGACCATGCGCCTGGTCCCGACCGGCGGCACGCGCGCGGCCCCACCGGCCCCACCGGCCTCACCGGCCGGATCGGTCACCGGCCACGACGGCCACACGATGACCGGCACCGATCCCGCCGCGCCGCTCGACCTGGCGGCGCCCATGTCGCCCGGCTGGAAGCCGTACGACGCGACGCTCAAGCCCGCCCCCGGCGGCACTGAGCACCACGTCGAGATCCGCGCCGACGACAGGCTCGTCCAGGAGGTCGCGCCCGGGGTACGGCAACGCGTCTGGACCTTCAACGGCACCATGCCCGGCCCGGTGCTGCGCGGCAAGGTCGGGGACGTGTTCGTCGTGACGTTCGTCAACGCCGCGACCATGGGACACGGCATCGACTTCCACGCCGGCGCGACCGCGCCGGACGGCCCGATGCGCACGATCCAGCCCGGCGAACGGCTGACCTACCGCTTCCGCGCCGACTACGCCGGAGCCTGGCTCTACCACTGCTCGACCATGCCGATGACCCAGCACATCGCCAACGGCATGTACGGCGCCGTCGTCATCGACCCACCGGATCTGCCCGCGGTGGACCGCGAGTACCTGCTGGTCCAGGGCGAGCTGTATCTCGGCGAGCCGGGCGGCCAGGCCCAGGTCGCCAAGATCCGCGAGGGCGACCCGGACGGCTGGATGTTCAACGGCACCGCCGCCGGCTACGACCACGCGCCGCTGACGGCCGAGGCGGGGGAGCGGGTGCGCATCTGGGCCGTGTCCGCCGGGCCCAGCTCCGGCACGTCGCTGCACGTGGTGGGCGCGCCGTTCGACACGGTCTACAAGGAGGGCGCCTACCGGCTGCGCACCCGGGACGCCGGCGGCGCGCAGGCGCTCGACCTGGCCCCTGCGCAGGGCGGCTTCGCCGAGCTCGTCTTCCCCGAGGCGGGCACGTACCCGATCGTGGACCACACGATGCGCCAGGCCGAGGCGGGCGCGCACGGCGTGTTCAAGGTCGGCGCCCGCCAGAAGGACTGACCACCCCCGCCGGAACGCGGAAAGCCGCCGCGACAGATCGCGGCGGCTTCACCCGAGGGGCGGCGAGCCGGGAGACGGGGCCCTCACAAGAACGGCTCGCCACCCGCTGGGTGCATGCCCGTCATGAGCGCCACCGACCGGGTGTCGGGCCGGCGTGATGCGGTCCCAGGCGGCGAGCGGCAACATGATGACGGCCGCCGGGAACAGGCCGTGCTCCTCGTGGTCGATGTGCCGGTGGAGCCGCTCCAGGGCGTCCAGCACGGCGGGCCAGTCGGGCGCCGCCCGGTCGAGCGCCTCGGCCACGCCGTGGATGTCGGCGTGCTCGGCGCACAGCCGCTCGACCTCCTCGGCCAGCGACCCTTCGGCGCGCAGCTCGGCGAACAGACCGTTCTCCTCGGTGTCGGTGTGCGGGATCAGCCGGGCCACCAGGTCCTCCAGCAGCGTCACGGCCTCGCCGTGCCGTGCCTCGCCGATGGCGCGGCGCAGCGCCCCCGCGCTCTCCTGGATGTCCCAATGTTCCTGGGACAGGCGGCCGATCAGCGGAAAGTCCCGGCAGCCACAGTAATTGCACATGGTCACGTCCTCCCGGCGTGGCGGTCCGGGCGCGCGTGCCGCGGCGGCCGGATCCCGCCTTCCACCCTTCCGGGCCGTACGGACCCCTGGTCAGGGGCGAAGGTCCCCCGGACCCCCGCCATCGGTCACCCGCGGAAGGCCGGGGTGATGGTGACGGGGAGGCCCGTACGGGCCGACCGGTAGGCGGCCTCGACCAGGTCCACCGCCGCGGCGGCCTCGTCACCCGGCGCGTGGTTCGGGCCCCGGCCCGCGATCAGCTCCCCGAACGCCTCCACCGGCGCGTGCTTGCCCCACGCGGGCCGGCTTGGATCGGGGGACAGGCGGACCCGGGTGCCGTCCGGCCGGTGCACGGTGGCCGTACCGTACTGCAGGTCGTGCTCGACCATGCCGGACGTGCCGTACAGGCGCAGGCGCTGGCGGGTGGGCAGGCCCTCGGGCACGGTCCCGGTCGCCGTCAGGGACCCCACCGCGCCGCCGGCCAGGCGGAAGGTGAGCGCGTCGACCACGTCGACCGGCAGCGAGCGGTGGTCCATGTAGGCGAAGACCTGCTCGGCGCCCTGTCCCGTGACCCTGGTCAGGGCGCCGGCCAGGTGGGTGAGCTGCGAGTGGCCCTGCCCGCCCGCGCCGGGGGCGGCGTAGGTGGGGGTGCCGGTCAGCAGGTTCATCATGACGGAGGAGAAGTCGCCGTTGACGCAGACGAGCTCGCCGATCTCCCCCTCCCGTACGGCCTGCCGCACCCGTGCAGCGGCGGCGCTGTACTGCCCGGTGTAGCCGACCGACAGGTGCGTCCCCGTGCGCTCGGCCGTGGCCACCAGGTCCCACGCCTCGGCCGCGCTGGTCGTCATGGGCTTCTCGACCAGCACGTGGACGCCGGACTCCAGCGCGGCTTTGGCCGGCGCGTGGTGTGTGGCGTGCGGGGTGGCGATGACGACGCCGTCCACCAGACCGGAGGCGTACAACTCGGCCGGGTCGGTGAAGACGGGTACCCCGAGGTCGGCGCGTACGGGGTCGGCGCGTCCCGGGTCGGCGTCGCACACGGCGGTCAGGCGCAGGCCGGGAGCCGCCGCGATGGCCGGAAGATGGGCGAACCGGGCCCACCACCCCAGGCCGATCACCCCCAGCCGGACGGTCACGAAACCCGCCGCAACGGTACGGACGGGTCGAGCTCCAGCCCGAAACCGGGCGCGTCGCCGAGCCGCACCCGGCCGTCGACGGGGAAGATCTCGCCGGTGCAGAGGGGATGTTGCGGGACGAGCCAGTCGCAGTCGCCGACGAACATGCCGAACTCGGCCAGCGGTGTCTCGGGCCGGGTGGCGATGAAGTGGTAGGCGTAGTGGCCGCCGGTGTGCGGGACGAGCCGTACGCCGTGCGCGCGGGCCACCGTCGAGATCCGGCGCAGCTCGGTGAGGCCGCCGCACCAGTTGGGGTCGGGCTGGATGACGTCCACCCCCGACTCGCACAGCAGCCCGAAGCCGGCCGCGGTGTACTCGTGCTCGCCCGAGGCCAGTGCCATTCGCGCCGGCAGGCGGTCGCGCAGGCGCCGGTGGGCGGCGTAGTCGTCGGGGCGCAGCGGCTCCTCGATCCAGTCGAAGCCGAGCGGGGCGACGGCGTGGCCGAGGCGGGCGGCGTAGTCGACGTCGAGCGACATCCAGCAGTCGTACATGAGCGGGAAGTCCGGGCCGGCGGCCTGGCGGGCCTGCTCGGCGATCGAGACGTTGGCGCGGAAGCCGTCCTCGCCCTCGACGGGGGCGTAGGTCAGCGGGATCTTCGCGCCCCGGAAGCCGAGCTTGCGGGCGGCCTCGGGGCGCGGGCCGGTCGCGTACAGGTCGACGCCGTCGTGCACCGCGCCGCCGAGCAGGGTGTGCACCGGGGTCTGGGTGATGCGGCCGTGCAGGTCCCAGATCGCCAGGTCGACGGCGGAGATCGCGTGCAGGGCCAGGCCCTTGCGCCCGTAGTGCAGGGTGCTGTTGAACATCCGGTCCCACAGCCGCTCGTGGTCGAAGGGGCTCTGCCCCTCCACGAGGTAGGCCAGGTGGAGGGCGGCGAGCGTGGCGACGACCAGGCCGCCGTTGGTGGTGCCGAAGCCCACGTGCCCCGAGGCGCTCTCGACCTGGACGACCACGGTCTGCTGGGAGTTGGGCCCGATGGCGGCCATGCGGTCGTCGCGGAAGTCGGCGTGCTGGGTCATGGGACTGGCGACCTTGCGGCGTTTCCACTGGCGTAACGCCTCGCCGTCGCCCGGGTCGGGCGTCGCGGGCGGCAGGTTGACGTAGTCGGCGACGTAGACGCGGACGTCGGTGATCCGGTCCATCAGCTCCCCTGGTTCTTGTACGGCTGGACGGCCTGCTGGGCCGCGGCCATGGTCTCGCCGGCCTGGTCGAAGGTGCGCTGGGCGACGGTGATGAACACCACGTCGATCACCGCGAGCTGGCCGTGCCTGGCGGCCATCGCCTCGGTGCGGAACCCGGTCTGGGCCACCTTGGTCAGCAGCGTGAGCTCGGCGCGGGCGGCCAGCGGCGAGCCGGGATCGTTGCAGATCGCGATGGTCGCCGCGCCGTGCGACATCGCCTCGGTGAGCAGGTCGACGGCCTCCTTGGTACGGCCGCTGTGGGAGATGGCCACCACCACGTCGCCGGGGCCGAGCAGCGCGGTGCCGCTGAGCGCGATGTGCGTGTCGGTCGAGGTCCAGGCCGGCACGCCGACGTGGTAGAGCCGTTGCTGCAGCTCGGAGGCCACGGTCGAGCTGCCTCCCGCGCCGAACACCCACACCCTGCGGGCTGTGGCGAGAAGCGCGCAGGCGCGTTCGGCCGCCTCCAGGTCGAGCCCGGACAGGGTCTCGGTGGTCGCCTGCGCGATCGCGGCCGAGACCACCTCGGTGATGCGCGGCAGCGCGTCGTCCTCGGTCACGTCGGCGCCGATGCTGACGCTCCACGGCTCGGACTTGGACCGGCCGCTGTCGGAGGCCAGCGCCAGGCGCAGCTCGGCGTAGCCGTTCAGGCCGAGCGAGCGGCACAGCCGGGTGACGCTGCCGGTCGACACGCCGCACCGGTCGGCCAGGTCGAGGATCGTCAGCCGGGCCACCGCGCCGGGGTCGGCCAGCACCAGGTCGGCGATCGTACGCTGCGCCTCCGGCATCGACGGGGCCATGGCGGCGATCCGGTCGACGACGCCCTCCAACGGGCTCTGCATGGGTGTTCTACCTCTCATCATCGCAACGGAGAATAATTTATCTTCATTTCTTCAGTCAACACCGAATTCGTTACCGGAACCCCCTTGACGACAGGGCTGAGCATCCCGCACCTTAGCGGCCACAGAGAAAAATTCATCGCTACCAGAACAGGATGCCGATGTCCTTCCTCTCCGCGTCCGGCTATTTCAGCGCGCTCCAGGACGTCCTGACCAAGGTGAACACGTCCCAGGCGCCGCTGGTGGACCAGGCGGCGGCGTTGATCACCGACGCGGTCGAGGCCGGAGGAGTGCTGCAGGCCTTCGGCAGCGGCCACTCCGAGGCCTTCGCGCTTGAGCTGAGCGGCCGGGCCGGCGGGCTCGTCGCGGCCAACCGCATCGAACTGCGCGACCTCGTGCTGCTCGGCGGCGCGGACCCCGGCGTGCTGTCCGACCCGCTGCTGGAACGCGACCCGACCGTCGCCTCCCGCCTGTACGAGCTGGCCGCGCCACACCCGCGCGACGTGTTCGTCATCGCCTCCAACTCCGGGGTCAACGGCTCGATCGTCGAGTTCGCCGCCCTGGTCAAGGAGCACGGCCATCCGCTGATCGCGGTCACCTCGGCCGAGCACTCCGGCCGCATGTCCTCCCGGCACCCCTCGGGACTGCGTCTGCGCGATCACGCCGACATTGTGCTCGACAACGGCGCGCCGTACGGGGACGCGATCCTGCCGCTGCGCGACGGCGGGCGCGTCTGCGGCGTCTCCTCCATCACCGGCGCCCTGCTGGCCCAGCAGATCGTGGCCGAGGTGGCCCGCCGGATGGAGGAGTCGGGGGCCCGGCCGCCGGTGTACCTGTCGGCGAACGTCCAGGGCGGCGACGAGCACAACCGCCGCCTCGAAGAGCGGTACGACGGGCGCATCCGCCGTACCACCAGGTAACCAGGAGTACCACCATGAACCACCTCTCCCGGCGGCAGCTCCTGCGCGGAGCCGCCCTGACCGGGGCCGGCCTGCTGGCCGCGGCCTGCGCCACCCCCGGCGACCCCGCCGCCCAGAAGCCGGCCGCCACCGGCGCCGTCAGCGCCGCCAACCCGCTCGGCCTCGACGAGAACGGCCCCCTGGAGGTCGTCATCTTCGACGGCGGCCTCGGCGACGCCTACGCCACCACCATCCACGAGCCGCTCTTCCTCAGCCGGCACCCCAAGGTACGGCTCAAGCACTCCAGCACCAAGGAGATCTCCGGGACCCTCCAGCCGCGCTTCGTCGGCGGCAACCCGCCCGAGGTCATCAACAACGACGGCGCCCAGTCGCTCGACCTGGCCGCGCTGGTGCGCGCCGGCCAGCTCCAGGACCTGACACCGCTCCTGGACGCCCCCTCCTGGGACGACCCGGGCACGAAGGTGCGCGACGTCCTGCTGCCGGCCGCCGTCGAGGCCGGCTCCTTCGACGGCAAGCCCTACAGCGTGCCGTACGTGTTCATGCTCTTCGGCTTCTGGCACTCGGCCAAGCTGTTCGCCCAGAAGGGCTGGAAGGCCCCCGCCACCTGGGACGAGTTCCTCACCCTGTGCGCCGCCATGAAGAAGGACGGCATCGCGCCGTTCGCCTACGCCGGCAAGTACCCCGGATACGTGTGGGAGGCCATCCTCACCATGGCCGTCAAGCACGGCGGCCCCGAGGTGATGCAGCGGGTCGACAACCTGGAGGACGGCGCCTGGAAGGCCGACGCGCTGACCAAGGCGGCCACCGCGTTCGGTGAGCTGCACGCCAGGGGATTCCTGCTCCAGGGCACCGAAGGGCTCAACCACACCGAGTCGCAGGCCAGGCAGAACGGCGGCGAGGTCGCCGTCATCCCCAACGGCTCCTGGCTGGAGAACGAGCAGAAGAAGGTCGCCCCCGCCGACTTCGGCTACGCCATGTTCCCCGTCCCCGCGCTGGAGGCCGCCGAGGCGATGCCGGGCGCCGCCCTGCACGCCATGCCCGGCTCCGGCTTCGTCGTCGCCGCCAAGAGCCGCAACCCGGCGGCGGGCATGGAGTACCTGCGCGCGATGGTCTCCCGCGAGGGCGCGGGCAAGTACAGCGGCCTGGTCAGCACGCTGACCACGGTCCGCGGCGCGGCGCTGCCGCCGCAGGCCGGGCCAGGGCTCAAGAGCGCCGCCGCCGCGCTCGAAGCCGCCGGGACCAGCCTGGTCAACTGGCGGGTGCACGAGTGGTACAAGGAGATCGCCACCGAGCTGGACGCCGCCACCGGGCAGCTCATGACCGGCGGCATCACCGCCGTCCAGTGGGCCGAACGGCTGCAGCGCCAGGCCGACGCCGTCAAGAAGGACTCCTCGATCAAGAAGTTCTCGAGGTAACCCGCCGTGCGGCACGGACGGCGGCGCTTCGCCGCCACCTTCCTGGCGTTACCCGTCCTGCTCTATGTCGTCTACGTGATCTCTCCCTACGCGCAGGCGTTCCAGATCTCGATGACCGACTGGCGCGGGATCGACGCCAGGCCCGCGTTCGTCGGGCTGGACAACTTCCGGCGCCTGCTGGCCGACCCCGTCTTCTGGAAGGCGATCAGCCACAACGCGATCCTGCTGGCCGCGCTGCCGGTCATCACCCTCGGGCTGGCGTTGTTGTTCGCGTACCTGCTGAACGCGGGCGGCGTGCGGCCGGGAACCGGCATCGCCGGGTCGGGCTTCTACCGGGTGGTGTTCTTCTTCCCGCAGGTGTTGTCGGTCACGATCGTCGCGGTGATGTTCCAGTCGGTGCTCCGGCCCGACCGCAGCGGCGTGATCAACGGGCTGCTCATGCAGCTCGGCCTGGAACCGGTCGGCTTCCTCACCGACCCGGGCCTGGCCCTGTGGTCGATCCTGGGCGTGCTGGTCTGGCAGGCGGTCGGCTTCTACGTCGTGCTGTTCTCGGCCGGCATGGCCGCCATCCCGCGGGAGCTGCACGAGGCGGCGCAGATCGACGGGGCCGGGCGGGCGGCGTCCTTCTTCCAGGTGACCCTTCCGCTGTTGCGGCACACCGTGCAGGTCGGCTGGGTCTATCTCGGGGTGGCCGCCTTCGACGCGTTCTCGATCGTGTTCGTGTTGTCGGCCGAGCGCGGCGGCCCCGACTACAGCACCACCGTGCTGGCCAACGAGGTCTACCGCAACGCCTTCGGCTACGCCAAGTTCGGCTACGCCTCGGCCATCGGGGTGGCCCTGTTCTTCTGCACGATCACCTTCGCCGCGCTCACCCTCCGGCTGACCCGGCGCGACAAACTGGAGTACTGACGATGGCAGTCGACGTGCGTCCCGCGGTGCGGCGGCGCGCCGCGAGCCCGGCCCGCCGCGAACCGCGGCTCCGGCGGTCGATGCACCTGGTGCTCGGCCTCTGGGCGGTCCTGGTGGTCGTCCCGATGGCCTGGACCCTGCTGGCCTCCTTCAAGGACACCGCCGAGATCTTCGGCCCCGCCTGGACGCTGCCCGCCCGGCTCCGGTTCGACAACTGGGTCCGGGCCTTCGAACAGGCCCACATCGGTACGTACCTGGTCAACACGGTGATCGTCGTGGTGTTGTCCACGGCGGGCACCATGATGCTGGGGTCGATGGCCGCGTACGTGCTGGCCCGCTACCCCTTCCGCGGCAGCGGCGCGGTGTACCTGCTGTTCGTCTCCGGCATGGCCTTCCCGGTCTACCTGGCGCTGACCCCGCTGTTCTTCGTGGTCAGGAACAGCGGCTCGCTCCCGCTGATCGGCCCGCTCATCGGCCTGGACACGCGCGGCGGCCTGGTGCTGGTCTACATCGCCTACTCGCTGCCGTTCACCGTGTTCTTCCTGACGGCCTTCTTCCGTACGCTGCCCGGCTCGGTGGCCGAGGCGGCGTTCATGGACGGCGCCTCCCACACGCGGGTGTTCTTCCAGGTGATGTTGCCCATGGCGCGGCCCGCCCTGACCGGCATCACCGTCTTCAACGTGCTGGGCCAGTGGAACCAGTACCAGTTGCCGCTGATCCTGCTCAGCGGCAACGCCCGGGACAAATGGGTGCTCACGCAGGGCATCGCCGACATCTCCACCGCCACCGGCTACAGCGCCGACTGGGGTGCCCTGTTCGCCGCGCTCAGCATGTCGATCCTGCCGATGCTGGCCGTCTACGTCGCCTTCCACCGGCACATCCAGGCCGGCATGACCGAAGGGGCGGTCAAATGAGCCTCGTCCTCGGCCTGGACGTCGGCGGCACCACCACCCGCGCCCTGGTGACCGACCTGGACGGCACGGTGCTGGCCAGGGCGTCGGGCCAGGGCGGCAACCCGGTCGCCCACGGGGCGGCGGCCGTGGACCGGGTCGGGGCGACCGTACGCGAGGCGCTGACCGGGCTCGACCCGGCCCGGGTGCGCGCCGGGGTGATCGGGCTGGCCGGCGGCACGGGCCCGTACGCGGCCGGGTTCGACCGCCTCTGGGCCCGGCTCGGGCTCGGCGGCGCGCCCCGGCTGGTCAGCGACGTCGAGCTGGCCTTCGCCGCGGGCACCGAGCACGACTCCGGCACCGTCCTGGTCTGCGGGACCGGCGCCGCCGCCTGCCGCATCACCGGCGGTACGACGGCCCGCTGCGCCGACGGGCACGGCTGGCTGCTCGGCGACGTCGGCTCCGGGGTGTGGATCGGCCGCCAGGCGATCCGCCACGCGCTGCGCGCCATCGACCTCGGCACCGCCTCGCCGCTGGCCGCGGCCGTGCTCAAGCAGCTCACCGGCGGCCTCGCCGCGGACCGGGCCGCCGCCGGGACGGTGATCGAGACGGTGCACGCCGCCCCGGTCCCCACCATGGCGGCGCTGGCCCCCGTGGTGGTCCGCCTGGCGCTCCAGGACGATCCCGACGCCCGTGGCGTGCTCGCGCGCGCCGCCGGGCACCTGCTGGTCACGCTCGGCGTCGTCCGCGACCCGGAGGAACGCACGCCGCTCGTCCTCGGCGGCGGCCTGCTGGCAGCCGGAACCCCGCTCGCCACGGCCGTACGGCGGCAGGCCGCCGTCCGCTGGCCCGCGGCCACCATCACCCACGCGGGCGACGGCGCCGTCGCCGCGGCCCGCCTCGCCCGCCACGACCTGCGAAAGGCGCTCCGATGAAACGCACCCTGTTACCCCTGGCCCTGGTGGCCGCCTGCCTGACGGCCCTGCCCGCACCGGCCACCGCCGCGGTGACCCCGCAGCTCACCGACACCTTCGAGCGGGCCCACGACACCCACCCCACCTACGGGCTCAACGACTCCCTCGCCACGCGGCAGAGCGGCAAGGCGCGCGGCGTCACGTACAGCCGCGTGTCGGGCTCGTGGACCACGACCACCCCGCCCGAGCCGTACTACTCGCAGGTCAACCATCCCGACTACCCGGGCAAGTTGTCGTTCGCGCTGGCCCGTTCGGCCGTCCGCCTGGACGCCCCCCTCGACCAGGACCAGGACGACGCCTACACGGTGTCGGTGACCGTGGACCCCGACCCCAAGCTGCGCGGCACCGAAGGCGACTGGAGCTCGGTCATGTTGTCGCGCAGCCCGGCCTCGGTCGGCTACGTCACCAGCGGGGACGTCCAGCTCGGCCTCACCGTGGCGCGCAACGGCGAGGTACAGCTCTTCCGCGCCGGCAACGCCCTGTGGAGCAGCCCCCTGAAGACCACCCGCGCCGCCGACGGTTTCCGCGTCACCCTCGCCGTGACCGGTGCCTCCAAGGCCGACCCGTCCGTCACCGTCACCGTGAACGGCGCCACCCGAACCACCGGTTTGGGCACCCCGGTCCCCAAGCCCTACCTCTACCTCGGCGCGTACGTCAGCAACGACAAGCAGGTCAGCACCGCCGACGACCTGACCGTCAGCCGCGTCTCCCGCTTCGCCGACACCTTCGACGAGGCCCAGGACACCGACCCCGGCTACGGCCTGAACGACGCCCTGGCCAAGAGGCAGCCGCCGCTCGGCACCTCGTCCTACACCAGGGTCTCCGGCGACTGGCAGTCCTTCGACTCGCCCCCGCCGTACTACTCGCAGGTCAACCATCCCGACTATCCGGGCAAGCTGTCGTTCGCGCTGCGCCGTTCGGCCGTCCGCCTGGACGCACCCGTCGCGCCCGGCAAGGACGACGCCTTCACGGTGTCGGTGACCGTGGACCCCGATCCCAAGCTGCGCGGCACCGAAGGCGACTGGAGCTCGGTCATGTTGTCCCAGAACCGGGACTCCAGCGGCTACGTGACCAACGGCGACGTACGGCTGGGCCTGACGGTGGCGCGCAACGGCGAGGTGCAGCTCTTCCGCTCCGGCAACGCGCTGTGGAGCAGCCCCCTGAAGACCACCAGGGCCGCCGACGGTTTCCGCGTCACCCTCGCCGTGACGGGTGCCTCCAAGGCCGACCCGTCCGTCACCGTCACCGTGAACGGTGTCAGCCGAACCACCGGCCTGGGCACGCCGGTCCCCAAGCCCTACCTCTACCTCGGCGCGTACGTCAGCAACGACAAGCAGGTCAGCACCGCCGACGACCTGGCCGTCAGCCGCGTCGACCTCTACCCCAACCTGGAGTACTTCGGCTACTTCGCCACCGACGCCCTGACGAAATGGGGCAACCACCTGCCCGAGGTCACCGGCTTCGCCAACCTGCACTGGGTGAGCGTCTCCCCGGACTGGGACACCCCCGGCAGCAGCTACCGGATCGCCGACCTGGCCGGCTGCCCGCCCCGCTCCTGCGCCCTGTACGTCGGCGAGGAGTTCTTCCCGGCGGAGAACTGCAAGTGGAGCGGCCCCTGCCCCATCGACGCCTCGCTCAAGCGCTGGAAGGCGTTCGTCGAGATGGTCAAGCCGTACAAGGACCGGATCGGGGCGATCTACCTCAAGGACGAGCCGCAGGGCTACGGCGTCACCAACGCCGACCTGCAGACCATGGCCACGGCGGTCAAGGAGTCGATGGGGCCCGGCAAGGGCTTCGGGCCGTACCCGATCATGCTGACCCTGGCCGGCGGGGACGTGAAGCCCAACACCCTCGTCCCCGCCGAGGTCGACTGGGTCGGCGTGGACGAGTACACCGCCGACGAGGCCAGGCTCGACAGCCTGCTCACCACCATCGAACGGATGACCGGCGGCACCAAGCGCACCTACCTGTTCCCGCCGACCGAGGTCGCCCCCTACACCGGCCGGTACGACACCAACGAGAAGATCGAGGCGGTCCAGCAGATCTACTACAGCATGGCCAGGAAACACCCGAGCATGATCGCGATCATGAACTTCGGCGTGTGGGTGGTCACCTCCAGCAACCCGGCGACCCACCCGTACATGATCCCCCGCACCTGGGACACCCAGGAGAGGTACGGCGTTGCGGTCACCGTCAAGGATTGACGCCCACCACCACGTGTGGGAGCTGGCACGACGGCCGCACCGGTGGCTGGAGGACCCCGCGCTGGCTCCCGTCCGGGCCGACTGCACCCCGGCCGCCTACGCCGTCGAGGCGGCGGCGGCCGGGGTGAGCGGCGCGGTCCTGGTCCAGGTGCTGCACGACCCGGCCGAGACCAGGGAGTTCCTCGCCGTGGCGGCGGCCTGGCCGCTGGTGGCGGGCGTCGTCGGCTGGGCCGACCTCGCCGCGCCGGACCTGGCCGGCGAGCTGGACGCCCTCGCCGCCGCGCCCGGCGGCGGCAGGCTGGCCGGTCTGCGGCACCTGGCCTTCGCCGACCCCGACCCGCGCTGGCTCGGCCGCGACGACGTACGGCGCGGCCTGGCCCTGCTCGGCCGCCGCGGCCTCGCCTACGACCTGGTGATCGGGCCGCACCAGCTCCCCCTGGCCGCCGCGACGGCCAGGGCGCTGCCCGGCGTCGCCTTCGTACTGGACCACCTGGGCAACCCGCCCGTCGGGAACGGGGACCCGCGCCCCTGGGCGGACGGCCTCAGGGAGCTGGCCCGGCTGCCCAACGTCACCTGCAAGCTGTCCGGCCTGGCCCGTCCCGGCCGCGACGCCGCCCTGCTGCGCCCCTACGCCGAGGTGGCGCTCGACGCCTTCGGCCCCGACCGGCTCATGTACGGCTCCGACTGGCCGCTCTGCCTGCTCGGCGGCTCGTACGCGGCGTGGGCCGGGACGGTCGACGCCCTCATCGCCACGCTGTCGCCGGACGAGCGCGCCGCCGTGCTCCACCGGACGGCGACGGCCGTCTACCACCTCACCTGAGACCCGAGGGAGATCCCATGCCACTGTTCGACCTGCCGCTCGACGAGCTCGCCGGCTACCGGCCCGCCGTCCACCGCCCGGACGACTTCGACGACTTCTGGAAGACCACCCTCGACGCGCAGGGCCCGGCCGCCCCCGTCTTCACCCCCGTGGACGCCGGCCTGCCCCTGGTCGAGGTGTACGACGTCACCTTCTCCGGCTACGGCGGCGCCCCCATCCGCTGCTGGCTGGTGCTGCCCGCCGCGCCCGCGTCCGCGCCCGTGCCCTGCGTCGTGCAGTACCTCGGTTACGGCCGGGGCAGGGGAGAGCCGTACTCGTGGCTGACCTGGCCCGCCGCCGGGTACGCCACGCTCGTCATGGACAGCAGGGGACAGGGCATGGTCTCCGCCGAGCACCTCGGGGCCACCCCCGACCCCCTCGGCGCGACCCAGGGCATGCTGACCCACGGCGTGCTCGACCGCGACGGCTACTACTACCGCAGGCTCTACACCGACGCCGTGCTCGCCGTCGAGGCGGCCCGCGCCCATCCGGCCGTCGACCCCGCGCGGGTCCTGGTGGCCGGCGTGAGCCAGGGCGGCGGCCTCGCGCTGGCCGTCGCGGGAATGCGGCCGGACGTGGCCGGCGCGCTCGTCGACGTGCCGTTCCTGTGCCACTTCAGGCGCGGCGTGGAACTGGTCGGCACCGAGCCGTACGCCGAGATCACCCGGTTCTGCGCGGCCAACCGCGGCGTGATCGACCGCGTCTTCGACACCCTGTCCTACGTCGACGGCGTCAACCACGCGGCCAGGGCCACCGCGCCCGCCCTGTTCTCCGTCGGCCTCATGGACCAGACGTGCCCGCCCTCCACCGTGTACGCCGCCTTCAACGCCTACGCCGGGCCCGCCGAGATCGTCGTGCACCCGTTCAACGGGCACGAGGGCGGCGCCTCGACCCGGCTGCGCGGGCAGCTCGCCTGGGCGGAGAAGGTGATCGCGAGCATCCCGGGGGAGCCCGGTCAGTCCTGAACGCCGGGCAGCCTCAGCGCGAGCTGGAAGCGGCTGCGGGCGTCGTACCGGTCCATGAGGGCGCGCACGGTCGCCGCGACGGTCCGCTCGCTGATCCCGAGGCGGCGGGCGACGACCGGGTCCGTGCAGCCGTCGGCCAGCAACGCCACCACCTCCCGCTCGCGCCGGGTCAGCGCGGGCAGCGGGGCGGCCGTCCAGTGGCGTTCGAACAGCGCGATCAGCCCGGCCACCAGCGGACGCGACCAGACCTCCAGGCAGCCGGCCTCCGGGTCGTCCCGGTCGGCGGGCAGCAGGGCCACCCGGCGGTCGAGGACCATGAGCGAGGTGGGCAGGCTCTCCGCCCTGCGGTGGTCGCCGTCGAGCACCATGAGGTCGTCGGCGGTGACCACCGGCGTGGCGGCCCCGACCGGCGCCATCGTGCGCAGCAGCACCCCTCGCGCCCAGCGGTCCCTGGCTCCGGGCAGGGCCCGCTGGACCGCCTCGTCGTCGATGGTCATGGCGTCGTAGAAGGCCAGATGCTCGTGGCGGGCGCGGGACAACAACTCGCGCTCGCGCGCGACCGCCTGGCCGGCGGGGATGCGCCGCACCTGAGGCCCGAGCGGGACGGCCGGAACCAGCACGTGGCTCATTCTCACATGCTCCACGCCTCGTGGACGGTGGTGATGGCCGAGGAGCTGGGCCGCCCGCCGGGCCAGGTCACGGCGGGAACGCCCGGCACGGCCCGGCCGTCGATCGTGATCGAGGCGTGCGCGCACGGGATGATCTGCATGGACAGCCCGTGGCTCGCGCCCCGCAGGGGGAAGTCGGCCATCGCGAAGGGCCGGGCGTCGAGGGGCCCGGTGATGCCGACCGTCAAGCCGGCCGCCGCGGCGTACGCGCCCGTGGCCGGATCGACGCGCAGCTCCACGGCGGCCCGCTCCACCCGTGCGGCGGGCCAGGACGGCAGGGCCCTGGCCTCGTCGAAGTGCCGCACGAAGTGCTCCTCGATCCACGCGCCCAGCCGCGGGTCGTCGCTCACGACGCGCAGCCCGGCCGGCGTCCAGACCACCAGGACCGAGCCCGAGCCGTGCGTGGACCAGTCGACCTGCCACAGCGACGCGTACCCGGTGGGCGTGTCGCCGTCGTACAGGGTGACGTAGGGGTTGGCTCCGGCCAGCAGCGGCACGCGGGTCACGTAGGCGCTGGTCAGGTCGTCGCCCACTTCACTGCTGAGCATGAGCCGATCCTGTCACGCTCCGGCCGTGAGGGGCACAACCGGTTGCGGGTTCCCGCAAACCCCTTGACGGCCGCCCATTCCGCCTCAGGACGTGAGCGGCGGGATGTTGTGGGCGAAGCCGTACGTCCGACAGGCCAGCGGCAGCCGCCGCAACGTCGTCACCATCACCGCGGACGGCTGCCGCCTGCTGTCCGACCTCGACCGGCCACCGCCGTGAACCGGCCTGACCTCTTATACGCCGCGTATATACCCTCAGGTTATAGTGACGACCGTGGCTTACTTGATCGAACACGTGAAACCGGGCGGCACCGGCGGCCCGCGCAGGTCCTCGCGCCGCGGCAGGGCGGCGGCGATCGCCGGTCTCACCGCCGTCCTGGCCGCCGGCGGGCTGGTCCCCGCCTCGCCCGCGGCGGCGTCCGGGGCGCCCGTGACGTACCTGCCGGCGCCGACCGGCTCCCGGCCCGTCGGGACGAGGTCCCTGTACCTGAAGGACACCTCGCGCCCCGACCCCTGGGTGCCCACGGCCAAGGCCCGCGAGCTCATGGTCTCCCTGTGGTACCCGGCCGCCGCGCCGGGCCGCCGCCGGGCCCAGTACATGACCCCCAAGGCGTCCGAGCTGCTCCTGAAGGACGGCGGGCTCACCGGCCTCCCGGCCGACACGCTGAGCAGGACGCGGACCAACGCCTTCACCGACGCCCGCCCCGCCGGACGCCCCCACAGCCTGCCCCTCGTCGTCCTGTCCCCGGGACACGCCAAGCCCCGCACCGAGCTCACGGCCCTGGCCGAAGAGCTGGCCAGCCGGGGGTACGTGGTGGCTGCCGTCGACCACACCTACGAGAACGTCGCCACCAGCTTCCCGGACGGCCGGGTCACCACCTGCGTCACCTGTGAGATCGACGGCAAGGGCCCGGACTGGTGGGCGAAACTGGAGAAGAGCCGGGCGGCCGACGTGTCCTTCGTGCTCGACGAGCTGATCGGCGCGCGTCCGAAGTGGAAGGACTCGGCGCTCATCGACCGGTCCAGGATCGCCATGGCGGGCCACTCCGCGGGCGGCGCCGCGACCGTCGCGGCCATGGCGGCCGACCGCCGGCTGCGCGCCGGAGTCGACCTCGACGGAAGCGTGGAGACGATACTCCCGGACGCCGGACTGGCCCGGCCGTTCCTGTTGCTGGGCAAGCCGGCCACGTACACGCCGGGCAAGGGCGAGTCCGCCGCCACATGGGAGCGTGTCTGGGCGCGGCTGACCGGATGGAAACGCTGGCTGCTGGTGACGGGGGCCGCGCACACCTCGTTCACCGACCTGGGCGTCCTGATCGGCCAGCTTGGCCTTGAGGACGGCGCCGACATCCCCGGCCCCCGCGCCCTCGACGTCACCCGCGCCTACGTGTCGGCCTTCTTCGACCGGCACCTGCGCGGGAAGCCCCAGCCGCTGCTGGACAAGCCGTCGGCCGGCATGCCCGAGGTCACGTTCTGCGACCCGGAGAAGAAGACCTGCGCCTAGCGTCCGTGAGCCGGGCGCACCGGCGCGCCCGCCCCCGTACGCAACAAAGATCGCAACATCTCCGGGGGTTCCCGCGTCAGACAGAACATGACCTCACTCAACGAGCGCAGGACCCACCCGACCGCCCGCCGCGCGGCCTGGACGACCGCCGCGACCCTGGCGGCCGTCCTGGCCGCAGGCGTCGTCGCCACCCCCGCCGGCGCGGAGAGCACGACCCGGGCCGCCGAGCGGGCGGGCCGGGTCGACTGGGCGTCCGTGGTGGAGCCGGCGCTCAACTGCCCCAAACCGGGCCCGAAGGCCGCCTGGTACGTCGTGCGCGCCCGCGTCGCGGCCGTCGCCGACGTCACCCGCGACGGGAAGCGGGAGACCGTCGTCGTGTCCTCGTGCCCGAGCCCGACCTCCAGCAATCCGCTGATCGCCTTCGTCTACGACGGAGCCGGCAAGCCCTCGGCCCCGCGTCTGCTCGGCAAGCTCGGCGGCAACCGCTACTTCAAGTCCCTGAAGGTCACGACCCGGGGCCCGCTGGTGAACCTGACCGGCAAGGCGCTCAGCGACCAGGCCCCCCGCTGCTGCCCCGACCTGAACGTCAGCCAGACCTACAAGTGGGACGGCACGAAGTTCCGCAGGACGGCGGACAAGGCGACGCGCATCTCCTGACCACCCCGCGCGCCGGGCCGGGCGGTTCCGTGCCGCCCACCCGGCCCGCCCGCCCAGCCCGCCCGCCCGGCCCTGCCGATCAGGCCGCGAGATCCGTGAACCCGAGCTGCTGGAGCTGGGAGTACAGGTCGACGACCCCCCACAGGTCGGTGATCCGGCCGTCGGCGAAGCGGGCGATGAAGATCTCGCCGTACGTGACGGACCTGCCGGTCGCGGGCCTGCCCCGGTACTCGCCGGTGTTGGTCCCGGTGACCGTCTGCCGTACGACGATCTTGTCTTCCGTGGCGAGCACGTCCTCGACCGAGACGTGGATGTCGGGGAACGCGCGCAGCAGCACGTCCCACACCCGTTTCTGCGCCTGCACGGCCGTCATGCCGTTCCCCTCGGCCGTGTGGAACCGCCCGTCCGGGTGGATGAACTCGTCGATCGCCTTGGTGATGACCTCCAGATCGCCGCTGTTGACGGCCTCGCGGAACCGGTCGTACGTCTCCTTGTCGCGGTCTTCCTGGGTCGTGGACATGTCGCCCCTCCTGGCATCTGGACCGTTATGACGGGGCGCCCGGCCGTGGGACCGGCGCCTCCACAGATACCGACGCCACAGCCCCCCGGAATGTGAGGCCGTCAGCGGTTGAGGTAGGCGAGGACGGCCAGGACACGCCGGTTGTCGTCCTCGGACTCGGGCAGGTGGAGCTTGCCGAAGATGCTGGAGATGTGCTTGTTGACCGCGCTGGCGGAGATCGCGAGCTGATGACCGATCGCCGTGTTGGACCGCCCGGCGGCGATCAGGCTCAGCACCTCCCGCTCGCGCGGGCTCAGCTCGGCGGTACGACCCCGCGCGTCCCCACGGGTCAGCAGCTTGGCGATGACCTGCGCGTCCATCGCCGTGCCGCCCTGGGCCACCGAGGTGACCGCGTCGATGAACTGCTTGGTGTTGGCCACCCTGTCCTTCAGCAGGTAGCCGACCGCCCCGGCGCCGTCGGCCAGCAGCTCGCGGGCGTAGAGCTGCTCGACGTACTGCGACAGGACCAGCACCGGGAAGCCGGGCCGTTCGCGGCGCGCCTGGATCGCGGCCTGCAACCCCTCGTCCGTGAACGACGGCGGCAGCCGTACGTCGACGACCGCCACGTCGGGCCGCTCCTCGGCCAGCACCTTGCGCAGGGACGGCCCGTTGTCGACGGCGGCCACGACCGTGAAGCCGGCCTCGGTGAGCATGCGGACGAGCGCGTCGCGGATGAGGAACAGGTCCTCGGCGACGACTACTCGGACCTGATCGCGCACGGCACCTCCAGATGCACCCGGGTGGGCCCGCCGGGCGGGCTGTCGACGGTGATCGTCCCGTCGAAGACGGCCAGCCGGCTCTGGACGCCGCGCAGCCCGGTGCCGTCGGCCGGGTCGACGCCACCGCCGCCGTCGTCGACGACGTCGCAGCTCAGCACGCCGTTCCGGTAGCGCAGGGTGATCCGGACCAGCGCGGCGCCGGCGTGCTTGCTCGTGTTGGCCAGCAGCTCGTTGACGGCGAAGTAGACGGCCGACTCCACCGGCGGCGCCGGCCGTCCGGTCAGGTCGGAGGACACCTCGACGTCGAGCAGGCAGTCCAGTGCCAGGGCCCGGATCGCGTCGGCGAGGCCCCGGTCGGCCAGGACCGGCGGGTGCACGCCGCGTACCAGGTCGCGCAGCTCGTCCAGGGCCTTCGAGGAGGACTCGCGGGCGGTGGCCAGCAGGGCGCGGGCCGCGTCCGGGTCCTCGTCGAAGAGCCGCTCGGCGTGGCCGAGGCCCATGCCGAGCGCGACCAGCCGCGCCTGCGCGCCGTCGTGCAGGTCGCGCTCGATCCGGCGCAGCTCGGCGGCCTGCGCGTCGACGCTGCCCGCGCGGGTCTCGACCAGCGTCTCGACCCGCTGCTCCAGCGCGGCCGTACGCGACGGCCCGAGCAGCGCGCCGGCCCATCGGGCGCGTACGCGCAACAGCAGGGGCCCGAGGAAGAGGCCGAGCACGATCAGCGCCAGCCCCACCGGGATCGCCGCCAGCGCGGCGGCCGTCGAGGTCACGTGGATGACGCCGTACGCGTTGGCGCCGCCGGCCCGCGCGTTGGCCTGCCAGACGAACGGCTGCACCGCCGCGCCGTACAGGCCGTAGAGCGGCATGCCGAGCGCCAGCGCGGACGCCCACGTGCCCATGATCGGGTCGAGGAACCCCCAGAGCACGTCCCGCCAGGTCGCGCTCTCCCGCAGCAGCGCCCGCGCGTCCGTCCGGGGGGCGTAGGGGCGCGGGACGTCCACACCCGCGCGGCCCGCCAGCCGCCTGGCCGCGTCCGCGACCGTGCGCAGCAGCGACACCGCAGGCGGGAACACCCGCCCCCCGACGCCGGCCACCATCGGCACCGCGCTGATCACCACCAGCAGCGCCGCGCCGACGCCGGCGACCGACAGGCCGATCATGGCCAGCGCCAGCAGCGGCGTGGCGAGTCTCGCCTTCACCCCTCGTCTCCCCGTCGTGCTCGTCTTCCCGTTCCGGGCCGGTGGCATCATCGCACCTTTCTTCGGAAATCCCATGGTCAGCCCCGGTGTGCGGTACGCCGGAGCACGGCCGTCGCGCCCAGCCCGGCCACGCCCGCCAGGCAGAGCCAGGCGAACAGGTCGCCGACCAGGCCGTAGAGCGTCCAGACGCCCCGGGTCGGCACGGAGACGACCATGCTCTGCCGGTCGGTGCCGAAGTAGTCCGTCCTGGCCAGGCTCGTGCCGTAGGGGTCGACGGTGATCGCGAGGCCGTTGCTGGTCGGCCGGACGAGGGTGTAGCCGTTCTCGACGGCGCGGAACACCGCGTTCGCGGCGTGCGTACGCTCGATGCCCTTCCAGTCGTTGGCCGGGACGAACATGACGTCGGCCCGGGTGCGCAACGTGCCGGGGAAGTCGGCGTCGAAGCAGATGACGTTGGCCAGCCTGCCGTACGGCGTCGCGGTCACCGGCACGACCCCGTCACCCGGCCGCAGGTTCTCCATGCCGGGCACGGGATGCGCCTTGTCGAAGACCGACGCCACCTGGCCGGCGGGGGTCACGAGTACGGCGATGTCGCGCGAGCGCGGCTCTCCGTCGAGGATGACCGCGATCCCCATGTCCAGATATATGCGCTTCTCCTTGGCCAGCTTCTGCGCCTCGCGCAGGAAACCCGGAAGGTCCTCGCCGAGCACGACCGCCGCGGTCTCCGCCCACGCCACGATCTTCGCGCCGCCGTCCGCCTCGGTCCGGCTGCGGGCGAACAGGTCGTCGTTGAGCACCGCGTACGCCTCGCGCAGCGTCGGCTTCTGCTCCGGCAGCACCCGCGGCGTGTGGAAGTTGTCGATCTCCCGCATACGTTTCTCGGCCGCGAGCGACGCGCTGATCCCGGCGACGCGTACGAGCTCCGGCGCCGCCGGCGCCACCGCCAGCCGCAGACCGCCCCCGGCCAGGACGAGAACGAGCACCGACCCGTACGCGAGCGTGACGGTCCGGATCGAGGGCCAGTTGAGCCGGTGTTCCAGCGCGAGGTTGACGACCGGGGCGGCCCAGGCCATCAGGAAGCTGATCCCGTAGATGCCGGTGACGGACACCGTCTGGAGGAGTGGCAGGTTCGCCGACTGCGTCGCGGCCAGCGGCCCGAAGATCGTGCCGAGCGGGCTGATCGCCGCCACCAGGAACTCGACCGTCACCCGCGCCGCCGGGAAGACCAGCGTGCCCGCCAACGGGCCGAGCCGCCGGAAGAGCAGCCGGTCGGCCAGCAGCGGGAGGCTCAGGATCAGGCTCAGCAGCAGACAGCCGAGCAGGATGGGCGGGACGCCGAGCTGACCCGCCGCGGCGACGTAGACGACCGTCGTCGCCGTCGCCGACAGGCCGACGCACGCGAGCCCGGCCGGCACCCCAGAGCTCCGGGTGAACCGCATCAGACCGATGGAGAACAGCCAGCCGGCGACCGGGACCGCCCATTCGCTGTTCGTGCCGAAGAGCCCGAACGCGATGCCCGCCGCCAGCCAGCCGTATTTCCGCCAACCCGTGGCGAAGTACGTGTTTGCCATGCACAGGAGCCTCGCCGACCGCGCGGCGCCCGCCATTGCGGATGACCCTCCACTCTCCCTGTAGTTATCTCCACCTCCCGGAGGGGGCGCGGTCCGCGAGCGCGGCCGGGGGCGTACACCCGGGCAGCTCGTGGCGACGTACGGCCGGGGCGGTCGCCCGGGATTGCGGTGGACCGGCGGTTGGGGCAGCATGGTCGGCCGGTTCGACGGAAGGTGATCATGACAAGGGCGTTCCTGACCCCGGACAACGTGCACGACCTGGTGGCCGAGCAGTTCGGCGCCGACCGGCGGCTGACCGCGCTGGACCGGCTGACCGGCGGCAGCAAGAAGGGCGTCTACCGGCTGCGCCTGGACGACGCGACCAGCGTGATCCTCTACCTGTGGGCGACCGCCGAGAACTACTGGCCGCCGTCCCCGGCCGTCGAGGACGACCCGTTCACCGACGCCTCGGGCGCGGACCTGTTCGCCGCCGGGCACGCGGCCCTGACCGCGGCGGGCGTACGGGTGCCGCGGCTGCTGACGCTCGACCGCGACGGCCGCCACCTCGGCGCCGCTCTCGCGCTGGTCGAGGACGCGGGCGCGACGACCCTGGAGGCGCTGATGGAACGCGACCCGGCCGCCGCCGCCCTGCCGCTGGCCACGCTCGGCGACGCCCTGCGCCGCATGCACACCACGTCCGGCCCGGCCTACGGCAGGGTCGCCGACGTCGCCCGCGGCGTGGTCGCCCGGACCCGGCGCGCCGAGGACGTCGTCATGGACCGGGCGCTCGCCCACCTCGACGCCGGGGCGGCCCGTGACCCCCGGCTGGGCCGGGCGCGTGACCGGATCGCCGCCCACGTACACCGCCTCCGTGACGCGGTCGCGCCCCGCCGGCGGTACGGGCTGGTGCACGGCGAACTCGGACCCGACCACGTGCTCGTCACGCCCTCGGGCGAACCCGTACTGATCGACTTCGAGGGCCTGACGTACTTCGACGTCGAATGGGAGCACGCCTGGCTGCGGATGCGTTTCGAGGACGCGTACCCGGCGCTGCGCCCGGTCGATCTCGATCCCTGCCGGCTGGAGCTCTACCGGTACGCGCAGGTGCTCTCGCTGATCGAGGGCCCGCTGCGGATCGCGGACACCGACTTCCCAGACCGCCGCTGGATGCTGGACCTGGCCGAGTGGAACATCGCCAAGGCGCTCGCCGTCATCTGACGGCGCCCGGCGGCGGCGGGAGCGCGGGCGGCCTGGTCCGTACTCCGCCGCCCGCTCAGGCGTCGCGGGGGAGCGGCGGCAGCGGGAGGGGCAGGCCCGGCAGGCCGTCGATGCTGGTCGCGATGTGCTCCTTCTTGTGGAAGTAGGCGTCGAGCGACTCGTCGTCCTCCCGGGCGAAGCGCGAGCCGTGCAGCGGGCGGTCGGCGTCGTAGGTCATGAACGGGACGGCGTACCCGCAGGTGTCGCGGATCAGCGTGGCCGTCACGACGATGATCGCGCGCAGGCCGTGGGGGGCCGGGTCGAGGTCCGGGAAGTGCCGCATCAGGCCGGGCCAGCGCGGGTCGTCGCGGAAGACGGGCTCTCCGTGGCCGTGCACGCGCACGATGTTCGGCGGGCCGTCGAAGGCGCACCACATGAGCGTGATGCGGCCGTTCTCGCGCAGGTGGGCGATCGTCTCGGCGTTGCTGCCGGCGAAGTCGAGGTAGGCCACGGTGAGCTCGTCCAGGACGGCGAACGAGCCCTTCAGCCCCTTCGGTGAGAGGTTGACCGTGCCGTCGCCGGCCAGGGGAGCTGTCGCGGTGAAGAAGACGGGCTGAGCCTCGATGAAGGCACGCAACCGGCCGTCGATCCGGTCGTAGGTCTTTCCCGTGGTCCGGATTATCCCCTTTTTGGGTCGTACGGGCTCGGCGGGATCCGTGCGGCCGTGGTGCGGAACACCTTGCGTCGATTGACGTTGCTAGTTATTTCAGTCATGATTGAAATGACTAGCCACAAGGAGGCGGAAACACGTGGAACACGTGACGTTCAACAGCCTGGGCACGCGCTGCGCGGGCGACCTGTACCTGCCGCCGACCCGGGAGCCCGTTCCCGGGCTGGTGCTGGGGCACAGCGGCGTGATGGTCAAGGAGGCGCTGGCGGTCTTCGCGCCGTACTTCGTGCGGGCCGGGTTCGCCGTGCTGGCCATCGACTACCGCACGGTCGGGTCCAGCGAGGGCGAGCCCCGCGGGCTGGACCACCCGGAGCGGCAGGCGGAGGACTTCCGCAGCGCCGTGTCGTACCTGCAGACCCGGCCCGAGGTGCGGCCGGAGCGGATCGGGGTGTGGGGGGTCAGCGTCGGCGGCTCGGTGCCGGCCGCCGCCGCCGTGCTCGACCGGCGCATCTCGTGCGTCGTCGTCCAGAGCCCCAGCATGTGGAACGGATGGCGCTACCTGGAACGCCTCATGGGCCGCGCCGGCCTGCACGCGCTGCGCGACGAGCTGCGACAGGACTGGCAGCGGCGCTACGAGGGCGGGCAGAGCGCGCGCGTGCCGCACCTGGCACTGGACCACGACAGCGTCAAGGACGCGCCGGACATGTCCACCCGGCTGTTCCCCACCTACCGCAACGAGAAGACCCTCGACTCGGTCGAGCACCTGCTCACCTTCGCGCCGGAGAACCTCATCCACCGGCTCGCCCCGACACCGCTGCTGATGATCGCCAACGGCGCCTGGGATCCGTACCACATCCTTGAGGAGGCGCAGAGCGCCTTCGACCGGGCGGGGGAGCCCAAGCGGCTGGAGGTGCTGCCGTACGACGTGCTCGGCCTCTACACCGGCCCCGGCCTGGACGAGGCGATGACGCTCGCGGTCGACTGGTTCGACCTCCACCTGCGCAGGACCCCGCTCGCCGCCGTCACCCCGGTCCCCGCCTACGAAACGGTCGCCGCCATGACACAGTGAGCCGGCACACGATCGACGAAGGAGCACGCGACATGAGCGGCGAGGAACAGCAGGACCGGTTGCTTCGATGGGTGGAGCGGGTGACCGCCTTCTGCGTCGAGGAGTGGGGGCTGCCGCCCATCACCGGCCGCATCCTCGGCTGGCTCATGATCTGCGATCCCGCCGAGCAGTCCGCCGGCCAGATCGCCGACGCGATCTCGGCCAGCCGGGCCTCGCTCACCTCGAACATGCGTTTCCTCACCGCCATCGGCCTGGTCAAGAAGGTACGCAGGCCCGCTGACCGCACCTCCTACTACCGCATCGAGGACGACGCGTGGCAGAAGGTCATCCAGCGCAAGCTCGACGGCCTGAGCGCGTTCGGCGAGATCGCCGACGAGGGGCTCGGCATCGTCGGCGGCGAGGGACACCGCGCCGAACGCATCAAGGCCGCCCACGACTCCCTGACGTGGCTGCAGAACCTCGCGGCCCGCCATCCGCTACGCCGTTAAGGAAACCCCATGCACCGCTGGCGACCCCGACTCGGGCTGGTCCAGGAGACCCTGCTGCTCACCCTGTACGCCAGAGCCCTCGACGCCGGGCTGCCCGGCCCGATCCTCGGCGACGAGCTCTCCGCCGAGTTGGCCGGCCGGATCGACTACGACTTCGGCAAGTTGAAGGTCAAACCCAGCCTCGTCGTCTCCACCGCGCTGCGCGCCAGGATGCTCGACGACGTCGTACGCGCCTTCGTCGCCGCCCATCCCGGCTGCGTGGTGCTCGACCTGGGCTGCGGCCTGGACACCAGGATGCGGCGCTGCGACCCGCCGCCGGACGTCGACTGGTACGACGTCGACTTCCCTGACGTGGTGGAGGTGCGGTCCGAGCGGTTGCCCGGCCGTTCGCACCTGGTCGGCGCCGACCTGACCGGGTCCGGCTGGCTCGCCGGCGTCCCCGACGACCGGCCGGCCGTCATCGTCGCAGAAGGGCTGCTCCCGTTCATGCCCGGCGACTCCTTCCAGGCGATGACCCGCGAGCTGACCCGGCATTTCCCCTCGGGCGAGTTCGCGATCAACGGTTACACCCGCTTCGCCGCCTGGGCGATGAAGTACCACCCGACGATCAGGGCGCTCGGCATCAGGGCGGCCCAGGGCTTCGACGACGCCCGTGAGCCGGAGTCCTGGAGCGCGGGGCTCGAACTGGTCGAGGAGCAACTGCTCACCCGCGCGCCGGAAGTCGCCCGGTTCCCGCAGCCGCTGCGCGCGCTGACCCGTCTCACCGCGCTCAGCACCGCCGTGTCGCGGCAGGGAGCACGCGTTCTCCGCTACCGCTTCTGAGCGTCGCCGACCCGGGCGGACGACGGCGGAGGAGTCCGATATTCCTCCAGGTCGACGCCGTAATTCGCGGGCTCTCGCAAGGGCCGGGATCGCCTGCCACCATGGAGTCCCCGGGGAGTCCGGGCGATCTCCGGAAGGGGGCGGGCCATGAGGTGGGAGGGCGACGACGGGCGGCACGAAGGCTGGGGCGCCACGGTCTTCCCGGACGGTTGGGTCTCCACCGGACCGGCCGACGGCGGGGTCAGAGTGCACCTGATCGGATCGGACGGCCGCATCGGCTTCGACCGCGGCGACGTCGTGGACGGCCGGACCGCGATCGGCTGGCGCGGCCACTGCGCCTGCGGCTGGCAGGGGCCGCTGTGGGAACGGGTCGCCAAGGCCCGCCACGACTTCGCGGCCCGGCGCATCTACGCCCTGACCGAGGGCCTGCTGTTCGGCGACGCGCCGGACGACGTCGCCGTCGCCATACGCGCCGAGTGGGAGACCCACCTCGACCCGCCGACCCTCGTCACGGTCCGCCAGGCGGCCGAGGCCGTACGCCGTGCGCGAGGCCACCTGGACGCCGCCGTGCACGCGGCTCGTGAGGACGGCCGCTCGTGGACCCAGATCGGCGAAGCCGCCGGGATACGCCGTCAGTCCGCCCAGGACCGCTGGGGGCCCTGACCTGCGCAGCCGCCGCCGGGGCTCAGGCGGCCGCGGACTGGCGGCGGTAGCGGCCCGGCGCCACGCCGAACTCGCGCTTGAAGGCGTTGCCGAAGGCGAACTCCGAGGCGTACCCGACCCGCTCGGCCACCTGCGCCACCGAGGCGTCGGACTCGCGCAGCAGGCGGGCCGCGCTCATCAGCCGCCACCAGGTCAGGTACGCCAGCGGCGGTTGCCCGACCAGGCCCGTGAACCGGCGGGCGAACCCGGCGCGCGACATGCCCGCGGTGGCGCCGAGCGACTCGACCGTCCAGCGGCGGGCCGGGTCGCGGTGGATGGCGTCGAGCGCGCGGCCGACGACGGGATCGGCCAGCGCGGCGGCCCAGCCCGACACCGTGCAGGGCTCGTCCTGGGTCTCGAAGTAGGCCCGCAGGACGTAGAGCTGCAACATGTCGAGCAGGGCCGACACGACGGTGTCCGTGCCGGGGCGCGGGTTGTCGATCTCGGCGGCCAGCAGCTCGACGGCGGCCCGCAGCTCCGGATGGGTGCCGAGCGTGGCGGGCAGGTGGATCACGCCGGGCAGCGCGCTCAGGATCGGGTGCGTCCGGTCGAGGTCGAGCCGGTAGCCGCAGGACAGGATCACGGTCTCGGCCCCGCCGCCGCCGTGGCCGGCCGAGGCGAACAACTCCGAGTGCGGCGCGCAGTCCGACTCGGCCAGCGGCCGCGCGGGGTCGTCGGCCAGCCCGTAGCGGTCGCCGTGGGGCAGGAACACCAGATCGCCCACGCTCAGCGGAACGGGCTCCCCGTCCGGCGGGAGGAGCCAGCACGACCCGCGCAACACCACCTGGAACCCGGCGGACCCGGGCGCCGAGCGGAACGCCACCCCCCAGGGCGCACGGAACGAGACGCGGACCGAGACCGGACGCCCGCACCGCATGAACGCCATCACGTCGCTCAGCACATCCATGGCGGCCAGTCTAAGACCTGAGACGCTGAAGCATAAATGGTGGACAGCAGCGCATTCAGTATCTCGACCGGCCTCCCTACGGTGGTTCTCGTAACCGACTGAGGGAGATCGACATGCTGAAGGTTGGCATCATCCTGGGCAGCACCCGTCCGGGGCGCAACGGCGAGGCGGTGGCGCACTGGGTGCGCGACCTGGCGGTCAAGCGGGGCGACGCCGAGTACGAGCTCGTCGACCTGAAGGACTACGACCTGGGCAACCTCGACGAGCCCGAGCACCCCGCCATGGGCAATTACCAGCACGAGCACACCAAGCGCTGGTCGGCCACGGTCTCGTCGCTGGACGCGTTCGTCATCGTGACGCCGGAGTACAACAACTCCTACCCCGGCTCGCTCAAGAACGCCCTCGACTACCTGTACGCGGAATGGACCAACAAGGTGGCCGGGTTCGTCGGCTACGGCGTGGACGGCGCGCCCCGGGCGATCTCGCACCTGCGGCACGTCCTCGGCCTGCTCAGCGTGGCCACCGTGTCCCAGCAGGTCGGGTTCTCGCTCCAGGCCGACTTCGCGGACGGCTTCAAGCCCGTCGCCGCCCACGAGGACCGGCTGAACCTCGTCCTCGACCAGGTCCTCGCCTGGGCCTCCGCGCTGCGCCCGCTGCGGGTGTGACCGGGCGCGACGGCGAGCACGCCGGTCACCGTCAAGGGACGGGAGCGCCCGGCGCCGGCCGGTTCGCCCGCTCGGCCGCCTTGATGGCCTCGGCCAGATCGCCCACCGTCTCGATGGCGAGATAGGCGCGCAGGTCGAACGTCACCCCCCAGCGCTGCTCGATCAGGGTGAGCAGCCGGAGCGCGGCCAGGCTGCTCCAGTTGCCGAGCCCCTCGAAGCGTGACTCGCCGGTGATCGGCCGGCCCCGCTCGCGGGTGGTCTGGGCGATCAGCCGCGTGAGGTCGTCCAGCGGTTCAGGCACGGGCACTCTCCTCATCGAGGTCGATCCAGTCGGGCCGCAGGTCGGGGCGGGGGACGAGCGGCAGCGTGAGCCGGTCCCCGGCGGCCGGGGCGAAACCGGCGGAGGGGTAGAAGGCGGCCCCCGGGCGGTTGCGGGAGCTGGGCACGAGACGGGCGTCCAGGCGGGCGGCGCCGTCCGCCAGCGCCCGGTCGATCACGCTCTGCAGGACCGCGTGCTCCACTCCACGCGAGAAGACGCGGCAGCTCATCACGAAGTTCTCGATCAGCCAGTGCCCCGGACGCCGGGAGATCCAGACGCCTCCCACCATGCCCTCGGCGCCGAACCGGTCCGCCACCTCGAAACCGAGCAGGACCCGGTCGGCCGAACGGGCGAACGCCCCGGTCTCGGCCTCGGAGTGCGCGCCCTTGACCATCGCGAACTGGTTGGTACGGGAGGCGAGCTGCACCAGGCGCGGCACCATGTAGTCGTCGGCCTCCCGTACGGTGACGCGGAGCCCCAGGCTGCGCAGATACTCCTCCGCCGAGGTGAACGACTCCGCCTCGCGCTCCCGGTCGTACCGGGCCCGGTACAGCCCGGTACGGTCCCGGTCGGCCTCGGTGGTCGCGAGGACGGCGAAGTGGTCGGGGTCGAGCAGCCCGCGCACGTGACCGGCCGGGTCGCCGCGCAGGTGCACCACCGCGACCTCGGGCAGCGCGTGCCGCACCTGCGCGCACTCGAACCGGCTGTCGTCGGCGAACACGAACGAGTCCAGCCCCAGCCCGAGGCTCCCGGCGAGGTGGCGGAGCTGGTCGCTCTTCGGCTGCCAGCCGGTCGCGCGCGCCACGAAGTCCTCCGCCCGCACCAACATGCCGGGATGCTCGCCGAACACCCGATCCACGATCTCCGGCTCGTTCTTGCTCGACACCGCGAGCAGCACCCCCTGCCGCCGCAGGTCCTTGACCCGGCGCTGCACCTCCACGTACGCGTTGCCGGGGTAGAGCGGGCCCAGGTCGATCCCGGTCAGGCCGTCGTCGCCGACCACGCCGCCCCACAACGTGCCGTCCAGGTCGAGGACGAGGACCTTGCGCGACAACCCGGCGACCGCCCGGCAGAACGTCGCGGCCTCCCGCGCGTACAGCAGTTCCACGCCCGCCGACCAGGCCATGCTCGCGAACCGGTGCAGGCGTTCGTCGCGCAGCCCGCCGGGATGGTCCGTGAGCAGCGACTCCAGGTCCACCACGTGGACCGGGCCGGGCCGTTCGCCCAGCTCCAGCAGCTCGCAGTTGAGCTCCCGCCAGATCCGGCCGAGCGCCGCCCTGTCCCGGAAGGAGATCACCGCCCGCTGCTCCGGCCGCGACAACGGCACCGTGTGCAGCAGCACCGAGCCCCGCGTACGGCCCGCGAAGCCGTCCACGGCCCGGCGCAGCGCCGCCAGCCGTTCGCCGAGGGCCGCGCGCAGGGTGGCCGGGTCGCGGTCGTCCGGCAGCAGCGCCTCGTCGTGCAGCAGGAGCAGCGTCACGTCCGGGCCGAACGCGGCCAGGTCGGAGCCGGGATCGGCGAGCTGGGCCTCGGCCTGCCCGAAGGGGCACACGTACAGCTCGGGTGCGATGCCCGCGCGCAGCAGCAGCACGCGCAGCAGCGGCGCGACGGCCTCGGCGGTGAACGTCGCGGCGATCGCGACCCGCAGCGGCCGCCCGGCCGGCAGCAGCAGGGCGTTCGGCACGTCCGCCATCCGCAGCCCGGCCTCGACCAGGACGGGCACGTCAAGCGTCTCGTCGTCGAGCGCCGCGGGCAGTGCGAGGTCGGCGGCGGCCCCCGGCAGGGCGAGCGCGCTCAGCCGGTCCAGCAGATCGTCGGCATCCATGAAGGGCTCCTTCAGACCCGCAGCAGCGTGCACGTCCAGTGCATGCCGCTGCTCACACTCGTCAGCGCCACCAGGTCGCCGGGGACCAGCTCGCCGGTCTCGACCAGCCGGCCGAGCCCGAAGATCTGGTCGGCGCAGCCGAGGTGCCCGTGCGCCATCGCCAGGTCCGCGTTCGTCCGCCCGATCGGTACGCCGAGCTCGCCGGCCAGGTCCGTGAAGGCCGGAAGGTTGTCGTGCAGGTGGACGATCCGGGCGATCGAGCCGGTCGTCACGCCCGCCCGCGCGCACGCCCGTTCCAGCACCTCGCGGTTGCGGGCCAGGGTCGTACGGGCGAAGTCGAACATGGCCATGATGTCGCCGCCGAAGAACTCCTGCAGCCGGTCGGCGGGCGCGGCGATCCTGGCGGGCACGGCCCTGGCCGGGGTGAACGGCCGGGCCGAGCCGCCGGCGTCCAGCCGGTAGAAGTCGGCGTAGCGGCCGTCGGTGAGCGTCTCGGTGACCAGCCACCGGCAGCTCCCTGCCCCGCGGCGGACCAGCGCGGCGGCGGCGCCGTCACCGTTGACGCAGGTGTTGACCGACAGACGGTCGCAGTACTCCTCGCACACCCGGTTGGCGCCGATGATCAACGCGGTGGCGTGCGACTCGTGGGTGGCGAAGCGGCCCGCGACCGTGTCGAACGCCGTGACCCCGCCGCCGCACGCCTGGTTGACCAGCAGCGCCTCCGCCCGGTGCGCGCCCAGCCTGGCCTGCACCGCCGCGGCCGCGTCCCAGTACAGGTACTCGGCCAGGTCGGCGGCGGCCAGGACGACGAGGTCGAGCTCACCGGGCGCGACCCCGGCCCGGTCCAGCGCCTCGCCGCCCGCCCGTACGGCCAGGTCCGTCAGTCCGACGTCCGGCGCGGCCCGGTGGAAGGCGCGGTACCCCCAGCCGCGGACCGTCCGCGCGTCGCCCGGGTGCCCGTCCATGAGCACCGACACCGGCACCGGCTCGCCCAGGGCCTGGCCGAAGGCGACGACCCCGAAGCTCATGCCTCCTCTCCCGGCTCCCACGGCCCGGCGGCGGCCAGCGCGGCCGTACGGGCCTGGGCGGCCGACCCGTTCCTGCCCGCCGGGGCCGGGCGCGGGCTCTGGCCGGACCGTACGGCGATCGAGTGCAGGATCTCGCCGGAGCGCACGGCGATGTTGGACAGCAGCCCCGAGCTGATGCCGTGCGTGTGCTCGGTCGGGCCCTGGAGGTAGATGCCGCACTCCACGTCGTCGGCCGTCTCGACGCGGTAGTCGCGGGTGACCCTGGGCCTGCCGCGCTGGTCCCGCAGGCAGTGCTCGCCCATCTCGCCCAGCAGGCCGAAGACGTCGCTCTCGCGGTAGCCGGTGGCCAGGACGACCAGGTCGGCGTCCAGCACGTCTGGCTCGGCCGACGGCAGCGACTCGACGACGACGCGCACGCCGTCGCCGGTGTCGAGCACCTCCACGACCCTGGACAGGTTGAGGATGCGCAGCCGCCGCCGGCCGCTGACCTTCTCCTGGTAGAAACGCCGGTACAGCTCGTCGATCAGGTCCGTGTCCACCACCGAGTAGTTGGTGTTGCGGTGGTAGTCGGACATCATCCGCCGGACGTCCTCGCCCGCCGCGTAGTGCAGGTCCACGGCCTCGGGGTCGAAGACGCGGTTGGCGAACGGGCTGTCGTCGGCCGGGCTGTAGCCGTACCGGGCGAACACGGCGCACACCTCGGCGTCGGTGAACGTGCGGTGGGCGTACTCCACCACCTCGGCGGCGCTCTGCCCGGCCCCGACGACGACGATCCGGCGCGGCGGCGGGCCCTGGAGCCGGGCGATCCTGGTCAGCAGCTCGTCGCTGTGCCAGACGCGCGCCGAGACCGGCGTGCCCGGGGGCAGGGCCGGGCGCAGGCCGGTGCCGAGCACGATGTTGCGGGCCCGGCGCACCTCCAGCCGCCCCTGCGGCCCGCCCCTGCGGACCGTCACGTCCATCGCCTCGACGCGCCCGCCGCGCCGGACCGGCCGGACGCCGACGACCGTGCAGGAGTAGTCCACCAGGTGCGCGAAGTGGCCCGCGACCCACCGCAGGTAGTCGTTGAACTCGATGCGCGAGGGGAACAGGTTCTTGTGGTTGACGAAGTCGATCAGCCGCTCCTTGGCGTGCAGGTACGCCAGGAAGCTGTACTCGCTGGTGGGCCTGCGCAGGGTGACGAGGTCCTTCAGGAACGACACCTGGACGGTCGCGCCCTCGATGAGCATGTCCCGGTGCCAGGTGAACTCCTCCTGCCGTTCGAAGAAGACGCCGGCCAGCCGCCCGCCGCCGCGGTTGTGCTCGTCCAGCGCCACGGCGAGGCCCAGGTTCGACGGGCCGAACCCGATCCCCACGACGTCGCAGCTGCGGGGGTCGTTCATCCCTGTGCTCCCGTCAGTCCGTGTCCGGGGCGCGGCCGGACCATCAGCGCCGCCGTCTTGTGCGGGAACGCCACCTCGCCGGCCCGCCGGAACCCGGCCTTGCCGAACGCTCTGACCGAGGCCAGGTTGAGCACGTTCGGCTCGGCCACCGCCCGCTCGGCGGCCGGGTCGGCGGCGAGCAGGCCGTCGGCGACCGCGCGCAGCAGCAGCGAGCCCAGCCCCCGGCCCGTGTCGCCGGCCTCCCCGACGGCGATGTGCACGCCCAGGTCACTGGGCTCGGAGGCGTACAGGGCGGCCAGGCGGTCGCGTCGTACGCGGTAGATCTCCAGGTAGGCCACGTCCCGGCCCTCGTGGGCGGCCACGCAGGGCAGCGAGTGGTCGCCGGAGAGCTGGGCCGTCAGCTCGGCCGTCCATTTGTCCAGGGTCCACGCCTGGTCCCAGGCGGTCGCCACGTGCGGCTCGTTCATCCAGCGCCACACCAGCCGGGCGTCGCCGTCCTCGGGCGAGACACGCCGTATCGTCCACGGCGGCCCGAGCGGCGGCAGCGGGGGCGGTCCCACGGTCAGCATCATCATCTGTTGTCCTCACGCGTTTCTGATGGCACGCTGGGCGGCCCCGATCACGGAGACGGCGAGCACGCCGATCCCCCCGACGAGGAACGCCGACTCCGGCCCCTGGCGGGCCACGATCACTCCGATGAGCACGGCCGCGATCGGGAAGGCGGCGATCGTGACCGCGGTGAAGGCCGCCATGACGCGGCCGAGGATCTCGGCGGGCGAGATCCGCTGGACGAGCGTCAGCGCGACGACGCTCAGCACGCCGGCCGCCAGCCCGAGCACGACCATCGCCGACAGCGGCGCGAGCAGGCCGGGCAGCCGCGGGAACGCCGTGAGCACCAGGCCGTCGACCACGAGCAGGCCGAGGGCCAGGTAGCCGCGCCTGGGCAGCCGCCACACCAGGCCGGCGGCGAGGGTGCCGAGCAGCAGGCCGCCGCCCTGCGCCCCGAGCATCAGCCCGTAGACGCGCTGCCCGTCGTCGAAGTGCCGGTCGAGGTAGATCGGCAGCGCCACGTTCATCATGGCCGTCGAGGTGAGCTGCGACAGGGCGGCCATGACCAACACCGCGACCAGCAGCCTGGACCGGCGGGCGAACGCCCAGAAGCCCGTACCGGCCGGGGCGGCGGCCGGCGCGGCCCGGCGGGCGCGTACGGCCAGCAGCGTCCCGGCGGAGACCAGGAACGTCGCGGCGTTCACCGCGAGCACCGCGGCGGTGCTCAGCGAGGCCATGGCCAGCCCCCCGACCAGCGGCCCGGCCATGGCGGCCGTCACCATCAGCGCCTCGCTGACCGCGTTCCCCCCGGCCAGCTCCTCCTCGTCGAGAAGGGTGGGCATGATGGCCCAGTACGCCGGCAGGAACACCCCCTCCAGCAGCCCGAGCAGCACGATCCCCGCGCCGAGCGCCGGCAGCCCGCCCGCCGGACCGGTCGCCGCGACCAGCAGGACCAGCACCCCGGCCCGCCCCAGGTCGGCCACGAGCATGACGTTCCTGGGGCTCCACCGGTCGGCCAGCAGGCCGCCGAGCGGCGCGCCCGCCACGCGCCCGACGCCGAGCAGGGTGAGCATGACGGCCAGGTCCTTGGCGTCGCCCATGCGCAGCACGACGAACGGCAGCGACACCGCGAACACCATGTCGCCCAGCGTGGACAGGACCTGGCCGGCGACCAGCCGGCGGAAGCCGCGGTGCCGCAGCGGGGCCAGCAGGCCCGGCGCGGACAGATCCTGCGGCCGCACATCGCTCACTGCGGCTCCGCGGGGGCCACGCCGTCCATGTGCCGCCGCAGGCTGAGCGGCCGCATGTCGGTCCACACACGCTCGATGTGGTCGAGGCAGGACTGCTTCTCGCCCACGACCCCCACCTCGTGCCAGCCCTCCGGGCAGGGACGGCCGGCCGGCCAGATGGAGTACTGCTCCTCGTGGTTGACGACGACGGTGAACGTCTCAGACATGTTCGTCCTCCTTGGTGTCCAGCGAGCCGCTTCCCGGCCCGAGTCGAGCGGCCCGGCCTGACCGGACGTCGGCGCCCAGCCGCCTGGCCGCGCCGCCGATCCACGCGCCGGCCAGCGCCAGCAGCAGGGTGTAGACGAGGGTGGCGGCGACGACCACCCAGCCGAGCCCCCGGGCGTTGAGTGCCATCGCACCGGCCAGGTCGGCCGCGTCGAGGGTGCGGGCGCCGCCCTGCCACACCAGCGACGCGGCGCTCGCGACGGCCGTCGCCGCCAGCAGGGCCGGCAGGGGCCGCCTGACCGGCGCGGCGGCGCCCACCACCAGCCCGGCCAGCGGAAGCACCCACCACCAGCCGAGCGAGAGTCCGGCGAGATCGGCGACGGCCACGGCCGCCGCGAGGAGAGCCTGGCGCTTCATGAGGTCACCTTCCACTGCACGGTGCGGGCCCCCTGGACGGCCGCGCCTTCGAGTACCGGCCAGTAGCGGCCCTTCATCCACAGCGGGATGCCGTTGCCGTACCAGGGGGACATGGGGTTCTCGCTCTGGCCGCCCGCGGTGACCGCCTGAATCTGGCCCGTCCCCCAGTCGACGCCGAAGCGCCAGGTGGCCCCGGCGGTCGCCAGGTTGCTGAGCGGGCGGCCGTCGGCGGCGTCCCTGGTGCCGACCGAGACGTTGGGCGTGCGCGGGTTGCCGCCCCACCCGGGGTAGGGGCCCAGGTCCAGCGCGGACATGCCGGCGAGGTTGGGGAACAACACGGACTCGTACTTGCCGTAGGTCCAGTTGCGGAAGTCGGGGCCGTACTTCTTGAGGGCGTTGGCGACCGTCTCGTGGAAGGCGGCGCGCATCACGTCCGTGGCGTCGCGCCGGGTGCCGTCGGGCAGGGAGAAGAAGGCGTTGTCCGGGTCGTTCTGGATCCAGCCGAGCACGGTGCCGCGCAGGGTCTCGTTCGCCCAGGCGCCGGAGTCGGCGTTGCGGGGGAGCAGCCCCTTGTCCGGGTCCTGCGGCACCTTGTAGTGCGTCCACCAGGGCTGGAACGTCGCCCAGGAGAGCCGGTTCTTGTAGGAGTCGAAGAACACCGGCTGCGGCTTGTCGGGGCTCGCGGTGTAGTCCCAGGCGGCCAGGAGGTCGGCGACCCGCTGCTCGAACGGGTCCAGCTCGACCCCCTTCAGGGCGCCGAGCAGCAGCGGCACGAGCTGGCGGGCGTGGTTGTCGTGCCAGTCGCTCTGGAGCGCGGCGGACTGCGCCAGCGTCAGTTTGTCCTGGTGGGAGAGCTGCTCGACGATCTCGCCGTCGCGCCAGCCGCGTTCCACGAAGTTGTAGGACGTGGAGTACTGGTAGGGGTAGTCGCCGCTCGCCTCGCGCTGGTTGGCCGAGACGATGTAGCCCTCGGGCGGGTTGACCGAGGAGGGCAGCGCGTCGTGGGCGATCGAGCCGGTGACGTCGCCCGAGCCGTCCCCGGCCAGCGGCAGGGCGGGGTTGCCCGAGGCCACCTGCGGGGCGACGCCGACGTTGAACATCGCGATGTTCCCGCTCCGGTCGGCGTAGGAGAAGTTGAGCGCCGGGGTGGTCCAGCCGCGCAGGCTCGCCCGGAACCCGCCCAGGTCCTTGGCCCGCAGCAGGGCGAGCATGCTGCTCATGTTGTCGCTCGGCAGCGTGCCCGCCCACCACACGGCGTAGTCCCTGGCCTGCACCCGCATGATCGGGCCGTGCGCGGTGAGGCGGACCTGGTGTTGTTCGGTCGCGCCGCCGCGGACCTTGATCGGCTCGGGAACCGAGGTCAGCGGTTGCCACTTGCCCTGGTAGAAGTGTTGGCCCGGCCGCGCGGGGTCGGTCCGCTCCTCGTAGAAGAGGGTCGTCGGGCGTTGGGAGGCGGTCAGCCCCCAGCTGAACGTGCCGGTCTTGCCCAGCAGCGGCACCGGGATGCCCGGGGTGGTGACGCCGCTGAAGTGGTAGCCGGGGCTGCTGCCCTCAAGCTGGTACCAGATGGAGGGCAGGCTGTAGGGCAGATGGGGGTCGGCGGACAGGATGGGCGCGCCCGACGCGGTCCTGCTGCCGGAGACGACCCACGAGTTGCTGTTGCCCAGGGAGTGGACGGCGGCGGCCGGCACCGTCGTCGGCGGCGTGCCCAGCGGCCCGGGCGCCCCGTCCGCCGGAACCCCGTCGGCCGGGTAGGCCCGCACCGGCAGGGGCTCCAGGGGCAGCTTCTTGAACGGCCCCTTGTCGTACGGCTGCTGCCGGTTGCCCGGGACGACCGGGAACCACTGGTCGAACACCTTCTGGCCGAGCGCCTTCTGCGCGAAGGAGAACCGTACGGCCTGCTCGTCGAAGCTGATCTTCTGGCCGACCAGGCGCTGCACGGCCAGGCTGTCCACGGGCGTCCACTCACGCGGCTCGTAACCCAGCACGGTGAACAGCGTCGGCAGCCGGTGGTCGCGGACCAGCTCGCGGATGGCGTCGTTGACGCCGCGGCTGTAGGCGGTCAGCGTCTCCCTGGCCGGACCGGCGGGCAGCGCCGCCCAGTCCCGCCGGGCGGCCCGCTGGAGGCCCAGGTCGCGTTCGAACCGGTCGGACTCCAGGGCGTCCGGGCCGACGATCTCGGCCAGCTCGCCCTGGGCCTGGCGCCGGGTCAGATCCATCTGCGCCAGCCGGAAGCGGGCGTGGACGTACCCGATCGTCCTGAACAGGTCGGCGTCGACGCCCGCGGTGACGTGCGCGAGGCCGTTGTCCTCGAACGCCACGGTGGCCGGCGCGCTCAGGCCCGGCAGCGAGACGGTCTCGGCGCGGGCGGGCCCGGCGTCGGCGGCCGGCCGCCACACCCCGCCGCCCGGGTTCAGCGTCGCCCCCAGAGCGGGCAGGCCCGCCAGGCCGGTGGCGGAGGGGACCAGGACGGCCGCGGCGAGGATCACGCCGCCGCCCACCTCCAGGGTCCGCCGCAGGTGTCGCCACATCAGTGGCCCCCTAACTCGTACGTCGCAGTGGCGGCCCGCACCTTGACGGCCAGGCCCCTGGCGGTGGTGTCGTCGAAGAGGTCGCGCAGGACGAGCCGGTAACCGGTCGCCTGCTCGATGTCGAGCGCGAGTTTCATGGCCAGCATGGAACTGCCGCCATGGTCGAAGAAGTCGTCGGTGACGCCCAGCCACTCCTTGCCGAGCACGTCCCGGACGCACCGCAGCACCCGCGCCTCGACGGCGTCGTCCGGCGGGACCCGGGAGCCCTCGCCGGGCCGTGATCCGGGGGCGGGCGGCTCGATGCGGCGGCCGGAGAACCCGTCCCGGTGGCCGGTGGCGGGCCGGAGCCCGGTCAGCGCCGCCTCGACCGGCGTGTCCGGCGCGGCGGCGGCCATCAGGTCCAGCACCGCCGCCACCTGCCCCAGCAGGCCGGACGCGGTCGCCGGCTCGAACACGTCGCGGTTGTACTCCAGGTCGAGGAGCATCCCGCTCGTGTTCCTGTGCAGGTCGAGGGTCAGGTCGTACTTGGAGACGCCGGGCTCGGGCGGCTCGCCGGTCACCTCGACGCCGGGCCAGCTCAGGTCCTGCCTCGGGGTGTCCTGGCCGTTGAGCATCACCTGGAAGATCGGCGTCCTGGACAGGTCGCGTACCGGTTGCAGGTGCTCCACCAGCCGCTCGAACGGCACCTCCTGATGCGCGTACGCCTCCAGGCACACCGTGCGGACCCGGCTCAGCAGCCCGGCCCACGACAGACCGGCGGGGACGTCCACGCGCAGCGGCACCACGTCGATGAAGCAGCCGACCAGGCCCTCCAGCTCCGGCCGGGAACGGCCGGCCGTCACCGTGCCGACGATCACCGCGTCCTGGCCCGACAGGCGGCACAACACCACGGCGTACGCGGCCAGGACCGCCATGAACAGGCTCGCGCCGCACCCGTGGGCCAGCCGCTCCAGGCCGAGCGCCACCGGCTCCGGCAGAGCGCGGACGACCCGGGCCCCGTCGAACGTGGGCACGTCCGGACGCGGCCGGTCGGTGGCCAGCTCCAAGGCGGCGGGCGCGCCCGTCAGCACCCGCGACCAGTGGTCCAGCTCCTCGCGCAGCGCCTCGCCGGAGAGCCGCTCGCGCTGCCACAGCGCGAAGTCGCCGTACTGGACGGGCAGGTCGGGCAGCTCGGGGGCGCGTCCCCCGCGCAGCGCCGTGTAGGCGGCCGACAGCTCCGCGGCCAGCACGCCGAGCGACCAGCCGTCGCAGACGATGTGGTGGATCACGATCAGCAGCACGTGGACGCGCGGCTCCAGGCGCACCACCACGACCCGCAGCGGCGGCGCCGACCACAGGTCGAACGGCTCCCGCAGCACGCCCAGCCGGACCCGGTCCAGCTCCCGCCGCCGCGCCTCGGGGTCGAGCCCGGACAGGTCCACCAGCTCCGGCGTGACGGCCCAGGACTCCAGGACCGCCTGCACCTGCGTGTCCGGCTCGAACCGGGTCCGCAGCGCCTCGTGCTGGTCCACCACGTGCTGGAAGGCCGCGCGAAGCGTCTCCATGCTCAGCTCGCCGTCGAGACGCAGCGTGACCGGCATGTGGTAGGCGGCGTTCCCGGGGTCGAGCTGATGGAGGAACCACAGCCGGGCCTGCTGGAAGGACAGCGGGAACAGGAATTCCTCACCCATTTTGCTCCTTCTCCCCGTTCTGTGACTGGTCCGGGTTCTGTGACTGGTCCGGCCCGCGGCGTCGCGTCCGGCGGTCGGCCCGCGTGATCGGCGTGCTCCGCGCCGCCCCCGAATCCCGGGCGCCGGCGACGGCCCGTACCATCCCGGCGATCGTCGGCGCCAGGAAGATGTCCCGCAGGGCGATCTCCACCCCGGTCCGCTCGGCCACGCCCGCCGCGATCCGCGGTATCTGCAGCGAATGGCCGCCCTGCTCGAACAGATCGTCGTCGAGGCCGACCGCGTCCACGCCGAGCACCTCGCACACCGCCTCGGCGATCTGCCGTTCCAGGGGGGTGGCGGGCGGGTTCAGCACCCTGCCCGCCGCCGGGCGCGGCTCGGGCAGCCGGGCGCGGTCCACCTTGCCGTTGGCCGCCCTCGGGAGCGCTTCGAGCGGTACGAACACCGACGGCACCAGGTACGACGGCAGCGACCGGCCGGTGAAGGTCCTCAGCTCGGCCGGCAGGCCCTCGTCCACGCGCCCGGTGCCGACGTAGGCGACCAGGCGCCCCTGGGCCGCGTCCGCGACGACCACGGTCTCCCGTACGTCGGGATGCCGGATCAGGGTGGCCTCGACCTCGCCGGGCTCGACCCGGAACCCCCGGATCTGCACCTGGTCGTCGGCCCGGCCGAGGAACTCCAGCGCGCCGTCGCCGTTCCACCTGACCAGGTCGCCGGTCCGGTACATGCGCGACCCCGGCGGCCCGAACGGGTCGGGCACGAAGGCCGCCGCCGTCAGGTCCGGCCGACCCAGGTAGCCCCTGGCCAGCCCGTCCCCGGCGATGAACAGCTCGCCCGCCACGCCCGGCGGGAGCAGCCGCAGGCCCGCGTCCAGCACGTGGACCCGGGTGCCGACGTCGGGACCGCCGATCGGCACGCTCTCCCCGGTCCAGCCCTCGGGGGCCGGCCAGAGCGTGGAGTTCACCGTGGCCTCGGTCGGCCCGTACGCGTTCAGCAGCCGCCGTCCCGGGGCGAACCGGGTCACCACCTCGGCGGGCACGGTCTCCGACCCGGTCAGCACGGTCACGTCCGGCGGCAGGTCGCAGCCTGGTGGCAACGCGGCCAGCAGGGACGGCGACAACGCCAGATGGGTGATCCCGTGCTCGGCGACGTACCCGGTCAGCAGCTCGGGCGCCACGCGCCGCGCGGCCGGGACGACGACCAGCCGGGCGCCGGTCAGCAGCGCCATGCTCAGCTCCCAGAAGGCCACGTCGAAGCTGACCGACGCGAACTGCAGCACCCTGCTGCCCGCGCCCACGCCGAACCGCTCGACCGCGGTCGCCACCAGGCTCGGCACCGACGCGTGCGTGACGACCACGCCCTTGGGACGGCCGGTCGAGCCCGAGGTGTAGATCACGTACGCGGTGTTGCCCGGGGTCGGAGGCCGCGTGACGGGCGGCGACGACGGGCGGCCGGCGATGTCCGGGTCGTCCGCCAGCAGCACCGGCGGGCCGCCGGGCGGCAGCAGGCCCGCCGTGCCGGCGGTGGCCAGCAGCACCACCGGGCGGGCGTCGGCCAGCATGTACGACACCCGCTCGGCCGGATGGTCCAGGTCCAGCGGCAGGTAGCCGGCGCCCGTCTTCAGCACCGCCACCAGCGCCACGAACAGGCCGAGCGACCGGGGCAGCGCCACCGCCACCAGCCGTTCCGGTCCCGCGCCGCGCTCGGCCAGCAGGTGCGCCAGCCGGTTCGCCGCGGCGTCGAGCTGCCCGTACGTCATCCGCTCCGACTCCAGCACCAGCGCCACGTCGCCGGGCCGCCGCGCCGCCTGCGCCTCGAACGTCTCCGCCCAGCAGGCGGCGGGCAGGTCGGCGGCCGTGTCGTTCCAGTCCAGGAGCAGCCTGCGCCGCTCGGCCGCGTCCATGACGTCGATCTCGCCGATCGGGCGGTCCGGCTCGGCCGCCACGCCGCGCAGCAGGAGCAGCAGCCGTTCCACCAGGGACGCCGCCGCGTCGTGGTCGAACAGGTCGCTCGCGTACCCGAGCGTGCCCGCCGCCCCGGCGCCGTCCGGCAGCGCGGTCACGGTGAAGGCGAGGTCGAACTTGGCCGCGACCGGACCCACCTCCGCCACCTCGACGGACAGGCCCGCCAGGTCCAGCGGCGGCGGCCCGGCGTGCTGGTAGGCGACCGCGACCTGGAACAGCGGGTGCGCCGACAGCGAGCGCACCGGGTTGAGCGCCTCGACCAGCCGCTCGAACGGCAGCTCGGCGTGCTCGTAGGCGGCCAGGTCGGCGGCCCTGACCCGGGACAGCAGGTCGCGGAACGCCGGGTCGCCCGAGGTGTCGGCGCGCAGCACCAGCGTGTTGACGAACAGCCCGACCAGGCCGTCCAGCTGCTCCTGGCCGCGGGCGTCCACGGCGGTGCCGAGCGGGACGTCGGTGCCCGCGCCGAGCCTGGTGAGCAGCGCGGCGACCGCGGCCTGGAGCACCATGAACATGGTGGCGCCGGACCGCCCGGCCAGGTCCCTCAACCGCTCGTGCAGCTCGTCGTCGAGGGTGAAGCCGACCGAGCCGCCCCGGTGGCCGGCCACGGCGGGCCGCCGCCGGGTGGTGGGCAAGCGGGGCTCGGCGGGCAGGTCGCGCAGCGTGTCCGTCCAGAAGTCGAGCTGTCGGCGCAGCTCGCCGGCCGGGTCGCGCTGGTCGCCGAGGGCGCGGCGCTGCCAGATCGCGTAGTCGCGGTACTGCACGGGCAGCGGCCGCCACCCGGGCTCCCGCCCGGCCCGCCGGGCCAGGTACGCCTCACCCAGGTCGCGCAGGAACGGCCGCAGCGAACCCTCGTCGCCGGCGATGTGATGGATCACCAGCAGCAGCACGTGCTCGCCCGGCCCGGTCGCGAACAACCAGGCGCGCAGGGGGATCTCGGCGGTCAGGTCGAACGCGTGCCGGGCCGCCGACTCCATGCGCGCCGGCAGGTCTTCGGCCGTCACGTCCACCACGTCCAGGTCGGCGGGGGCCGCGTCCAGGACGATCTGGCAGGCGGTGCCCCGGCGGTCGGGGAAGATCGTGCGCAGGATCTCGTGCCTGCCGATCAGGTCGCCGAGCGCGGCACGCAGCGCCGCCCGGTCCAGGGGGCCGGACAGGCGCAGCGCGACCGGCAGGTTGTAGGTGGGGCTCGGTCCCTCCAGCCGGTGCAGGAACCACAGCCGTTCCTGGGCGTACGAGAGCGGGGCCGGGCCGCCGTCCGCGACGGGCGCGAGCGGCGGGCGGTCCGGCTGGTCGGCGGCCGTGTCGCCGGAGCCCAGGGAGGCGGCCAGCGCGGCGGGCGTGGGGTGCTCGAAGAGCCGCCGCAGCGAGACCGGGCGTCCCAGCACCCGTGACAGCCGCCCGGCCGCTCGGGTGGCCAGCATCGAGTGGCCGCCGAGGTCGAAGAAGTCGTCCTCGGCCGAGACCGTGGCGGCGTCCAGGCCGAGCACGTCCGCCCAGGTCTCCACGACGACGGCCTCCAGCGGCGTGCGCGGCGCGACGTGGTCCGCGCTCCGGGGCGTTCCGGCCGTGTCCGGGGGAGCGGGGAGCGCGCCCCGGTCGGTCTTGCCGTTGAGGGTGCGGGGCATGCGGTCCAGCGGGACGACCAGCGACGGGATCATGTACTCGGGCAGGTGATCGCGGAGAAAGGCCCGCATCCCGGCGACCGACGGCACCCCGGAACCCGACGGCGGGGCGGAAGCCGATGGCGGCCCAGCGTCCGGCGGCGGCACGGAGGCCGGTGGCGGGGTGGCGACGAGGTAGGCCACCAGGCGGTCGTCGTGCACGGCGACCACGGCCTCGGCGACGTCCGGGTGCTCGGCGAGCCGTGCCTCGATCTCGCCCGGCTCGATACGATGCCCGCGCAGCTTGACCTGCTGGTCGGCCCGCCCGGCGAACGACAACCGCCCGCCCCGGAACCGCACCAGGTCCCCGGTCCGGTACAACCGCTCACCGGCGGCGAACGGCGAGGGCACGAAGCGCTCCGCCGTGAGCGCGGGCCGGCCGAGATAGCCGTCGGCCACCCCGGCGCCGCCGACGTACAGCTCGCCGACGGCCCCTTCCGGCAACGTCCGCAGGTTGTGGTCCAGGACGTGCAGCCGGGTGTTGGCCACCGGACCGCCGAGCGCGATCGCGGCGGGATCCTCCACCGGGCCAGTGGCCGACCAGATGGTCGTCTCGGTGGGGCCGTACAGGTTGGCGACCCGGTGACCGGCCGCCAGCAGCGCCCCGGCGACCTCGGGGGAGAGGGCCTCGCCGCCGGACCAGACCCGCAGCGGACGCCGTGCCCGCCAGCCGGACTCCAGCAGCATGCGCCAGGTCGCCGGCGTGGCCTGTACGACGGTCGCGGCGCACGACCCGATCAGCCCGCCCAGCAGGACCGGGTCCGCCGCCTGCGCCGCCGTGGCGACCACGACGCGGGCCCCGGCCAGCAGCGGCGCGAACAGCTCCAGCACCGAGATGTCGAACGACAACGTCGTCACCGCGACCAGTACGTCGTCCGGGCCGAGCCCGGGGTCGGAGCAGACGGAGGCCAGCAGGTTCAGCACGGCCGCGTGCGGCACCACCACCCCCTTGGGACGGCCGGTCGAGCCCGAGGTGTACATCACGTACGCGCGGTCCCGCCCGCCGGCGCCCGTCGCAGGGACGGGGAGCCCGGCGGCCGGATCGTCCGGCGTCACGACGTCCAGGCCGGGCACGGGCGCCGCGTCCGGGGACTCCGCGACGAGCACGCGCACCCCGGAGTCGGCGATCATGAACTCCAGCCGCCGCCGGGGGAACTCCGGGTCGAGCGGCACGTACGCCGCCCCTGCCAGCCACACGCCCAGCAGTACCGGCACCATCAGCGGCGACCTGGGCAGCAGCACGCCCACGGTGTCACCGCGGCGCACGCCACGGGCGGCCAGCACGGCGGCCGTCCGGCGGGCCAGCTCACCCATCCGGCCGTAGGTCAGCACCCGCCCCGCGTCCCCGCCGCCGTTCTCACCGACCCCGCCGTCCACCAGGGCGAGCCGGTCGGGTGGCGCGGAGGCCAGCACCGCGTCGGCGACGGTTCCGGTGGGGATCGGACGATTCGGGCCGGTTCCGGTAACCAGCAGCAGCGCGCGCTCGTCCGGCGTCAGCGCCTCCGGCTCGGGCGTCGCGCCGGTCAGCCAGTCCAGTACGGCGGCCAGGCGGCCCGCGTACCGGGCGGCGGTGTCCCCGGTGAACAGGTCGGTGTCGAACTCCAGGAAGCCGCCGATCCCCGACGGCTCGTCGCGCAGCCAGAACGTCAGGTCGTGCTGGGCCGTGCCGGTGTCCAGCGGGTGGTGCGCCGCCGTGACGCCGGGCAGGTCGAGGCCCGGCGTCGCGCCGCTCTGCAGGGCGAGCATCACCTGGAAGACCGGCGTCCTGGACAGGTCGCGCTCCGGCCTCAGGTGCTCGACCAGCCGCTCGAAGGGCACGTCCTGATGGGCGTACGCCTCCAGGCACACCCGCCGCGCCCTGGCCAGCAGCTCGCCGGCCGCCGGGTCGCCCGAGACGTCCAGGCGCAGCGGCACCACGTCGATGAAGCAGCCGACGAGGTCCTCGACCTCGGGACGGGAACGCCCGGCGACCGGCGTGCCGATCACCAGGTCGTCCTGGCCGGACAGCCGGGACAGCACCACGGCCAGCGCGGACAGCAGGACCATGAACGGGGTGACCTCGTGCGCCGCGGCGGTCCGCCGTACGGCCGCGCTCAGCTCGGGCCCGAGCTCGACCGGCAGGGTCGCGCCCCGATGGGCGAACACGGGCGGGCGCGGCCGGTCGGCGGGCAGCTCCAGTGCCTTCGGGGCGCCGTCCAGGACCCGTGACCAGTGCGCCAGCTCGGGGGCGAGGGCGCGGTCCGACATGCGGTCGCGCTGCCACAGGGCGAAGTCGCCGTACTGGACGGGCAGGCCGGGCAGCTCGGGCTCACGTCCCGCGGTCAGGGCCGTGTAGGCGAGGGAGACCTCGGTCGCCAGCACGCCGACCGACCAGCCGTCGCACGCGATGTGGTGCACGACCAGCAGCAGCACGTGCTCGGCCGGGGCCGTCCTGACCAGCAGAGCCCGCAGCGGAAGGTCCTCCGCCAGGTCGAACGGGGTGCGCGCGGCACGGTCGAGCAGGCGCGCGAGGGCGGCCTCGTCCGGGGCGTCGGCCATCTCCAGGGCGGGGCCGGGGCCGGTCCGCACCCGGGGCCTCGGCAGGTCGTCCTCGGTGACGTACGTGGTGCGCAGCGTCTCGTGCCTGGACGTGACCAGCGCGAGCGCGCCGCGCAGGGCGGCGACGGCCAGCTCGCCGCGCAGCCGGACCGCCAGCGGGATGTTGAACAGCGAGTCGGACGGGTCGTACTGCTGCATGAACCACAACCGCCGCTGCGCGAACGACAACGGGATCAGGTCCCGGTCGGCCACCCGCCGGATCGGCGGAACGGCGTCCCGCTCGGGGACGGCGGCGAGCGCCCGCGCCGACGCGGCGAGGGTGGGATGGTCGAAGACGAGCTGCACCGGGACCGGCCGGGACAACCGCTGCGCGAGCCGGGCGACCAGGCGGGTGGCCAGCAGGGAGTGCCCGCCCAGGCGGAAGAAGTCGTCGGAACGGGAGATGCCGGCGGCGTCGCGGCCGAGCACCTCGGCCCACGCCTGGGCGACCTGCCGTTCCAGCTCGGTGGCGGGCGCGGCCGGGGCGCGCGCCGGGGCCTCGGGGACGGGGAGCAGGTCGAGGTCGGGCTCACCGTCGCCGTCGAGCGGGACGCGGTCCACCAGCAGGACCGAGGCGGCCTCGCCCGCCAGCTCGCGCAGCTCGTCGGCCGCGGGCGGGGAGGTGGCGGGGACCACGTAGGCGACGAGGAGGCCGTCGCGTTCCACGGCCACGACGTCGCGGGCTCCCGGGTGTGCCGCCAGCCGTTCCTCCAGCAGGCGTTCCGGTGTCACGCCGAGCGGGACCAGCGTCCCGTCCGGGCGGACGCGGGCGCGTTCGCCGGTGCGCAGCAGTCGCTGCCCGTGGCCGTACGGGGAGGGGACCAGGCGCTCGGCGGTCCGGCCCGGCCTGCCGGGGAACCCGAGCGGGAGACCGGGACCGCCGAGGTGGATCTCGCCCACCGCCCCAGGGGGAACGGGCCGCATCCGATCGTCGAGCACGTACACCTCGACCCCGGCGACGGCCCGCCCGCACGGAACCCCACCCCCGGCGGCGGCACGGCCGGGCGGGGGAGGCGGGGCCGCCGTCGCCACGGCGGGACCGTCGGCCGGGCCATAGACGGCCCGCGGCCTCCACCCGGCCGCGTGCAGGGCGTGGGGGGTGAGCGCGGTGCGGCTGACCAGGAGGTTCGTGATCGGCGTCAGCGCGTCCGGGGTTTCGTGCCGGAGGCGGCCGGACAGCCGGGTGGTGAGCAGCGCGTCGGTGATCCCGTGCGTACGGACGGCTTCGCGCACCGCCTCCGGGGTGAGGTCGTCGGGCCCGAGGATCACGCCGCGCGACCCCGTGAGCAGCGTCCCCCACAACTCGGCGAGCGCCGCGGGCGAGGACACCGGCGCGGTGTGCAGGCGTACGCCACGGGCCCCCGAGCCGCTGGCCCGCGCGACGGCGTCGTGGGTGAACAGCGCGCCCGTGCCCACGACGGCGGCCGGCAACCCGGGATGCCCCGCCGGCACAGACGAATCGGAGCCTGCGGGAGGAAGGCGGTCCAGGCAGAGGGCGGGCACACCCGCCGCGCCGAGGGCGTCCAGATGCCCGGACGAGGTCAGCAGGAGGCAGGCGTCGCTCCGGGCGACGGCGTCCCAGTGGTGCTCGGCGGGGTGCGCCGGGTCGAGCGCCAGATGGTGGCCGCCCGCGAGGACCGTCGCCAGGCAGGCCACCGCCTGGTCGAGTGCGCGTTCGAGGAGGACGGCGACGGGACGGCCCACCGGCGGGTCGCCGCCGAGACGGGCCCGTACGGCCGCGGCCAGCCGCCCGGCGTCCTCCAGCAGCTCGCCGTAGGTGAGCCGCCGTTCCCCCTCGATCAGCGCGACGCGGCCGGGATCGCGGTCGGCGACGCGGGCCACCGCCTCGCCGAGCCCGGCCCCGGCCAGCACGTCCGGGGCGGCCGGTCCACGGCCGAGCGCCAGCTCACCGCCCGTCTCCCGGGCGTCCATCAGGTCGAACGCGGCCAGCGGAACGTCCGGCGCGGCGAGCCCGGACTCCAGCAGGGTACGCACGGTACGCGCCAGCCCCCCGGCGACCTCCGCGTCGAAGCGGCCGGTGTCGTACTCGCAGCGCAGCGCCGGATCGCCGAGGTCGAACCCGGCCACCAGCGGGAACTTGGCCGCCCGCGGATCGAGCGGGAGCCGTTCCGCGGCCAGGTGGCCGAGCCGCCCGCCGGGCAGCAGCGGCGGATCGACGGTGAGCATGAGGTCGAACAGCGGCCCGCGCCCGCCGGTCCCGCCCTGCCCGGTCACCGGCTCCGGCGGCACGTCGGCGTGCGCGACCGCCGCGCGCAGCGCCCTGGCGGCGAGCGCGGTCAGCTCGGTCAGGCCCGGCTCGCCCGCCCAGGCGACGCGTACGGGCACAGAGGTGACGAGGAAGCCCACGGAGAGCTGCGTACGCGGGTTGTCCCGGCGGGCGTGGGGCACGCCGATCACCACGTCCCGGCGCCCGGTCATGCGATGGCAGGCGGCGGCCAGCACCGCCAGGTAGACGCTGTGCTCGGTGACGCGGGCCGAGCGCGCGTACGCCCTGACCCGCTCCGGCAGGCTCGCGGGCAGCGGTTCCCTGACGGTCGCGCACGCCCGCTCCGGCGGCTCGTCCAGCCGTCCGGGCAGCCCGCACGGTTCCGCCCCCGCCAGGGCCCCGGCCCAGAACGCCGCCGCCGCGCCGTCGACGGCCGTCGCGGCCTCGCGCAGCGCGAGGTCCACGGGCTCGGCGGCGCCGTCCGGACGCGCCGCCGCCGGGTGCCCGGCCAGGTCGGCCGCCAGCTCCCGCAGCAGGACGCCGACCGACCAGCCGTCGGCCACGATGTGGTGGACCGCGAGCAGCAGCAGGTGGTCCTCGGGGCCGAGCCGCCACAACACCGTACGGACCAGCGGCCCGCGCCGCAGGTCGAACGGCTCGTACGCGGCCTCCGTCGCCTCCGCCACCACCTCGGCGAACGGACGTCCGGTGGCGTCCAGCGTGGTGAGCCGGTGCTCGCGGCGGCTGCGTACCCGCTGCAACGGCCGGCCGTCCACGGCCGCGAACGTCGTGCGCAGCGACTCGTGCCGGTCCACGGCCGCCTGGAACGCGCGCTCCAGCGCCGCCTCCTCCAGAGGCCCGCGCAGCCGCAGCAGGGCCGGCATGTGGTACGCGGTCCCGCCGGGCGCGAGCTGGTCCAGGAACCACAGGCCGCGCTGCGCCGCCGTCACCGGGAACAGGCCCTCGCGCTCTCCCGGGGCCGCGCTCATCCGGGCGAGCAGCACGCGCTGGGCGTCGGTGAGCGTGGTCACCGGTCCTCCTCCATCTCCAGGCGGAGCAGGTCCAGCGCCTCCGTGGGCAGCGCGGCGACGTGGTCGAGCAGCGCCGAGCCGGTCAGGGCGGCGTCCGGGCCGGTGTCCGGGTCCTCGGGGAGCCCGTCCAGGACGACGGCCAGCTCGGCCACGGTCGGGTGGTCCAGGACGTGCAGGGCGTCCACCGGCCGCGCCATCAGCCCGGCCAGCTCGGCCGCGATCCGCATCGCGGCCAGCGAGTGGCCGCCCAGCTCGAAGAAGTCGTCCGTACGGCCCACGCGGGGCACGCCGAGCAGGCGGCTCCACACCCGGGCGATCGCCGTCTCCGTCGTACCGGCGGGGGCGGTGTACTCGGTCGGGGCGGGACGCGGCAGCCGGGCCCGGTCGATCTTGCCGTTGACCGTCGTCGGCCACTCGTCGAGGAGCACGACGCGGGCGGGCACCATCGGGCCGGGCAGCAGGCCCCGCAGGTACCGGGTGACGTCGGCGGCGAGGCCGGGCTCCTCGACCCGGCCGGGAGCGACCCGGGCGTACCCGATCAGGCGTGCGCCGCCGGTCTCCACCACGGCGGCGATCACGGCGGGATGCCCGGCCATGGCGGCCTCGATCTCCCCCGGTTCCACCCGCACGCCGCGGATCTTGGCCTGCCGGTCGGCCCGCCCGGCGAACAGCAGGACGCCGTCGCGGCGGTGGCGGGCCAGGTCACCGGTCCGGTAGAGCCGCTCGCCCGGGGCGAACGGCGAGGGGACGAACCGCTCGGCGGTCAGCCCCGGGCTGCCGTGGTACCCGCGCGCCAGTCCGGGCCCGGCGACGTAGACCTCGCCGACCGCCCCGATCGGCACCGGCCGCAGGAACCCGTCCAGGACGTAGACCGGGCAGTTGCGCACCGGCCCGCCGAGCGGCGTGCTGCCCGGCTCGGCGCCCGCCGGGTCCACCACGTGGAACGTCGCGCAGACGGTGCACTCGGTGGGGCCGTACCCGTTGACGACGGTGAGACCGGGCACGAGCCGGACGAGCCGTCGCAGCAAAGGTTCGGGGATCGGCTCCACGCCGACCAGCAGCCAGCGCAGGCGTACCCGGGCGCCCTGCCGTTCGAGGTGGGCGGCGAGGTCGGGCAGCAGGTGGGGCGGCAGGTAGGCGCCGGTGATCTCGCGTTCGGCGAGCCAATCCGCCAGCGCGCCGGCGTCGTGCCGGGCGTACGGCGGGCACACCTCGACGGTGGCGCCGGCGGTGAGCGCGGTGAACACCTCGTGCACCGAGACGTCGAACCCCGGGCTGGTCCACCACGCGCACCGGTCCAGCGCCTCGACGCCCGCCCGCGCGCGGAAGTCGGCGGCCAGGTTGAGCACGCCGCGGTGGGCGCAGGCGACGCCCTTGGGCGTGCCGGTGGAGCCGGAGGTGTAGATCAGGTAGGCGAGCCCGTCGGGGTGGCCGGGGGCGGAGGGGCACTCCCCGCCCGCGGCGGCGTCCTCCACCAGCACCGTACGGCCCCGCAGGGCGGGGCGGGCGGCCAGGTCGGGGCTGGTCAGCACGACGGCGGGCCGGGCGTCGTCCAGGATGGCCGCGAGCCTGGCGTCGGGATGCTCGACGTCCAGCGGCAGGTACGGCGAGCCCGCGCGCATGGCCGCCATCATGGCCACCACCAGCCCGGACGAGCGCGGGAGCAGCAGCGCGACCGGCCGCTCGCCGCCGGCGCCGTGCGCGGCGAGGGCCGCCGCCAGCGCGGCGCCGCGCCGGTCCAGCTCGCCGTAGGTGAGCGTGCCGTGCTCGTCCCGTACGGCCACCGCGTCGGTACGCCCGGCCGCCAGCACCGCCTCGTGCACCGTCGGCGGCCCGTCCACGTCCGCCATGGCCGCGTTCCACTCGCGCAGGAGCAGGTCCCGCTCGCCGGGCTCCAGGAGGTCGACCTCGTCGGGACGCAGCCGGGGCGCGGCCACGGCCGCCGCCAGCGTGCGTTCCCAGTGCCGCGCGAAGGCCCGTACGTCGGCGGCGTCCAGCGTGCCGGTGTCGTGGACGAACGACCACGTCAGCCCCTGCGGCGTGGCGACGATCTCCACGGTCAGCTCGAACGGCGCGGTGAGCTGCGCGGCGAACCTCAGCCGCGCCTCCAGCCCGCCCATCCGCCGCGCCTCCGGGCTCCCGTCCAGGAGGGACGGCGCGAGCCCGTTCGGCGCCTGCTGCTGCGTCACCATGATCCGGATGAGGTCCGCGGCGCGCTCCGCGGGCACACACTCCTCCAGGATCTGCTGGTACGGGTACTCCTGCCCGGCCTGTCCCGCCGCCACGGCGTCGGCGAGGCGGCGCAGGTGGGCGCGGAAGTCGTCGTCCGAGTCGATCTCGCAGACCAGCGGGAGCGGGTTGACGAAGTACCCGACGGCCGAGGCCGTACCGGGGTCCAGCCGGCCCGAGGCGGGCATGCCGAGCAGGAACCGGCGCTCGCCGGTGTACCGGTACAACGTCCAGGCGAGGCCGGCCAGCATCGCGGTGTAGAGCGTGATGCCCTCCTGACGGGCGAGGTCGAGCAGCCGTCCGGCGAGCTCGCCGTCCAGGCGTACGCGGTGCTGGGCGGTGGGGGCCGTGGGCATGGGGGCCGAGGGGGTGGGGTGCCGGTGGGCCTGGGGCAGGGCGGCGGAGGGGGGCAGGTCGTGCAGGGTGTCGTGCCAGAAGGCGGCCAGTTCGCGGCCGTGGTCGCCGGACAGCAGGCGCGCCTGCCCGGCCGCCGCGTCCGCCGGGTCGCCGGCCGGGGGCCAGCCGGGCCGTTCACCGCGTGCCAGCAGTTCGTAGCATTCGCCCAGCTCGCGGGCCAGCAGGTCCAGGGACCAGCCGTCGCAGACCAGATGGTGGGCGCAGAGCACGAGGACCCCGCCCTCCGGCGCCGCCGTCCCCCGGACGAGCGTCGCCCGCCACAGGGGGCCTGCCATGGGGTCGAGGCCGCCCTTGGCGCGTTCCTGGACCACCCGGTCCAGTTCGCCGGGCGTCACGTCGCCGAGGTCGAGGACGTCCAGCGTGAGGCCGTACGGGAGCGGGGTGCGCTCGGGGCGGCCCAGCACCTCGGGGAAGTGGGTGCGCAACGCCGGGTGCCGGGCGCTGAGCAGGTCGAAGGACTCCTTGAGCAGGGCGGGGTCCACGGGGTGGGTCAGGTCGAGGGCGATGGAGAGCACGTAGTGGTCGGGGTCGTGCGACAGGCGGGCGGCCAGCCAGAGCCCCCGTTCACCCTCGCTGAGCGCCCCGCTGTCCGCCACCTCGGGCGGCCGGGCCCCGGATTCGGCCAGGGCACCCGTGACGGCTCGATCGACCGCGGCGTCGGGGCGGCCCGTCGCGGCGTGGACGACCGCGGCGTCGCGGTCGACCAGGGCGTCCCGAGCGACCGCGGTGGCCAGCTCGTCCGCGGTCGCGCCGGCGAGGAGGTCGCGTAGCGGCAGCTCCAGCTTCAGGCGTTCCTGCGCGGCGTGGCGCAGCTCGACCGCGCGCAGCGAGTCCAGGCCCGCCGAGGTGAGCGGGCGGTCCGGGGGGATCGGCCCGGACACGCCGACCACGACCGCGGCCAGCGCCGCCAGCTCCGCCGCGAGCTCGGCCCGCGCGGCCCGTTCGGCCCGCGCGGCCGCGTCGGTGTCGAGGGGGGTGGGGGCGGCCGGGGTGGTGGTGAGGGGGGTGAGGGTGCCGGTGAGGTAGCGGTGGCGGCATTCCGAGCGGCGGATCTTGCCGCTGGGTGTCTTGGGGATCGCGCCGCGCCGGGTGAACACCAGCCGCTCGGCCCGTACGCCGAAGGTCGCGACCAGCGTACGCTGCACCTCCGCCGCGAGCCCGTCGAGGACGGCCGGGTCGCCGGAGGTCAGCTCGATCACCACGGCCAGGGCCGGCTCCCGCTCCACCTCCAGCTCGAACGCCGCCACCCGCCCCGCCTGGACCGCGGGAAGGCCGCCGGCCAGGGCGTGCTCGACGTCCTCGGCCTGGAGGTTGCGGCCCCTGACGATCACGACGTCCTTGAGCCGGCCGGTCACGTACAGCTCGCCGTCGCGCAGGAAGCCCAGGTCGCCGCGGCGGCGGAGGCGCTGCCCGCCGGCGTCCGGCGGGAAGGTGGCCGCGGTGCCGTCGGGATCGTTCCAGTAGCCCTGGGCCACGCTCGGCCCGCGCACGCAGATCTCGCCGACCTCCCCGTCGGGCAGGGGCGTCGTCCCGCCGGGCGGCAGCGTACGGACGACGTGGCCGGGGATGGCGGTGCCGCACGAGACCGCGCCGCCCGAGTCCAGGCGCACGCCCGCGCCCTTGACGCCGCCGGTGGCGATCAGCGTGCTCTCGGCCAGGCCGTAACAGGGGTAGACGGTCTCGCGGGCGAACCCGTACGGGCCGAACGCGGCGGCGAAGCGGTCCATGGTGTCCCGGCGTACCGGCTCGGCGCCGCAGAACGCCACCGACCAGCTCGACAGGTCCAGCCCCTCGCGGCGCTCCGGCGGGATCTTCCTGACGCACAGGTCGAAGGCAAAGTTGGGGCCGCCGCTGGTCGTGGCCCGGTGTTCGGTGATCGCGGCCAGCCACGCCCTCGGGTCGGCGAGGAAGTCCAGCGGCGACATGAGGACGACGGGGAAACCGGCGTAGACGGGCTGGAGGATGCCGCCGATGAGCCCCATGTCGTGGTACGGCGGCAGCCAGATGACGCCCACGCTGTCGCGGGTGTGGCCGAACAGCGTACGGATCGCGGCCGAGTTGTCCAGCAGGTTGGAGTGGGTCACGATCGTGCCCTTGGGCGTGCTCGTCGAGCCCGACGTGTACTGCAGGAACGCCACGTCGTCCGCGCGCCCGGCGGGCGGGGTGGAGGTGGGCGGCTCGCCCGTTCCCTCGTCGGTCGCCAGCCAGTACGCCGAGGTGGTGAGCCCATGCCTGGCCAGGCCGTCGCGGCCGAGGTCGATCAGGCCGGCCTGGGTGATCACCACGCTGGGTTCGGCGTCGGCCATGACGGAGACGAGCCGGGGGAGTTGCCGTTCGTCCAGCGGCGGGTAGGTCGGGACGGCGATGACGCCCGCGTACAAGCAGCCGAAGAAGGCGGTCACGTAGTCGGGCCCGGGTGGCAGCAGCAGCAGGGCGCGGTCGCCGCGCCTGGCCCGCCGGCGCAGGCGGGTGGCGAGCACCGCGGCGCAGTGGTGCAGATCGCCGTAGGTGAGATCGCCTGATCCGTCCCGGAAGCCGATCGCGATCCGGTCCGGAGTGTCCTGCGCCCGTTGCCACAGGACGTGCGCGAAGGAAGGTCCGAGGTTCATGTACGCCCCACGATCCTGGTTCTGGCGAGCTTGAGCGCGTGCAGCACGGACACGGCGGGCAGCCCGGTCGTGTCACTGGTACGCAGGCTCGGCCCGGTGTCGCCGCCGAACCTGCGGCACACGTACTTGTGAGAGTCGTAGACGGTGCCGAGCGCGCGGGCGAAGGCCCGGTGGTCGGCGGCCAGTTCCGCCGGCAGGCCGCGCAGCGCCGGGCGGAGCCGGGCGAACAGCCTGACCAGGTACTGGTGGTCGGGGGAGAGCAGGCCGCTGAACCCGTCGGTCACGAACGGCGCCTCCATGGACTGCCGGACACCGCCGTGGTACTGGTTCGCGCTGAACTCCGCGGTGAACACGAACGCCGCCGCGCTGGCCTGCAGCAGGCGCGTGGCCAGCCGCAGGTTCCGGCGCGCGGCGGCCATGTCCGCCTCCTCCAGCGCGGACTGGAAGGACTGCAGGGCCACGATGACGCACTGGGTCAGCGCGAAGAACACGTGGTGCCCCACCCGCCAGCGCCGCAGCGGGTCCAGGTGCCAGCGCAGCAGCGGCGGCTCGGGCACCGCGGCGGGCCGGGCGTCCACGCCGGTGGACAGGCAGATCATCGTCCGCAGCGCCGAGCACAGGGACGACCAGTCGGCCCAGCTCAGGCGGGTGCCCGCGCCGAGCCCCTCCTCCAGCAGCGAGCGGTAGGCGATGAGCAGGCTGCGGGCGAACACGCCGTCGGTGTGCCGGCCGGCCCTGACCACGCCGAAGTAGGCGTCGTACTCGCGCAGCCGGTCGTCGTAGACGTAGGAGCGGGCCTTGTCGGCGGCCTCCGGCTGCTCGGTCCCGGACGGCGGCGACGGCAGCGCCCGCAGCCGGTCGAGCAGATCGGTCGCGGCCGGCCCGCCCGCCATCCGCCTGGCCAGCAGCAGCGGGGCCGGGGAACCCTGGGTGACGGGCAGGTCGCGGTCGCGCAGCGGGAGCCGGGTCGGCTGGAGCAGCACCAGGCTCATCGCGGGCTCCGCGGGCCGGCGAGGCGGGCCCGCTGCCCGGCCGGGTCGGGCATGAAGCCCACGTCCACCATGTACGAGAAGCACTTGTGCGCCAGGTCGGGCGTCATGGGCGGGCAGGCGATGCCCGAGCCCTCCAGCGCCGCCAGCGTGTTGGCGCACTCCGCGCGCAGATCGGTACGCCCGAGCACCTCCGGGGTGAACGCGGGCAGGACCGACCGCACCCGTTCCTGGAACAGCAGCGGCAGCAGCGGGAAGAGCGGATTGTCCGGGCCGAGCGTGACCAGGTGCTGGACGGCGGTCTCCAGCGGGACGGTCTCGAACTCGTAGCCGAAGGAGCGCACCCAGCCGTACACCTCGGTCAGGGGCACGGGGTTGAGGTTCCACAGGTGGAAGTTGCGGCCGACCGCGTCCCGCCGGAGCGAGATGTGCGCGACGGCGCGGGCCGCGTAGTCGATGGGGATGGCGTCGAACAGGTAGTCCATGTCCGGCACCACGCCGAACTCCAGCAGGCCCTTGATCTGCAGCAGCAGGTAGTCGCTGGTCTGGGTGGCGCCGGTGCCGCTGTGGCTCATCATCATGCCGGGCCGGTAGATCGCCGCCGGGACGCCGCGTTCGCGGGCGATCCGGACCAGGTGGTCGCCGGCCCACTTGCTGCGCGCGTACGCCTCGGGCGCCTCCAGCGGCACCAGCGGCTCGTTCTCCAGGTACGGCCGGTCCCGCCCGGTGTGCAGGAACACGTCGATGCTGGAGATGTAGTGCACCGCCTTGAGCCGTTCGGTGACGGCCAGGCGCAGGACGTCGGCGACGGAGTCCACGTTGGCGGGCTTGAGCGCGCTGTAGGGGTAGACGAAGTTGACCAGGGCGCCGCAGTGGTAGATCGAGTCGATCACCCCGGCGAGCCGGACGAACCCCTCCTCGCCCAGCCCGAGCAGCGGCTCGGCCAGGTCGCCCGCCAGGGCCTCGATGCGGTCGTCGTAGCGGTCGTCCCAGATGAGGTAGCGCCGCATGACCTCGCGCAGGCGGTTCTTGCCTTCGGTGGACGACGACGCGCGGACCAGGCACCAGACGGTCGCGTCGGTGCGTTCGACCAGCTCCTTGAGCAGGAACGCGCCCAGGTAGCCGGTGGCGCCGGTCAGCAGGACGTGCCGGGGGACGTCCCAGGCGGCCTCGGGCAGGCCGGGCGTCACGGTGATCGACTCGTCCAGCGTCGTCTCGGCGAGCACCTCGCCGAGGTCGCCGGGCTCGTCGGCGGGAGCCTCGCTGCGCCTGGCCGCCTCGATCATCTGGGCGGTGCCGGCCACGTGCGGCACCTCGAACAGGTGGTGGATCGACACGCTGACCCCGAACCGGCTCCACAGGCCGAGGGCGAGCCTGGCCAGGTGCAGGGAGTTGGCGCCGAGGTCGAAGTAGCTCTGGGTGACGCCGAACCGGCCGACGCCCAGGATCTCCGTGACGAGCTGGGCGACCTCGGTCTCCAGGGCGGTCATCTCGCGGCCCGCCCCGGGCTCGGGCCGCGGGTCGGCGAGCTGGCTGCGGTCGATCTTGCCGGCCACGTTGCGCGGCAGCTTGTCCAGTACGACGACCCGGCCGGGGACCATGTGCGCCGGCAGCAGCCCCGCCGCGTGCGCCCTGACCTCCTCGGGGTCGGCCTCGCCCGCGACCCACGCCACCAGCCCCGCGCTCTCGCCGAGGACCCGTACGTCGGCGGCGGCCTCCAGGACCGCGGGGTGCGTGGCGAGGGCGTGCTCGACCTCGGCCAGCTCCACCCGGTACCCGCGGACCTTGACCTGGTGGTCGACCCGCCCGCAGAACTCCAGTTGCCCGTCGGGCAGCCGCCGCACCCGGTCGCCGGTCCGGTACATCCGGCCGCCCGGCGCCTGCGCCCACGGGTCGGGCAGGAACCGTTCGCCGGTCAGGGCCGGCCGGCCGCGGTAGCCGCGCGCGACGCCCGCCCCGCCCACGAACAGCTCGCCGACCTCGCCGTCGCCGACCGGGTCCAGGTCCTCGTCCAGCAGCCGCATGCCCGAGCCGGCGATCGGGAACCCGATCGGCACGACCGCCCCGGGGCCTTCGGGCCTCAGCGTGGACGTCGTCGTCCACACGGTCGTCTCGGTGGGGCCGTAGTTGTTGACGAGCAGGCACTCGGGCAGCAGGGCGTGATGCCGCTCGACCAGCGAGCGCGGGCACGCCTCCCCGCCGACGATCACGCAGTGCAGGCTCGCCAGGGGAGCGGCGTCGTCGGCGTGGATCAGCGAGTAGAGCGACGGCGTGCAGTCCAGGTGGGTGACCCGGTGCCGGGCGATCAGGTCGCGCAGGGCGCGCGGGTCGCGGTGCTCCTCCGCCGAGGGCACCACGATCTGCCCGCCCCTGGTGAGCGTCCAGTAGAGCCCGACCGCGCTGGCGTCGAACGAGAACGACACCAGCAGCAGGAAGCAGGCGGGCTCCGGGCGGCCGAGCTCCCACTGCGCGAGCGTGGTGTGCGTGATCTGCCGGTGGGTGACGGTCACGCCTTTGGGCTCGCCGGTCGAGCCGGAGGTGTAGATGACGTACGCGGCGTTGTCGGGCAGCACCGGGCTGTCGGGCCGGGTGGCGGGCTCGTCCTGGAGCTGGTCGAGGTCCGACAGCACCGTGGTCCACCCGCCCTGCGGCACGGCCCCGCTCAGCGACTCCGGCGCCACCAGTACGGAGGCGCCGCAGTCGGACATCAGGTAGTGGAAGCGGCGCGCCGGGTTCCCCGGGTCGATCGGCACGTAGGCGCCGCCGGCCTTGAGCACGGCCAGCAGCGCCACCACCGTCTGGACGTCGCGTTCGGCGATCACCGCCACGCTGGTCTCCGGGCCGACGCCGAGCCGGCGCAGCCGGTGGGCGAGCCGATTGGCCCAGGCGTCGAGCTCGGCGTACGTGAGATCGGCGCCCAGATAGGTCACCGCGCAGGCTGTAGGGCTCTTGTCGGCCTGCTGCTCGATCAACCTGTGGAGCAACGTCACACCCATCGCGGGGCACCCCCATCGACTGTCCTGGACATCTGGGACAGATGCTTCAACCCGGTTGCACATTCGGCGCATATCGCCGTTTTCTAGGGCTCTTCGATGAACCCCGCGCGGGCCAGCCAGGCCAGGACCAGCCGTCCCATGTCCTGGTCGATCGGCGGGCAGGCGATGCCGGTGCCGGCCAGCGCGGCGTCGGTGTTCGCGGTGCCGATGCGGGGCGCGTCCTCGCCGGGCTCGTCGCCGATGAGCGGCAGCACCGGGTAGAGCGCGTTGTCCTCGCCGACGTCGCGCAGCCTGAGCCGCCACTCCTCGAACGGGACCACCTCGAACCGGTAGCCGAACGCCTTCACCCACTCCCACACGTCGCCGAGCGCCGTCGTCGCCGGGTTGGCGAGGTGGAAGACGCCGCCGAAGGACTCGGGCCGCCGCGACAGGTGCACGACGGCGCGGGCGGCGTAGTCCACGGGCATGAAGTTCAGCGCCATGTCCTGCTCCGGTCCCGCGCCGAGCTGGATGCAGCCCTTGACCAGCACACACGTGTAGTCCGTGGTGTGGGCCGCGCCCGTACGGCTGTGCCCGAGGACGATCCACGGCCGGTAGACGACCACGGGCAGCCCGCGCTCGCCCAGGGTCGTGACCAGCCGCTCGGCGACCCATTTGGTCTGGGCGTAGCCGCCGGTCACGTCCCCGGGCTCCACGGTGTCGTCCTCCGCGATCAGGCGGTCGGTGTGGTGGCCGAAGACGTCGATCGTGGACATGTGGTGCACGGCCTTGACCCGCGTACGGCACGCCAGCCTGAGCACCTCCTTGGTGCCGAGCACGTTCGCCCTGCGCAGGGAGAGGTAGGGGTGGACGAAGTTCACCTTCGCCCCGCAGTGGTAGATGACGTCGACGAGCTCGGCCAGCTCGTCGAACCGCCGCTCCGGCAGCCCGAACCGCGGCTCCTCCAGCGTCCCCGGCTCGGCCACGATGCGGTCCCGGTACGACTCGTCCCAGATGCCGTACTCGCGCATCGTGCGCTCGACCCGCTGGTACGCCTGGTCCGGGTCGGCGGCCCGGACCAGGCAGTGCAGGACGGCCTCGCCGGTGCGCAGCAGCTCGTCGGCCAGGAACGCGCCGAGGAAGCCGGTGACCCCGGTGATGAAGATCCGCCTGGGGGTCAGCAGGTCGGCGACGGGCAGGCCCACCGGGGTGAGGTCGTCCTCGACGGCCGCGTCGGCGACCAGGTCCTCCGCGCCCGCCACGGCCAGCGCCCGCCCCGGCGCCCCGCTCCCCGGCCCGCTGCCCGGCAGGGCTGGGAGGGCCGCGCGGTCCACCTTGCCGTTGCCGGTCAGCGGCAGCGCGGGCAGCGGCACGTAATGCGCGGGCAACATGGCCGCGGGCAACGTCCGGCCCAGGTGGGCGGCGAGCTGCTCCTCAGTCGGAGCCGGGTCCGCCCGGGGCACGACGTAGGCCACCAGCCGCCGGTCGCCCGGCCGGTCCTCCCTGACCACCACGACCGCGGCGCGCACGTTCCGGTGGCGCAGGAGCGTGGCCTCGATCTCGCCCGGCTCGATGCGATGACCGCGCACCTTGACCTGGTGGTCGGTCCTGCCGAGGTAGTCGAGGGTGCCGTCGGGCAGATGCCGGACGAGGTCCCCGGTCCGGTACATCCGGGCCCCCGGCGTCGGGCCGTACGGGTCGGGCAGGAACCGTTCGGCGCTCAGCCCCGGCCTGCCCAGGTACCCGCGGGCCACGCCGGCCCCGGCGACGTAGAGCTCGCCCGGCAGCCCGGCCGGGGTGGGGCGCAGGCTCTCGTCCAGGACGTACAGGCGGGTGCCGGCGACGGGACGGCCGATCGGCACCGGCCCGGCGGGGGCGTCCCCGGCCGCCACCTCGTACGCGCAGCAGCCGACGACGGTTTCCGTGGGGCCGTACTCGTTCACGACCAGGGTGCCGGGGGAGTGGCCGGCCCATCGCCGCAGGGTCTGGCCCGGCAGGGTCTCGCCGCCGACGACGAGCCTGCGTGTCAGGTCCGCCGCGTCCCCGTCCGTTCCGGTCTGCGTGAAGTGGTCACACAGCAGTTCGAGGTGGGCCGGGGTCAGCTTCACCAGGCTGTGGCCGCCCTCGCGCAGGGCTTCGGCGAGCGCGGCCGGTCCGGCGTCCTCCCGTACCACCGTCACCGTGCCGCCCGCGGCCAGCGCGGGGTAGATCGAGGTGACCGTGAGGTCGAACGCGATCGAGGAGTGCAGCGTCGAACCGCCGCCCGCGCCCGCCTCGTACGCCTCCACGGCCCACCGCACGTAGTTCGCCAGCCCGCGGTGCGGCACCATCACGCCCTTCGGCACGCCCGTCGAGCCGGAGGTGTAGAGGATGTAGGCGAGGTTGTCCGGATGTGTGGCGACCGCCGGGTTCGTCGCGGGGAACCCGTCGATCCACTCCCGGACGCGGTCGAGGACGACGGTCCTGCTCGGGCTCGCGGGCAGCCGCTCGGCCGGGCCGGTCGAGGTGAGCACGAGCTCGGCGCCGCTGTCCGCGATCATGAAGGCGAGCCGTCCCGGCGGGTGCCCGGGGTCCAGCGGGACGTACGCGGCCCCCGCTTTGAGCACCGCCAGCAGCGCGACGAGGAGGTCCGGGCCGCGCGGCAGGCAGATCGCGACGCGGCTCTCCGGGCCGATGCCGCGCGAGCGCAGGGCGTGCGCGAGCCGGTCGGCCCGCTCGTCGAGGTCCTGGTAGGTCAGCTCGTGGCCGTCGGAGCGCACCGCGACCGCCGTGGGCCGCCGTTCCGCCGTGGCCCGGACGAGCTCGTGGACGTGTCCGGCGGGCGCCGGGGCCGCCGGTCCCGTGGCCCAGTCGTCCAGCAGGAGCCGCCGTTCCGCGTCGGGGAGGATCGGCAGCCGGGAGACCGCCTCGTCGGGCATGGCCGCCATGCCTTCGAGAACGGTGAGCAACCGCGCCCTGAGCCGGTCGGCGGAGACGGGCCCGAGCCTGGTTCCGTCGTGGTCGAGCCGGAGGTGCCATGTCCCCTGGGTGCGGGTGCCGCGCACGGTCGGCGGGCCCGCGTGACCGATCGCGATCGGGCGCACCTCCGGTGGCAGGGGCTCGCCGTCGTCGAGGACGACCATGACCGCCGGCCGCCCGTCGCCGGCCACCGCCAGCCCCGCCCGTACACGCTGAAGCAGCGTACCCACGGTGGGATCGCCGGCGAGACCGACGCGGACCACCCGCGGGACGGCCAGCGGCGCGATCAGCCGCGAGGTCCCCGGCAACTCCCGCCGCGCAGTCAGGACACCGGCCGCGACCTCGGCGTCCCCGGTCAGCCGGCCCAGCAGCACGACAGCCCCGGCCACCAGCACACTGCCCGGGTCGTCCTCCTCCCGGACCTCGTCGTCGGGCTCGGCCCGGAGCGCCGCCCACCCGGCGGTGACGAGGTCGGTCATGCGGGCCAGGGGCGGCCGCTCGGCCTGCGGGCGGGTGTGGGCGTCCCACAGCTCGGCCAGCAGGATCCCCGGGCAGAAGTCGTCCGCGATCAGCCGGTGCAGGACGAGGGACAACACGACGTGCCCCTTGTCCAGCCGCAGCACGGACACCCTGAACAGCGGCGCGGCCGTCGGCGTGAGCGGCGTACGGGCGTCGGTGGCGAGCCGTCGCGCCACCTCGGCCGAGCGTTCGGGCCCGGCCAGCGCCGACAGATCGGCCGCCGCCACGGCGGCGACGGCCCCGCGGGCCACCAGCCGGACGGGATCGCCGTCGAGGACCCGGAAGTACGTCCGCAGAGCCTCCTGCCTGCGGACGACGGCGGTCAGGGCCCGCTCCACGTCGGCGGCGTCGAGGTCCGCGTCGATCTCGTACGCCGCCACGACGTGCGACTCCGGCGCGGCCAGGTCGTCGTGGGTCCACATGCGGTGTTGTGCCGGGAACAGGTTGCCGGTCGCGTTCTGGTCAGGCATCGCCGTCCGCCTCCCCCCGGCTCCCCACGGCCGCGCCGACGGCCGTCGGGCGTCCGCCCGGGTGCGGCCGGTCAGGTGGTTCGCCCGTCTCCGCCCGTCCGCGTACGTAGAGCCGGAACAGGTCGTCCAGCCGGTAGCCGCCCTCCACGGGGACCAGCAGGTTGGCCTGGACCAGCTCGGCCACCACCCCGTCCGGCGAGCCGGGCAGCACGACCGGCTGCTCCGGCGGCAGGGATCCCGCCAGCCAGGACACGCGCCGCGCGAGCGGTGACAGCTTGGCGTAGCCGGCGGCGAAGGCGGCCTGGACGCTCAGCTCCCCGATCGCCAGCTCCTTCAGCCGTACCGACTCGTCGGCCAGGCGTTCGGCCAGCCGGGCGAGCGGCCACGAGGGGCGCACCGCCAGCCGCGTCCCCGCGATCCACAACGCCAGGGGCAGCCCGGCGCAGGCCGCGGCGATGCGCCGGACCTCGCCGGGCTCGCGGTCCGCGCGGTCGTCGCCGATCAGGTCGCCGAGCAACTCGATCGCGGACTCCTCGGCGAGCGGCCCGACACGCACCGGGCGTACGCCGTCCAGGGAGGTCAGGCGTGTGCGTCCGGCCGCCAGGACCCGGCACGCGCCCGGCCCCGGCAGCAGCGGGCGGAGCTGCGCGCCGTCTTCGACGTCGTCCAGCACGATCAGCACACGGCGGCCGGCCAGCAACGACCGGTACAGGGCGGCTCGATCCTCGACCCCGGCGGGCTGGCGCCGCGGCGGCACCCCCAGGGAGCACAGGAACTCCGCCAGTACGGCCGAGACGGGCTTGGGGTGTGCCGTCGAGCCGCAGAGCACCTGGTCGAGGCGGCCGTCGGCGAACCGGGGCGCCAGCTCGTGGGCGGCGCGTAGCAGCAGGACCGTCTTGCCCGCGCCCGGCGAGCCGGACAGCGCGACGACGGCGGCCCCGCCGGGGGCGCCGGGGGGCCGGGTGAGCGCGCCGGTGATCTCGCCCAGCTCGGCCGCCCTCCCGACCAGGCCCGCGACGACCGGCGACAGATGACACGCCCGCCTGCCCCCACCGCTATCCCCCGAAGCCCCCCCGGCGGCCGCGCTCGCGCCCCCGCCCCCGCTTGCGACCCCGGCCCTGCTCGCGACCCCGGCCCCGGCCCCGCCCGCGACCCCGTGGGGGAGTGGGCGTCCTGGTGGGGTGGCGGGGGAGGGTGGGGGTGTGTAGTGGTGGCTGCTCCAGGGGAGGGCCTTGCGGCCCGCCAGGATGCCGCGCTGCACCTCGCGCAGCTCCGGGCACGGCTCCAGCCCCAGCTCACGGGTGAGGATCTCGCGCGCCTGCGCGAAGGCCACCAGCGCTTCCGCCTTCCGTCCCAGGTGGTAGAGCGCGACCATGAGCTGCGCCCAGGTCCGTTCGCACAGCGGGCGTTCCTCCAGCATGCGGCGCAGCCGTACGATCAGCTCCTCGTACCGGCCGAGCGCCATCTCCGCCTCCACCAGGGCCGACAACACGCCCCAGCGAAGGTCGTCCAGCAGGGTGATCCGGGCCTGGGCCCAGGCGCCCAGCTCCATGCCGGCCAGCGGCTCCCCGCGCCAGAGCCCGGCGGCCCGTTCCAGCGTGATCGCCGCCGCCGGGGCGTCCCCGTCCTTGGCCGCCTGACGCCCCTTGTCCGCCAGCGTCTCGAAGAGCAGCAGGTCCAGCTCGCCGGGTTCCACCCGGATGAGGTAGCCGGAGGAATGGCTGACCACCCGCAGAGCCCCCAGGGACGCCCTGAGATCGGCGACGTAGGTGCGGATGTTGGAGGCCGCCGAGCGCGGCGCCTCCTCCCACAGCGTCTCGACGAGCCGGTTGACCGAGACGACCTGACCGGGATGAAGCAGCAGTGCCGCGAGCAGCGCGCGGCGCTTGACGCCTCTGATCTCGACCGTGCCCTCTGCCGACCTGACTTCCAGCGGCCCGAGTATGCGAAATTGCACGAACCTGCTCCCTTGTGAAGTACCACACTGCCGAATCGCGGCGCAGCGCATGACAAATCGGGACCCGGCCCGGACATGGGCAGCCGCGACGTGGAATCGGGGCGAACTACGGCGACGACGGCCGGGAACACAACGCGGACCGGCCGCACCGCCCCCGCTGCGGTCGCGTTCAGCCGTCGCCGAGAAGAGTGAATGGCTGGGACGTGTTCAACTTTTGGACCACGGCAGATGCGGGGCGTCGAGCGGCTCGGCGCCTCTCAAACGGGCAGTCGCCAGAGAATGTCGGGACACCCCCTTGCAGTTTGCTTGCAGAATCATTACACGCAGTGAACGGGCATCATCCGAACGCCCTCCGACCAGCGGGACAGCCCATAAGACGCACGACCTGCGGACATATTCGGCCCGTCCGCAAGCCGATCGCGGCCACCGTCCCGAATCGGTACCCGTGTGCCATCAGGTCTGTTCATGAATGCCTCCGACAGAGGTTCGCGGCCGGCTGCCGCCTGGATGAGTCCCCGTACGAAAGGCGTGCCATCCCGTTCCATCCCCCGCGCCGGACGCTCAGGCAGCGGATGCTATGAGTAATTGGTATGGAAGCACCATGTCGATTTACCGGCCCCGCAGCTCTCCCGCGAATCTAGGCAGCGCCGCTTTAATTCCGCTATAGGAACTCCGGAGGCGCATTGGATCAGCGTTCAGGGGGACGCGCGCTCATCCGGCAGGCGGACGACGGGACGGAATCGGGACGGCGAGCATGAATGCCGTTCACCGAAGGATCTCGTCGAAGGACACGTACATGATCAAGAAGCCTCTGCCCGCCGTGCTGGCGGCGGCGGTGTCCGACCAACGAGGTGATGATCGGCCGCGGGCACCGCGGCGACGAGAACGGCGACACCACGTTCACGTGTGGTCGCATCTACATCGACAACGTCCAGGTCACGGTGGTCAAGCTGGACATCTGGGGCACCGTGACGGACGAGAACCGGCATGAGTACCAAACCCCGGCGAACCAGGTCATCACCGGCATCCGCCACGATGGCGACGAGAACGGCTGGACCCAGTACGAGTACGGCTGGATCTCCTACACCGGCTGACCCACCGCTGCACGACCGCTCACAACCGCCGCCCCGCCCGCGACAGTCAGACGGGGCGGCGGCGACACAATCGGCGGCCCGTCCGGCTTGACCCTGACGCAGCGTCAATGTCCCAGCATGGCGGCATGACGATCCACCACTGCACGATCGACCCCTGCACGATCGACCACTTCACCATCGACCACGACGGCGTCACGATCGCGGTGTCCCGCGGCGGCAGGGGCCGGCCGCTGGTGTTGTGCCCCGGGCTGAACTCGACCCAGGCCGACCTGCACGAGCTGGCCGGGCTGCTGCGGCGCGACCACGACGTGGTGACCTTCGACCTGCGGGGCCACGGTCTCTCCTCAGCCGCGGGCGACTACTCCTTCCAGTCGTTCCTCGGCGACCTGGGCGCGGTCCTCGCGACGGTCCTGTCCTCGCCGGGAGGTTCCGGTGCGGCGCCGCTGCTCGTGGGGTACTCGCTGGGCGCCGACCTGGCCGTGCACCTCGCCGCCGCGCATCCCGGCGGCATCGCCGGGCTCGTCCTGATCGACGGGGCGAACCCCGTGCCCGAGCCGTTCCTCACGCCGGACGTCCTGCCGGAGCTGCGCGCGATGTGGACGGACCTGGCCGCGCGGCAGCAGGCCCGACAGGGCACCCCGCGTCAGGTCCTGCTCAGCGGGGATGAGATCGCCGGGCTGAACGCCGAGATCGACGTGGTCCGGGCCGCCATCCTCGACCGTTACCGGGCGATCGACGTGCCGATCAGCATGATCATGTCGACCGCGATGGCCGGCGACGGCGACGGCATCGCACAACGCTTCAACCGGAACTGGCGCGCCGGGATCGAACGGCTCGTCCGGCAGCGGCCGCACATCACCACGTCCTGGCTGGCGGCCGACCACGGGCTGGTCTTCACGCACGCCCCGGAGATCGCCCAGCTCGTCCGGAGCGCCCCGGGCCGGGCCGGTCGGACGGCCTCGTAACGGCACCTGGGAGGCTGGTGCGATGCTGACGATCGGCGAACTGGCGTCGTACGCCGGAGTGACCGTACGCGCGGTGCGTCACTACCACGCCAAGGGCCTGCTGCCCGAGCCCGAGCGGGACGCCCTCGGCTACCGCAGGTACGACGCCGGCGCGGTGGTCGAGCTGATCCGGATCCGTACCCTGGCCGAGAGCGGGGTCCCGCTGGCCCGGATACGGGAGCTGCTGCGGGCCGACGAGGAGGAGTTCGCTGCGGCGCTCGCCGACATAGACCGGCGGCTGCGGGAGGAGATCCGGCAGCGGCGGCGGCACCGCGAACGGCTGGCCCGGCTCGCCGCCGGGGACAGCCTGGCACTGCCGCCGGAGGTCGTCGCCTACCTCGACCGGCTGCGCGCGCTCGGGGTGGACGAACGTATCGTCCAGGCCGAACACGACGGCTGGATCCTGCTGGCCGCGCACTCGCCCGGACGGGTGCCGGAGTGGATGGCACGCAAGCGGGAGCAGCTCGGCGACCCGAAGTTCATCGACTTCTTCCTCACCCTGGGCGAGGCCCTCGCCCAGCCCGGGGACAGCCCGCGGCTGGTGGAGCTGGCCGACCGGCTGGCCGCCTACATCACACGGCTGGCCGCGGAGAAGGGCGAGGACTACGTCGACGACCTCGACGTCGAGCCGCCGTTCGTCCGGTTGATGGACAGCCTGGCGTTCGACGCCCTGCCACCGGCCCGCCGGCTGATCGAGCTGCTGAGGCGGCGGGGCTGGGACGGCTGGAGCAAACTCGGCCGCGTGCCCCCCGCCCGCTGACCGCGAACGTTCCCGCCATTGTGGGTCGCCGGTGTCACCTGGCGAGGAAGCGCAGCAGCTCCGCCGTCACGAACGCCGGGTTCTCCTCCACGAGCCAGTGCCCCGCGCGCGGCACGTCCACCGCCCGTACGATCCTGGTCAGCCGCGGGGCCACCGTGGCGCGGATCGCGTCGAGCTGCCCCTGAGCGGTCATGAGCAGGGCCGGGACGCGTACCGGCGCGGCCGCCGAGGCGTCGCGGACGTCCCGGTCGAGCGCGCGGTAGAGCTCGAACCCGCCCGACAGGGCCTGCGGCCGGCTGTAGGTCCGGGCGTACTCGTCGATCTCGCGGTCGGTGAACGGCGACCGCTCCGAGGTGCCCCCGAACGCCGTCCCGCCGAACGCCACCTGGGGGTAGAACAGCGCCAGATAGTCGCGCACGTCGTCGCCCACGACCGCCTCGGGCGCCCGCCGCTGGGAGTGGAAGGCGATGTGCCAGCTCAGCGTGCGGTACGTGGCCGCGTCCACGGCGGGCCCGGGGAGCGGCAGGTCGAGGTAGCCGAGGCGGCCGGTGTCGCCGGGGAACTGGGCGGCGTACTGGAAGGCCACCGCGGCGCCGAAGTCGTGGCCGACGACGGCGGCGTCCCGGATCCCGAGCCGGCCGGCGATCAGTTCGTGCACGTACCGGGCGAGGGTGGCCTTGTCGTAGCCGGTCGGCGAGCCGGTGCTGTCGCCCAGTCCCGGCAGGTCGATCGCGTAGACGGTGTGACGTTTCGCGAGTTCCGGCATGATCGGCCACCAGCCGTACCAGGTCTGCGGCCAGCCGTGGATCAGCACCACCGGTGTGCCACTGCCGCCGGTCACGTAGTGCATGCGGACGCCGTCCACGTCGGCGAACTCGTGCCGGAAGGCGCCCTTGAACGCCGGATCGTCCTGGGTGGCGGCGGCGTAGGAGGCGGCGGGGGCGGACTTCGCCGTCGGCCCGGGTTTCGCGGCCGGTGTGGCACAGGCCGTGGCGACGAGTGTGAGCAGGAAGGCGAGCACGATCGTCGACGCCGTGCGCGCGGACCTGAGGAGGCGGCGGCGCGACGGCGGCCGGGTTGCGGTGGTCATGTGTTCCTGTCCTGGGAAGGGGATGGGGTCAGCGGCCGGTCGTGCCGTCGATCAGTTCGCGCAGGATGTCGGCGTGGCCCGCGTGCCGGCCGGTCTCCTCGATCATGTGGGTGAGCGCCCACCGGACACTGGGCGCCGGACGGCCGGGCCCGTGCCTGGAGGGCGGCCGGGGGAGCGGTGCGGCCGGATCGGCGCAGCCGTCGAGCACGGCGTTGGCGCGCGCGACCGTGTCCCGATAACGGGTGAGAACGTCGCCCACGCTGTCGGACGGCGCCGCCCGGAAGGTGTCCGGCCAGGCGGTGACCTCCTCGCCGAGGAAGATCGCGCGTTCGACGGAGATGAGGTGGTTGAGCAGGCCGAGCAGGTTCGTGCCGGAGGGCACCATCGGGGTTCGCACCTGCGGTTCGGGGACGCCCTCGACCTTGGCGGCGACGGAGGTGCGCAGGTAGTCGAGGAAGCCGCGCAGGGTCTCGGTCTCGGTGCGTCCGGTGCGGGGCGGCGGGGTGTCGCGGGGCATGACGAAGGTCCCTTCCTGGTGATCGAAGGTGGTGGCGGCGGGTCAGGCGGCGCGGCGGACGAGCAGCACGTGGTCGGTGACCTCGGCGGTGCGCCCGTCCGGTCCGGTAGCGATCCGGCGGGGCGCGTCGGCCCGTTCGACCGTCCAGCCCGCCGGATCCAGGTCGAGGTCCGCGGCCACCTCGTGCGGGCCGGGGTGGCGGTGGCCGGGGTCCTGGTCCCACGACCACGGCGCGGTCGAGCCGTGGTCGACGACCAGCAGGCGTCCGCCGGGGTGCAGGGCGCGCGCGGCCGAGCGCAGGACGCTCGCGCGGTCCAGGTCGTGCGGGGTGTGCAGGTAGTGGGCGCAGATCAGGTCGAACCGGCCCGACGGGAAGGACCGGCCCAGGTCGTGCCGTACGGTGGCCAGCCGGTGGTCCAGCCCATGCGTACGGGCCAGGCCGGCGACCCGCCGGAGGGCGACGGCCGAGATGTCGGCGGCGGTGACCTTCCAGCCCTGGCGGGCCAGCCACAGCGCGTCACCGCCGTCGCCGCACCCCAGGTCCAGCGCGTCGCCGGGCGGCAGGCCCGGGACCGTCTCGGCGAGGCGGAGGTTGGGGCGCGGGTCGGTGACCGGTGGCCGGGCCGCGTACACGCCGTCCCAGAACGTGACCGCTTCGGTGTCGTTCATCGAGGCTCCTTGCGTGGATGGGAGTTCAGTGTCACCACGCGTACGGCGATCTGGCACGATTTCTTGCGGTTCTGGCAAGAGGGCCGGCGGGCTCTTGCCGCCCGTCCCGTCGAGGCGTTCACTGGGGGCCGGGAGGCGTACGGGGTCTCCTCAGCAGGGGGTGCAGGACATGACCGTCGCCCAGAACGCCGATGGCCGCCTCGAAGTGTTCGCCCGGGGCAACGACGACGCGCTGATCCACACGTACCAGACACGGCCGAACAACGGCTGGTCGTTCTGGTCCTCACTCGGCGGCGGACTGGCCGGGCAACCGGCCGTGGCACGCAACGCCGACGGCCGGTTGGAGGCGTTCTCCATCACCGAGGACGGCGCGCTGTGGCACATGTGGCAGATCGCGCCCAACAGCGGCTGGTCCGACTGGCAGACGCTGGGCGGGCGGCTGTCCAGCAGCCCGGTCCTCGCCATGAACCCCGACGGGCGGCTGGAGGTGTTCGTACGGCGCGACGACACGGCGGTGATGCACATCTGGCAGAGGGTGCCGGACGGCGGCTGGTCCGAGTGGGACCGGCTGGGCGAATGGCAGGCCTCGGCCCTGGGCCAGGGCTGGCGCGAACCGTAGCCGGACCCTTACACCGGCCGTCCGGTCCGGCCAGGCCCGGTTCGCCCGGCCGGGTCAGGCGATGAGCAGGCGGAGGCCGAGCTCCGCCGCGTCGAGGGACAGGAGGTCGCGGTTGCGTTCCGCCCACCGGCCCGAGTCGAGGTCGGCCCGCAGGTCGCGCACCGCCCGCCGCTCGGCCTCCGGCCCCACCGCGGTCCACGCCGACAACCCGCGGCGTACGCGCTCGTCCAGGTACGCCTCGGGCCGGCGCCAGTAGGCCTCGAAGAACCCGTCGGCGCAGTCCCACGGGATGGGCACCGGCTCCGTACGGGCTCCGATCGCGCGGGCCAGCTCGGCCAGCGGCGGCTTGCCGGCGAGGAGGCCGGCGATCTCGGGCAGGTAGTCGCGGATGAGCCAGAACCGCTGACGCCACTGCGCGTCGCCGCCGTCGAACGTGAACACCACCACCCGGCGGGCCACGCGCCGCATCTCGCGCAGCCCGGCGATCGGGTCCCGCCAGTGATGAACGGTGCTGACGGCCATCGCGGCGTCGAAGGAGCCGTCCTCGAACGGAAGGTCCTCCGCGGAGGCCGCCACGCACGGCGCCGCGCCGGCCGGACGCTGGGCCCGCATGAGCGCCGACGGCTCGACCGCGATGACGTCACGGTCAGGGGGCTCGTAGGAGCCGGTGCCGGCCCCGACGTTCACCACTGTCCGCGCGTCGCCGAGCGCGGCCCAGATCCTCGCGGCGATCCGCGGCTCGGTGCGCCGCGTGAGGGTGTACGTGCCGCCGATCGAGTCGTACAAGGGTGCGCCGGGCATGTCGCTGCCTCCTTCTCCCCCGCCGCTGTGATGATCGCCGCTCCCCGGCCCGAGGTCAAGATCGTCCGTCACCGGGAAGCCGGGCCCGGCGGAAACGCGGGAGCGCGCGGCGACCGGTCCGCCCCTCAGTGGCCGGTGTCCCATGGGGTCACTCCGGCCCCTCGCCGCCGCCCGGCTCCCGGACGGCGCCCCCGTCATCGCGGCCGTCGTCGGCGACGGCGGGCTGTGGGCCTGGGACCTGGCGACCGGGGAGCCTCTGTACTGGACGGAACCCTCTTCGCCGCGACGAGCCGGGGACTGGCCGCGGTGACGCCGGGAGCGACGATCGCGGCGGGGTAGAAGTCAGTAGCATGGGGGCATGACGCCACTTACAACTCCCTACTATGCGGTGATCATCACACAGAAGCTGAAGGACACAGGCATGGAGGGCTACGACGAGATGGCGGCCCGGATGGTCGAACTCGGCACCAAATGGCCGGGTTACCTGGGTCGCGAGTCCGTCGCCAGGGCCGACGGCCACGAGTTGACCGTGATCTACTACGCCGACGCCGAGTCCATCGCCAGCTGGAAGGCCGACGTCGAGCACCTGGAGGCCCAGCGGCTCGGGCGCGAGCGGTGGTACGAGTACTACGACGTGCAGATCGCCCGGGTCGAGCGGGCGTACAGCTTCAAGGGTTGATCTACATCGTAAAGGCGCCGTCGCGGGTGGCCGGCCGGCCACCCGCGACGGTTCAGTGTTCGGCCGTGACCTGGTCGTAGAAGACGCCGAGGCGGTCGATGCGCCAGAGCTGGCCGTACACGATGAGGGCCGGGCCGACGACGGTGGGCCAGATCTCCAGGGCGATCAGCCCCCACACCAGCAGGGCGAGGCCGACCAGCGAGCCGAGCACCCAGATCCGCTGGACGACGGCGAACCCGGCGGGCATGCGGGAGCGGTCCTCCATCCACAGGCGTTCGCCGTAGATGCCCCGGGAGGACCAGGCGGTGGGCTTGTCGATCGGGCGGAAGGCGTGCGGGTTGGCCCACAACCAGAGCGCGACCAGGGCCAGCGGCAGCAGCGCCCACCAGCCGATCCAGGTCCGGCTCCAGATGGCGGCGATGGCGAGGGGGATGGCGGCGAAGCGGGTCCAGACGCTCCACGGGTTGGCGTGGCGCTTCCACGCCTCTTCGCTCATCCCGGCCATCTTGGCGTACTTGTCCAGCGCGCTCATGCGAGCATCCCCCTAGCCAGAGTTCGGACGGTGGCTTCGAGCACCTGCTCGTAGGCGGGGCCGAAGCGGTCTTGGTTGACGACGACGAGGCCGGCCGTGCGGATCACGCCGACGAGGATCTCGGCCGGGATGTCGGCGACGATGACGCCGGTGCGCTGGCCTTCGGCCAGGTGGTCGAGCAGCGGGGTGACGATCTGCGGGGCGACGCGGGCGATCTGCTCGGGGCCGACGCGCCGGGTGACGGCCTCCAGCTCGTCGGGACGGGTGAGCAGCCGCCGGTAGAGGGGGTCGCCGGTGAGGACGTCGGTGATGGCGTGCATGACGGCGACCAGGCCGTCCTCCCCGGGGGGGCCGGTCAGGGCCGCCGTGACGGAGGCGGCGACCTGTGGGGCGCGGCGGAGCATGATCTCCAGGTAGAGGGCTTCCTTGGATTCGAAGAAGGCGTAGAAGCTGCCTTTGGCGATGCCCGCCGGGGCGACGAGTTCGTCCAGTGAGGTCTTCTTCAGACCTTGTGTGGTGAACAGTTCCTCGGCGGTGTCCAGCAGCAGGCCGGTGATGCGCGCCTTCTCCTCGGCGGTGAACGCGACTGCCATATCTATGACTCCTTTGGTCATTCGGTCATAGCGTACACCCGGCGTCCACCGGCGGGAGCGTGGGCGGGATGTCCGTCAGCGGTTGCGCAGGATGACCTTGCCGACGGTACGGCGCGCGGCGAGGTCCGCCAGGGCCTGGCCGGCCTGCGCGAGCTCGTACTCGGCGCCGGTCGTGGGGCGCAGGCGGCCGGAGAGGGTCAGCTCGATCAGTTCCTTCAGCGGGGCGGCGGCGTCGCTGCCGGGGCGGCGCAGGTGGGCGCCGAGCCAGTAGCCGCCCACCGCGATGCTGCGCTCGCTGAGCAGGCCGGGGTCGATCGGCTGGGGGTCGGCGCCGCCCGAGGCGCCGTACGTGATGAGGCGGCCGAAGGGGGCAAGGGCGTGCAGCGCCGCGTCGAACACCGGTCCGCCGACCGCGTCGAGCACCACGTCCACGGGAGCGCCGCCGTTGGCCTCGATCACCCGCCCGGCGTAACCGTCGGCGGCGCCGTCGATCGCGGCGTCGGCGCCGAGCTCCAGCACGAGGTCGCGTTTGCCGGCCGTGGAGGCGGTGCCGATCACCCGTGCGGCGCCGGACTCCCTGGCCAGCTGCACCGCCAGGTGGCCCACCCCGCCGGCGGCGGCGTTGACCACCACGCTCTCGCCGGGGGCGACCCGGGCGGCCGTACGGACCAGATGCCACGCGGTCAGCCCCTGCACCAACAGCGCCAGCGCGGCCCCGGCGGGCAGCTCCTCGGGGATCTCCAACGGGTCCTCGACCAGGGCCTTGGTGGCGTAGGCGCGCTCGGCGAAGGCGAGCACGCGGCGGCCGTCGGCGGTACGTCCCACCACCTCGCTGCCCGGCACGAACGGCAACGCGGGCGGCAGGTAGGAGCCGGTGAGCCGTTCGACGTCGGCGAAGTTGAGCCCGGCGGCCTCGACGTCCACGAGGGTCTGGCCGGGGCCCGGCACCGGATCGGGCACCTCGGCCAGGGTCAGCACCTCGGGTCCGCCACGTCGTTCCGCATGCATGATTCTCATGCGCCAGACGCTAGAGGCGCCGCATCGGCCCAGCCAGCGGGTGTGGTTCGTACGTGACGCGGAATGTATGAAGGCTCTTCATACGTTGCCGTCGCATGAACGATCTCACCCCCGCCGAGCTCCGGGTCCTGGTCGCCGTGGACGGCGAGGGCAGCGTGTCGGCGGCCGGCGTACGGCTGGGGCTGACGCAGTCGGCGATCTCCCACGCCCTGCGCGCCGCCGAGCAGAAGATGGGGACCGTCCTGTTCCACCGGGGACGCGGCGGCGCGCGGCCGACCGCGGCGGGGGAGGCCGCCGTGGGCCACGCCCGGCACATCCTGCGGTTGCTGGAGGTCATGCGCGCCGACGCGCACAACGCGGCGCGCGGCCAGGCCGCCGGGACGATCCGGCTGGCCGCCTTCCGCAGCGCGGCCTTCCATCTGCTGCCGCGCGTGCTGGTGCGGTTCGGGCAGCGGCACCCGAAGGTGACCGTGGACGTGCGCATCGTGCCGGACCTGGGCCGGGGCATCGCCGGTGAGGTCGCCGACGGGCGGGCCGACGTGGGCGTGGTGTCCCTGCCGGTGTACGTGGACGGCCTGGTGTGCCGGGAGCTGTACGCGGAGCCGTACGTGCTGGCCCACCCGGCCGGGCATCCGGATCCGCGTTCGCTGCCCATGATCGACTGGCACGAGAACTGCTCGGCCGAGACCCGGCGCTGGCTGGCCGCGCAGGAGTGGATCCCGCCGGGCGACATCACGGTGGAGGACGACGGCGTGGTCATGTCGATGGTCGGGCACGGCCTGGGCGCGGCGATCGTGCCCCGGCTGTCGACGGTGGACGCGCCCGCCCGGGTCGCCGTGGCCGAGCTCGGCGACGGCGCGCCGCAGCGCCGGGTGGGCTACGTGACCACCCGGGAGCTGACCGGCTCGGCCCTCATCCGCGACCTGCTCGGGGAGCTCAGGACCATGCGGGGCCCCGGGGTCTCAGCTCTCCATTGAGCGCCAGGACTCCACCGTGGCCCGGACGACGGCCTCGATGTGCCGCCCGTAGGCGGCGTGGCCGTCGGCGACGAAGCTGCCGTCCCTGACGGGCAGTCCGCTGAACGTGGCGCGGAAGTCGCGGGGAGGCCCGCCCGGCGGGAGCGGTTCGTAGGCCGCCAGCGGTTCCATGTCGTAGCCCGCGCGGCTCCCGTGCCTGTTGCGCGCGATCTGGTGGGCGGCCGCGCGCAGCAGCGCGTCCAGCCCCTTGTCGAGGAGGAGCTGGAGTTGCCGGAACTGCCCGTCGAGGTACTTCTCATGACCTCGGTACGGATGTTGCAGCAGGTACGCGCAGACCACGGGGGCGTGCCACCGGTACATCACGGGGTCGGCCTGCTCCTCGGACAGGATCGCGTGGTAGTAGTCCACGCACACGCCCAGCGGGCCGGCCGCCGCGCCGCATTCGCACCGGACGGCGCCGGGGTTGTCTGCCATGACCCGCAAACCTAGAGGGCGGGCGGCGGCGTTGTCGACGCGATTTCCGCGCCGGTCGCCGATCCCGCGCTCACTGCGGCGGCGGGCCCGCCTCCCGGACGGCCCGCATGAACGCCGCGTACGGCAGGCCACCCGCCCCGCTCCACATCTTCTGGGCCAGGACGGCGAAGGTGGGCTCGACCAGGGCGCGTACGTCGTCCTCGGTGTAGGGCGCCGCGGTGATGTCGTTCCACACCGCCGACATGGCGCCGAGCAGGTCCGGGTCGCCGGGTTCGACGCTCTGGCCGTCGGGGAAGACGTGCGGCGCCCAGTGGTCGTAGAGGTGTTCGCCGTCCAGGCCGTCGGGGTGGTAGTAGGTGGCGGCCGGGACGACGTAGAGCAGGCTGTCGCTGGTGTTGACGAAGGAGTAGCCGTCCCGCCTGGCCTCGTGGGGGCCGTACCAGACGGTGGCCCAGCAGTTGATGACCACGTCGCGGTCGTAGCCCTCGGGGACGCCGTCCGCCATCCTGGTCAGGCTGCCCCAGGCGCGGGGGCGTTTGCCCAGGGCGCGCAGGTGGGCCGCCATCGTGTTGAAGAAGTCCTTGTAGCGGGGTTCGTCGGCGAGGTACTCATCGGCGCCGAAGTGCGCGTGCGGGCCCCGGAACCAGGGGGTGAACTCGGTGAACAGGTCCTTGACGAACTGCGTGGCCGCGGGCTTCGACAGGTCCAGGTGGTCGTCGCCCAGCCCGAGCGAGGGCCGGAACCGGACGAACGCCAGCGCGTGGGCGGGCGCGTCGATCTCGGGGACGAGCGTGACACCGTTGGCCGCGGCCGTCTCCTCGAAGGAGTCCCAGTCGGCGCGGTCATAGGCGCCGTCGGTGGAGGCGAGCCCGGCCAGCGCGGGGTCGTCGGGCACCAGCCGGAAGCCCGCCGGTACGTCCTGCCAGGTGCCCTCTGGGGCCAGGAAGCCGTTGTCGTTGAGGTGGAGCTGCAGCTCATTGAGCTTGAACCAGCCCATGAGGGCCAGGTGCTCGCGGATGAAGGCGGGGGTGAAGAAGCGGCGGCCCACGTCCAGCATGAAGGCCCGCACCGGGTAGTCCGGCCAGTCGGCGGCGGTGCCCAGCGGCAGGTCGGTGGTGGTGCGCAGGATCTGCAGCAGGCTGCGCGTGCCGTAGAACAGGCCGATGGGCGTGGGCGCGGAGATCCGCACCTGCCCGCAGGTGACGGCGAGCAGGTAGCCCTCCTCGGCGAAGCGGACGCCCCCCGCCTGGCCCGCGGGCGCGGGGTCGAGGGTCAGGACGATGTCGCCGTCGCGCGCCGGCCCGCCGGACGCGGTGAGCGTCAGGCCGGCGACGTGCCCGATCTCCCTGACGAGGCGGTCACGCAGGACGGTGTCGTCGGCGACGACCCTGGCCAGGCTGCTCGCCGGGAGGAAACCGGTGCCGCCGTCCCACTGTTGCAGGCGGGGGATGACGACCGGTGCCGGGTTACCCAAGGTCGGCCTGTTCCCGGATCTCCACGACCGGCTGCCGGCAGCCGTCGAGTTCGAGCACGACGATCTCGTTGCCGCCCGCGCGCAGCAGCGGCCAGGGCAGGTAGAGGGTGCGCTGCGGCCCGCGGTCCCAGTAGCGGCCCAGGCAGAACCCGTTGACCCAGACGTAGCCCTTCGTCCAGCCGGGCAGGGCGAGGTAGGCGTCGCGCGGCTCGGCCACGGTGAGCGTGCCGCGGTGGAACACGGGCCCGGTCGTGGCGCCCGTACGGCCCCACGGAAGCCCGGACACGTCCTCCAGCGGGATGGGGACGGCCTCCCAGTCGTGGACGTACTGCCGTTCGTGCCGCACGCCGCCGGCGATGCCCTTGCGGTCGCCCAGCCGGGGGCCGTAGTTGACCCGGCCCATCGACTCGACCAGCAGCTCGACGACCGCTGACGGGCCGGGCACCGCGACGGGCACACCGGTCAGCCGGTCCCGTTCGAGGACCGCGCCGGGCTCGCCGTCGACGAACAGGTGGGCCCGGTCGGCCAGCCCGTCCACACACAGCGCGTACGGCCGCCGCGGCCCCGGGAGGGTGGCCCGGTAGAGCACCAGGCCATGGGGCAGCCCGAGCTCCTCGAAGGTCGGCGGCTGGGCCGAGCGGACCGCGGTCTCCGGGAGCGCGTCGAACAGCCGCAGCGACTGCGTCAGCTCGACCGTGCCGGGCGGGAGCGTCGGCGGCAGCGGCTCCGGCTCGGGCACCGGGCGTTCCTGATGGGCGGCCAGCACCTTCCTGAACGCCCAGAACTTCTCGGTCGGGGCGCCGCGCTCGTCGATCGCGGCGTCGTAGTCGTAGGAGGTGACGGTCGGCTGGTAGTCGCCGTCCTGGAGGTCGCCGCCCAGGTTGGCGCCGGCCCAGGTGCCGAAGTTGGTGCCGCCGTGCGCCATGTAGAGGTTGACCGAGGCGCCCGCGGCGAGCATGCGTTCCAGGAGGCCGGCGACCTCGGCGGCGTCCCTGGTGGTGTGGGTGTCGCCCCAGTGGTCGAACCAGCCGTTCCAGAACTCCATGCACGCCGGCGGGTCGCCGGGCAGGTGGCGGGCCAGCTCGGCGAAGGAGCCTTCGGGGTCGGAGCCGAAGTTCACCGTCGCGCGTACGCCGGGCAGGGTGCCGCCGGTCAGCATGTGGTCGATCGCGCCGTCGGAGGTGAACAGGGGCACGTCCAGGCCCCGTTCGCGCAGCCCGTCGGCCAGCCAGGTCAGGTAGCGGCGGTCGGAGCCGTAGGAGCCGTACTCGTTCTCGACCTGGACCATGCTCACGTTGCCGCCGCGGGTGACCTGCCGGTCGGCGACGATCGGGATCACCTCGTCGAAGAAGCGCCCGACGTGGCCGAGGAAGGTCTCGTCGTGGCAGCGCAGCCGGGCCCCGCGGTCGGCGAGCAGCCACCAGGGCAGCCCGCCGTTGTCCCATTCGGCGCAGATGTACGGCCCCGGCCGGACGATCGCCGACAGTCCCTCCTCGGCCGCCAGGTCCAGGAAGCGGCCCAGGTCGGCCCGGCCGGTGAAGTCGAAGTGGCCGGGCCGCGGTTCGTGCAGGTTCCACGCGACGTAGGTCTCGACGGTGTCCAGGCCCATGGCCCGCAGCATGGCCAGGCGCTGCCGCCACTGCTCGGGAAGGACCCGGAAGTAGTGCATCGCTCCCGACAGCACCTGAGTCATGCGTTGTTCTCCTGATCCGGTCAGCGGGTGGCGATCTCGTAGAGGGCGAGGTTGCCCCATTCGAGGTTCGCCTTGTGGACGATCAGCCGGATCCTGTCGGTGGACACCGGCGCGGGCAGCCGCATCGTGCTGGTCTCGACGGTGGCGCTGCTGGAGGGCCAGTCGATGAGGTGGTGGTCGACCCGCGTCACCCAGGCGGCGCCGTCCCAGGTCTGCAGCGACACGTCCGTGACGCCCTGGCCCTTGGCCCAGGCGGTGTGCAGGGTGACCTCGGAGATGTTGCGCGGCGCGCGGTAGTCGACGGTGATGTCGCCGGGGAAGGTGACCCCGGTCGCGGCCGAGGCCCACGGCGTGCCGGGGTCGCCGTCGATCAGGTTGTCCAGCGCCGAGGCCGACGGGAACGACGTGGTGACCACGGGCGCGCCGCCGGGCGGCAGGTAGGGGCCGGTGGCGGCGGGCACGCCCAGGCGTACCTCGTCGATCTGGATGCGGCCCTGGCCGGTGACGACCAGGCGTACCCGGCGCGTGGTGACCTCGGCGGGGAGCGTGGCCGCGCCCTTGACGCCGGTCGCCCTGGTCTGCCAGGTGGTCCCGTCCTCGGAGGTCTGGACGTCGTACTCGATGTCCGGCGAGCCGGTCAGCTCGACGGTGCTGAAGGTGCGGTCGAGTGCGTACGTCAGGTCGACGGTGCCGGGGAAACGCGGCTTGGGGACGCTTCGCCAGGACGTGGCGGGGTCGCGGTCGGCCAGCCGCTCCAGGTGCCCCTTGGGCGTGAACGTGCTGCTCACCCGGGGCGGCGGGACGGCCCGCTGGTAGGCGCCGAGGTCGGGGGCCGCGTCGGGGACGGGCGTACCGGCCAGGTCGGTGCCGGCGGGCACGCTCACGCCCGCGTCGAACACCGCCGAGCCGTCCAGCGGCCGGTAGCCGGGCAGGCCGCCGGTGCCGGGCGAGGCCAGCTCGGGATCGGCCACGATCGCCTTGTGGTCCGGGCCGGTCGGCGGCTGAGGCGTGCCCCAGTAGAGGTTGTGGTCGTAGATCGCGCCGTTCTTGCCGTCGAACCCGGCGCCGGCCGTGTTGAGGAACACGTTGTCGCGCACCTTGACGCCGGCGGCGTCGTTGTAGATCCGCACGACCTTGCCCAGGGGGTAGCGGCCGGCGCCGGCCAGCGGCGGCTTGACCTCGACCACCCGGCCGTCGGCGTAGACGGTGTTGTTGTGGATGTCGGTGCCCTGGGTGGCGGTGGACAGGCCGAAGACCTCGTAGCCGTCGCTCTCGCTGACGTTGTGGCGGACCACGGTGTCGCGGGTGGGCGCGCCGGCGAAGGAGACGGCGATGAAGAAGCCGCCGTCGTTGTGGTGGCTGTAGTTGTACTGCACGAGGCTGCGGTTGTTGTCGGCGTCGGAGTCGAAGCCGTGCCCGTCGGAGCCGGGGCCGTTGAACCCGGTGCCGCTGACCTCGTTGCGCTGGACGACGAGATCGTCGTTGCCCTGCCACCAGATGCCGACGTTGCCGCCGGTCGGCTTGGTACGGCCGGTCACCGCCCGCTCGACCTTGTTGCCCTCGACCAGGGCGCCCTTGGTGTGCATCGGGGTGATGCCGCCGCCGGTCACGTCATGGACGCGGTTGCCGCGGATGGCGACGCCGGTGCTCGGCGTCCACGTGGACACCTCGCTGTCGGGGATGCCGGTCTCGGCCGGGTAGAGGCTGGTCATGCCGTTGCGGCGGGACCAGGTGGACCACATGATGATCCCGTACGAGCCGATCTCGGAGATCTCGTTGTTCTCGATGACGAGCCGGTCGAAGAAGGTCGGCGTGCGGTTGCCCCTGATCGAGACGAGCAGGCCGGCGGTGGCGACGCTGTGGCCGCCGGCGCCGTCCACGTCGTGGATGCTCAGGTTGCGCAGGGTGACGTTCGCCAGCCTGCCGGAGTCCTTGGCGGACAGGTTGACGCCGGTGCGGTAGACGGCCTGGCCGTCGGTGTTGGTCACCTGGAGGCCGTCGACGACGAAGTCGTGCACGTCGCTGATCGTGACCGCGGCGCCGGTGATCCCGCCGCCCTCGATGAGCGGTTTGGCGCCCTGGCCGTAGGCGCCGACCGTGGCCGGGTTGCCGGGCGTACCGGCGCCCTTCAGGGTGAGCCGGCCGCTCCAGCGTTGCCCGGCTTTGAACAGCAGGCGGTCGCCGGGGCCCAGCGTCAGGTCGCCGGCCTTGTCCAGGCTGCGCCAGGCGGTGGCCGGGCTGGATCCGGCGGCGGCGTCGTTCCCGGCCGTGGCGTCCACGTAGTAGGTGGTGCCGGTGGCGGCCTGGGCCGAGGGGGCGGCCAGGAGTCCGGCCACTAAGGCCGACGCGGTGACGATGACACGCAAGGGGGTGCGTCCTTTCCAGGTCATTTGCCGATCCCGGCCGTCATGCCTTCGACGACCCGGCGGCCGAGCCAGATGTAGAGGATGACCATCGGGTAGATGAGGATCACGATTCCGGCGAACAGGCCGCCCCAGTCGGAGCTGTACTGCATGGTCGAGTACAGGTTGAGCAGGGCCGCGGGCAGCGTGCGCTCCTCGGGCAGCGGGGTGATGAGCAGGACCAGCAGGGTGGAGTTCCACAGGCCGATCACGTTGAGCACGAGCACGGTGGTCAGCCCGGGCCGGGCCAGCGGCGCGATGACGCGGACGAACGCCGTCAGCGGCCCGGCGCCGTCGAGCTCGGCGGCCTCCTCGACCTCCTTGGGCAGCGACCGGAAGTAGCCGGTCAGGACGAACACCGCGAACGGCAGCGACAGGACGACCTCGAACACCAGCAGCGTGATGCGGTTGTCCCACCAGCCGGTGACCCAGTCCACCATGAACGTGTAGAGCGACAGCTTGGCCACCACGATCGGGATGGCCATGGTCTGCAGCGGGATGCTGAGCCCGGCGGCGAAGAACCCGGTGATCGGACCGGCGATCCGCCGCGACGAGCGCGACAGCGCGTAGGCGGCGGGCGCCGCGATCACGACGATGAGCAACGAGCCGAGCGCGGTCAGCACGACGCTGTTGAGCGCGGCGATCGAGAACTGGCCGGCCTGCCAGGCCGAGTCGTAGTTCTCCCACGCGGCCGAGGCGGGCAGCGAGAACGGGGAGAGCCACACCTCGCCGGAGGTCTTCAGCGACTGCAGGCCGACCCAGCCGACCAGGGCCAGGTTGAAGACCACCCAGGCCCACAGGGCGACCGCCGTCAGGCGGGGCAGCAGGAGGTCGCCCACCAGCCGGGCCAGGGGACGCCTCACCGGGACGGTCGTCATGACAGCTCCACGCTCTCTCGGCGGGTGATGCGGCGTACCAGGACGATGAGCACGATGGTGATCAGGGTCACCACCACGCCCATGGCGGCGCCGGAGCCCAGTTCGGGCACGCCGCCCCCGGTGATCACCGTGTACTGCTGCACGGCCACGGTCCTGGCCTGCAGCGGCGGGGCGCCGGGCGTGCCGCCGGTGGTGAAGGCGATCACGATCTCGAACACCTTGAGGCTGTTGACCACCCACAACACGGCGGCGACCGCGAACACGTCCCAGGTGAGCGGCAGCGTGATGTGGCGGAACTGCTCCCACTTGGTCGCGCCGCCCAGGACGGCGTCCTCGTACAGGTGGGGCGGGATGCCGTCCACGGCCGACATCATCAGCGCGATGTAGAAGCCGGTGGAGGACCAGACCAGCCCGCCGATGATGCACTTGAGCACCAGGTCGGGGCCGAGCCAGGGGAGCCCGTCGATGCCGGCCCAGCCGAGGATCTGGTTGACGACGCCGCCGGGGTTGAGCAGGAACCCGACGGCGGCGCCGACCGCGATCGCCGAGATGATCATCGGGAGGAAGACGACGGACCGGATGAAGGCCCGTCCCTTCAGGTGGCGCAGCGCCATCATCGACAGGAACGTGATCCCGAAGACCAGTGCGCCGCCGGCGATCGCCAGGACGAACGTGTTGACGAACGACTGCGTGAACGCGCCGTTGCGCAGCAGCGCCTCGTAGTTGCGCAGGCCGCGCCACTCCATCTCGGCGCCGGGGCCGGCCCAGCGGTACAGGCTGACCCACACGCCGTAGAAGGAGGGCGCGACGAACAGCAGCGCGTAGAGCGCGAGGGCGGGCAGCAGGAAGGGCCAGAAGGCCCGTTCCCGCGCCGGCCGCAGAACCTTGCCGCGGTACGGATCCCGCGACGGGAGCGCCGTCTCCGCAACGAGGGAGCCGTATGCCATGTCAGCCCTTGGTCGCGAGGTAGTCGGCGGTCTTCTTCTTGCCCTGCGCGACGAACTGGGCGGCGTCGATCTTGCCCGCCAGGAGCTGGTCGTCCAGGGGCAGCAGGAGGTCGACCCAGTACGCCTTGTCGGCCGCGAGGGTGTCGTAGGTCTTGTGCACCGCGGGGGCCTCGGCGATCGCCTTCTGGACGTCGGCGAGGAAGTCGGGCGCGGGGATGTCGGGGCGCGAGGGGATGTTCAGCGCCTCGGTGGAGATGCGGCTCAGGTACTTGCTCTGCAGCGCGAAGGCCAGGAACTCCTTGGCCGTCTGGACGTTCTTGCCCTTGACGTTGACGCCCCAGCCGAGCGCGCCGACCTCGACGGAGTCCTTGCCGCCGACCGGGAGCTGGAAGGAGCGGATCTTGGCGCCGGGCGGGGTCTTCGTCTTGACCTCGCTGGCCAGCCAGGTGCCGTTGATGTTCAGGCTGGAGTTGCCCTGCGCCCAGTCGTCCTGCGCGGCCGGGTACTTGGTGGCCATGTGGTCCTTCTGGAAGTAGCCGCCCTTGGTCAGCTGCTCGACCTGCTTGCCGGCGGCCAGCACCTCGGGCTTGTCCCAGGCGGCGGCGTCCTTGGACAGGGCCAGCAGGCTGCCGGCGCCGTTCGCGCGGACCAAGGCCGAGTAGAACCAGTAGACGTTGTAGAACGGGATGGTGCCGTCCTGGCCGATGGCGGTCCGGCCGGCGGCCTTCTCCTTGTCGAGGAAGGCGATCAGGTCCGCCCAGCTGCGCGGCGGGGTGGTGCCGAGGTCGGGGTGCTTGGCGGCGTCGTACCAGACGGCGGTGGAGATCACGGTGTGGGGGAGGATGCCCATCCCCTTGTCGTCGGAGGCGGCCTGCCTGACCGAGTCGGGCAGCACGTCGCCGACGGTCTTGCCCTCGCCGGGCACCTGCATCGTGAGCAGGTCCTCCAGCGGGGCGGCCAGGTTCTGGGCGCGCCAGCCGGGCAGGTTGTCGGTCGCGGCGTCGAACAGGTCGGGGCCCTGTCCTGCGGCCATCTCGGTGGGCAGGTTCTCGGTGCCCTTACGGCCGACGAACTTCGCGTCCACCTTGACGTTGTTCTGCTTGGCGAAGTCGTCCAGAATCGCCTTGAAGATCTTGGCCTGTGGTTCCTGCTCGCCCCAGGAGGAGCGGTAGACCAGGGACTTCTGCTCGGACTGCCCGGCCGGGGCGCCGCTGTTCTTGTTGCCGCACGCGGCCACGCCGAACGCCAGCGCGCCGACCGCCACCAGTGCGGTCGTCCGGGAGAGGACGTTGGTCATGGTTGTCACCTTTCAAGGGGGGAGGGCTCGGGGAGAGTGATCACCGTGCCGGACAGGCGGGCGAGCTCGGCCGCCCAGACCACGCGGTGCGTGGCCAGGCTCTCGTGACCGCTGGAACTGATCTTCGTCGGGTCGCCGCTGGCCACGGCGTCGAGGAAGGCGTCCATCAGGCCGTCGTCGCCGCCTCCGTGGCCGCCGGCCATCGAGGCCCCGGGGCCGGCCTGGGTGTCGATCACCGTGATCCTGTCGGTGAGGAAGTCGTGCAGGCGCAGGTGCACGCCGTCGCCCTCGATGGAGCCATGCGTGCCGAAGACGCGGGTCTTGCGGTGCTCCAGGGCGGCGAAGGCGGTGACGGTGAGCGAGGCGGTGGTGCCGTCGGCGAACTGCAGGTTCACGACCTGGCTGTCGACCACGTCGTTGTCGCAGGCGAACACGCACCTGCCGTACGGGCCCTCGCGCAGCGCGGTCAGCACGCCGTCGGTCGTGTGGTCGGTGGTGACCGCCGACAGCGGCCACCATTCCTTCTCCGGGTCGCCCAGGCAGCCCAGGTAGAGGCGCTTGGCCGAGTACGGGCAGGTGGCCTCGACCGGGCAGTCCAGGCAGTTGTCCGTGGCGCCGGCCGGCGCCTGCTCCTTGCGGAAGTAGACGAGATCGCCGAAGGAGGACACCCGTTGCGGCAGACTGCCCTTGATGTAGGCCATCCAGTCGAGGTCGTGGCAGGCCTTGGCCAGCAGCAGCGGCGCCGACTCCGCCTCGTTGCGCCAGTTCCCGCGGACGAAGGAGTGCGCCTGGTGCCACCAGCCGACCTGCTCCAGGTGCTGGATGTTCATGATCTGGCCGACGGCGCCCTCGTCGATCAGCGACTTGAGGGCCCGGGTGTAGCGCGTGTACCGCATGACGTGGCAGACGGCCAGGAGGACCCCGTTGCGTTCGGCGGCCTCGGCGATGCGGCCGGCCTCCGCCTCGGTCGGGGCCATCGGCTTCTCCAGCAGGATGTGGTAGCCGAGGTCGGCCGCGGCGACGGCGGGTTCGACGTGCATGCGGTCCTGGGTGCCGATGATGATGGCGTCGGCCAGCTTGCCCGCCGCCAGCAGGTCGGCCCAGTCGGCGAAGACGTTGGCGGGCGCGATGCCGTGCTCGGCGGCGAAGGCGGCGCGGCGGCGCGGATCAGGTTCCGCGACGGCCACGATCCTCGCCCGCCCGCTCGTCAGGGCTCGGCGGGCGTAGATGATGCTTCGCAGCCCAGCGCCTGCCACGGCGAGCGTGACGTCGGGTTCCGACATCGATGTCCTTCCGGCTTGCCACTTAGTAATTAAAGCTGTTTTTATTAGTCCCTGTTTGTATTGGTCGCCAGGCAGCACTGTCAAGGGGGGTCCATGCGGAAGGTCGCGCTCCAGGGAAGCGACGCACATCGCTTGCGGCGGATCAACATGATCGCCACGTTGCGGGCGGTCCGCGCTGCGGGCGTGGTCCCGCTCACCGACCTGGCCCGCCGCGCCGGGCTGTCCAGGCCCACCGTGGAAGGCCTGGTCGAGGAGCTGCACGGCCAGGGATGGCTGGAGGAGGTGGCGCCCGAGGCCGGCCAGATGGGCAGGCCCGCCCGCCTCTACCGCTTCAGGTCCGCGACCGGCTACGTGATCGGCGTCGACATCGGCTCCTCCAGCGTCCGCGCCCAGGTGAGCGACCTGGAGGGCAACGCCGTCGGCCTCGGCTTCACCCGCGTCCACGCCGACTACGGCAGGGCCGAACGGCTGGCGGCCGTACGCGCGACGATGGCGGCCGCGCTGGGGGAGGCCGGCGTCACCGAGGACCAGGTGTTGTCGGTGGCCGTGGGCACCACCGGCGTCGTGAGCGAGTCCGGCACGGTCCGCCTGTGCGTGGGGCTGCCCGAGTGGACGGGCCTGGACCTGGCGGCCGAGATCCGGCGCGACTACCGCTGCCGGATCCTGGTGGAGAACGACTGCAACCTCGCGGCCCTGGCCGAGCGGTGGGCCGGCGTGGCCCGCGAGGTCGACGACGTGCTGTTCGTGTTGTCGGGCGTACGCACCGGCGCCGGGATGCTGATCCGCGGCGAGCTGCACCGCGGCGGGCGCGGCATGGCCGGGGAGATCGGCGCGCTGCACCTGATCGGCTGGCACCGCGCCCCCGACCACCTGGCGCGCTTCGCCCCCGACGCCGCGCCGGAGGAGGTGGCCCGGCTGGTCTTCGCCGCGGCCAGGGAGGGCGACCCCGCTGCCCGGTGGGCGATCGAGCAGTACGCGCACGACCTGGCCGAGGGCATCGCCGCCATCGTGCTGACCGTGGACCCCGACCTTGTGGTGGTGGGCGGCGGCGTCTCGCGCTCGGGCGACGTGCTCATGGAGCCCCTGCGGCGGCACCTGGACCCGCTGTGCCTCGAACCGCCCGCCGTGGCGATCTCCACGCTCGCCGACCAGGCCGTGGTGCTCGGCGCCGTACGGCACGCGCTCAACCACGTGGACGAGCTTCTCTACGACGTGGATCTCCCTCTTGACCTGACCCTCTTCAGGCAAGATATTAAACCTTGATTAATTAGTAACTCGGGCGCCCGACCGTCACCTCCCAAGGAGTTGCCGTGTTCCGAGTCCTCTTACCGTGCGCCGCGCTGTTCCTGGCCCCGGCCCTCGTGCCCGCCCCCGCCTACGCCGCCACCGCCTACTACGTCGACCCCGCCGGGAACGACTCGGCCGACGGGCACTCCCCGTCCACCGCCTGGCGCACCCTGGACAAGGTCAACGCGCAGACCTTCCAGCCCGGCGACACCGTGCGCTTCAAGGCCGGAGGCCAGTGGACCGGCCGCCTGGCGCCGCGCGGCTCGGGCTCGGCCGGCAGTCCGGTCACCTTCACCTCCTACGGCACCGGCGCCCGGCCGTCCATCGCGGGCGGCGGCGTCGTGGACGCGGCCGTCAAGCTCGCCGACCTGCACGACGTCGTCCTCGACGGGTTCGAGGTGACCAACACCGGATCGGGCGGCACGCCGCGCATCGGCATCGCCGTCACCGCGACCGACCTCGGCGCCGTCCCCCGGATCACCGTGCGCGGCAACTACGTGCACGCGATCCAGGGCGCCACCTCCGGCTCGCAGTCCTCCAACCCCTCCGCGGGCGGGATCATCGTCAGCGCGCTGGGCAAGAACACCGCCACCTACTACCAGGACCTGCTGATCGAGAACAACGAGGTGGCCGACTCCCGCTCCTACGGGATCGTCACCTGGTCCCAGTGGATGCAGCGCGAAGGCTGGACGTCCCTGTGGAGCGACCTCATGGGCATCCCCGCTGCCGACTACCGGCCCTGGACGCCCAGCACGGGGGTCGTCGTCCGCGGCAACGACGTGCACGACATCTCCGCCGGCGGCATCACCGTCATGCAGGCCCAGGGCGCGCTCATCGAACGCAACCGGGTCGGCAGGACCGCCCAGAACCACGGCAACGTCGGCATCTGGTGGGCCGGGGCCGACGACACCGTGGTCCAGTTCAACGAGGTGTCCGGGACGAAGTACTGGGGCCTGGCCAGCGACGGCAACGCCTTCGACGCCGACGCCTCCGTCCACCGCAGCCTGGTCCAGTACAACTTCAGCCACGACAACGAGGGCGGCTTCTTCATCGCCGTCTCGACCGGCACCGGACCGGCCGAGGCGACCATCCGCTACAACGTCAGCCAGAACGACGCCAACCAGGTCTTCGCCTTCTCCACCAACACCAGGAACATCGACGCCTACAACAACACCATCTGGGTGCCGCTGACGCCGTTCATCCAGAACCACCCGGACCGGGCGTCGTTCAGCCTGGTCAAGGTGTGGAGCAGCTCGGTGAGCAACATCCGGCTGCGCAACAACGTCATCCACAACGGCGCCAACCTCCCCTACAACGACGGCGGCGCCGTCCAGTACGACCGCAACCTCTACTACTCCGGCCCGGTCCCCGGCGGCGACAAGGCCGCCCTGTCCGGCAACCCGCTGCTGACCGCCCCCGGCACCGCCACCACGCTGGCCGACCTGTCCGGATACCTCCCGGCCGCGTCCTCCCCGGTCCTGCGGCAGGGCCTGGAGATCCCCTCCGACGGCGGCCGTGACGTCTCCGGCACGGCCCTGCCCTCGGGCATGCCCGACCTCGGCGCCGTCCAGCGGGTCGCGGGCGCGGGCCTGTCCGAACCGGCCGCGACCGTGACCACGTCCTTCGGCAACGGCCAGAGCACCACCCCCGCCGCCCTCACCGACGGCTGGGACTACACCACCTGGGCCAGCCCGTCCACCGGCGTGACCTACCCGGGCACCGTCACCCTCACCTTCCCCAACCCCAGAACGGTCGGCGAGGTCGCCCTGGCCACCCACTTCGGCCAGGGCCAGGGCATCACCTCCCTCGACGTCCAGACCTGGAACGGCTCCGCCTGGGTGACCCAGGCGGCCGGCGCGGCGATCACCTGGGCGAGCAACACCGCCACGGTCGAACGCCGCTCGGTGCCGCTTCCCGCCCCGGTCACGACCACCCAGGTCCGCCTGGTCGTCAAGGCCGCCAACCACACCTGGGGCAACCTGTCCGCCAGCGAGATCACCACCCGCTGACCCCCTGCGAAGGCCGCGCCGGCCCCCGAACCCGGCGCGCCCTTCCGGGCGGTGCCATACGGGCGCGCGGGCGGAGGGGGTTGGTGATCGCCGTTATGAGGAACGCGGCAAAGGCCGCATTTCGCCATTACAAGAGGTGAGGGCGGCTATAGGCGAGTTTCTCCGGCGATAGGGTGACGTGTCGCGATGGAACGACTACTCATGGTGTGCGAGCGGTATCAGTCGTTCGGCCGAACGGGCCGGCGATGAGGTACGGCAGCTCATGGCCGTACCCCATGCCGGTCCTTCCTTGTGTGTCGCGAAGCCCGCTCCAGGAAGGGGCTGCATGCGCAGCAAAGTCGTCGCGGTATTCCCGGGCAGCGTAGCCATTCCCCCCTCAGGCGCACTGACGGCCCTCGCCGCCGGTACGCCGGCCGTCCCGGCGCTCCTGTCGGACATCGACGCCGTCGCCGCCGAGTACGGCGCCTCGCAGGTCAGCGCGTACCTCCTCACGCCGGACGCGCCCCGCCCGCCCGGCCCCGAGGCCCACTATCTGGCCTTGATGGCGGTGTCGTTAGCCACCTTCGACGCCCTGGCACGGGAGGGCCTCCAGCCGTACGCGCTGGTGGGCCAGGGGCTCGGCGAGCTGTGGGCCCTGGTGGCGGCCGGCGTCCTGAGCGTGCGCGACGGCGCGCGCCTGGCCTGCGAACGCAGCCGCGCGCTGACCGAACTGGGCTGGGACGGCACGATGATGCCCCTCGGCGTGTCCGCCGTACGCGGACGGCACCTGGTCGGCCTGCTCGACCATCCCGATCTCGTGGTCGGCTGCGACAACAGCCCGCGGCAGTGCGTACTGTCCGGGCCACGAGAGATGATGCCGCTCGCGGCACGAATCGCCGAGCAACTGGGCTGGACCACCACCGACCAACCGAACTGGAGGGCCGCTGAGCAGCCGGGCTGGATGGGTAGGGGGCTTCAGGTGCCACACCCCGCTCACACGCCCGCCGTCGCCGCCGCGGCCACCGGCCTGAGACGCCGCCTGCGCGGTGTCGAGGCGGCGGCGGCGCGCTGGCCGGTGTTCTCGCCGACGTTGCGGCGCATGCTCACCTCGGACGACGACCCGGTCGCCGTTACCGCCAACGCCATGGTGGTCACCGTCCACTTCCACCAGGCCATCACCGTGCTGTCCGCCCGCGGGGCCGAGGTCTTCGTGGAGTGCGGGGCCCGCGAGGACGCCGCCGAGCTGGTCCGGGCCATCGTCCCCACCGCCACCGTAAGCTCCCCGCTCGCCGACGGCCGCTGGCCCCCACCCCCCGTACCCACCCCCACCCCACCCCCGAACGGCTCCACCCCGCCCACCTCAGCCCGGACCGCCCCAACCCCGCGTACGCCGGCTCCAGCCGCCCAGGCTCCCACCGTCCCGACTCCAACTGCCTCAGCCCCGCTCGTCCCTCCCCTCAACGGTCCCGCTCGCAACGGTCCTGTGCCCGCGCCGGACGGCGCCGACCTCGCCCCCACCCCCGGCCCGAAAGGCCACTCCGGCCGGCGGTGGAGCGACGGGGGAGACGTGGCCGGCCTTGAGCAGGTGATGCGGCTGCGGCTCACGCCCGCGCCGCCCCTCTTACCGGCCCCCGACCGCGCCCTGCCCCCCGCGACGCTGCTGTTGTGCGGGCACGCCGACGCCGCGCTCCTGCGGGCGCTGACCGACGACCGTGACGACGTGGTGGTGGCCGACGCCGACACCATCGACTGGAACTGGCTCCCGCTGACCCCGCGGCACCTGCGGGTCGTGGCCCGCCCCGGGCCGGGCGCGGAGCTGGTGCACGAGACCATGTTCGCCGCCGCGGTCCGCTTCCCCCAGTTGCGCAGCGTCGCCGCGCTCGTCATGGACGCGGTACGCGAGGAGGTGGTCCCGGACCCGGTCGCCGCCCTGTTCACCGGGACCATCCGGCCACTGGCCGCCGAACTGCCCGGCTGCGCCTGCGTCGCGGTCGCGGCCGGGGACGTGGAACTGCCCGCCGCGCTCGACGCGCTGGCCGCCGAGCTGGAGGCGGCCCCGCCACTGCTGACCGCCGTCTACCGGGGTTCACAACGACTGTTGTACGACCTCGCCCCCGCCATCCCCGTCCCCGGCGAGCGCCCATGGACGGGAAGCGGCCGGTCACGCCCGTCGGCGGCAGGCACCGCGTGACCGGCGATCCGGCGGTACGGAGAGTTCCCTCCCGGCCACTCTTTGCGTACGCTCTATAACGCAAAGTGACATTCAACTACTTCTCCAGGAGGGGCAATGCTCAGGACCAAGCAGGTCGCGGCGGTGGTCGCCGGAGCCGTCACGCTGCTGTCGCTCGGGTTCACCGCGCCGGCCTCGGCCGCCACCGTCCTCGACTGCGACACCTTCGTGCACAACAACGACAACTACCTCGGCATCGCGATGTGCAGCAATCCCACGGGCCAGACCTGGCGCTTCCGGGCCGTGGTCACCTGCGGCTGGGCGCCGGACGTCGTAGGGGAGTGGGTCACCCTCGCGCCGGGCGGCTCCGGTCAGTCGCAGGGCGTCTGCGGCCGGCTCGGCTCCGGCGTCGGCGCCGTGGGCGTCGACGAGCGGGTCGCCTGAGCCGAAGAGGCCCGCACGGAACGACCGGCCCCTGACCACGATCGTGGTCAGGGGCCGTTCCTGTGCCCAGGCCGTCGATCACCGGGCCGTCGATCACCGGACCGCGCGGCGGAACGGCCGGCCTCGGCGTGACCGCCGAGGAAGGAACCCACTTCAGCGTGACCGCCGAGAAGGGATCTTCGCGGCATACTGCAAGGAATCACCACACGGGAGACGCCAACGTATGAACACCCCACCACCACCGCCGGGTACGGGCCGGACCGGCCGACCACCTGTACGGATCGGCGCTCTCGCCCCGCTGACCCGCCCCGGCTGGGTCGAGGCGGGCCGGCACCTGCTCGCCGGCCTCGAACTGGCCGTCCGGGACGTCAACGACACCGGCGGGATCGCCGGACGGCCGCTCGAACTGGTGGTCCGGGACACCGCGGCGGATCCGCTGAGGGCCGCGGCGGCAGTGGACGAGCTGGCCGGTATCGGCGTGGCCGCCGTGGCGGGGGAGTACCACAGCGTCGTCGCCCGCGCCGCCGCCGCCAGGGCCGACGCCCTCGGGTTGCCGTTCCTGTGCTCGTCGGCGGTGCTCGACGCGCTCACCGAGCAGCCGACGGAACGGGTGGCGCGCCTCGCCCCCGCGCAGTCCCGGGGCTGGCGGATCTACGCCGACTTCCTCCTCGGCGCGGGCCACACGCGGATCGCCGTGGCCGCCCAGCCGAGTGTCTACTGGGCGTCCGGGACCCGCATCCTGCGGGACCACCTCGCCGTACGCGGCGGCACCGTCCTCGAACTCGACATGGGCACGCTCACCCCCGAGGCCGTGTGCGACGAACTCGCCGGCGACGGCGCGACGGCCCTCCTTCTGCTGGTCGGACATCCGGAGCCGGCGGTCCCGATCGTCGAGTGCGTCCGCCGCGACCGGCGGCTCGCCGGGATCCTGATCGGCGCGCCGGCCGGGCAGCCGGAGTTCGCCGAGTGGGCGGAGCTGCTGGGCGACGACGGCGCCGCGATCCCGTTCCTGCGTTACCTGCCCGAACGCCTCGGCCCGCTCGGGGCCCGGGTCGAGACGGCCCTCCGCGAACGGCTGGCCGGATCACCGTCCTTCGTCGCCTTCGAGGGCTACGACACGGTCGCCGTCCTGGCCGAGGTGCTGCGTTCCCACGGTACGGACCGGGATCGCGTCGCCGAAGCCTGGCCGCGGGTCGCGGTCGAGGGCACCCGCGGGCAGATCCGGTTCTCCCGTACGCCCGGCATCGGCGTCTGGCAGTGGGCCTGGCCGCCGATCCAGGTCGTCGAACGGGACCCGGCGCGGCCCGGCCGGTTCCGGGTCCTCCACACCGGCTGAGAGGGCGATCCCGGCGGCCGGAGCGGACCGGTCGGGCTCAGGTCTGAGTGTGTCCGCGGAGCATCTGTTCGCCCGCCTCGACGTACGCGGCGAAGAGGTCCGTGACGTCCCGGAGGCGTCGTGCGGCCCGGTCGTCGTCCGTGAGCTCCTGCGCCGCGCGCAGGGTGCGGATGAACGCGCGGGCGCGTACGTGGCTCGCGGACAGGAGCTGCTCGAACCCGCCGGCGGCCTCGACGAGCAGGCGGCGGCTGCCGGGCTGGGCGATCGTCCTGGCCAGCCCCCAGGAGACCAGTTCCCGCGTCGAGGTGCTCACGGCCCCCGCGCTGAGCGCGAGGTCGGCGCGCAGGCGTTCGGACGTGGACGGCTCCCCGCGCAGCAGCAGATACCCGTAGACGCGGCCGGTGGCCCTCGGCAGGTTCCAGGACGCCAGCGTGTCGCCCATCGCGTCGACGAACCGCGTCTGCTCCTCGTCCATCACCCGGCGCTCCGCTCGTCGCGGGCCCCGTCGCGGGCCCCGTCGATGGCCTCGTCGAGCCGCCACTGTTCCAGCAGGCGCAGGAGCGCTCGCGTGGTCGCGTCCGGGGCGTCGAGGGTGACGACATGGCCCGCGCCGGGGATGACCTGCTCGGATACGCCTTCCGCCCGTGCCCATCGCGGCATCGCCGCGGCGATGTTGCCGGTACGGTCCTCGGCCCCCCTGATCAACCCCAGGGGCACCGGCGTACGGTAGGCCGGGTCGGGCGAGACGAGTGAGACGGTCGCGCGCCAGACGTCCAGGAAAGCGGCTTTCGGCATACGCCTGAACGTCGCCTCGATCCGCGCGACGGCCTCCGGCGAGACGGCGGAGGCGCGTGCCATGAGACCGGGCAGCCGGGCGGCCGGGATCAGCCTGAGCATGGGGACGGACAGGCCGAGCCCGAGGCGCTCGACGCCGCTCAGCGGGCCGGTGTTCCAGGTCGAGTCGAGGACGACGAGCCCGCCGGCCCGTCCCGCGTGCCGGCGTACGAACGTCTGGGAGAGATTGCCCCCGAGCGAGTGCCCCACGAGCACGGGACGGTCGATTCCGAGCTTGTCGAGCAGGGCGGCCAGGTCGGCGAGCGCGCCGGCCGCCGTGAAGCGCGCACCCGGGTGCTGCGCGGACTCGCCGTGCCCGCGCAGGTCCCACAGGACCGTACGGTGTCCTGCCTGCCCGAGGGCGTCTGCCTGGGCCTCGAACATCGTGTGGTCCATGCCGGCGCCGTGCGTGAACACCACCGCCGGGCCGTCCCCGCCCCTGTCGGCGAATCGGAGCTCCGCGTCCGGACGGCGCAGATTGCCGGTTAGTTTCACCATTCTCTGAATATAGTACGTTTTGCCCCGGCGGCGCTCGTCGGGCCGGGCGCGCGCGGGCCGGAGGTTCTCCGCCTCCGGCCCGCCCGACAGCGGCTACGTGCCCGCTAGTCGGCGGCGATCACCATGAAGGTGAACCCGGTGCTCGTCGGACGATGCAGCGGTATCTCGCACTTGACCCGGCGCAGCACCTCGTTCCTGCTGAGGCCGAGTTCCCGCGCGATGAGCCGGTCCGGGCGCACCGGCACCGGATCCTGGAACGTGACCTCCACCTGGACCGGCCACGCCTGGTCGAGCCAGGCCGACGGCGTGTCCAGCCGCCAAACCCCCTTCCAGTCGAGGGTGAAACGGTTGCGCCGGGCGAGCAGCGGGTCCAGCAGCCTGGACGCCACCAGCTCCGGATCGTTGGCGTAGTAGCCGTCGAGCTCGACCGGATCGAACGATCTGACCGGCGCCCGATCGTGCAGGGTGAGCTTGCGCGTACGGTCGCAGGACACGCAGCGGACCAGCAGCCACACGTCCAGCAGCTTGCCGTTGGCGTTGACGCGGAACCTGCCCTCGCCGACGGTGGCGGACCGTGACCGGCAGTCCACGCACCGCAGCGACAGCAGTGGCAGCCCGGTCCGGCGGACGATCCAGGGCAGCACGATATGAGGTTGTGAAGACATGATCTCTCTAGATCTGACACGAGACCGATTACGCGCGGCCTCAAACGCTGTATGACCGGGCGCATGCGGGCAGCCCGGCGGAGCCGGCGGCGACGCCGGCTTGAAGGTGAACGGAAGAAGGTGTCAGATCTGAAGAGCAGGCGGGGTCACGCGGGTATGTCCTCTGTCCTCACTGCGATGGGCGGCAGACAATCTAGGGGAACGCGAAAGGGCCGCTCAACCGGTTTTCCCCGCCGCGGGACCGTCGCCGCGCCATCGTCGCGCCCTCGACCGTCGGGTCGTCGGTGACGTAGATCTGGATGAACGGCGGCTGCGGCACCTTGGCGGCGGCGGGACCGTCGAGCCGGATGCCCATGTAGTCGAAGACCATGTCCAGCGGCATCGCGTCGATCACGTCGGGGCTGATGATCGAGTGCGCCTTGACTTTCTCCTTCTCCTTCTTCTTCCCCTTGGGCGCGGGGACGGGACGCACGCGCAGCTCCCGCGCCGCCGCGAGGTAGTAGTTGCGCCAGGGGCCGCTCTCGGCCTGGTAGCCGAGCTGCTCCAGGAAGGCGGCCTCCAGCAGCCGGGCGTCCTCGTAGTGCGGGTCGGCGAAGACGACATGGCTCAGCATCTCGACCGCCCACCGGTAGTCCTCGACCGTCGCCGCCTTGTTCTCCCAGATGACCTCGGCCCGCTTCACCACCGCAGTTCATGTTGAGCTGCGCGTTGCGGTACAGGCTCGGGTTGACCGTGTACGGGCGGGTTTCGGGAGCCTCCAGAAAGGCGTACGGGCGCAGGCTCCAGACCGGGACCTCGCTGCCCGGCTTGTCCACCTGGTAGGTGGCGTCGAAGTCCACCTTCTGGTCCGGGCCGGCCAGAGCCCACTCGGGGTCGCTCTTCTGGTCCGGAATGGTCCGGGCGACGGCCTCGTCGATCAGCCGGGTCAGCTCGGTCGGGGGCTGGGGATCTCTGCCGGGAATGGCCATGATCGTGCTTTCCGTCTGGGGTGAGCGGACGCGCGGCCGGTCCGCGGGTCCCCCAGCATCCACCCGCCCCCGCCCGCCGTCACCGGGCCGACGGCGTCCACAACCGGCCACGTCCGGTTCGGGCCTCCCTTACTTGCGTTCGGCGGGGTGGAAGTCGTAGGGCTTGGAGTCGTACACGTAGTAGACGCAGTCGGCGCCCGGTGCGCACTTGCCCCAGTGCACGGCCTTGGACGGGTAGTACAGGTAGTCGCCCGCACCGACCCGGTACGTCTTTCGCCCCTTGACGTGCCACAACATGACCCCGGAGACCCCGACGACGTGCTCGGGGCTGGTGTGCCAGTGCGGCGGGAAGGGGGTGCCCGCCTTGAGGGTGAACATGGCCTCCGAGGCCCCGGTCCTCGGGTCACCCTTCAGCTGTACGAACGTGCATCCCTCAAGCCCCTCGCAGGGCGAGCCTCCTTCCTTGTGGCTGTGGTAGACGGTCTGGTCGGGGCGCGAGTCGGCGTACGAACCGGCCGTTCCGAGTGTCATGAGGGCCACCGTGCCGGCCAGGCCGGCCAGGATCATCTTCTTGAGCATGGGCGATCTCCTGCCGCGAGACGTTAAGCGGACCGCAGTCCGAGTAGAGCTCCCAAGCTAACGGACTGCGGTCCGGTTGGTCAAGCGCCGATCGCCCGGCCGGGTCAGGCGACGGCGGTGCCCTCAAGTTCGACCAGCAGGCCGGGGATCGCCAGCCGGGTCACCCCGAGCATCGTGGTGGACGGCGCCACCCCGGCCGCGCCCAGCCGGGCCGCCAGCACGCCGTAGTGCTCGAAGAGCCGGTCGACGTCGGTGGTGTAGACGTTCAGCCGGACGAGGTCCGCGAGGGACATGCCGGCCTCGCCGAGCACCGCCTCCAGGTTGTCGAGGCTCAGCGTCAGCTGTGCCGCCATGTCATCGGCGTGCTGGGGCTTGCCCTCGCTGCTCATCGCGGTCTGCCCGGAGCAGTACAGGGTCCGGGTGTTCCCGGAGACGAGTTCGCCCTGGTTGTAGCCCATCTCCACCGACCACGCCCACGGGTTGACCGCCGTTCGCTCCATTGCCATATCAGCTCCGTTCGAATAGTCGACATCAGGACGTCCAACAGCTTGATGACCGCCGTCGTCGTCGTGTGGACAAGCCTCCCGGCAAATCACGACATCTTGTGTCGTATATGCCTTTAGGGTTTTCGTATGCGTGCCGACCGGTTGGTGTCCCTGGTGTTGCTGCTGCGGCAGCACGGCCGGTTGTCCGCGGCGGCGCTGGCCCGCGAGCTGGAGGTGTCCACCCGTACCGTGCTGCGCGACATCGAGGCGCTGTCCGCGGCGGGCGTCCCGGTCTACGCCGAACGCGGCCGGCACGGCGGTTTCGCGTTGTTGCCCGGCTTCCGTACCGAGCTGACCGGGCTGAATCACGACGAGGCCCTGGCCCTGCTGGTCGCCGGATCGCGGCGCGGCGCGCACGGGTTCGGGCTCGGCTCGGCGCTGGCCTCGGCGATGCTCAAGGTGGTCGACGCGCTCCCCGACAGCTACCGGAACACCGCGGCCGGGGCGGCCGAGCGGTTGCTCATCGACCCGGAGACCGACCTCCTCTCGCGCCGGCTGGTGGACGAGGAGGTGCCTGACGCCGTCGCGGCCGAGGTCCTGCGCGCGGTGTTCGCCGGACACCGGCTGCGCATCCGGTACGCGGCCCTCGACCAGGCCCCGCAGTGGCGCACGGTGGACCCGATCGGCCTGGTCACCGTACGGGACCGGGGCTACCTGCTGGCCACGAGGTCCGGTGAGGACCGTACCTACCGGCTGTCGCGGATCTCGGCCGCCGAGGAGCTCCCCGAACCCGCGCAGCGACCGGACCGGGTCGATCTGGACCGCGCCTGGCAGGAACGCAGCACCCGTTTTCGGGCCGGTGGCGACCAGGTCACCGTCCTGGTGCGGATGGACCCGGCACGGCGGGAGGAACTGGTGGGCACCGCGCTGACCGTCCTCGCCGAGGAAAGCGACCCGGACGGCCGGCTGCGCCTGGAGCTGACCTTCCAGGATGCGCGGCACGCCGTATGGGCGCTGTGGCAGCTCGGCATGGGCGCGGAAGCCCTGTCCCCGCAGTGGTTGCGCACCTCCCTGCGCGACCGCGCCGCCGCCCTCGCCGCCCGGTACGGAGTGCCTGACGATTTAAGTGGATGACGATCTTCCGGTTAAGCTGGAACGGGACGTTCTACTCAGGAGGTTCGTGATGATCGTGGTGACGGGCGCGACGGGCACGATCGGGCGTGCGCTGATCGGGGAACTGGGCGGCGCGGCGCGAGCCGTCGTGCGGCGTGCGGACCAGGGCGAGGAGCTGGGCTACGACTACGTGGTCGGCGACCTGGAGCGGCCGGAGAGCATTCCGGTCGAGCCGGGCGACAGGCTCTTTCTCAACAGCGCGCAGTGGCCGGGCTTCGTGGCGGCCCACCGGGCGGTCGTCGATCACGCGGCGGCCGCGGGCGCGGCGCAGGTGGTGACCGTCTCCGTACGCGGTGTGACGTCGGGCAGCCTGCTCGGGTTCGGCATGCACGGACGGGTCGACGACCATCTCAAGGCGTCGGGGGTGCCGTGGTCGATCCTGGCGCCCGTCGGCTTCATGCAGAACCTCGCGGGCGACGTCGACGAGGAGGGACGCATCTTCGGCTCGTACGGCAGGGGCAGGGTCGGCTACATCGACGCGCGTGACATCGCGGCGGTGGCGGCCGTGCTGCTCACGCGTCCCGTGGGGGCCGACGCCACGTACGAGCTCACCGGGCCGGCGGCCTACACCCATGACGAGATCGCCGCCGAGCTCACCCGCGCGTCCGGCCGGACCGTACGGTATGTGGACCTGCCGGTCGATGAGGCCGCCGCGCGCCTGGAGAAGCGCGGCATGCCCGCCCCCGCCGCCCGGGACCTGGCCGAGCTCATGGCGCAGATCGGGGACGGACGCTGGGCGAGCACGACCACGACCGTGTCCGACATCCTGGGCCGCCGGCCACGGTCGCTGCGGGAATTCCTCGGGTAGGGCCTGTCTCGAAGTCCTGGGCATTTGATCTTGTGGCAGGATCGCGGGATGTTGCGACTCACCGACTTCATCATCGACTGCCCGGACGCGATGAAACTGGCGGCCTTCTACTCCGAGGTGACGGGTCGCCCGATCAAGGAGGGCAGCCACGAGAACTGGGCCGGTGTCCAGTTCGGTGAGATCGAGCTGGCCTTCAACCCGGTGGAGGACTACCGCGCCCCGCGGTGGCCCGACAGTGAGCATCCCAAGCAGTTCCACCTCGACTTCGAGGTCGACGACATCGAGGCCGAGCAGAGCCGCGTCCTGGCCCTCGGCGCGTCCCTGAAGCAGGACTCCATCGGCCCCAACGGCTACGGCTGGCGCGTCTACACCGACCCCGTCGGCCACCCGTTCTGCCTCTGCCGCAACAAGGGCGTCGTCTGGACCGACCAGGGCCTCATCTGGCCCAAGCGCGGCTAGGACGCCGAGCGGGCGGGTGCCGTCCGGCGGAGGGGGCGGACGGCCGCGGCTCAGCAGGTGGCGAGCCCTTCGCGGTAGGACGGGTAGCGGGGTGTCCAGCCGAGCTCGCGTTTCGCCCGTTCGCTGCTGATCCTGATGCGGGTGCCGACCATGAGCGCGTGCATGTACGGCATCGCGCGCAGCAGCCCGCCCGGCACCGCCCACGGGACAGGCGCGCCGGCCGCCCGCGCCAGCGCCCTGACATAGACGTCGAAGCGGACGGGACGATCGTCGGCGATGTTGTACGGACGGCCCGGCGTGCCGCGTTCCAGGGCCGACACCGCGGCCGAGGCGGCGTCCTCGATGTGGATCAGCGAGACCGTGCCCGCGGGGTCCGGCACCGGAAGCAGGCGCTTCCTGGTCATGTCCATCAGCTTCCTGGTGGACGGCTCCGGCCCGTAGAACATGCCGTAGCGAAGGGAGATCCCGTCGATCCCCGGGGCTGCGAACACCTGCTCCTCGTTGGCCCGCATCGACCGCATGTGCGGGTCGAAGGCCCCCTGCCCGGGTTCCGCGAACGGCCGGTCCTCGGTGACGAGGTCGTCGCCGTGGTCGCGGTAGCCGTACCCGAGGAAGAACGACTGGGTGACGAACCTGCGCGCGCCGACCACCCCCGCGGCCTCGACGAGGTGGGCGGTGCCGCGGTCGCGGAGGGCGTCGGTCGCGTAGAGGGCGCGGTGGAACAGCGGCAGGCCGTTGATCGCGGTGGCCTGGTGCACCACGGCGTGCGCCCGTACGCCGTCGAGCGCGGTCAGCAGGCTCTCCCGGTCCATCACGTCCGCGACCACGGGGACGCCGCCCGCCTGGGCGACGCGTCTCGCCCCCGCCTCGGACCTCGTGATGCCCAGCACCGAGTGCCCGGCGTCGAGCAATTGGCGGACCAGGACCGAGCCCAGTGTGCCGGTGGCACCGGCGAGCAGGACGTTCATGTGTACGGTTCCTTCCTCGGCGGGCCGGCCCGGCGCCTGCCGCGGTGACGGAGGACGCGCAGCCTGGCGACGAGCCCGGCCGCGCCGACCAGGGAGACCAGCAGGAGCACCCACGGGTCGGAGGCGTTGCCGCCCAGGCCGAGATCGACGGCGTGGTTGTAGGCATGGAAGGTGTTGGTGAACGTGAAGCCCGCCAGCACCACCGTCACGACGTCGCGGCAGCGCAGCGCGAAGCGAGGGCGGCCTTGATCAGGTTGTTCATGGATTCGGTCAGCTCTCGCGTCCGGTCAGCCGGTACGGCGCGCGGCCACGAGGCTGAGCAGCCCGATCGCGAGCAGCGGCCAGCCGCCGGTGACGGGGAAGTAGAGCACGCACAGCGCGAGGCCGATGGCCACCAGGTACCAGCCGAGCTGGGCGGGCAGCCGGCCGGTCGTGCGGAGGACGTGCCGGGCGAGCGTGCCCAGGGCCAGGAGGGCGACGCCGGAGACCATGAACCACACGCTCGACTCGCGTGCGGAGTAGTCGGCGGCGTCCGTGTCGGCGACGCCGCGCCAGAAGCCGTCGGCGGCGATCGCGGCCCAGGCGTTCGGCTGGACGAAGGCCCAGACGAAGTGGAGCAGCGCGGTGGCGATCATCAGCCGTGGGACCCACCGGGCCGCCGTGCTCACGGGTTGTCCCGTCATGAGATCTCATCCCCGTTCTCCTGAGGGACGAGCCGCAGGGCCCGCAGGTAGACGTCGCGCAGCTCGGCCGCGGGGACGGGCGGGATGATCTGCTGGGCGCCGACGAGGATCAGGTAGAGCAGCTTGGCCATGGGAGTGACATCGGACTCCCGGCCGCCGAGGTCGCGCCACAGGGTACGCAGGTACTCGACGCGGGTCCGGTCGACCCGCTCCTGCACGGCGCGTACGTCGGGATCCTGGAGAGCCCAGGAACGCATGGCGATCTCCAGATCCTGGCTGCCGCCCTTGTCGTCCAGGACGAGGTCGAGCAGGAGGTTCAGCCTGGTCTGGGGGTGCTCGCCGGAGTTGTCGGCCGCGGCGATGAAGCGGGTGGTGTGCTCGGCCTCGAAGTGTTCGAGCAGATCCCGCTTGAAGCCGGTCATGCCCTTGAAATGGTGGTAGAAGGAGCCCTTGGTGAGGTTGAGCTCACCGCACAGCCGCTCGATGGTCAGCCCGCGGGCGCCGTCCGTGGTCAGGAGGCCGAGCCCGGTCTCCAGCCAGTCGCGTTTGCCTGCCATGATCGTTCAGCCCGTCACGGTGATGCCGGTGGTGGACCAGAGCGCCCTGGACGACGCCTCCGGGTCGGACACGTCCGAGGGGCGGACGTCGAAGACGTGGGTGATGGCCGTCCCGGGCTCGTGGCGGGGCCAGCCGGGGTCGCCGGTGGCCGCGAACCGGGTCCACGCCGTACGGAAGCGCCGCGAGAGCGTCTCCGCCTCGGGAGCGCCGCCGGTCAGCATCGTGCCCAGCGGCGTGTCCAGGGTGCCGAAGGTCAGTGGCACGTCCAGGCCGTGGCACGCGCCCAGCGGGGTGGGCGACCACGCCAGCTCGTACGCGAAGGTGCGCCCGGCGTGCGCGTCGGCCAGCAACGCGCTCGGCATCCTGAACAGCCAGTCGGACATGAGCCTGCCGTACAACTCCCGGACGGACGCCCCGGGGAGCGCGGCGCGGTAGGCCGCGTCCGCGCCGGGCGGGGCCAGCGTCGCGAGGGCCGCGTCGAACCGGTGGCCGAGCAGGTCGTCCGGCGTCGGGTCCGAGGCGAGGAAGAGGGCGAACTCGTCCTTGTTGAACCCCACGACCAGGTCCACGTCCCGGGCGGCGCCGGCGGCCAGGGCTGGCCACGGCAGCGAGGGCAGGACGTCGCCGTCCACCACCGGCAGGAACGGGATCGACGCGAACGCCAACGCCCCCCAGCGGCGGGGTTCGGCCGCGAACTCCTCGGCGACCACCGCGTTCGCCGCCGTGATCAGCGCCTCCGGCGCGCTCTCGTACGGCGACGCGCCACCCAGCCGCGCGCGCACGGCCGCGGTGACGCGGGCGGCCAGTTCAGGAGTGATGAACAGGCCGGGCACGCTCTGCGCGATCGCCCGCCGGAACAGCCCGGCGGCCGAAGGCATCGTCATCAGGCAGGCGATCGAGCCGGCCCCGGCCGACTCGCCGAAGAGCGTGACCCGGCCGGGATCGCCGCCGAACGCGGCGATGTTCTCCTGGACCCAGCGCAGCGCCGCGACCTGGTCCAGCAGCCCGCGGTTCGGCGGGGCGCCGTCGACCTGGCCGAAGCCCTCCATCCCCACCCGGTAGTTGAACGAGACCACCACCACGCCCTCGCCCGCCGGCAGGCGCGCGTCGAACTCCGGGAGGTCGGCCGAGCCCGTGAGGTAGGCGCCGCCGTGGATCCACACCATCACCGGGAGGCCGGAACCACCGGGATCGGGCGACCACACGTTGAGGGTGAGGCAGTCGAGCCCGTCGGCGGAGCTCCACGTGGGCAGGCCGGGGAACATCGGCGGCTGGGGCGGCCGGGGGCCGAAGCCGGTGGCGTCGCGGGTGCCGTCCCAGGGTTCGGCGGGGACCGGGGCGGCCATCCTGAGCGGCCCGAAGGGACTCCGCGCGTACGGGATGCCCCGGAAGACGGCGATGCCGTCCTGGTCGACCCCGCGTACCTTGCCGGCGGTCGTCGTCGTCATCACTGAAACGATCTCCTTCCAGATGATCACGACATACCGTACCTTATGGTATGGCCGGGGCCGCGACGGGCTCCCCGATCATGGAGAGCCCGAGGTCAGTCGAGGGACAGTCCCGCGGCCGGGGTCACCCGGCGGGCCCGGCGGGCCGGGAGGACGGCGGCGAGGAGCCCGGCCAGGGCGGCGGCGAGGACCACGAGGCCGAGGGACGTCCAGGGGATCCGCATGGTGGCCTCGCTGAGCGCCCGCGTCACGAGCGTCTCGTAGCCGACCCAGGCGAACCCGAGGCCGATCACGGTGCCGAGCGCGGTGGCCACCACCGACAGCAACACCGCCTCGGTCGCCAGCAGCCGCCGCAACTGCCCGCGGGTGAGCCCGAGCGCGCGCAACATCGCGTGCTCGCGGGCGCGTTCGAGCACGGAGAGGCCCAGGGTGTTCGCGATCCCGATCAGGGCGATCACGACGGCGATGCCGAGCAGGCCGAGCGCCGCCCAGCTGTAGGTGCTGAGCTGCTGGTTCAGCGACTCCCAGGTCCGCAACCCGTTCTCGATCGTCGCGCCGGCCGGGTCCGCCAGCTCGTCGAGGGCGCCGCCGAGCCGGGCCGCGTCCGTGCCGGGGGAGGCGCGGATCCAGACGGCGCGCGGTTCGGGGGCGTCGGTCAGCGTCGCCAGCGTCTCGGGCGCGACCACGCCCACCGGGCCCCAGCCGGTGCCGATGGAGACCTGCAACTGGGTACGCCGCTCGCCGACCCGTACCGTGACCCGGTCGCCGGGCCGCAGAGCCAGGTTCTTGCCGAACGCCCCGGAGTCGATCCTGATCTTTCCCGGCTCGACCCGGGCGAACGCCCCGCCGTCGCGGGCCACCCGCTCCACGCCCTTCGCGGTGACGACCGGGATGGCTCGGTCGAGCCCGGCCACCCGGGCCACCGCGCCGTCCAGCGGAACGGCCTGCTCCACACCGGCGGTCCGGCGCACCCGGTCGAGGAGGTCAGGGGTGACCGGACCCTTGGGCGAGGCGAGCGCGACGTCGATGGGGTGGTCCCGGCCGATCTGGTTGTCCAGCGACGACTGGTACGTGGCCATCCCGGTGAGTACGGCGGTCGTCAGGGTGACGCCGATCAGCAGGGACGCGGTGGTGGTGGCGGTCCGCCGCGGATTGCGTACGGCGTTCTTGGTCGCCAGCCGCCCGGCGGGGCCGAGCAGCGCGCCGGCGAGCGAGACCAGGCGGGGAATGACCACCGGCCCGAACAGCAGCACCCCCGCGAACACCGATCCGCCGCCCGCCAGCATGAGCGCCGTACTGTCCCGGACCATCGCCACCCCGAGCAGGGCCAGCCCGCCGGCCAGGAGGATCGCGGCCAGCGCCAGCCGGACGCGGCCGGTGGCCGAGTGCATGTCCACGGCGGCGTCCGGGCGCAGCGTCGCCAGCGGGCTCACCCGGACCACCCGCCGGGTCGGCAACCAGGACGCGACCAAGGTGACCACCAGGCCGACGGCGAAGCCCCCCAGCAGCCAGAGCGTGGGCAGCGCGGCGGCGCCCATCGGGGTGGTGGGCGCGAGGGCGTTGATCAGGGCGATCAGCCCGTAGCCGAGACCGACGCCGAGCAGCGTCCCGGTCAGCGACGCGAGCACGCCGACGACGGCCGCCTCGCGGCGCACCGAACGCACCACCTGCCGCCGGGTCGCGCCGATGCAGCGCAGCAACGCGAAGTCGCGCAGCCGCTGGGCGAACAGGATGGAGAACGTGTTCGCGATGACCAGGACCGAGACGAAGAGCGCGATCCCGGCGAACAGCAGCAACATCACCGACAGGCTGTCCACCCTGTTCTGCACGTAGGTCAGCCGCTCCGCGGCGAACCCCTCCGGCGTCTGCGCCTTCGCGCCCTCCGGGAGCCGGCCCACGTCGCCGCGCACCGCCACCGCGCTCACATGGAGGCGGTCGCGCCAGCGCAGCAACTGGGGCCAGGTGACGTACATGGAGGCCTGGGCCGGGGGCGAGGGCGACTCCACGACACCGACCACCCGCACGTCGGCCGCGGCGGAGCCGTCGCCGATCCGGACCCGGTCGCCCACGTCGATGTTGTCGGACTGGGCGGAGTACACGTCCACCACGGCCTCGCCCGCGCGTTCGGGGAAACGCCCTGAGCTGAGCTTCTGCCAGCGCCACGACTCCGAGGTGGCGATCGGGCCCACCGTCGTCCCGGTGAGCTGCCGGCCGTTCGCGCGGACCGGCAGCGTCGCCCGGCCGGTCGCGGCCGCGTTCTCGCCGTGCTGCTCGGTGAAGGCGATCGCGGCCTTCGCGTTCAGCTCGGACGCCGGCCACACCGCCGCCGAGACCACGTGGTCGGCATTCCGGTACGGCGCCCCCAGGCCGTCCATCAGCCCTCTCTGCGCCCCCGAGGTGAGCACGCCGACCACGACGACGAGGGCGACCGCGACGGCCACCGCGATCGCCGCCGCGACGTACCTGCGGATGTGGGTGCGCAGCGAGGCGAGGAAGACGGTCCGCATCAGGCGATCCGCCCGTCCTGCACGGTGACCACGTAGTCGGCGTACGTCGCCGCGTCCCGCTCGTGGGTGACCATCACGATGGTCTGGCCGAGCTCGCGCACCGACCGGCGCAAGTGCTCCAGCACCTCGGCCGACGTGGTGCTGTCCAGGTTCCCCGTGGGCTCGTCGGCGAACAGCAGGTCCGGCTGGCTGATCAGGGCCCGCGCGATCGCGACCCGCTGCTGCTGGCCGCCGGACAACTCCGCGGGCCGGTGGCCGAGCCGGTCGCCCACGCCGAGGACGTCGGCGAGCACGCGCGCGCGCTCCCGCGCCGCGTCGTCGGCCCGGCGGCCGCCCAGTTCGAGCGGGAGCAGGATGTTCTCGCCCGCGGTCAGCATCGGCAGCAGGTTGAACGCCTGGAACACGAAGCCGATGTGCTCGCGGCGGAAGATCGTGAGCGCGTCGTCGTCGAGCGATCCGAGGTCGGTGCCGGCCACGGTGACGCTTCCGCCGCTGGGCTGGTCGAGCCCGGCCAGGCAGTGCATCAGGGTGGACTTGCCCGACCCGCTCGGCCCCATGATCGCGGTGAACCTGCCGCGCGGGAGGTCGAGGTCGATGCCCCGCAGGGCATGCACCTGGGCGTCGCCCTGGCCGTAGGTCTTGGTCAGTTTCCGCGCGCTGGCGGCCACGGTCTCCTGGATGCCCTGCCGGGTGGAGGTCGTCATGATCTGGAGCTTTCGGTCGGCGGCTGGAGTCGTACGGGGATCGATGCGGGAGGCCGTCACGTCACGGAGGGCGGCTGAAGGCCCTGCCCGGGCACGCGCATGCCTGCTTCAAAGCCGTCCTGCGGCGAGCGGGGGCGTGCGTACCGGTTCGACGACAACCATGCCCCCAGTCAACGCGGCGCGGTGTTGTCAGCACGTATCAGGTTTTCGATATGCCGACGATATGCGGCGCCGGCTCGTAGCCTCGGAAGCATGCGTGTGCTGATCGTCGAGGACGAGCCCTATCTGGCGGAAGCCATCCGCGACGGCCTGCGGCTGGAGGCGATCGCCGCCGACATCGCCGGTGACGGCGACACCGCCACGCAACTGCTGGGCGTCAACGCCTACGACATCGCCGTCCTCGACCGGGACATCCCCGGGCCCTCCGGGGACGAGATCGCCAAGCGCATCGTCGCCTCCGGCAGCGGTATGCCGATCCTCATGCTGACCGCCGCCGGCCGGCTCGACGACAAGGCCACCGGGTTCGAGCTGGGCGCCGACGACTACCTCACCAAGCCGTTCGAACTGCGCGAACTCGTGCTCAGGCTCAGGGCGCTCGACCGCAGGCGCGCCTACAGCAGACCGCCGGTACGGGAGATCGCGGGCCTGCGGCTCGACCCGTTCCGCCGCGAGGTCTACCGCGACGGCCGGTACGTCGCGCTGACCAGGAAGCAGTTCGCCGTGCTCGAAGTCCTCGTCGCCGCCGAGGGCGGAGTCGTCAGCGCCGAGGAGCTGCTCGCGCGGGCGTGGGACGAGAACGCCGACCCGTTCACCAACGCCGTGCGCATCACGGTCTCGGCGCTGCGCAAACGCCTCGGCGAACCCTGGATCATCGCCACCGTGCCCGGCGCCGGCTACCGCATCGATCCGGCACCCGGCGCCTGACGTGGGGGAGGAGACCGCGGGCCGGGCGCCCGGGTTGAGCGTCCGGCTCAAGCTCACCCTCAGCTACGCCGGGTTCCTCATGCTCGCCGGCGCGATGCTGATCACGGCCGGATGGGTGTTCCTGCGGGTCATGCCCGACGACACGGTCAGGAACACCACGGGATTCGTGCCCAACCGGTTCATCCTCCTGCGCAGCTTCCTGCCCGCCACCGGCACGGTGCTGGTCTTCCTGCTGGTGTTCGGCCTCGTGGGCGGGTGGATCCTCGCCGGCCGCATGCTCGCCCCGCTGACCCGCATCACGGACGCGACCCGCGTGGCCGCGAACGGCTCGCTCTCCCACCGGATCCGGCTGGAGGGCCGCAAGGACGAGCTCCGCGAGCTCGCCGACGCCTTCGACGCCATGCTCGCCCGGCTCGAAGCACACGTCGCCGAGCAGCAGAGGTTCGCCGCCAACGCCTCGCACGAGCTGCGCACCCCGCTGGCGATCTCGCAGTCGCTGCTCGACGTGGCCCGCAAGGACCCGGCGCACGACCACGGCGAACTCGTCGAGCGCCTGCACGCCGTCAACAGCCGGGCGATCGACCTCACCGAGGCGCTGCTCGTGCTCAGCCGTGCCGACCGGAGGTCCTTCGCCCGCGAACCCGTCGACCTGTCGCTGCTCGTGGAGGAGGCCGCCGAGACGCTGCTGCCGCTCGCCGAAAGACGCGGTGTCACCGTCGAGACCTCCGGTGAGGTCGCCCCGGCCTCCGGGTCGCAGGCGCTCCTGCTCCAGATGACGACGAACCTGGTGCACAACGCGATCGTGCACAACCTGCCCCGGCAGGGCACCGTACGGGTCGGGACCGGCGTACGGCCCGGGACCGTGGTGCTCACGGTCGAGAACAGCGGCGAGAGGCTGTCCCCGCGACTGGTCTCCACCCTCACCGAACCGTTCCAGCGGGGCACCGGAAGGACGCGCGACGACGACCACGCGGGCGTCGGCCTCGGCCTGGCGATCGTCAAGAGCATCGTCCAGGTGCACGACGGGTCCCTCGCCATCGTCGCGCGCCCCGAGGGCGGGCTCCGGATCGTCGTCGAACTGCCCGCCCCACTGAGATGATCGCCCGATGGCGGACGTGATCTTCTTCGACCTGGACGGCACCCTGGTCGATCACCGAAGCGCGGTCATGGAGACGATCGGGCAGATCGTCTCGGCCGCGCCGGACGCGACGGCCGCGCCGGAGGAGCTCGTGGCGGCGTGGTGGACGCTGGAGGGGCGCCACATGCGGGAGTACCTGGCCGGTCAGTGTTCCTTCGCCGAGCATCACCGGCGCAGGGCGCGGGCCTTCATGCCGCTGCTCGGTGAGCCGGTCCCCGAGGATCCCGGCCTGCTGGACGCCTGGATCGCCGAGCGCTACCTCACCGCGTTCGAGCGGTCCTGGCGCAGCTATCCCGACGTACGGCCGTGCCTGGAGGCCCTGAAGGCGCTGCCCCGGGGGCCGCGACTGGCCGTCCTCACCAACGGCGACCCGGGGCAGCAGCGTGCCAAGCTCGCCCGCTTCGGCCTGCTCGAATACTTCGAGGCCGTGCTGACCCCGGCCGAGCTCGGCGCCGCCAAGCCCGCCGCCTACGCCGCCGCCTGCCGCTGGATGCGTACGGACCCCGCGCGGGCGGTCAACGTGGGCGACATGCTGGACAGCGACGTGCACGCGGCCGCCCTCGCCGGGCTCACCGGCATCTGGCTGGACCGCGGCATCGACTTCGTCACCGGCGGACCGTCACCGGCGGCGGACGGTACGGTGCTCCGCGTCGAACGCCTCACCGACCTGCCCGGTCATCTGTCCTGAGCCGCGGCGGGAGCAGCGGGGGATCAGCCGGGCGGGTCGAGCATGGGCACGAGGAAGCGCCTGGCCACCGAGGCCAGTTGGGCGTCGTCGTTCAGGTCGATGACGGCGCTGGGGATCGCCAGGAAGGAGGTGGAGATGCGCACCATCATCTCGGCCACGAGGTCGGCGTCGAGACTGGCCGCCACGTTGCCCGCGCGCTGCTCGCGGCGGAGCTGACCGGCGACGAACTGCCGCACGGTGGCCAGAGTCCGGCCCCCGTCGGTCATCATGGACGGGACGAGCAGGTCGGGCTCGGTGACGATGAGCCCGCCGATCAGCGGATTGCCGCGAATGGCCCGCAACGAGCTGACGAAGCCGAGAACCACCCGGTCGGCCGCGGTGCCGGCCTGCTCGATGTCGATGAGGAACTGGTCGAAGTAGCGGCGGAACTCCCGGCGCACCACGTGTTCGACCAGCGTGTCCTTGGAGTCGAAGCGCCGGTAGACGGTGATCCGCGACACCTTGGCCAGCCGGGCGACGTCCTCCATGGTGGAACGTCTGATGCCCATCCGGCAGAACTGCTCGTAGGCCGCGTCGAGGATGCGCGTCCGCAGCTCGTCGAGGTCGTCGACACGTTCGACGGCGTCGACGTAGGCGCGCTCCAGCAACGACTCCGAGCCCGAGGGCGCCATGACGCCGGACAACACGGATTCCACGATCACCTCCTGGGTCGATTCTCCCTCAAGAGCGGGTCTTGTGATGTCCGTCACAACGTGCTCTGATGATGATACACGGACTCAAAGTTTGTATCTCAGTATCACCCACTTCTCAGTATCACCCACTTCTCGGCATCGGACGAGAAGGAGGAAGCGGCATGGGAGAGCCCGGCAGGCGTGGACCAGGCGACGACGCCGACGCGTGCCCCCTGCTCGGTGGATCTCCGGCGAGCCGGTCAGGACTGCCCTGAACGGGACCCCCACCTCGAAGGAGTGCAGGACATGGCAGAGTTGAGCAGGCGCGAGATACTGATCTCGGGCACCGCCCTGGGAGCGCTCGGCGCCTTGGGGATCACCTCTCCGGCCCAGGCGGACGCCCTCGCGGACGGCTGGACCTGGCCGGCCTCCGGCTCGGTCGCCGGCTCCGGCACCGGCGCCGGCGCCGACCCCCGCTGGGTCTGGGACGACGTCGCCGACCCGCTCCTCGCCTCGCTGTTCGACCGCGGCGCCATCCCCGAGGTCAACCGGCTGCTGTACGACTGGAACCGCAACGACCAGCCCCTGCCCGCCGGGCTGCCGGACGACCTGCGGGCCTTCATCGAGCAGGCACGCCGGCTCCCGTCATGGGCCGACCAGGCCAAACTGGACGCCGCGTCCCGCTTCCACGCGCTCAAGGGCAACTACATCGTCGTCCTCACCATCGTCGGCGCCGGCATGCTGGCCACCGCCATCCCCAAGGAGGCCCGCGCGGTCTACTACTCGGCCGGCGGCGCGGACCTGAAGGACCGGGTCGCCAAGACGAACGTCCTGGCGTACGCGGTCAGGCCCCAGAACGCGTGGGGGCCCGGCGGCACGGCCGTGGTCGAGGCCGTGAAGACCCGGCTGGTGCACGCGGCCGTACGGCACCTGCTCAAGTCGTCCCCCTGGTCCGGGCCCATCCCGATCAGCCAGGAGGACATGCTCGTCACGTGGCACACGCTGGCGACGTACTCCATGCGCGGGATGCGCGAGTGGAAGGTGCGCATCTCCGCCGCCGAGTCCACGGCGTACCTGCACTCGTTGCAGCTGCTGGCGCACATGCTCGGCATCAGGGACGAGTTCATCCCCGCCACCTGGGACACCTCCTACACGCAGTCGGACATCGTCCTGCCCAGGAACATGGGCCCGACCTCGGAGGGGGTGGAGCTGAACGGCATCCTGCGGAACATGCTCGCGGAGCTGACCAGCCCAGGCAGCATCGACAAGCCCCTCGTCAACGCGTTCTCCAGGTACCTCACCGGCAACCAGGCGGCCGACTGGAACGGCATCCCGCGCGAGCCGCTGTGGGACCCGGTGGTCAAGACGGCCTGGCCGCTGCTGGTGCAGTTCAGGGAGGGGCTGATCGGGCTGCCGCTGGTGCCCGCCGCGGCCTGGCTGCTCGACGAGATGATCAAGAAGTGGACCACGTTCTACCTCACCAAGGGCGCGCAGACCAAGATCGTGATCCCCACCGGCAACCGGCCCGGCTGATCACCGGCGGCCCGGCCGCCGAGGCGACGGCACGTCCGACGCCGAGGCGACGGCACCTCTGGTGTCAAGGCGACGGCACGCTCGGCGTCATGGCGACGGCACGTCCGGCGCGGCGAATCCGAGCGTGTCGGTCGCGGGCGGGCGAACCGTGTCGTCGGCCCGCGCGTCTACGGGATATGCGGATGCTCTCAGTCGCGGCGCTCGCCGTGCTCGTGGCGGCCTGCGGTTCCTTACGGGCGTCGGGCGCCGCCGACGAGTTCGCCGACGAGTTCGCCGACCGTGCCCGTGAGGTCGCCGGACACTGGCGGAGTTCGGCGGAGCGTGGCCCCTGGGTCGAGGGGTTCGTACCGCTGCGGAACCTGACCCTGGAGCCCGGCCAGGGACGCGTGCCCCGGTGGGCCGGGCGGAGCATGATCAACAGCGCCTGGAAGCTGGAGACCCGGCTCCCGGCCGACGCGCCGGCCCCCGCCGAACTGCGCTGGGCCGACGGGAGCACGCTGAGCGTGCCGGTCCTGCCGGCCACGGCCGCCTACGCCGGGCTGAGCAGGCCCAAGTCCTTCGCCGACGAGGAGTGCCCACCCGGCAAGGGCTGCCGGCCGCTGCGGGTGATCGCGGTGGCCAGGGGGGAGGCCACGATGCCGAGCAGCCGGGGGGACGTACGGGTCCCCACGTGGGACTTCACCGTCGAGGGCGTGCCGGGGTCGTTCCGGCGGGTCGCGGTGGACCCGGCCGCGATGGGCGGGCCGCCCCGGCCGTTGGAGGGCGGGATCCAGGAGGTGAGCACCTACGAGCTGCGCGCGCCGGCCCGGCTCCGGCTGAGCTACCTGCACGGCACCTGCGACACGACGTACGGCTCCCGCGTCCATGAGACGCCCGAGGCGGTGGTCGTGGACGTCGACGTACGGGAGGACGACGTGGAGTTCTGCAACGCCATGGGGAAGACCGGCCGGATCGACGTCACGCTGCGCGAGCCCCTGGGACGCCGGGTGGTGCTGGACTCCGGCAGCGGCGTGCCCCTGCTGCCGGAGAGCGACGTCCGCCTGTTCGAGTACCAGAACTACGACCCGCGCCGCTCCTGAGCTCGCGGGCGTACGGCCGGACGGGCCCTCTCCGTCCGGATCGAGGGGCGGGGCGCGGTCGCGGGCTGTAGCGTGACCGCGTGTGAGCGACTACTCAGCGTCACCATCCGTCGGGGGCCGGTCGACGCGCCGGTGGGTCGTGCTGCTGCTGTGCTGGGCCTCGCTCACCATGACCTCCGTCGACCGGTCCACCTGGGGGCCCGCGTCGCTGCAGGCCGGCGAGGCGCTGGGGGTGTCGCTGGCGGGGCTGGGCGCGTTCGCGACGGCGTACTACGTCGGTTACGTCCTGTCCAACATCGGCGGCGGGCTGCTCGGCGACCGGATCGGCAGCCGGGTGGTGTTGTCGGGGTCGTTGTTCACGGCCGGCGGCTTCATGATCGTGTTCGGGTCCGTGCCGTCCGCCGGGGCCGGGATCGCGGTCCAGGCGCTGATCGGGCTCTGCGCGGGGGCCGACTTCGCGGCGGGGGTCAAGCTCATCGCGTCCTGGTTCGGCGAGCGGGAACGCGGGCTGGCGATGGGCGTCTTCACCATGGCCTCCTCGCTCGGCACGATGATCGCCAACGCGCTCGTGCCCAGGCTGATCCAGTGGTACGACTGGCGGGCCTCGTACCACCTGTTCGGGATCGTGTCGATGGGGCTCGCGCTGGTGTGCCTGACGCTGCTGCGCGACCGGCGCGAGCCGTCCGCCGCGCGCCCGCCGCTGCGCGGGCTCGTCCGCGACCGGAACCTGCTGCTGATCGGCCTGGCCGGGTTCGGTGGGCTCTGGGGCACGTACGGCTTCGTGACCTGGTCCAACACCCTCATGGTGACAAGGCGCGGGATCGACCCGGTGGCGGCGGGCACGGTGGTCGTGGTGTTCGCGGCGGCGGGCGCGGTGGGCAAACCGGTCATCGGCCTGGCCACGGACCTGGCCGGACGGGGACGCAAACGCCCGGCGGTCGCGGTGCTGGTCGCCTTCGCGGTCTGCCTGCTGCTGTTCGGCGGCATGGAGACGGAGACGGCGTTCCTGGTGATGGCCGGGTTCGCGGGGCTGGGCGCGTACCTGTACTCGCCGTTGCTGATCGCCATGGTGCCCGGACTGTCGGGAACGGCGCTGGCGGGCTCGGCGGCGGGCGTGACGAACGCTCTGGCGCAACTGGGCAGCGTCACCGTGCCGGTCGTGGTGGGGGCGGTCTACCAGTCGACCGGCTCCTTCTCCGCCGCGTTCGCCACCCTGGCCGCCGGGCCCGTCGCGGGCGCCGTGGCGCTGACCTTCGTCCGCGAGGCCCACGTCCGCGCCGCGGCCGGTGACGAGGCACGGGGAACGCCGGGCAGAGCCCGGTTCCGACGGCCGTGACCACGGCGGTCGCGGCGCGGACGTGGGTCAGGAGAGCGTGGTGAGGGGGAGGCCGGCGACCAGCAGTTCGGGCACCAGAAGGCGGTCGAGCGGTTCCGGTACGTCTCCTTCGGCAGCCCGCGCCGCTCGAACAGGTCCACGGCGTCGTCCCGGGCGAGGTGACTCGATCGCATGCGCGTGACCCTGGCAACGAAGCCCCGGAGGACCGACCCGGCGCCCGGTCAGCGGGCCGGGGGGAGGAGGGCGCGTCGCCACGCCTTCGCCGGGAGGCGGAGTTGCGTGAACACCTCCCCGGCCCTGCGCGCGTCGCCGGCGTCCCCGCCGATGTGGGCACGCAGGGCCAGCGCCACGCCCTCGTGCAGGCGGTACCCGGCGGTACGGGCCAGCGCCAGGGCCAGGTCGGCGTGGCGGAGCGCCGGTTCGCGGGCGCCGCGCAGGTCCTCCCCGGCGGCGAGGCCGAGCAGCGCCTTCGTCTCCGGGTAGCGGTTGCCCGCCGCCCTGGCCAGCTCCAGCGCCCGGCCGTGGTGGTCCAGCGCGGCGTCCACGTCGCCGAGCGCGAGGTGGATCAGGCCGAGGGTGTTCATGGTGTCGGCGACGAGCCTGCGGTGCCCGGTCTGGTGGGAGGCGTCGAGCGCCGTGACGGCCAGCCTGAGCGCCTCGCCGAGGTTGCCGTCGTCGCGTTCGACCGCGGCCAGGTTGCGCAGCGTGTCGGCCTCGTTGCCGCGGTTGCCGATCTCCCGGTGCAGGTCCAGCGCGGCCAGGAGGGTGTCGCGGGCCTCGGGCAGCCGGTCCAGGCCGTGCAGCACCTCGCCCATGATCGCCAGGCCGTTCGCCTCGCTGGCCCGGTGCTCCAGCTCGCGGCACAGGCTCAGCGAACGGGTCAGGCTGGTCTCGGCGTCGTGCAGGCGGCCCATCTCCAGGTAGAGGCAGCCGAGATTGCCCAGGTTCACGGCCTTGGCCGGGGTGTGGGCGAGGGCCTCGTTGAGCGCGAGCGCGCGTTCGAGGTGGTCGACGGCCTCGCGGAGCATGCCCAGGTCGGCGTACGTGGCGCCGGCGTTGCACAGGGCGGCGGTGAGCGCCTCGTGCCAGCCGGTCTCCTCCGACAGGCGCATGGCCTCCGCGTAGTGGTCGAGCGCCTGCTGCTGGCGGCCCTGGAAACCGTTCAGCCCGGCCAGGCTGAGCAGCAGCGCGACCTGTGCCCGCCGCTCGCCGGCCGCCCGGGCCGCCGCCAGGCCGGTGTAGCCCATCGTGCGCCACTCCGCCACCTGGTGGCGCAGGAAGAAGTAGCCGCGCAGGGTGTCGGCGATGAGCCAGGCCAGCTCGTACGGGCCGTGCTCGGCGGTGTGGGTCACCGTGGCCAGCAGGTTCGGCAACTCGGCGTCGAGCCACCCGGACGCGGCCGTGTGGTCGGGGAACCGTTCGGCGGCGGGCGGCATGGGCAGCCGCAGGAACTGCGGGTACAGCGTACGAGCCGCCGCGTCGGCCCGGTCGAGGTAGTGGCGGTGCAGGCGGACCAGCTCGGCCCGCTCGTCGCGGGCGTACTCGGCGGCGCACAACCTCAGCAGGTCGTGCTGGGCGAACCGGCCGGGCAGGTGCTCGTCCAGCAGGCTCGCCGAGCGCAGCACGGCCGCCAGCGCCTCGGCCTCCTCCTCGGTCGTCCCCAGGAACGCTGCCATGGCCGGGACGGTGATGTCGGGGCCGGGGATCAGGCCCAGCAGCCTGAACAGGCGGCGCGCGGGCGGCGTGAGCGCGGCGTAGGAGAATTGGAACGCGGTCCGCACGGCCGACTCGACATCCCCGGGGACCTGGAGCACGTCCAGCCGGTCACCGGCGCGCAACCGCTCGGCGTACCGAGCGATGGGCCCTTCGACGGGCCGGGCGACGGGCCGGTGCGCGGGCCGTACGGACTGCCTGGAGGCGGCGGGCGCGAGCGCGCCGAGCAGGTTGGCGGCGGCGATGCGCAGGGCGAGCGGGAGGTGGGCGCACAGGGCGGCCAGCTCGGCCACCGCCGCCGGCTCGGCCCTGACCTGCGCGCGGCCGAGCAGCCGGGCGAGCAGGTCGCGGCACTCCACCTCGGTGAGCGCCGGCAGCGGCAGCACCCGGGCGCCGTCGAGCGCGACCAGCCCGGCCAGCGTGTCCCTGCTCGTGATCAGCGTGGCCGAGCCCGCCGCGCCGGGCAGCAGCGGGCGCACCTGGCCGGGGTCCGAGGCGTTGTCCAGCACGACCAGCACCCGCTTGCCCGCCAGCATCGTCCGGTAGAGGGCGGCGGCCTCGTCCGGGTCGGCGGGGACCTGCTCGGGCGGCACGCCGAGCGCGTGCAGGAAACGGGCGAGCGCGTCGATCGGGCCGAGCGGGTGCGCGGCGGCGTAACCGCGCAGGTTGACGTAGAGCTGGCCGTCGGGGAACCGGTCGCGGGCGCGGTGTGCCCAGTGGACGGCGAGCGCCGTCTTGCCGACGCCCGCCGTGCCGGTGAGCACCGCGATGGCCGCGCTCTCCCGCCGCCCCTCCAGGAGCCCGTCCAGGCGGCGCAGCGCGGCGGTACGGCCGGTGAAGGCGGCCACGGCGGCGGGCAGCTGCGCGGGCACGGTCACCGCCCGTTCCGGCTGCCGTCCGGCCGGGACCTCGGGCGGGCGGGTGAGGATGCGTTCGCGGGCCCGGCGCAGATCGTTCCCCGGTTCCACGCCCAGCTCCGCGGCCAGCCTGGCCCGCATCTCGCCGTACAGGCGCAGGGCCGCCGCCTGCTCGCCCTGCTCGGCCAGCGCCGTCATCAGCCTGGCGGCCAGGCCCTCGTGCAGCGGCTCGTCGTGCACCACCCGCCACAGTGCGGCCACCACCTCCGGCCCGGCGTCGGGGGCGGCGTCGGCGTAGGCCAGGGCGGCGGCGGCGCGCGTCCTGGCGGCGGCGACCGCGATCGGGTGCTCGCGCAGGCGGCCGGGCGACCCGGCGAGCACGGGACCGCGCCAGCACGCGAGCGCCGCCGCGAGGTCGTCGCCCACGGGCTCGTCGGGGAGCGTGCCGGCGCGGGTGGTCAGCGCCTCGAAGGCGGCCAGGTCCAGGGACCCGGCGGCGGGCGCGAGGAGGTGGCCGGCGGACGTGCGCCGGATCGCCTCCCTGCCGAGGACCGCGCGCAGCCGGCCCGCGTACACGTGGATGAGGTTGTCGTACGTGCGCGGCGGCCGGTCCTCCCACAACACGTCCACGATCTCGTCGGACGGGACCGGCCGCCCGGCGTGCAGCGCCAGCAGGCCGAGCAGGGCCCGGGGCATCGCCGCGCCGACGTCCAGCTCGACGCCGCCCTGTCGGACGGCGAGGGGGCCGAGCACCCCGATCCACGGCGGCGCGGCGCGCTCGAAGCCGGCCAGCAGCTCGGCCCGGTCGGCGTCGGCCAGGGGCAGCGCGGCGACCAGGCGTTCCAGGGAGGCGCGCTGCCGGCGGCGTACGTGTCCCCGCTCGATGTCGCGCAGCGTGCGCACGCCTACACCGGCGCGGGTGGCCAGTTCGAGCTGACTCCACCCCGCCGCCACCCGCCTGCGCCGGAGCGCTTCACCGCCCGAGCTCATATGGATTCCCGCCGCGATTCCTGCCGGTCGCCCCGCCGCAGACACCCCGTGTGCCTGGTGGACATACTGGCAAATAGTTAAGAAGCTTGCCAGTAAATCCGAGGCGCCGGTTTTCTACGGTTCGGCGCATGGACCTTCTCGCCGTCGGATGTGGCGTCGCCCTGGTCGTGGTGTTCGGCGCCGCGGTCGCGGGCAAGGCCCGTGACCTGCCCGCCTTCGCGCGGTCGCTGGAGGCGGGCGGGCTCGTCCGCCGCCGGTGGCGCGGGTGGGCGGCGGGCGCCGTGGTGGCGGCCGAGTCGGCGGTCGTCGTGCTGCTGGTCGCGCCGGTGCCGCCGCGCTACGGCTTCGCCCTGGCCGTGGCGGTGAGCGCGGTCTTAGCGGGGGCCGTCGCGTTCACCGTGGCCCGGCGTACGCCGGCGTCCTGCCTGTGCTTCGGCGGCCCGCCGCGCACGCTGGGGCCGGTGCACGTGGTCAGGAACGTGCTGCTCACCGGCGTGAGCGTCCTCGGGTACGTCGCCGGCGGTGCTCCGGCGGCGGCGGTCCTGGCCGGGGCCCTGGCGCAGAGCGCCGTCGCGGGGCTGGCCGGAGCCGTGGCGGCGCTGTTGCTCATCAAGATCGACGACCTCAGGAGCGTGTTCCGATGACGTACTTGATCATCTTCGTCACCGTGCTGAGCGTGCTGAACCTCCTGCTGGTGCTGGCGCTCATCGCCCGGCTCCGCGGCGGCGGGGACGCCCGCGGAGCCGGGCCCGCGCCGGAACACATCCCCCTGCCGGTGCTCCCACCCAGGACGACTCCCGCGCCGTTCACGGCCACGACGCGCGACGGCGAGGTCGTGGACGCCGGCGGGATCCGCCTGGTCGGCTTCTTCAGCCCCGCCTGCTCGCTGTGCGGCGAGCGCCTGCCCGGCCTCCTGGACTACGTGCGCCGGGGCCGGTTCCGCCGGGACGAGGTGCTGGCGGTGCTCATCGGCACGCCCGGCGAGGTGGCGGAGCTGGCCGCCAGGATCGGACCGGCGGCCAGGGTGGTGATCGAGGAGGAGCCGGAGGGGCCGGTGTGGCGCGCGTTCGGGCTGCGCGGGCTGCCCGCCTTCTACCTTCTGGACGAACGCGGCGTGATCAGCGGTTCGGGCACCGAGCCCGCCGCGCTGCCGGCCGCGGAGCCGGTGTGAGGCCGGGCGACGGCAGCCCGGCGCGGACGCTCGGGCAGGCCGTGGCGCTCGCCTGGGAGGCGGGCCGGTGGTATGTCGTGCTGCAGGCCGTGCTGACCGCGGCGACGGGCGTGGCGCCGGTGCTCACCGCCTGGTACACCAAGCTCGTCCTGGACGAGGTGGCGGGGCGGGGCACGACGGCGGCGACCCTGGCGCCGTACGTCGCCGCGCTGCTGGCGCTGGCCGCGGTCGCCGGGACGGGCCCGTACGTGATGACCTTCGCCGGGGCCGAGTTCGAACGCCGGGTCGGCCTGCTCGTCCGCGACCGGCTCTACACGGCCGTGAACGCGCTGCCCGGCCTCACCCGGCTGGAGGAGCCCGCGTTCCAGGACCGGCTGCACCTGGCCGAGCGGGCCGGCAGCGCCGGTCCCGGCCGGGTGGTGACCGGCGCGCTGGGCCTGGCGCAGGCCGTGCTCACGACGACGGGATTCCTGGTCACGCTGGCCGGCGTGAGCCCGGCCGTCGCGGTCCTCGTCGCCGTCGCGGCGCTGCCGCTGCTCCGCGTGCACCTGCGGCTGGGACGGGAGCAGGCCGAGGTCATGCGGACCACGGGACACGGGCAGCGCAGGGAGCTGTTCTTCGCCCGGCTGCTGAGCATGCCGCACGCCGCCAAGGAGATCCGCCTGTTCGGTCTCGGGGACTTCTTCCGCGGCCGGATGCTGGCCGAGCTGCGGGCGGTCGACGCCGAGCGGCGGCGGGTGGCGGTGCGGCAGCTCCGGGGACAGGGCGGGCAGGCGCTGCTGGCCGCCGCCATCTGGGGGGCCGGGCTGGTGTGGATCGTGGCGGAGGCGGTCGCGGGCCGGGCGTCGGTGGGCGATCTGTCGGTGTTCGTGGCGGCGGTGGCGGGCACGCAGGGCGGGCTGGCGGCGGGCGTGCGCAACCTGGCCGCCGCGCACGAGGCGCTGCTGCTCTTCGGCCACTACCGGGCGGTCCTGGACACCGCCCCCGACCTGGCCCCGCGCATCCCGACCGGGCGTGGCGCGGCGTCCCCCGGCCCGGTCTCGCGGGGGATCGAGGTGCGGGACGTGTGGTTCCGGTACGGGCCCGACCGGCCGTGGGTGCTGCGCGGCGTCGATCTCGACATCCCCTCCGGCCGCTCGCTGGCGCTGGTCGGCCTGAACGGCGCGGGCAAGTCCACCCTGGTCAAGCTGCTGTGCCGGTTCTACGACCCCGAGCGCGGCGCGATCCTCTGGGACGGCGTGGACCTGCGCGAACTCGACCCGGCGGCGCTGCGCGAACGGCTGGGCGCGGTGTTCCAGGACTTCGCCGCCTACGACCTCAGCGCGGCCGAGAACATCGCGGTCGGCGACCTGACGGCCGGGCGCGCGCGGGTCGAGGCGGCGGCCGTGCGCGCGGGCGCCGACGCGATCGTACGGGCGCTGCCGCGCGGCTACGACACCCTGCTCACCAAGCTGTTCTCCGACGACGAGCAGTCGGGCGTGACGTTGTCGGGAGGGCAGTGGCAGCGGATCGCGCTGGCCAGAGGGCTGTTACGGGACCGTCCCGAGCTGATGATCCTGGACGAGCCGAACGCCGGTCTCGACCCGGCCGCCGAGCACGAGGTGCACACCGTCCTGCGCGAGCACCGCGCCGGCCGGACGACACTGCTGATCTCCCACAGGCTGAGCACGGTACGCGACGCCGACACGATCGCCGTCCTGGCCGATGGCCGGATCGTCGAGCGCGGCGGCCACGAGGAGCTGGTACGCGCCGGCGGCCGGTACGCCGAGCTGTTCGCGACCCAGGCCCGCGGCTACGCCCCGGCGGGCGTCCGTTGACCGCGGTGGCCTCGGTGGCCGTCGTCCCGGTTCTTCTCGTCGTCCTGATTCTTGTGTTGCGGGCGCGGTTCCTCACGGTGACCGTACGCGGGCGGAGCATGGAGCCCACGTTGCGGCACGGCGACCGCGTACTGGTGCGCAGGTCGCCCCTGGCCCGGGTGCGGCCCGGACGGCTCGTGGTGGTCGCCGCGGCTCCGGGGCTGGGCATGGAGTGGATGGTCAAGCGGGCGGCGGCGGTGCCCGGGGATCCGGTGCCACGCGCCGAGGTGCCCGCGCTGGCGACCCGGCCGGAGCCCGTCGTACCACCCGGACAGCTGGTCGTGCTCGGTGACAACCGGCCGATCAGCCTCGATTCCCGCAGGCTCGGCTACGTACCCGCCCGGCAGCTCCTGGGCGTGGTCGTCGGCCACCTGCCGAAGACTCCGCGCCGGCGTCCCGCCGGGCGGTGAGGAAAAGCGAGGAAGGGACAACAACAATGGTCAAGCTCGCGGAGCGGGTGCTCGCCCGTGTCCTCCCCCAGACGACCGCCGACGCCGGCTGCACGTACCAGACCTGGTGCGACCACTGTGGCGGCGGCTTCTACAAGCGGATCTTCTTCTACACCGACTGCACGTCGAGCTACACCGCCTGCAACAACCCCTGCCCCTGGTTCTGACCAGCCCCGGAGGCCGGACGGCAGCCCGCCGCCCGGCCTCCGGCCCGTTCAGGGTGGGGGCGGCAGACGCGGCGGGTCCCGTACGGCCAGCGTCTCCGCCGCCGCCACCCGTTGGAGTTCGTTCAGCCCGGTGTCGGCGGCCAGGGCGGCGAGCAGGTCGCGGCCCTGCTCGTGGCGTAGATCGGCCAGGGCCCGCGCGGCCTCGACGCGGATGTGTCCCACCCGGTCGGGGTCGGCGGCCAGGCCCCTCAGGATGGCGGCGGCCGCGTCGGCGGTCTCCGGGGGCGGCGTGAGGCCGTCGGCGGCGAGCTGGGCGATGTACCCGGCGCCGATGCTCCAGCGGGCCGAGCGGCGCAGGGCCGTCGCGAGCCCCCGCGGCGCCTGCGGAGACGGGTCCCGTGACGGGCCGCCCAGCCAGGCGGCGATGAGGAAACGGTCATAGGACGACAAGCTGACCAGCGGTCTGGGGCCCGGCCAGCCGTACAGTTCGCGGGACGCCTGCCTGCTGAGCCGGGCGTCGGCGGCCACGTGCCGGGCGGCCAGGAACTCGCCGATGGTCAGATGGACGAAGGCGTACGTGCCGCCGCGCGCCGAGACCAGGCCGGTGCGCCGCAGCAGGTGTTCGCGCCGCGCCGTCCAGTCGAGCGGCGGCAGCCCCGGCGGGCGCAGGCCGTCGGTGTCGCGCAGCACCTCGGCCAGCAGATCGCGCGCCGGGACGTCGTCGATCCCGTGCCGGTGATACCGCCGGGCGGCGAAGCGGCCCAGCGCGGCGACGATCGCGTCCGGCAGTTCGGGCACCTGGGGATCGGTGAGGCGCTGCCGTAGCAGGAGCTCGAAGTTCTGGTAGATGCCGTAGCGGTCGCGCGGCAGCGTCCGGTCCGGTCCGGCGGCGTGCAACTGGCACAGGACGGTGGCCAGCAGCGGGGTGCGGGCGAGCTGCGCCAGAGGCGGTCGCGTCGCCTGGGCCAGGAAGGCGCGCACCGCGGCCTCGGGGTCGGGCAGCCGTACGGGGTCGAGGTCGTGGGCGGTGCGCATCCAGCCCTCGGCGAAGGACCGGAGCTGGCCGGGCTCGAAGGGCAGCAGGTCGTAGATCCGCAGGCGCGGATCGTGTTCCAGCGGTCGCAGCTCGTCCTCGGGGAGCGGACGGCTCGTGAGCACGAACCGGTAGGGGCCCGCGCGGTGTTCGCCGACCAGCTGGATCAGCCGGACCCGCTGCCGTACGTCGACGATCTCGTCGAGGCCGTCGAGCAGGACCAGCCAACGGGAGCCGGGCCGGGGCGGGCGCTCGAAGAGCTCCGCGGTCAGCGGCGGCACCCGCTGTCCGGACAGCTCGTCCCGGGCCGCGGCGGCGAGTTGCCCGGCGAACGACAACCCCCGCACGGTCAGGCAGACGGCCGGCACATGGACGGGAACGTCGCCCTCCACGGCCGCGCCACGGTCCGCCATGGACGCGGCCATGGTGATCAGCACGTGGCGCAACAGGCTGGATTTGCCCGCCCCGGGAGCGCCGAGCAGGAGCACGTCGTGATCGGCCGACACGACCGCCTCGGCCGTGAGCCGCGTCCCGGGCGAGCCGTACGAGTCAGGAGCGGGGTGGTCGCCGGACCGTAACCGGCCGCGCTGCTGCACGTACACCTGCGACAGCGGCGGCAGCCGGGAACCGGGCAGCACCCCCGGGTACGGGTGGGCCTCGGCGGCCCGGCGGGCGGCGGCCAGGTAGGCCCCCAGCCACGGCTCGCCGCGAGGGGCGTCGCGGGCGGCGCGCCACCACGCCAACCAGGCCCGCTCGTCCAGCAGGCCCGCGGTCATCTCGCCCGCGTCGGCCCGCCCCTGCTCCTGCTGCCTGCGCAACCCCTCCAGCAACGCCTTGACCAGCGCCTCCAGGACACGTTGATCCTGCGGAAGGTCCGCGCCGGTGGACCAGGCGCTGATGCGTTTGCGATCGACGAGCACCCGTCCGCCGGCCCTTCCGCCGGGCAGGTTCGCGCGGTGCTCCAGGATGGCGGTGGCCCGCAGGGCGAGCTGGGTGTTGCTGCGGCCGCACAGGCGCAACCCCTCGCCGAGCCGGTCGGCGAACCAGCGGCGCGGGTCGTCCTCCCGGCCGGTCATCTGGTGCCGCCCGTCCGGCGGGGTCCGGTCCGGACACTTTCCGCCGCCCGGGAGCACGGCTCCGACCTGCGGATTCTCCGGCGGCGCCGGGGGAGAGGGCAGGACGGCCCCGGCGCGGATCCGGATGCTCGCCGCATGAACCTCCTCGACCTCCTCACCGATCTGGTGCAGCTGACCGCCGCCGCGATCGCGCTGGCGACCGCCGTACGGGACGACCGCCGGCATGACCGGGACCGGCCCGGGACGTCCCAGGAGGAGGATGGCTGACTCACGACTGCTCCAGGTCTGATCGTGCGCCCCGGCGTCCATCCCACCACGGCCGGTCGCCGTCGGCACCCGCCTTCGCCGCCCCGCACGCGAAATCGAGGTGCGGCGGGCCCGCCGTCCGGGTGAAGATGGCCGCGCCTGGCTGTGAGAGCCACCTCCGGAAGGGGAGTGTGCCATGAGTGCCATCGGATCCGCGGGCCCGGAGGCCCGGGTGACCACGGGAAGACTGCGCGGGCGGACGGAGGACGGCGTCACCGTCTTCCGCGGCGTGCCGTACGCGCGACCGCCGGTGGGCGGCCTGCGACTGGCCGCGCCAGCCCCGCCCGAACCATGGGACGGGGTACGCGAGGCCGCCACGTTCGGCCCGCCGCCGCCGCAGTCCAGGTTGCTGGGCGCGTCCGGCGGGGCCGCGGCGGACGGCGACTGGCTGACCCTCAACGTCTGGTCCCCCGACCTGGGCGCCGCCGGGCTGCCGGTGCTGGTGTGGATCCACGGCGGCGGTTACATGTACGGGTGGTCCGGCGACCCGGTCTTCGACGGCCGGGTGCTCGCCCGGGACGGCGTCGTCGTGGTCACCTTCAACTACCGGCTCTCCGCCGAGGGCTTCGGGCACTTCGCGGGGGCGCCGGCCAACCGCGGGCTGCTGGACCAGGTGGCGGCCCTGCGCTGGGTGCGTGAGAACATCGCGGCCTTCGGCGGGGATCCGGACCGGGTCACCGTCTTCGGGGAGTCCGCCGGGGCCGGGAGCATCGCGGCGCTGCTGGCGATGCCCCGAGCCGCCGGACTGTTCCGCGGGGCGATCGCGCAGAGCGTGCCGGGCCTGTTCCTCTCCGCCGAGCTGGCCGCCGACATCGCCGCCGTCCTGGCCGGTGAGCTGGGCCTGCCGCCGTTCGCGGCCGAACTCGCCCGCCTGTCACCCGAGCGGCTGCTCGACGCCGGGGACGCGGTGGCGGACAAGATGGGCGGCCATCCGCGATGGGGGACGGCCGCGTACGTCCGGACGCCGTTCGCGCCGGTCGTGGACGGCGAGGTGCTGCCCGCCCTGCCGTGGGAGGCTCCGGCGCGCGACGTCGCCCTGGTCGTGGGGCACACGCGCGACGAGTACCGGCTGTTCATGGCCATCCAGGGCGACTTCGGCCGGATCACCGCCGAGCGGGCGGCCACCGCGCTGCGCGAGCTCGCCCCGGACCCCGGCGCCTACCGGGCCGCCCACCCCGGCGTCGGCGAGGAACGGCTGTACGAGCTGGTGCACTCCGACTGGATGTTCCGGATGCCTTCGCTCCGGCTGGCCGAGACCCACGCCAGGCACGGCCGGGCCCACCTGTACGAGCTGACCTGGCCCGCCCCCGGCATGGGCGGCGACGCCCTCGGCGCCTGCCATGGGCCCGGCGTGCCGCTGACGTTCGGCAACCTGACGGCGGGAATGGCCACGCTGCTGCTCGGGCAGGAGCCGCCGCCGGTCGCGGCCGAGTTGTCGGCCCGGGTCCGCGCCGCCTGGACCGCGTTCGCCGCCTCCGGGGATCCGGGCTGGCCGGCGTACGAGCCGGGCGACAGGCACACCTGGGTCATCGACACCGAGCCGGGCACGAAGGCGTACCCGGAGGAGATCTCCCGGCGGTTGTGGGCCGGGCACGCCTTCGCCCCGCTCACCTCGCGGGCACGGCCGTAGCCCGGCCGGTTCACGGCCCCGGCTGTCCCCGTACGTGCCTGACCCGGACGATCCCGGGCACGGTACGGGCCAGCAGGCCGGCGATGTGGTCGGCGGGTTCGCGGGGCGGCCCGCTCAGCTCCGCGACACCGTCGCGCACCGCGACCGTCCAGCCCGGACCGGACGGATACTGCTCGGCCAGCGCGGCCACGACCGCGGCGCGCAGCTCGTCGTCGGGACGGGCGAGCACGGCCATCAGGTCGCGCCTGCTGACCATGCCGACGAGCTGTCCGCCGCGGACCACGGGCAGGCTCTTGACCCGCCTGCCCACCATGAACTCGATGGCCGTGGTGACGTCGGTGGTCTCGGTGACGGTGACGACCTCGCGGGTCATCACCTCCAGGACCAGGCGCGGCGGCGGCTCGCCGGACGCCGCGGCGGCGGTCGCGGTGGCGCGAGGGTCGGGCTCGAACTCGCCGCGCAGCAGGTCCAGTTCGCTCACCACGCCGACCAGCCTGCCCGAGTCGTCGACGACGGGGGCGGCGGTGATGTCGTGGCCGTACAGGACCCGGACGGCCCGCCGTACCGGATCGGTGCGGCGGACGGTGACGACGGGGCTGCTCATGACCTCCCGGACCAGCATGGCTACCTGCCCTGCCACGTCGAGTCGTCCTGCTTCCAGGCGAGCTCGTCGACGACGCCGACCACCCCGTTGACCCGGCCGGTCATGCGGACGGCGATGGCGGCCTCGGTGCGGCGCTCCATCCAGCCGGACAGCGTCACGACGCCGTGCTCCGCCGTCACCCGCACGCCGTCGGTGTTCACCCAGAGCGCGCGGTCGAGGATGTCGTCGCGCACCTCGGCGGCGATCTCCGCGTCGCCGCGCAGGAACAGTTTGACCAGGTCACGGCGGCTGACGATGCCTTCAAGACGGCCGTTGTAGTCGACGACCGCGAGCCGCCTGACGTCGTGGGCGTCCATGAGGCGGGCGGCCTCGACTGCGGCCGCCCCGGCGGTGATCGTGACGGCGGGGCTGGTCATGAGCTCGGCGGCGGTGTCGCCGCCGGCCTTCCGCAGGGCCCCGGGGTGCCGCAGCCGGGCGCGCATCGGCGGCCGGTAGCCCTCGCGGCAGAACTGCTCGCGGAACTCCTCCTTCCGCAGCAGGTCGGCCTCGGAGACCACGCCGAGCACGTGGTGGTCCTCGTCGATCACCGGTACGGCGCTGACGCCGCCGGTGACGAGGGCTTCGGCGATGTCCCTGAACGGGGTGGCGGCGGTGACGGTGACGACCTCGGTCGTCATCACGTCCGCGACGGTCATGCGCATGGCGGATCAGCTCTCCCTCCGGTGCTCCACCTCCATCCCATCGCGGGAGGACGGCGTCGTTCAGGGGCGGAAGTCCTCGATGCGGACGGTCCTTGGTCGGTGCGCGGGCGGGAAGACCGGGCCGCTGGTCCCGGCGGGGTGAGGACCAACGACCCTACGCACGCGCCCGGCCTCCGCCGAGGATGAGGGAAGACACCCGCCGAGGCGCGAGAGATCCCCATCCCCGCAGCGGGCCCGTCCGACGCCGGATCACGGCAGTCACGATGCTCCGGTCGCCGGTCCCGGCGACCCCGGCAGGGCGGGACCGTCCGCCTCGCCCGGCGGGTGTCCTCACGTCCACGCGCCGGCGCGGGACCCGGCCGGGCTCCGGCGCCGGACTCTGGAGGATGAAGGTGAGGGGGAACGTCATGTCGATCGAAGTCAAGGACGTCATGGGCCGGGTGGCCATCGCGGTGCCGGCGTACGCGTCGTTCGCCGACGTCGTGGCCGCGATGAAGCGGTTCGCGGTGGGCGCGGTCACCGTGATCGACGCCGACCGGCGGCCGGTGGGGGTGATCTCCGAGGACGACCTGCTGGTCAAGGAGAGCGACCCGGTACGGCACAGCGTGTCGATCTTCGAGTCCCGCGACCGGCGCGCGGAACACCACAAGGCCGCCGCGGTGAACGCGGCCCAGCTCATGACCTCACCGGCGATCACCGTCACGCCCGGCACACCGCTCCGGGACGCGGCCCGGCTGATGCACGACCACCGCGTCAAGCAGTTGCCGGTGATCGACCCCGTCACCGGCCGCATCGCCGGCACTCTGCACCAGCGGGACGTCCTTCGGGTCTTCACCCGCCCGGCCGGCGAGCTGGAAGCCGAGATCAGAGCCGTGCTCCCGGACCCCGAGCGGTTCTCCGTCGTGGTCGATCGCGGAGTCGTGACGATCGGCGGCCGGACCGGGACGAGGTCGCAGGCCATCGCCGTCACCGAGGCGGTCAGGGCGGTCGAGGGCGTCATCGACGTCGTGTCCGAGCTGACCTGCGTCAAGGACGACCTCGTCGTCGTCCCTCCGCTGCTGTAGGACCAAGGTCATTCGGCCCCGGGCCGTACGGCACTGAACGCCGCCGCCCCCGGCCGATGGGATGGAGGTGAGACAGGAACGTAGGACAGCACGGAAGGAAGGCCCGCCATGGCCACCACCATTCACCGGCCAGTGACGCACACCCACGTGGTCAAGGCGGCGCGGACCCCCGCCGACTACGTCTGGGCCGTCGCCCGGATCGCGCTCGGCTGGATCTTCCTGTGGGCCTTCCTGGACAAGACGTTCGGCTGGGGCCTGGCCACCCCCGCCGCCAAGGCGTGGATCAACGGCGGCAGCCCGACGACCGGCTTCCTCAAGGGTGCCGGTGAGAACGCGTTCGGCGGCTTCTTCTCAAGTCTGGCCGGACAGGCGTGGGTGGACTGGCTGTTCATGGCGGGCCTGGCCCTCATCGGCCTGGCGCTCGTCCTCGGGATCGGCACCCGCGTCGCCGCGGGCGCCGGCACCGCCATGCTGCTGCTCATGTGGGCGGCCGGGCTGCCGCTGGAGACCAACCCCTTCGTGGACGACCACATCGTGTACGCGCTCGTCCTCGTCGGCCTGGCCCTCACCGGGGCCGGTGGCACCCTCGGGCTCGGCGGCCTGCCCGTCGTCCGGCGTACCCCGTGGCTCAAGTGACCGGCCCGGCCCCCGTCGAAGGAGAAACCATGATTCTCGTGGGAGTGGACGGCTCGCGGGCCGGGCTCGAAGCCGTGGTCTGGGCGGCGCGGGAGGCGGCGCTGCGTGACGTGCCGCTGACCGTGGCGCACGCCCTGCCGCGCTGGGCGTACGAGACGGAGACCGGCCGCTTCGCCGAGGTCGCCGCCTGGATGCGCGAGGGCGGCCGGTCCGTGCTGGCGGCGGCCGAGGAACGGGCCCGCGCGGACCGGCCGGAGATCGGCCTGCGGACGACGTTCCTGCCCGACGACCCGCGCGCCGCCCTGATCGAGGCCGCGCGCGACGCCGACCTGCTGGTGGTCGGGAGCCACGGGCTCGGCGGGGTACGCGGGGCGCTGGTCGGATCGGTCGCCTACGGGGTGGCCGGGCACGCGCCCTGCGACGTCGTCGTGGTTCGCCCGCCCATCTCGGCACCGGCCCGCGAGATCGTCGCCGGCGTCGACGGGGCCGCGGCCTCGCCCCGGGTGCTGGAGTTCGCGTTCGCCGAGGCGGCGCTGCGCGGTGCCCGGCTGCGGGTCGTCCGCGCCAAGGACCACCGGAGCGGGTACGACCCGGCGGATCCCGGCGGGACGGACGCGCTGAAGGAGACGCTCGCCGGCCTGCGGGCGCGGCACCCCGGCGTCCCCGTCGTCGAGGAGCTGGTGCACGGGCATCCGGTCGAGGCGCTGCGGGAGGCCGCGGCCGGCGCGGAGCTGCTGGTGGTGGGCTCGCACGGGCACGGCACGTTCGCCGGGCTGGTCCTGGGCTCGGTCAGCCACGCGCTGCTGCACCACGCGCCGGGCCCGCTGGCCGTGGTCAGGACACCACGATGACCGCCGGGCCGCGCCCCCACGCGGGCGGATCGACCTGCCGAGACGACCGAGAATGAGTGTCATGACACGTGCTGCGTACATTGCCGCGGGTGAGGCGGGAAGCAACAAGGGGACCGTCGCCCTGGGCCTGGTCGAGTTGCTGTCCCGCCAGGTGGAGAGTGTGGGGGTGTTCCGGCCGGTGGTACGGGCGGGCCGCGAGGACGGCCTGATCAACACGATCCGGAGCAGGTTCCAGCTCGCCCTGCCCTACGAGGCGTGCGCGGGTGTCACCTACGACGAGGTGCACGCCGACGCCGACCGCGCGGTCGGCGAGGTGGTGGCCCGCTACCGTGCGCTGGCCGGGCGGTGTGACGCGGTCGTGGTGGTCGGCACCGACTACACCGACGTGGGGGCGCCGACGGAGTTCGAGTTCAACGCCAGGCTGGCGGCGAACCTGGGCACGCCGGTGGTCAACGTGGTGAGCGGCCGGGGCCGGACCGCCGCGCAGATCGCGGCCGCGGTCGAGTTGTCGTCCAGGGAGCTGGCGCAGCACCACGACCAGGAGCTCGCGGTCGTGGTCACCAGGGCCGCCGAGGGCCTGACGATCGCGCATCCGGCGCCGGTGTTCGTGTTGCCGGAGACCGCCTCCCTGCGTGCGCCGACCGTGGCCGACCTGCTCGACGCGTGCGAGGGCCGGTTCTTCCTGGGCGAGCGCGACGGGCTGGGACGGGAGGCGAGCACGCTGATGGTGGGCGCCATGTCGCTGCCCAACATCCTCGACCGCCTCACCGAGGGGGCGGCGGTGATCATTCCGTCCGACCGGGCCGCGGCGCTGCTGCCCGGCCTGATCGCGGCGCACACCACGCCGGGCTTCCCCGCCCTGTCGGCCGTCGTGCTCACCGGCGGCACGGACCTGCCGGCCCCGGTCGAACGGCTGCTGCGCGGCATGGCGATCCCGCTGCCGGTGATCGCCACCGACCACGACACCTTCGACACCGCGACCCGCCTGTCCTCGGTGGAGGGCCGCTTCACCCCGGAGGCGACCGGGAAGATCGACACCGCGCTGCGGCTGTTCGCCACCCACGTGGACGGCCCGCTGCTGCTGGAACGGCTGGACATCGCCAAGACCGACGTCGTCACCCCGCTCATGTTCGAGTACGAGCTGCTGGACCGGGCACGGGCCCGGCGCAGGCACATCGTGCTGCCCGAGGGCGAGGAGCCGCGCATCCTGCGCGCGGCCGACATCCTGCTGCGCCGCGACGTGGCCGAGCTCACCCTGCTCGGCGACGAGGAACGTATCAGGGTGCAGGCCGCCCAGCTCGGCCTGGACCTGGACGCGGCCAGGGTGCTCAGCCCGTTCGACGCGGAGCTGCGCGAGCGGTTCGCCCGCGCGTACGCCGAGGCGCGGGCGCACAAGGGCATGACCGTCGCGCTGGCCCGCGACACCGTCACCGACGTCTCCTACTTCGGCACGCTCATGGTGCACACCGGCATGGCCGACGGCATGGTCTCGGGCGCGGCGCACACCACCGCCCACACCATCAGGCCGGCGTTCGAGATCCTGCGTACGGGCCTGGTCTCCAGCGTGTTCTTCATGTCGCTGGCCGACCGGGTGCTGGTGTACGGCGACTGCGCGGTCAACCCCGATCCGAGCGCCGAGCAGCTCGCCGACATCGCGATCGCCTCGGCCGGCACCGCGGCGCGGTTCGGCGTCGATCCGCGGATCGCCATGTTGTCGTACTCGACCGGGGCCTCCGGCGCGGGCGCCGACGTCGACAAGGTCCGCGCCGCCACCGAGCTGGTCCGCGAGCGCCGTCCCGACCTCCAGGTGGAGGGGCCGATCCAGTACGACGCCGCGGTGGACCCGTCCGTGGCCCGGGTGAAGATGCCCGGCAGCCAGGTGGCCGGGCGTGCCACCGTGTTCGTGGTGCCCGACCTGAACACCGGCAACAACCTGTACAAGGCCGTCCAGCGCAGCGCCGGGGCGGGCGCGGTGGGCCCGGTGCTGCAAGGGCTGCGCAAGCCGGTCAACGACCTGTCCCGGGGCGCCACGGTGGCCGACATCGTCACCACCGTCGCCGTCACGGCCGCGCAGGTGCACGACGACGAACCGGGCCTGCCCGGGGAGCCGCTGGAACTGGCGGACCGCCGCTAGACCGGACGGACCCCGCTCAGGGCGAGCACACCGCCAGCGTCTGGCGGGCGATCTCCCCCTCCTCGTCGGTGGGGACGACCAGGACCGCCACCTCGGCGCCGGGCGGGGACACCGTACGTTCCCCGGCCGGCGCCGACCCGTTGAGCTCGGGGTCCACGGTGATGCCGAGCCGGTCGAGCCCGGCCAGCGACTCCGCCCGGGTGGCCGCGTCGTGCTCGCCCACTCCGCCGGTGAACACGATCGCGTCCACCCGGCCGAGCAGCGCGTAGTAGGCGCCGACGTACTTGCGGACGCGCCGGGTGTAGACCTCCAGGGCCAGGCGGGCGTCGGCGTCGTCGCGGGCGCGGACCTCGCGCATGTCGCTGGTCCCGGTCAGCGCGAGCAGGCCGCCGCGGTGGGTGAGCGCGTGTTCCACCTGCCGGGCGTCCAGGCCGCGCGTCCGTTCGAGGTAGCCGGCGAGGGCGGGGTCGACGTCGCCGGAGCGGGTGCCCATGACGAGCCCTTCCAGCGGGGTCATGCCCATGGAGGTGTCCACGCTGCGCCCCCCGGAGACGGCGGTCGCACCGGCGCCGTTGCCCAGGTGCAGCACGATGAGGTTGAGCCCGGACGGGTCGCGGCCGAGCAGTTCGGCGGCGCGGCGGGAGACGTAGGCGCAGGAGGTGCCGTGGAAGCCGAAGCGCCGCACTCCCCACTCGCGCGGCACCGCGTACGTGTACGCCTGCGGCGCGAGCGTGCGATGGAAGGCGGTGTCGAACACGGCGACCTGCGGCACCTCGGGGAACGTCTTGAGCGCGAGCCGGATGCCGGTCAGGTTGACCGGGTTGTGCAGCGGCGCGAGCGGGGCCAGCTCCTCGATGGCGGCGACGACCTCGTCGTCGATGAGCACGGCCGCGCCGAACCGGTCGCCGCCGTGCACGACGCGGTGCCCGACCGCGACGGGGTCCAGCGCCGGCCCGGCGGCGGCGAACGCCTCCAGCATCGCCTCCAGCCCGACGCCGTGGTCCGGGAACGGCCGGTCGCGCACGTACGGCCGCCCGTCGCCGCCGACGTGGGTGAGCCGCCCCCACTCCTGCCCGATGCGTTCGACGAGGCCCTTGGCCGAGCGTTCGCGGGTGTGCGGGTCGATGAGCTCGTACTTGATGGAGGAGGATCCCGTGTTCAGCACGAGAATGGGGTCGGCCATGTCGGAGAGCCTATTCAGTCGTGATCAGCCGCCGGTGACGAGGTAGGACACCGGATGTCCGCCTCCACCCTCCTTGAGAACGGCGGCGGGCACGGCGGCCGAAGGGCACCCACATCCGGGACCAAGGTCATCACGCGCGCCTACGGTGTGCGCCTGACCACCTGACGGGGGCCCGCCGGCCGGGGCGGGTCGGCCGCGTCGAGCAGCGACTGCACGACCGGGATGGTGTCGCGGCGGCTGTGCTCCACGTGGGCGAAGGCCAGGGCGGCGGCCAGGTCGGCCTGCCCGGACGAGATCGCCCGGTAGAGCTCGGCGTGCTCGTGGTGGAAGTTGACCTGGTCGCTCTCGGGCACGATGTAGAAGAGCCGGTTGACCCGGCCGAGGATCGGCGCCATGAGGTCCTGCAGCAGCAGGTTGTCCGAGAGCGTCAGGATCGCGGCGTGGAAACGCGAGTTGGTGGCCGACAGCAGCACGCCGTCGTTGGCGGCGACGGCCCGCTCCGCCTCGTCGAGGATCTCCCGGAGGATCTCGGCGGACGCGCCGCGCCCGCACTGCTCGGCCGCGAGCCGGGTGGCCAGCACCTCCAGCGAGCCGCGTACGTCGTAGAGCTCGTTGACGTCGCGGACGGTCAGCGAGGCGACCACCGCGCCGCGCCGGGGCAGGCTGCGGATGAACCCCTCGCTCTCCAGCCGCGGGAACGCCTCGCGGATGGGGATGCGGGAGATGCCGAGCTCCTCGGCCACCGCCCGCTCGCGGATGCGCGCGCCCGGTTTGTAGGTGCCGTCGATGATCCGCTCGCGCACCCACTCGTAGGCCAGCTGGTCGAGGGAGAGCCCGGGTGTGTCGACCGGCTCCCCCTCGGCAGTCGGCGGTCGTTCTCGCTCTGGGATGGACACCCTCAACCTCCGTGCTCCGGCGACTCATTCTAGGCATGATCGGGCCGCGCCCGCCCAGCCCTTCTCCAAACGTGATCTCGAGTTTGGTATACAACAACGACGTAACAAGCCCCAACAACCGTGACAAACGTGATCCTGTCTGCGACTGTGTATGCCATCAGCGGAGCTGAGAGGATCGATGTGAGTCAAACGACCCTTCGGAACGGACGCCTTTGTAACGGCGACCTCGTCGACATCGAGATCGTGGACACGGTCGTCCGGGACATCCGGCCGGCCGGATCCCAACCGGTCACCGGCCCGTCCGAGGACCTGGACGGGCGGCTCGTCCTGCCGCCGCTCGTGAACGGCCACGCCCACCTCGACAAGACCTTCTTCGGCGGGGAGTGGCAGCCGCACGTTCCCGGTGGCGGCGTCCGGGAACGCATCGAGCTGGAGAAGGCCCGCCGCGCCACGCTCGGCCACACCGCCGACGAGCGCGCGTTCGGCCTGGCCCGCACAATGGTCGAGTACGGCACCGGCACATTAAGGGCGCACGTCGACATCGACCCCGACGTCGGGCTCGACGGGCTGAAGCGGATGCTGCGGCTCCGCGAGACGTTCGCCGGCTACCTGGACGTACAGATCGTCGCCTTCCCCCAGAGCGGGATCGTCTCGGCGCCCGGCGTCGCGGACCTGCTGGAGGAGGCGATGCGCCTCGGCGCGGACGTCGTCGGCGGGCTTGACCCCCGTTCCATCGACGGCGACCTCGACGGCCATCTCGACGCGGTCTTCGCGCTGGCGGACCGCCACGGCGCGGGGATCGACCTCCACCTGCACGAGGACGGGCCCGCGGCGCTCACCGAGTACCGGGCGATCGTCGGCCGGGTCGCCGCGTACGGGATGCGGGGCTCGGTCACGCTCAGCCACGCGTACGGGCTGGGCCGGCTGGGGGAGCGCGACTTCGACGAGATCGCCGCCGCGTTCGCCGAACAGCACATCTCGATCATGACCAACGGGCCTGCCGGCCCCGTCCCGCCCGTGCTGGAACTCGTACGGCGGGGCGTCAATGTCTTCTCGGGCACCGACAACATCCGCGACAGCTGGTGGCCGTTCGGCTCCGGGGACCCTCTGGACGTGGCGCGAACCGTCGCGTACCGGAACAGCCTGTTCACCGACGAGGACCTCGACCTCGCCCTCGGCTTCGTGACCGACCGCGCGGCGGCCGCGCTCGGCGTGCCGGACCACGGCCTGCGCGCCGGCGGCCCGGCCGACCTCGTGGTGGCCGGCGCCCGCCACGCGGCCGAAGCCGTCGCCGCTCCGCCCCTGGGACGCGACGTCATGCGCGCCGGCCGGTGGGTCTCGCGCAGCTCTCTCACCACGCGATCGGACGTCCCCAGCCCGATCGCCTGACCCCCCACACAACCCCCCTTGCACATCTGAGGAAGGAACCCGACATGAAAGGTCGCGCTGCACGGCGAGCCATTCTCGCGGTCCTTTGCGTAACGACGGCGTCGGCCCTGTCCGCGTGCGGACTGTCCGCGCCTTCGACGAGCGGCAACGCCGGAGCGAAGGCGGACACCATCGTGGCCGCCGGCCAGGCCTCGCTCGAAACCCTCGACCCCCTCCAGTCGTCCAACGCCGACAACGACATCTTCATCGCCGCCTTCTACGACCGGCTGGTCGGATTCGACTCCAACTCGAAGATGATCCCCAAGCTGGCCTCCTCCTGGGAGTTCAACTCCGACGCGACGGCCGTGACCCTGACGCTGCGCGACGACGTGGTCTTCCACTCCGGCAACAAGCTCACCGCCGAGGACGTGAAGTACAGCCTGGACCGGGCCAAGCGGATCGCCTCGGGAAGCGTCGCCTTCATCCCCTCGTACGCGTCCTCGAAGGTCGTCGACGACACCCACGTCACCATCACCTTCACCCGGCCGAGCGTCAGCTTCCTGGCCGGTCTCAGCTACCTCTACATCGTCGACTCCAAGGTCGTGCGGAGCAACGAGGGCGCGGACGACGCCCAGCAGTGGCTGGCCACGCACGACGCGGGATCCGGCCCGTACGTGCTGAGCGGCTACAAGGCGAACCAGGAGGTGGGCCTGTCCCGGTACGACAAGTACTGGGCCACGGACGCCCGCCGCCCGCAGAACGTCGTACTCCGCATGATGAACGAGAGCAGCCTGCTCAGGGACGAACTCCTCACCGGCAATGTCGATCTCGGCTGGGGCCTGGCGCCCCTCGACGTCAAGCAGCTCAGCGGCAAGGCCGGCCTGGAGGGCTACTCGATGCCCTCGACGCGCGTGACCCTCGCCACGATGAACACGCAGGGCAAGGTCACCCGCGACCCGCGCGTACGCGAGGCGATCCAGCTCGCCTACGACTACGAAGGCCACATCAAGACCGCGTTGCAGGGCTCCGGCGAGATCGCCCGCAGTGTCATCCCCCGGGGCATGGACTGCGTCTACGACGGCCCGGCGCCGGCCCGCGACGACGCCAAGGCCAAGCAGCTCCTCGGCGCGGCGGGCGCGGCCGGGGCGACGGTGTCGATCGCCTACGACCCGGCGGTCCCGGAGTTCAAGCTCGCCGGGACGCTGCTGGAGAACAGCCTGCGCGAGATCGGCCTCGTGGTGAAGGTCAAGACGGCGACCTTCCCCCAGTACATGCAGATGATCTCGGCTCCGGCGACCACCCCGGACCTCGCGATCTCGTGGGACTTCGCGCCGTTCCCCGACGCCGGCTCCGTCCTGGACCGTAGCTGGAACTCCAAGGCGATCGGCCAGACGAACGGCGCACGCTACGACAACGCGAAGGTCGACAGCCTGCTCGCGGCGGCCTCGACCGCCAAGGACCAGGCGGCGGCCTGCGAGGCGTACGTGGACGCGCAGAAGCAGATCGTGGCCGACCACGCCGCCGTCTACATCGCCTGGCCCACCGTGAACGGCGCCAGGAACGGCAAGCTCGCGCCGCTGCCGTACACGCCCACCAGTCCGACGTTCGACGTCGGCCGGCTGCTGCTGGCGAAGTAGCCGGACGGCCGATGATGTTCGTCTTCGTGATCCGACGGATCGGTCTGGCATTGTTGTCCGGCTGGGGCGTCGCGACGATCGTGTTCCTGATGTCGAAGCTGATCCCGGGCGACCCCGACCGGGTGGCCGCGGGCCGCTTCGCCTCGGCCGACCAGGTCGAGCAGGTCCGGCACACGATGGGCCTCGACCAGTCCATGCTCGCCCAGTACGGCACCTACCTCACGCGCGCGGCCGCCGGCGACCTCGGCACCTCCGCGTACACGCACCAGGGAGTGACCAGCGACCTGGCCGCGGCGCTCCCCAACACGATTCAGCTGGTGCTCGCGGGGATGCTGATCACCGTGCTGGTGGCGGTCCCGCTGGGCGTCGTCGCCGCGGTCTCGCAAGGGCGGGCGGCCGACGTCGCGGCCCGTCTCATCCTCGTCCTGGCCGGCGGGGTGCCGATCTTCTGGTTCGCGATCATGCTGCGCTGGACGCTCGGGTTCCTCCTCGGCTGGTTCCCGCTGTCCGGCCTGAACGGCGTGGGGATGGCGCCGCCCGACGTGACCGGGTTCACCGTGCTCGACTCCCTGCTGTTCGGAGACGTCGCGAACCTGCTGGACTCGCTCGCGCACCTCGTCCTGCCCGCCCTGGCGCTGAGCGTGCCGTTCATCGCCACGCTGGCGCGGAACGTGCGCTCCAACATGATCTCCGCGCTGCACTCCGACTACATCGACTTCGCGATCTCGAAGGGCGTACCGCGCGGACGGGTGGTCGTGCGCCACGCGCTCCGCTCCGCCATGGGCTCGACGCTGACGATCTTCGGCATGCAGTTCGGCTGGATGGTGAGCGCGTCCGTGCTGGTGGAGGCGGTGTTCTCCTTCCCCGGGGTCGGCAGCTACATGTACAAGGCCATCGTCAACAACGACACGTACGCCGTGCTGGGGGCGGTGCTCGTCGTCGGGTTCGTCTTCATCGTCTCCTCGGTGGTCGTCGATCTGCTGCAGATGATCCTCGATCCGCGGGTGCGTACCAACCACTTGAGAGCGGCCTGATGACCGGAACCCGCGAACCCCTCACCGTTCCCCACGGGATCGACCTGTCCACGGCCGCGGTCGGCCGGAGCATCGGCGGCAGGATCCGCCGGCTCTTCGGCCGGCGCGTCGCCCTGGTCGACCGCTTCGCGTTCGCCGGCGTCGCGCTCCTGCTGCTGTTCGCCGCGGCCGGCCCGTTCCTCGCGCCGTTCTCGCCGTACGAGGTCGCGCCGGAGGACGCGCTGCTGCCACCCGGCCCCGGCCACCTGCTCGGGACCGACGACGCCGGACGCGACGTGCTCTCCCGCATCCTCGCCGGCGCCGGAACGACGCTGCTCGCGGCCGTGGGCATCGTGGTGCTGTCGATGATCACCGGCGTCCTCGTCGCCAGCGTCGCCGCGCTGCTGCCACGCTGGGCCGACGAAGCCGTCATGCGCGTGTGCGACATCTTCATGTCCATCCCGTCGCTCGTGCTCGCCCTCGGCCTGGCCGCCGCCATCGGCCCGTCGCTCACCTCGATCATCATCGCGATGGTCGCGGCCTCCTGGCCGGGCACGGCCCGGCTCATGCGCGGCATCCTGCGCGAGACGATGTGCGGCTCCTACGTCGAGGCCGCCCAGGTGCTCGGGGTCTCCCGGCTGCGGCTCATGCTCCGGCACGTCCTGCCCAACTCGATGGACGCGGTCTACGTGCAGGCCAGCATGGAGATCTCCGGGACCATCGTGATGATGGCCGGCCTGGCCTTCCTCGGCGTCGGCGCGCCCCCGCCCAGCCCGGACTGGGGGTCGCTCGTCGCCCAGGGACAGCAGTTCATCACGAGCGCGTGGTGGGTGGCCCTCTTCCCGGGCCTCGCCATCACGATCTCCGCCATCGCCTTCGGGCTCGTCGGCGACGCCGTACGCGGTGTCGTCGACCCGGCGTCGAGGAGCGTCCGATGACCGAGCCCGTGCTCAGCATCCAGAACCTCAGCGTGCGCGTGCCCGAACGGGCCCGCATCGGAGGCGGCGCCGGCGACCTCACGGTCGTCGAAGGGCTCGACCTGTCGATCTGCCCCGGCGAGCGCGTCGCGCTGGTCGGCGAGTCCGGCTCCGGCAAGTCGATCACGGCCCGCGCCATCCTCCAGCTCAACCGCGCGCTCGTCTACGACGGCTCGATCCGGTGGGACGGGACCGAACTGATCGGCGCGGGGGAGCGCCGGATGCGCCGCCTCCGCGGGAGCGAGATCTCGATGATCTTCCAGGATCCGATGACCGCGCTCAACCCCGTGCTCACGATCGGCCAGCAGGTGGCCGAGCCGCTCGTCGTCCGCGGCGTCGCGCGCCGCGAGGCGCTGCGGCGGGCGGCCGAGATGCTCGACCGGCTCGGCGTGCCGAAGGCGAAGGAACGGCTGAAGGCCTATCCCGGCCAGTTCTCCGGCGGCATGCGGCAGCGCGTCGTCATGGCCGCCGCCCTCATCGCCGAGCCGCGCCTGCTCATCGCCGACGAGCCGACGACGGCCCTGGACGTACGGGTCCAGGAGCAGGTGCTCGACCTCATCGAGGCCATGTCGCGGGAGATGAGCCTGTCGGTGCTCTTCATCACCCACGACCTGGCGATCGTCGCCGGCCTGGCCAACCGGGTCGCGGTGATGTACCGGGGCCGCCTCGTGGAGGACCGGCCGGTCGACGAGCTGTTCGCGAACCCCCGGCACCCGTACACGCGCGGGCTGATCGGCTCGATCCCCCGCCTCGACGCGGACCCGGACACCCGGCTGCAGACGGTCGGGGACTTCATGGCGACGGAAGGGCCCACGGTATGAGCAGAGTGCTGTTCCAGGTCGACGGCCTCTCGAAGCGGTTCGGCTCCGGCCGCCGCGCCCACCAGGCGCTGGACGACGTGAGCTTCGAGATCGCCGAGGGCGAGATCGTCGGCCTCGTCGGCGAGTCCGGCTCCGGCAAGTCGACGATCATCCGCTGCCTGATCGGCCTCGAACGCGAGGACTCCGGCAGCATCCGCTACGACGGCATCGACCCGGCGCGACCGGGCCGCGGCGAGCTGCACCGCTACCGCCGCGAGGTGCAGATGGTCTTCCAGGACCCGTACTCGAGCCTCGACCCGCGGATGACCGTGCGGCAGCTCCTGGAGGAGCCGATGCTCGTCATGGGCGGCTTCCCGGCCCGCGACCGGATGGAGCGCATCCTCGACCTGCTCCACCTGGTCGGGCTGGACGCCGAGCATCTGGGCCGCTATCCGCGGGACTTCTCCGGCGGCCAGCGGCAACGCATCGCGATCGTGCGCGCGCTGGTCGTCGGGCCGCGGGTGCTGCTGTGCGACGAACCGGTCTCCGCGCTCGACGTCTCCGTGCAGGCCCAGGTTCTCAACCTGCTCAAGGACATGCAGCGGCGGCTCAACCTGACCGTGCTCTTCGTCTCCCACGACCTCGCGGTCGTGAAGTACCTGTGCAGCCGCGTCGTCGTGCTCCACCACGGCCGCGTCGTCGACTCCGGCAGCGTCGCCGAGATCTACGGCAACCCGCGGGCCGACTACACCCGCGCGCTGCTCGAAGCCGTGCCCATCCCCGACCCGGCGTACGAGCGCGGGCGCAGGGAGCTGCGCAGGCAGCGGGCGGAGGTGCCACGATGACCAGGATCGGCGTCGACGTCAAGTTCACCGGCGGCTCCTCGCTGCTGGGCGCCGACCCGCTCGCCACCCTCGACGCCGTGGCGGGCCTCGGGTTCGAGGGCATCCTCGTGCGTACGGTCGACGAAGCCTTCCCCGAGCTCGACCCCGGCGCGATCGGCGCGTTCGCGCGGGCGGCCCGGGACTGGGGGATGTTCGTCCAGCTCGGAGTCGGCAAGGTCAACCCGTACATGACGGCCGAACTGCCGCGCGTACGGGATCTCGGCGGCGGCAGCTACCTGGCCGGTATGGAACGGCTGATCCGCCTGTGCGCCGAGCACGGCTGGACCGAGGCGTGGACCGCCACCGGCGGCTTCAAGCCCTACCCGGGGCTGCTCAGCTTCGACCGCTTCCGCACTGACGCCGACTGGGCCGACCAGCTCGCCGCGACCGGCGACTTTCTGCTCGCGCTCGCGCCCGTGCTCCGCGAGCACGGCGTGCGCCTCAACATCGAGACGCACGAGGAGATCACCACCTTCGAGATCCTGCGCCTGATCGACCTGGTCGGCGCCGACGTGCTCGGCGTCTGCCTCGACCCCGCGAACCTGGTCGTCCGCGGCGAGCCCGTCGGACCGGCCGTCGCGCGGGTGGCGCCGTACACCCGGATGACGCATCTGCGCGACGCGATCCTCGCCGACACGGGGGAGGGGCTCTCCCGGTTCCTCATGCCGATCGGCCAGGGGATGACCGACTGGCCGCGGTTGCTCGACACGCTCCTGGGCGCGCGGCCGGAGATCGACCTCGTCATCGAGGGCATCGGCGGCTCGCGGGCGGAGATGTCGCTGCTGCCCGACGACCCGCGGTGGTGGCCCGCCCATCCCGACATGACCCCGTCCGACCTGGAGGAGCTGCGCTCGCTCGCGGCTCGGCACACGGCCGACGCCGCCGCCGGCCGCCGGCCGGGGCTCGGCGAACTGCGCAGCTCCGGCCCGGCCGGGCCGGAGCTGCGCGCGTTCCTCGGCGAATCGCTCGCCTGCCTCCGCGCGCTCCTCGACCTTCGCAACCCAACTCTCGCCAGTGAAGGAGAACTCCCCACATGTACGAACCCGAGGTCCTGAACAGCCTGGCGTCCGCCGTCGGCTGCGACGTGGTGTACCCGGGACAGCCGGGGTACGAGTCGCTGCGCCGCGTCTGGAACGCCGACGTCGACCAGCGGCCGGCGGCGATCGTACGCTGCACGAGCACGGCCGACGTCGTCGACGCGCTCCGCTGGTGCGTCGCCAACGCCTTCCCGCTGACCGTGCGGGGCGGCGGGCACAACCTCGCCGGGACCAGCGTCGCCGACGGCAGCGTGCTGATCGACACCGGGCTGATGCGGTCGGTGTCCATCGACCCGGAGGCGCGGACGATCACCGTGGGCGCCGGTTGCCGCTGGGGCGACGTGGACCGCGCGGCGGAGCCGTACGACATCGCGCTGCCGGCCGGCGTCGTCTCCCACACCGGCGTGGCCGGCCTCACCCTCGGCGGCGGCATGGGCTACCTGTCGCGCATGTTCGGCTCCACGGTCGACTTCCTGCGCGAGGTGGAGCTCGTCACCGTGGACGGCGTGGGCCGCCGCGTCAACGCCGACAGCGACCCCGACCTGTTCTGGGCGCTCAAGGGCGCGGGGCACAACTTCGGGATCGCGACCGAGTTCGTCTTCGGCTACGTGGACCTGCCCGGCCTGGCGACGGTACGCCTCGCCCTCTACCCGGCCGAGTCGCGCAAGCAGGTGCTGCAATTGTTCCGCGAGCAGGGACCGGCGATGCCGGACAACGTCGGCACGTACGTGCGGCTCTACCGCAGCCCCGAGTACTGGTCGCAGCTGCCCCGCGAGCACCGCGGCAAGCCGATCGTCTCGGTGGCGACCGTCACCTACGGCGACCCGGCCGACGAGCCGGCGCTCAGCGCGCCGATATTCCAGATCGGCGAGCCGATCTATCAGTCGGTGCGCTCCATCCCGCACGTGACGCTGCAACACGCGACCGACGACGAGTTCCGCTACGGCATCGCGCACTACTGGCGGCACGTCGCCTTCGGCGAGCTCCCCGACGAGCTGCTCGACCTCGCCATCGAGCACGTCGACGCCTACCCCGGCCGTTCGCTCAACTCCAGCTCGTTCATCACGCACCAGACGATGTGCCCGTTCGAGCTCATCGCCGGCCGGCTCCAGCCGCGCGAGCACGCGAACGACTCCACCTCGGGCATCCACTCCCGCTGGGCCGGCAACATCGGCGCCGACTGGGAGTACCCGGACGAGCGCGAGCCGCTGGTGGCCTGGGTCAGGCGGTTCTCGGCCGCGGTCACGGAGTGGGAGAACGGCAGCTACGTCAACTTCACCTCCGAGAAGGAGGACGAGGGCGGCGCCCGCGCCATCTACGGCCCGAAGTACGACCGGCTGGTCGAGCTGAAGCGCCGCTACGACCCGCTGAACGTCTTCGACCACGGCCACGTCGACCTCCAGCCCGCCGGCGCCGACCACGCGGGCGCGGAGTAACGACCATGCTGAAAGTCGGTGTCGACAGCTCCAAGTTCCCCGGGGCGCCGGAGAGGGGCGCGGTCTGGCTGCTCGAGCAGGCGGCCGAGCTCGGCCTGGACGGCGTGTTCTTCCGGTCGGTGCTCGAACTGAGCGGGACCCTCGACCCGGCGGAACTGCGTGACGCCATGCAGGCCGCGGCGGCGCTGGGCCTGCGGGTCGAGGCGGGGGTGGGGAAGGTGAACCCGTTCGCCAACCCCGAGTCGCCCGGGGTGCGCGCCCTCGGCGACGGCGACTACCTCCTCGGCCTGCGCCGGATGATCATCGCCGCCGCGGACGCCGGCATCCGGGAGTTGTGGACCGCCACGGCGAACTTCCAGTTCCGCCTCAGCGGCCTGTACGCCTGCGACCGCTTCCGCACCGACGTGAGCTGGGAGCGGCAGCTCGCCGCCGTCGAACGGTTCCTCGGCCGGGTCGCGCCGATCGCCCGGGACGCCGGCGTGCATCTCGACATCGAGACGCACGAGGAGATCACGACGTTCGAGCTGGTCCGGATCGTGGAGGCGGTGGGCGCCGACGTGCTCGGCATCACCTTCGACACCGCGAACGTGCTGGTGCGCTGCGAGGACCCGGTGCGCGCGATGCGCCGCGCCGCGCCCTACGTCCGGGCCACCCACGTCCGCGACGTCGCCCTGGCGTTCACCGACGAGGGCATCGGCCGTTTCCTGCTCCCGGTAGGCCAGGGCGTGATCGACTGGCCCGCGCTGCTCGCCCCGCTCGCCGGGCGCGACGTGATGCTCTCGATCGAGGGCGTCATCGGCAGCCGCGCCGAGATGTCGCTGCACATCGACGACGAACGCTGGTTGCGCGGGCATCCGGACCTGACCGCCGCGGAGGCCCTTGAGGTCGTCCGGCTGACCCGGGCGTACGAGGCTCGGGCCGTGGCCGGGTCCGCGCCCGGCCTGCACCGGCTCAGAGGCCCGGTCGTGCCGGGCGAACCGCTCGAATTCATCAGGGAGAGCGCACGCCGCCTGCGCGAGCTCGTGGCGTCGCTCCCGCCGTCAACCGAAGAGAGAACAGAGCCACGCACATGACCGACACCTTCGAAGAGACGACCAAGTACCCGACGCTGAGCCTGCGCGAGCGGGACCGCCGCTGGGACTCGATCCGCGCCCTGCTGGAGCGTTCCGGGCTCGATGGGGTCGTCGTGTTCGGCTACGGCCGCGACTCCGCGGACTCCTACATCACCAACGAGGTCACCCGCTCGGTCGTGTTGTTCACCCGTACCGGGGACCCGCTCCTGCTGGTCGGCGACGTTCCCCTCGGCCGCTTCGACGAGCCGGGCGCCCGCTGGGAACGCTGGGTCGAGGACTGGGCGCACGGCGACCGGCTGGCCAACCTCGCCGCCGCGGTACGGGAACGCGGACTGGACCGGACGGCACTCGGCGTCGTGGGCCTGACCAGCCGGTTCGTCGGCGACTGGTCCGGAGTCATCCCGTTCGGCGAGTGGACGCGGGTGCTCTCGCTGCTGCCCGACGTCACCTGGGTCGACATCTCCGCCGAGTACGAGTCGCTCGCGCTGGTCAAGAGCGCCGAGGAGCAGGTCCTCCTGCGCCGGGCCGCGGAGCTCGGCGAGGCGGCCTGCGCGGCGTTCGTCGCGAAGGCAGGCGAAGGCGCGAACGAGCACGAGATCGTCGCCGCGTCCTTCCAGGCGATCATCGCCGGCGGTGGCTGGGCGCGCTGGCCGTTCATGCTGGAGCGCGCCGGAGCCTCGGGCTTCGCCTGGAACATCCCCGAATGGTTTGGCATGGGAGGCGCTCCGCACGTGCTCAAGCGCGGCGACACCATCGCGGCGGAGATCTTCGCGTTCTACGGGGGCATGGAGTCGCAGCAGCAGATCGACGTGTCGCTCGGCGAGCCGGACGTACTGCTGCGCGAGCTGGAGGCGGTCTGCCGGGAGTCCTACGAGGCCGGCCTCGCCGCGCTGCGCCCCGGGCTCCGGTTCTCCGAGCTCGCGGCGGTGATGGAGGAGCCGCTGCACCGCTCCCGTACCTGGAACACCGGCCCGATGGTCCAGACGGTCTCGCCCCTCTACAACAGCGCCACCCGCCTGCACCCGGAGGTCGACCCGGCGCTGTCGCGCCTGGAGAAGCTGCCGAGCGGCATGGGGCTCGACGGCGACTTCGAGATCACCGAGGGACACGCCTTCGCCTTCGAGCCGAACGCCGTGCGCGACGGCAAGCGTGTCTGCATCGGCGGCACCGTCCTGCTGACGGCCTCCGGCCCCGAAGAACTCAACACCATCCCCAACCACCTGAACGTGGTCGGCTGACCCGCCGGGGCGCCGCGGCCCACCGGGCCCGCGGCGCCCGCGGGTGGCCGGGGTTAGGGGTGCGGATCCAGAGCTGCCCGAGGGGGCTGCCGCTGCGTACCTTGACCGTCCTCATGACGGAGTACGCCTTGGTGTCGCCGTTGCAGAAGTTCTTGGGGAAGCCGTTCTCGCGGATCACGATGGACCGCAGCAGCGCGGACTTGGGGGACTTGTAGGCCCAGGTGGTGGTCACCTTGATCGGATATCTCTGGCCGACGCTGTCCTTGATCGAGACATAGGTGATCACGGACTGGACCGGCTTGATCCGCTTGACGTGGCTGGTCTTCTGGTCGGGCGCGGCGTCCGCGGCGGGTGCCGTGAGCAGCCCGGCTCCGAGGGGGGCGGCGAGAGCCACTCCGATCGTGGGAACCCGGAGTCGCGTGGGGGGCGGTCATGGCGCGGCCGGTGCCACCGTGCCGGATGTCAGAGCCGCCTGGACGATGCGGATCGCCTCGGCCGCGTCGATGCCGACGCTGGCGATCACGGCGGCGTAGTCGGCGGCGGCCCGGCGGGCCCGTTCCCGGCCCTCTTCCCCGGCGGCCGCCACGAACGAGCCCGCCCGGCCGCGCGTCTCGATCAGTCCCGCCTCCTCCAGCTCGCGGTAGGCCCGGCCGACCGTGTTGACGGCCAGGCCGAGGTCGGCCGCGAGGTGGCGGATGGTCGGCAGCCGGGCGCCCACGGCAAGCGTGCGGTCCTGGATCTGCCGGGCGAGCTGGGCCCGCAACTGCTCGAACGGCGGGACCGGTGAGCCCGCGTCGATGACGATCATCGCAGGCCCACCGCGCGCCGCGCCGTGGCCGCGTACGACGGCGCCCTGACGTGGACGGCGACCAGGGCGAGCACCCCCAGCACCAGGAAACCCACCGAGGCGGCGCTCCACCACCCGGGCGCGAACCCGGACAGCAGCACCACCGGCAGCGCCCACAGCACGGCCGGCGCGGAGCTCTCGCGCGCGTCCTCGATCCGCATGACGACGTCGGCCGTCAGCGAGACCTCGTCCTCGGCCACGACGGGCCGGGTCAGCATCTCGCGCAGCTGCAGGACGGCGCCGAGGGCGACTCCGGTCACGGCGACCAGCAGTACGACGGCGGCGTGCCGTGCGGTGCCCTCGGTGACGACCAGCGCGCTCACCCCCAGCGCGAACGCGCAGACGATGGTGGCGCCCGCCATGACGGCGTGGGGGCGTCCGAGCAGGGCGGCCCAGCCGAGCTGCACCGGATGGGTCACCCGCCGCGGGAGTGCCGCTCCGGCGCGCCGGTCGACGCGCCGTATCCAGGCGTCCAGCAGCGTCTGGGTCAGCAGCAGTGCGACGATCGACCCGCTCAGCGCCAGCATCGGCACCAGCTGCGATGATCCGGCCGCGTCGGAGGCTCCCGGCAGGGCGGCGACCTGCGCCAGGGAGGCCGCGATGATCAGCACGGCCAGCAGGACGCTGCCCAGCAGCCGTACGCGCCGCCGCACCGCCAGGCGCGTGGCCAGCAACGGCGTCGGCGGGCCGTCGCTCAGGCCGTGCCGCCGCAGCCAGGTCTCGGCGCTCCGGATGTCCGCCGACGGCGGTCCGGCGTCGGACGTGGAAGCGTTCGTCATGTCCCCTCCTTTTGTCGCAAGCTTTGTAGCAACATCGTGCGTCATTGGTTGCGACAAAGTCAACGCTCCGGTCCCGATCCGGGGCACGTGTTCGGAGGGATTGCGCATCGATGGCGTATGGCATGATCGCCGGCTATGAGATGGCGAGCGACATCGGCGATCGTGCTCGGACTGACCGCGTTACCCGTCCCCGCGCAGGCGGCCGCGGTGGATGTGGTGGCTGCGGTCAAGCGGTTGCAAGGCCAGGGCGCCGCGGTGAAGGTCCATCAGCGGACCGACGCGGCATGGCCGGCGGATCCGCGTGTGGAGGCGTTGCCGACGAGGGAGTGCGGGCGGCGGGCGGACGCGCCCGTGGTGACCGGTGTGGCCAGGCTGGGCCGGGGTGGCGTGGTGGCCGCCGACATGAAACGCCAGGTGATCATCCAGGAATGCCCTCTGCGGTTCCTGAAGGAGGACGCCGCCGGCGGTGACCGACGGGCGGCCGACCAGGTCAAGGTCGCCTCGGCGGCGCACAGGGCACGTACGGTCGGTGGCCGTCTCTACGTCTCGGGGCCCGCCTACGGCAGCGGCGCCGGATGGCGTACCCTCGGCGGGGCTCCGGGCGGCGCGGCGCTCTACGGCGACCAGATCATCGACCCCTTCGACGTCGGCACCCTGAAGTTCCTCGTCAGTACGGCGACCATCAACCGGGCCGGCAGCCCGCTCTACGACGCCGACGGCCGTCGGGTCGGCAAGACCTGGGCCTACCGCGGCACGACCACCTTCGCCGCCCTGTTCCGCGCGTCCAAGCCGTTCCGTGACATGCTCGGCGGCCGGCTCGACCCGCAGGCCGGGAAGATCTCGTTCATGTGGGGCGTCCACACCGATCTCACCGGTAGGCCGATCACGGTCATCACGGTCTGGCGGACGGGAGAGGGCCATCGGCTGCGGGGAGCCACCGCCGCCACCCGGTACAGCTGGGGGGTCAAGGCCTCGATCCCCGCGCCCGCCACCGTCGGGCCCGGCCGGGATCCCTACAGCGACGACCTGGTCGACGCGTACAAGTAGAAGCCCGCTTCGGACGACCCCGGCCGGCGGGGGCCGCGCTATCCCATCTTGCGCAGGACCACGCCGAGCAGCCGGTCGGCGCTCAGGTAGCCCACCCGGCGCGAGTCGTGGGAGCGCGTCGGGTTGTCGCCCAGGACGACGATCCGGCCCGACGGCACCAGCGTCCCCGGAGCGTCGCGCAGCGCCGGCACGTCCTCGCGCGGGATCGGGTCGCCGGGGACCGCGGCCAGTCGTTTGATGATCCACCGGCTCTCCTCCTCGGGGCCTCTGCCGGAGAGCACGACCACCTGCCCCGGGTGCGCCGCCCGCGCCCGCCTTACCAGGACCCGCTCGCCGGGCAGGTACGTCGGGAGCATGCTCTCCCCCTCGACGGTCACCACCAGGAACCGGACGCGTAACCACACCAGCGCCAGGAGCGGCAGGCCGACGGCCACGGCGACCGCGATCATCGCCGGGCCGCCAGGTCGTCGACGTAGCCGCTGGCCTGGCGGGTGAACAGGGCGGCGTACGTGCCGTCCAGGGCGCGCAGTTCGGCGTGTGTGCCCTGCTCGGTGACGGCGCCGCCGGACAGCACGACGATCGTGTCGGCGTCGCGGGTCGCGCCGAGCCGGTGTGAGATCACCACGCTGGTACGCCCGGCCCTGAGCCGCGTGAGCCGGTTGTGGACCTCGTACTCGGCCTCGGCGTCCAGTCCGGCGCTCGGCTCGTCGAGGATCATCAGGTCGCTCTCGCGTCGCAGGAAGGCCCTGGCCAGCGCCACGCGCTGCCACTGCCCGCCGGACAGGAGCACGCCGTCGGCCTCCTCGTCCTGCTCGGGGGCGAAGTCGCGGCTGAGCAGCGTCTCGTAGCCGTACGGGAGCGCCGCGAGGGCCTCGTTGACGCCGGCCTCCTCCGCCGCGAGCCGCAGCCGCTCCTGGTCCTCGGCGGCGGTCAGGTCACCGACGGCGATGTTGTCGCGCGCGGTCAGCTCGTAGGAGACGAAGTCCTGGAACACCGCCCCGATCCTGGCGCGCAGCGCCTCCGGCGGGACGTCGCGGATGTCCACCCCGTCCCACAGGATCGCTCCGCGGGTCGGGTCGTAGAAGCGGCACAGGAGCTTGATCAGCGTGCTCTTGCCGGCGCCGTTGCGGCCCACGAGCGCCACGGTCCGCCCGTACGGGATGAACAGGTCGACCCCGCGCAGCACCCAGGGATGCTCGTCGCTGTAGCGGAACCACACGTCGCGCAGCTCGATCCCGCGCCGCAGCGCCGGCAGCGCGGCGGGGTCGGCGGGAACGGGCAGGCCGGGTCCCGAGCCGATGATCGTGACGTGATGCTGGAAGATCAGCAGCTGTTCGTGTGCCATCGCGCCGGCCGACACCACCGTGCTCAGCGCCGCCTGCACGCCGGCGATCGCCGCCACGAACATCGACACGTCACCGACGCTCAGCCGTCCCTGCGCCGCCGCCAGGATCGCCCACACCAGCCCGACCCCGGCCACGATCGCGGCGGCGCCCGCCAGCCCGGCCTGGACGGCCGACTCCCGTCTGTCCATCCCGCGGCGGGCGGCGTAGGCCGCCCGGACCTCGGCCAGCATGCGCACCCGCAGGAACGCCCCGAGGTCGAACAGGCGGATCTCCTTGGCCGCGTCCGTGGTGGACATCAGCCGGGCGTAGAACATCTCCTTGCGCTCGACGGGTCCGATCCGCCACATCATGTCCACCCGCTGCCGGGACAGCCGCAGCTCGATCAGCAGCGCGGGGATCGCCGACAGCAGCAGCAGGGCCGTGAAGACGGGGCTGATCAGCAGCAGCGAACCCACGAAACCGGCCACGGTGATCAGGCTGCGCGCGGCAGACATGGCGGTGTCGATCAGCCGTCCGGGGTTGCTGGCGCCCTGCTGCGCCATACGCAGCCGGTCCAGGAAGGCCGGGCTCTCGAACCGCGCCAGCCCGGTGAACCCGCACACGGCGGTGAACAGCTCGTCCTTGGCCCGCAGCGAGACCCGGCGGTCGACCTCCGCCCGCAGGTACTCCGCGGCGTGCGTGGCCGCCGCCGCCAGCGTCGTGACGACCGCGATCGCCGCCGCCAGACCCGGCAGCCCCGCGGCGGACCCGTGGGCGATCCCGTCCAGCACGTCCTTGGTCAGCCAGGCCAGGGCGACCGGCGTGACGGCGCCCACCAGCGTCACCGCGACGTACGCCGCGACATGCGCGGGCGCCGCCTGGCACACCAGCCCGGCGCCGCGCGCCGCGCCCCGGGCCAGGACCCGGAACCCCGGGTGCTCGCGTCTGCCGCGTTTCATGCGGTGGATCCGGCGGGCAGCCGGGACACGCCGCGCACCCTGCCCTGGACGACGCCGCCGCCGACCTGGAAGAAGCTCGGGAAGGACCGGATCCCGAACGCCTGGCTGGCCGCCCCGCCTCCGTCCTCCAGCACCACCTGCGCGACCGGCGAGAGCGCGCGGACCATCGGCCGGGGGTCGCCTCCGTGGCCGTCGACCACGACCAGCACCCGCGACCTGTCCTGGCCGGACGCCCACTTGACGAGCTCGGGGAGCTCCTTGCGGCAGGCGTCGCACTCGGCGGCCACGAACGCGACCACCGCGCCGTCCGGCAGCGACCCGAGGGTCGTCCTGGCGCCGTCCACGGCCGTCACGTCGAAGTCGCCGACGCGGTCGCCGACGGCCAGGCCGCTCGACCCGGCCAGGCCGCCGGCCTCGAGGGTCTCGTACAGGACCTCGATCAGTTTGTCGTGTTCCTTCAGGCGCCGGACGACGCCCAGGGTCAGCACCAGGTCCATCATGCACAGCACACCGATGAGGGCGGCCACGGCGATCACGTACGGCACAGCACACCTCCGGGTCGATAGGGTGGTGCCCGGCGGGGGCGCCGGGCACCGGTTCATCGGGGCAGAACCGCGCTAGCAGCGGTAGCGCGTGCAGATGCCGCAGCGGTAGGTCCCGTTGGGGTAGGAGCAGCACCAGGCCGCGTAGATGTTGCCGTTGCAGCAGTCGTAGCCGCAGTCGGTCGCGCTGGCGACGGTGTGCGGGGCGACCTTCTCCAGGAGCCGGTCCGCCCATCTGGTCACGATCTTCATCGAACCTCTCTTCGTCGGGGTCGACCGCGGCATGCGCCGGCGGTCTCGGCGATTTCTCGGCGCCTTCAGCCGGCCCTGTCCGCGAGCTCGGCGTCGACGAAGGCGTACAGCTCGTCGATCCGTCCGGTGTGGTCGCGCAGCCGGCGCACCACCGCCAGGGTCAGGGTCAGGTTCAGCACGCACAGCGCGCAGGCGAAGGCCACGAGAGCGATCGCGTACGGCACGGCCCACCTCCGGGTGCGAGGTGCCCGGCCGTCGAGCCGGGCACGGGAACCACCGGCGTCGGCGCCGCTACTGGCAGCGGCCGCAGTAGCGGTGGCCATTGGGGTAGTAGCAGCAGTACCGGGCCTGCGTCGGATTGGGACACGACGTCTCCCAGTCGCAGTCGGTGGCGCGGGCGACGGTGTGCGGGGCGACCTTCTCCAGGAGCCGGTCGGCCCATCGGGTCATGGCGCGCATGAGACTTCCTTTCGGATGTACGGATGGTCGCTCGCAGCATGCGCCGCCCGTCTCAGTGAAGTCTCAGCGGTTTCTCAACGCTCTGGCCTGCTCCCTGACCTCCTCCGCGCGGGCGTCGCCGAGCTCGTCGAACCACTCCGCCGCGCGCTTCCACGCGTCGATCGCCGCCTCCGACTCCCCGGCCAGCGCGTGCGTCTCGCCCAGCCTGACCAGCGTCTCCGCCGCCGGATACAGGTCGTCGCAGCCCCGCAGCAGCTCCGCGGCGCGTTCGTAGCAGGCCACCGCCTCGGCGTGGTGGCCCATGGCGTCAAGGACGTAGGCGACGCTGTCCCAGGCGTGCCCCTCGCCCTGCGGGTATCCGAACTCGGCCAGCAGGCGCTGCGCCCGGCGGCAGTCGGCCAGCGCCTGCTCGTACTCGCCGCGCTGGGCGCGCCACCAGCCCGCGTTGTTCAGCGCCCGCGCCTCGCCGACGACGTCGCCGCCCTGTCTGAACAGCTCCATCGCCCGTACGGCGTGTTCCAGCTCCCGGCCCGGCCTGATCCGGCTCAGCGGGACGGTCAGCCCCAGGTGGACGTGCGCCTCAAGGGCCGGCTCGGTGAACCGGCGATGCAGCTCCAGCGCCCGCTCGAAGTGCGCCACCGCCTCCCGGTCGTGTCCCAGCTTGACGTGGGCGCGGGCCAAGGCGTTGTGGCAGCGCGCCGCGGCCAGCCCCTCGTCGAGGCGTTCGGACGCCGACAGCGCCACCGCCTGGACGTTGAGGATCTCGGCCCACGGGCCGCGCCGCTGCATGAACTCCGAGAACGCCCAGGCGAGCTGCCAGGCGTGCCGGTTCAGCCCGGCGCCGGTGGCCTCGGCGAGCAGCGCGGGCAGGGGCGGCGACTCCGCGGCGAACCAGCGCAGCGCCTGCGCCGCGCCGGCGAAGCGCTGCACCACGACGCCCGTGACCGGCGGTGGCGGGTGCAGCCGCTCCCGATGGGGATAGCAGGCGTCGCTCGCGGACAGGGCGGTGTGGACGTAGTGGTCGAGGAGGCGGCGCGTCGCCTCCTGGCGTACCTCCTGGTCGTCGGTCGCGCGGCCCTGCTCGGCCGCGTAGACGCGGAGCAGGTCGTGCAGGCGTACGCGGCCTTCCGCGCGCAGCTCGACCAGGTTCGCGTGGTCGAGCCGGTCGACCGTCTCCCGCGCGCGGTCCACCGGCAGCCCGGCCAGGCTCGCCACGGCCGCGAGCGACAGGTGCGCGCCCGATTCGCGGCCGAGCAGCCGGAAGAGGCGGGCGGCCGGTTCCGGCAGGTCGTGGTAGGAGCGGCCGAGCGCCTGGCGCAGGTCGATGGCCGGATCGGCGTGGACGAACGGCTCCAGCCCCGGACGCGCCAGATCGGCTGCGGTATCGGCCAGCGACAGCTCCGTCCTGCGTGACAGGCGGGCCGCGACGATCGCCAGCGCCAGCGGCAGGCGGCCGCATCGGCGCACGATCTGCCCGGCGGCCTCGGGCTCGGCCGACAGGCGTGCCGTGCCCAGCCGCGCCGACAGCAGCCCGCGGGCGTCGCCGTCCGGCAGGACGTCGAGGCGCAGCAGTGACGCGCCCGCGGTCACCGACAGGCCGGACAGGTCGGAGCGGGTGGTGATCAGCGTCAGACAGCCGGGCGCGCCGGCCAGCAGGGGACGGACCTGGGCCGCGTCGCGGGCGCCGTCCAGGACGACCAGGACCCGGCGGCCGGACAACATGCTGCGGAACAGCCCGATCTGCGCGTCGAGGCTCGCGGGCACCCGCCCCTCCGGCACGCCGAGCGAGCCGAGGAAGCGGGGCAGCACCGCGGCGGCGTCACTCGCGTCGAGGTCGGCGTGCAGCTGGCCGTCGGGGTAGTGCTCGCGGTGCAGGTGCGCCCAGCGCAGGGCCAGCGACGACTTGCCCACCCCCGGAGGGCCGTGGATCACGCGTACGGGAGCCCGCTCGCCGTCCAGCCGTTCCAGCTCGGCGGCCCGGCCGACGAAGCAGTCCAGGTCGAGCGGGAGCTGGGCGGGCGCCAAGAGCTTGGGAGCGCGAGGGCTCTGATCGGGATGCAGCATCCGCTGGTGGACGCGGTGCAGCTCGGGCCCCGGATCGACGCCCAGTTCCTCGGCCAGCAGGGCGCGTACGTCCGCGAAGCGGGTCAGCGCCTCGGCGGTCCTGCCCCCCTCGTGCAGCGCCTCGATCAGCGCGGCCGCCACCGGCTCGTCCAGCGGGTACTCCTCGGCCAGCGGCGACAGCGCCGCCACCGCCGGTCCCGGATCGGCGCGGGTCACGGCGCGCGCCCAGCGCAGGCAGACCTCCTTGTGCTCGTCACGGAGAGCGCGGCGCGCCCGCTCGGCCCACTCGCCCGGCAGCCCCATGAGCGGCTCGCCGCGCCACAACCCGAGCGCCTCGCCCAGCGGCGCCTCCGGCTCGGGTACGGCCGCCGCCCGCTCGGCCAGGCCCCGGAACAGGACGAGGTCCACCGCCGTCTCGTCCACGTCGAGCAGGTAGCCGCCGAGCCGGCGCAGCACGTCGCCGTCATCGCCCAGCACGTCGTGGCGGAGCTGCGTGATGATCGTGTAGAGGGTCTTCCTGGCGCCGTCGGGCACCTGCTCGCCCCAGATCCTCTCCTGCAGCGTCCCGACCGGTACGACCCGGCCGACCTCCCAGGCCAGAGCGGCCAGCGCGAGCGCGACCTGCGGGGGCCGTACCTGGCGGATCCGTGCCTCGCGTTCCAGTTCCACCGGCCCAAGCAACCGAATCAGCATGATCATTCGAGCCTAGTCGCGCAGTCATGGAGACGGCGTTGAGAAATCGTTAAGACGGCCGGCGCACAATCTCGATCATGGGCTACGTCGAGGTGGGATGCCGCGTACTGCTGGTCACCGTCTTCGCGCTCGCGCTGTGGAGCAAGATCTCCGGACGTGAGCCGTGGACGCGGTTCGTCAGGTCGGTCAGGGACATGACGCCGTGGCGCTCGAACGCCGTCCCGGTCGCCGTCGCCGCGGGGGAGGCCGCGGCGATCGTGCTGGTGGCGACGCCCCTCCAGTGGGCGGGGGTGCTGGGGTTCGCGCTGGCGGCGGCGCTGCTCGGCTGCTTCACCGTCGCCACCGCCCTCGTCGTACGGCGGGGTGCGGCCGTACCCTGCCGCTGCTTCGGCGGCGCCTCGGAGACGCCCATGGGGTGGACGCACGTCATCCGCGACCTCGTCCTCACGGCGCTGGCCGTACTCGGCCTCGCGGCGTCGACGTCCTTCGGCATCGCCGACGTGGGGATGGCGTTGATCGCGGGGGTCGCCGGCGCGGCGCTCGGCCTGGTGATCACCCGTACGGACGATCTCGCCTCGCTGCTCCGGTAGCCGATGTCATGACTTCTGTCATCTCCCACCCGTGATTCCGGCATCTAACCCGAACCCCTCACCTCCGACAAGATCGAAGCATGACGAAGAACACGAAGAACGCCACCCCGAACTGGATCGCCGGCCTGGCCGCGGGTGTCGCGCTGGGCATGGGGCTCGGCGTCACCCTCCACAACCTCCTCCTGGGCCTCGCGATGTCGCTCTGCCTCGGCGTGGCCCTGGCCTACGCGCTCCCCGCCAAGGGCACGCAGGACCAGCAGTGAACGATCCCCGCACCGGGAAGGCCGTCTCGGCCAGGTGACGCCACGAGCGACGGGCCCCGCGACCACGCGAGGGCCCTTCCGCTTTCTCCGGAGCCGCTTCCAGTGACGAACGGCCGGGGACGGCGCCAGGGCCACGGCCACCCCGTACCAGTGAGAAGTGGTTGCGGTCGGCCGCCATCAATAGGAAAAGAAAGTTAAATGAATTGATGGCACCTTTCGGCGACATCCACTCCAGTCGATCGTGTGCTGAGAAAAGCGCTGTTACCGATCCATGCGTGCCTGAGTTTGTCGCCCGTGATTCACCGGCGACGAGAGCTCCCTGAAGAAGATTTCGGGGAACCTTAGCCGATAACATCGTATGTTGTCAGCCGGATGATGAAGGCTTACAGGGCGATGCCTCCTAGCTGCGACAACCTGCCCATGGCGACCGGCCTGGCGGGCCGGACGCCCGGCAGTCGGGCCTTGCTCTCGAACCGGGTCGAGGGGAATCGAAGCACACCCTTCGTCGGCCATTTACTCCTTCCTTGTGTGAAGTGATCATCATGGCTTAAGGTGTTCCGCGTCCGACGGACGGGCCGATAAGGCAAACAGCAAGGCGGGGGCCGGACAAGGGCTTCGTCCTTCGTGTGTCACAGGCTCGGTCCGGCCGGAATGACTCGATTCATCGCCGAATACCACGGGGACCCCCTCATATGTCACCTCAGCATTTATTCCGGCCACGCCGCTTCCTGGTCAACCGCCTGATCAGATGGGGCGGCGTCTCGGCCGCCGCGGCTCTCGTCACCTCGATCCTGGTGACCGGGGCGGACACGCGGGACAGTCAGGCCGCCGTACTGGACGCCGGCAGGGTGGCCATGACCAGCGAGAACGCCGGCCTCGCCACGCCGACCGCGTCGCCCAGGCCGACCCGCAAGCGCAGGCCCACCCACAGGCCGACCCACAGGCCCACCGCCACCCCGACGGTGAGGCCGACGAAGACGCCCACACCGTCGGCCACTCCCACCAGGACCCCGACGACCAAGCCCACTCCCACCAAGACGCCGACGACGAAACCCACCCCCACCAAGACGCCGACGTCCACTCCCACCGGCACGCCGACCGGGTCGCCCCCGCCGTCCGGCTCCCCCCTCGGGGCGCGGCCCAACGACGGTTCGGGGTATTGGCCGGACTTCTCCAACACCGGCTACTCCCGCACCCCCGCGAATGCCGGCGGCCTCGGGCTGGGCGCCTATCCCGGCAAGCTCGCCGACTACGCGGCCGGCATGAGCCCCGACAAGCCGTTGCGGGTCGAGTACCCGGACAACAGCGTCATCTCCTTCAAGCGCTTCACCGCCTCGAAGGTGTACATCTACGGCGACAATCTCACGTTCGTGGGCTGCCTGTTCGAGGGCACGAACCCCAACGACAACCTGGTGCAGATCTACTCCGACACCAACATCAAGTTCCTGTACTCGACGTTCAAGCCCAGCTCCTACTCCACGCCTCCCGGCAACGACGGCAAGGTGTCGTCCGCGCACGCCAAGCCGGGCACGCCGTTCGACAAGTCGTGGCAGCTCATGACGACGATGAAGGAAGCCGTCGCCGTGATGGACCACAACGACATCTGGGGCAACGCCGGACTGATCATGGTGACCGGATATCCGGGCCGGCCCTCGACGTGGACGAACAACTACATCCATGACATGGCCGACACCGCCCGCGACGTCTACCACCATGACGGCATCGGCCCGCAGAGCGAGGGCAACGGCGGTCACATGATCGTCAACCACAACACCCTGGCGTCCCTGGGCAACACCAACGGCCTGGCGCTCCAAGGCAAGGGCGTCTACCAGGACGTCTCCGTCACGAACAACTACATCTCCGGATGGGGTTACGCCCTGAGCATCGGCACGGCCGACAACGCCAAGGACATCACCGTCTCAGGAAACGTCTTCTCGGCCGAACTCGACCAGCTGCACGGCTTCCTGTACGGCGGCATCTGGGGCGGCAAGGCCCGCGGCTCCACCTGGCGCAACAACCGCATCCAGGCGCGCGCCGGCGACGGCAACCGCGGCTACACGCCCGCCGACAACGCCAAGTACCTGTGGCCGGCCGGCACCGCGAACGCCGCCGACTTCACCGGCTGACCCGCCTCGCGCCCGGCGCCGGCCCCTCGGCACCAGCCGGCGGACCGGCGCCGGGCCCGATCGCGGCACAGCGCGTGGTGGCCGTACGAAGGGCCGAGCGGGTTCACTTCTGGCCGGGGAAGGCGGCGCGAAGGGTGGCGCCGCGAGTGATGAAGGCGACGCCGGCCAGGGACAGCGCGGACAGGCCCTGGAGCACGGCGTACCAGGCGGGGCAGAGGCCGGGGATCAGGTCGACGCCGATGATCGCGATCGGCAGGATCGTGGAGAGGGTACGCACCCGGTCGAAAGCCTTGTACGACCCCTCCGAAGCGCGGACGGTCATCCGGTGCAGCAGCGGGGCGACCGCGAGCAGGACGGCACCCCGGATCCACATGAACGCGCTCGCCTCCTGGCCGATGAACGCCATCACCGCGACCACCCCGAGGACGACGGCCCCGACCACACCGAAGAGCGTGACGCACTTCTTCACGGTGGCGAAGGCGTCCTGGACGCGGGCGTCGCCGAGGTGGGCGGTCGTGGCGTCACTGATGTTCGTCATGATCTGTCTCCCTTAGGTCGTTGCGTGAACGATGTTAGGGAGCACCTGATCAGCCCGGTATGGGCTTGGCCGTACGGGTGGGTGGGTCCAGACCCACTCCTGTGCCTGGCATGAACGGGCCGTTCGTCATGGAGAGCGGAACACGGCACGCGCCGCGTCCACCGCCGCCCGCGTGTCCAGCTCCCAGCCCTTCGCGTACGCCGCCGCGAACCCGTCCTCGCCCAGCGCGGTCCGACCCCGGCGGGTGAGCTCGCGTACCTGCGGATCGGTACGGTCGTGCGTGCCCCGCAGCCGTGCGGCGGCCCCGAGCAGGACGGCCGACTCCCGCTGCCGCCCGCGCGCTTCCGCGAGCGCGGCCGCGTTCACCGTCACCAGCGACAGGGCCGGCAGCTCCCGGGTCGCCAGCGCGGCCGCGTACGCCTCCCGCAGCGCCTCCTCAGCGCCGGACGGATCGCCCAGTGCCAGGCGGAGCGCGGCGCGTGCCCCGGCGACCAGTGTCCGGGCGTGGTCGGCGGGGAACGCGGTGTCGCCGCGCCGGACGTGCACGTCGATCCAGCGCAGGTCGCCGTAGAGCTGGTCGCCGAGGCTGAGCGAGCCGAACTCGCCCGCCGACGTACGGGCCTCGCGCAGGTCGGCCAGCGCGCCGTCGAGGTCGTCGTACCGCCGCAGCCGGGCGCGCATCGGCAGCACGGCGGCCCGCCCCCAGCGGTCACCGACCTGCCGGAAGCGGGCCAGGGCCGCCTCCACATGGCCGTGCGCCCGGTCGAGCGCGCCGGCCGGGGGTGAGCGCGCGGCGCAACCGCGAGACGAGGGTCTGCAGCGCGGGACCGGGCCCGGACGGCGGCTCCTCGGCCCAGATCGCCTCGACCAGTACGCCCGGTTCGACCCGGCGGCCACCGGCGAGCGCCAGCCGTACGAGCAGGCTCCGCAACCGCTCCCCGGGAACGGGCAGGACGGCGTCACCGCGGGACACCTGCCCCGTGTTCGCGCCGTGTTGGCCCGGTGTCAGCGGCCCGGCCCAGTCTTCGAAGGCCGTACCGGCATCACAGACAACGGAGGACACAGATGACCGACACGAACGACGCCACCGGCTGGGTCCGCACCTGGGGCGCCTCGCCTCAGGCCGCCCACGACGGGCTCGGCTCGCTGGACGACCACCCGCCGCTCGCCGACGTGACCCTGCGCCAGGTGGTACGCGTCAGCGGCGGCGGACGCCGGGTGCGTGTCCGCTTCACCAACGAGTTCGGGACCGCGCCCCTCACCATCGGCGCGGCACGGGTGGGCCGCGCGGCGCCCGGCGGCGGGGTTCAGCCGGGCAGCGAGCGCGTGCTGACCTTCTCCGGCGCGGCGGCCGTCACCGTCCCGGCGGGCGCGCCGATCCTCAGCGATCCGGTCGACCTGCCCCTGCCCGCCCTCGCCAAGTTGTCCGTCAGCATCCACCTGCCGGGGCGCGTGGAGAGCCGCACCTGCCACGACCCCGCCCTGGAGACCGGCTGGACGATCCCGGGCGACGCCGTGGCCGCCCTCACCCTGCCGGAGAACGCCCGCGTGCTGCCGGTGCGGGCCCTGATCTCCGCCGTCGAACTGCTTCCCGACGCCCCGGCCGAGGCCATCGTCGTGCTGGGCGACTCCCGTACCGACGGCGCCGGCTCGACCCCGGACACCAACCACAGCTGGCCGGAGCTGCTGGCCGCACGTCTCGCCGAGCGCGGCGCGACCGCCGGTTACGTCTCCAACCAGGGCATCAGCGGCAACCGGCTGCTCAACGACGGCATCGGCGTCGCCGCCCTGGCCCGGTTCGACCGCGACGTGCTGGCGACGCCCGGCCTCGGCCACGTGGTGCTCTCCGTGGGCGCGAACGACATCGGCATCTCCTCCGCCCCACGCGACGCCGACGGTTTCCTGGCCGAGTTCCTGAAGAGGTTCCCCGGCGCGCCGGTGACGACGGACGACGTCATCGCCGGCTACCTCCGGCTGATCGCCCGGACCCGCGAACGCGGCGTGAAGGTCCACGCCACCACGATCGCGCCGTACGAGGGCTCGGAGATCCACACGCCGGAGGGCGAGCGCGCACGCCGTACGGTCAACGAGTGGATCCGCGCCGGCGGCGCGTTCGACGCCGTGCTGGACTTCGACGCCGTCTGGCGCGACCCGACCACCCCGGCCGGCTGCCGAAGCCCGAGCAGGAGCGTGTCGGCCAGACCCTTCTACTTGCCGGCGCCCAGCGTGAGGCCGGTGATGATGCGGCGGGCCAGGACCAGGTAGAGCGCGAGCATGGGGAGGACGACGATGGCGACGCCGGCGATCAGACCGCCGTACTCCGACTGGTAGGTGGCCGCGCCGTAGAAGGTGAACAGGGCGCGGGCCAGGGTGAAGCCCGCGTTCTCCTGGATGAACACGATGGCCAGCAGGGTCTCGTTCCACAGGCCGATGGCGTTGAGGATGAGCGCGGTCACCATGCCGCCGCGGGCCAGCGGCAGGGTGATCGAGACGAACGTGCGCAGCGGGGAGGCGCCGTCGAGGGCCGCCGCCTCCTCCGTCTCCTCGGGCAGCGTACGGAAGAAGCCGGTCAGCAGGAACACCGTGAACGGCACCGACAGGGCCACGTAGAGGAGATAGAGGCCGAACAGGCTGTTGGTCAGCCCGAAGTCGGACAGGCCGACGAAGAGCGGGATGATCACGGTCTGCACGGGGACGCCCATGCCGAGCGCGAGGAAGCCGGTCAGCGGCCCCGACCCGCGTACGCCGAACCGGCTGAGGGCGTACGCGGCGGGCGCGGAGACCACCACGATCGAGACCGCGGCCGCCGCCACCAGGACGACGGTGACGAGGAAGGCGTGGCCGAACTCGGCCTGGTTCCAGGCGTAGAGGTAGTTGCGGAACGGGTTGCCCCTGGCGAACCAGGTGCGCGGCAGCCCGAACGGATCCCGGAAGATCTCCAGCGGGGTCTTGAACGACGCCGCGACCAGCCAGTACAGCAGCAGCACGTTGAGCCCGGTGAACAGCCAGACGGCCGTCCTGCCGGCGATCCTGAGCATCAGTATTCGAGCCTCTCTCTGCGCATCACCCTGCGCAGCGCGGTCACCAGCACGGTCACCAGGACGATCATCACGACCGCGCAGGCGCACGCGGTGCCGTACTCCGGCGTGCCCTGGGTGCCGAAGGACCGGTCGTAGACGTAGACGGCCAGCGTCCAGGTACGGCTGGGGGGCGAGTAGGTGCCGGGGCCCGCGAGCACGAACACCATCTCGAAGATCTTGACCGCGCCGATCGTCCAGAGCACGCCGGCGATGCCCACGACGTCCCAGGTCAGCGGGAGCGTGACGGCGCGGAACTGCTGCCAGGGGGAGGCGCCGCACAGCTCGGCGTCCTCGTACAGGTAGGGCGGGATGCGGTCGACGGCGGCCATCATGATCGTGATGTAGAAGCCCGCGCTGGCCCACACCAGCGCGCCCATCACGACCCACGTGACGTTCTCCGGACGCAGGAACCGCGCCGCGGGCAGGCCGAACGACTCCAGGAGGAAGTTGGCCAGCCCCTGCCGCCCCGGGTTGTAGGTGAACACGAACCCGAAGAACATGCCCAGCGCGACCGGCGCGACGATGTTGGGGAAGAACAGGATCGCCCGGACGGTCTTGGAGGCCCGCATGCCGCGCAACACCATCGTGAACAGGAACGCGAACACGAACGTGCCGGTCCCGCCGACCACGATGTAGCCGAGCGTGTTGACGAAGGCGTCGCGGAACGACTCGCTGCCCAGCAGCCTGCCGTACTGCTCCAGACCGACGAACGTCACCGGCCCGGCGCCCGACCAGCGGGTGAAGCCGAGCACCACGGTGGCGAGGGCGGGGCCGACGAGGAAGACGACGTACAGCGTGAGGGCGGGCAGCGTGAACGGCCAGAACAGCCGCCGCCGGTTGCGCAGGTGCGGTGTGGCGGCGGCGGGCAGGGCGCGCCTGCCCGCCGCCAGGGCCTGTGCCATCAGCCCTGTGCCTTCCAGAACGCGGCGGTCGCCGTGACCAGCCGGTCCACGAAGGCGACGGGGGTCAGCCTGCCCTTGAGCAGGTCGTTGTCGGCCGGGAAGAACACCTGCTCGGCGAACTTGCCGTCGGCGACGCCGTCCAGCCCGTCCATGAACAGGGTGTGCTTCTTGGCCGGGTTCTCCAGGGCGGCCTTGAGGTCGGTGAGGTCGGACGGGACCGGCAGGTCGGTGCGCGGGGTGAGGCTGTCGGCGACCGCGGGCAGACCGGCGAGCAGGTCGCGGGTGAGGAAGTAGGCGATGAACGCCTTGGCCGCCTCGGGGTGCCTGGCCTTGGCGGTGACGCCGAACGCCACCTGCTGCACCTCGATGACGTCGTGGGTGGCGCCGTCCGGCATGGGGAACTGGAAGGAGCCGTAGTCGATGTTCTGGCCGCCGCCCTGCTTGGTCAGGTACTCGCGGGTCTCCGTCGGGCCCCAGCTGCCCATGAACAGGTACGTGGCGTCGCCGTCGGCCCAGCGCTGCTGGATCTGCGGGAACTTGCCGGCGTCCCAGCCGTCCACCAGGTGGGCGGCGATCCCGGCGGTGTGCTCGGCGGCCTTGAGGAAGCCCGGGTCGCTCTTCCAGAGTCGCCCTGTCGGGTCCTGCGCGGCCCTGGCCAGCCCGCCGGGGCCGACGTACCGGGTGGCGAGCTGGTCGAAGAACCAGGCGGCGTAGTAGCCGATGTCGCCGTCGAGCGCGACGGACCGGTCGCCGAACAGCGTGTACAGGTCCTTCATGGTCGCGGGCGGCTTCAGGCCCGGGACCTTCTTCTTGTCGTACCACCAGGCGTTGCCCATGACGAGGTACGGCACCGCGAACGGTTTGCCCGACTCGTCCTTGATCGCCGCGCTGTCCCTGTAGGCGGCGGGCAGCACGTCGCGGACCACGCCGTCACCGGTCTTCAGGTTCAGCACGTCGTCCAGCGGGCGGGTGCCGCCGGCCGAGGCGATCGCGGCCTTGATGTTGGTGAGGTCCTGGTCGAACAGGTCGGGCACGGTGTCGGTGTTGAGCGCGGGTAACAGGTTCTGCCGCAGGTAGGCGCGGCCCAGCCATTGGATGGTGACCTTGACGCCGGTCTTCTTGGTGAAGCAGTCGGCGGCGTACCGCAGGACCTTGCCCTGCGGCTCGTCCTTGGTCCACATCGACCAGTAGGTCAGCTCCTTGTCCGTGGCGGGCTTGGTGCCGGCCTCGGGGCAGGGGGTGGTGAAGTACGCGGCCGCCGTGGGAAGCGAGAACTCCTCCTCGGCCGGCGCCGCCGGGCCGCCGCAGGCGGTCAGGGCCAGCGCGAGGACCGCGATGGACGTTCTTCTCATCTGTGCTCCTAGTGGACTTCCAGCTCGGCGAGCTGCATGTGGTAGGGGGCGGTGCGCTGGGTGGTCCCGGCGACCCTGACGTGCCGGGTCGTGACGGGCGCGAAGGAGAAGGTCTGCGCCGAGGCGTCCGGTTGCGGGTATCCGGTCCTGGTGGCGACGGTGGTCCAGGACGATCCGTCGGCCGAGACCTGGATCGTGAAGTCCACGGGGAAGCCGCCGCCGGTGTTCTCGCCGTCCGACCTGGCGTACAGGTCGACCCGGGAGACCCGGCTCGGGCCGCCGAGGTCCACGGCCGCCCACTCGGTACGCCCGGCCGCGCCCGGCAGGCTGCTCCAGCCCATCGAGTACCAGAGCGCCGAACGCGAACCGTCGGTGAGGTCGGCCCGCAGCCACCCCTCGTCGAGGTACTCCACCGAACTGGACGCCGTCACCGGGCGGCCCGCCGCGAGGTTGCCGCCGGCGCCCTCGATCTCGGCCAGCTGCATGTGGTAGTGCCCGAGCTGGTCGGTGCCGAGGTTCGTCCCGGTCACCTTGATGTACCGGACGTCGGCGGCCGGGAAGGGGAAGGTCTGCGCGCCCGCGCCCGGCCTGGGGAATCCGGTCCTGGTGGCGACCGTCGTCCAGGACGATCCGTCGGCCGAGACCTGGACCGTGAAGTCCACCGGGAAGCCGAGGCCGGTGTTCGCGCCGTCGGAGCGGGGATAGAGGTCCACCCGGCTCAGCGGCCTGGCGCTGCCGAGATCGACCTGCACCCATTCGGTGTGGTTGGCGCCCATGTTCGCCGCGGAACTGCTCCAGCCGACACCGGTACGCGCGCCGTCCACGGCGGCGGGGGCCGACCAGCCGTCGCCGTCGTAGGAGCTGGAGGCGGTCACGGTACGGCCCTCGGCCGGGTTGGTCTCCGGGTTGACCCGTACGTTGTCGAAGCGGGCGCTCGCGCCGCCGGTCACCAGGGCCAGGCCGCCCACCGGGTAGGCGTCGTCGGTCACCGTGAGCACCTTCCTCGCCCCCGCGAACACGGTGATGGTCCCGCCGCGGGCGGCCACCCGCAGCCTGGTCCACTGGCCCGGGGCGTACCCCGGCACGGCGGCGGTGCCGAGCTGGACGCCGCTGCGGTAGACGAAGACCTGGCCGTTGTCGCGCAGCGCGACCAGGTAGCCGGTGTCCATGTCGGTGGCGTTGAGGTTGCGGACCATGAGCCCCGCCCAGTTGGTGTCGCCGCCGTCGGCGTTCACCCCGGTGATGCGCACGTCGGCCGAGGCCACCACGTCGCGGTAGGCCCGGCCCTCCAGCGCGGCCGTGATGCCCCACTTGGCGGAGGAGTCGGACTGGACGTACTCGCCGCCGGCCACCGACCAGGCGCCCGCGCTGTGCCGCCAGCTCGTCTCACCCGCGGCGAAGTCGTCGGCGTACGGGAAACGCAGGTCCGGGCCCGGTGAGACGAGCGCGTCGAGGATCTGCCGGTGCCGGTTGTCGACCTCGGTGCCGCTCTGCTCGTAGGAGTTCGAGTCGGTGACGAGCGTGTTGGCGATGGCCCGTGCGGCGACCGGCTTGGTCTTGGCCAGCAGGTTCAGCAGCTCCACGTCCTCCAGGCCGTCGAGCTGGGTCTCGCTGCGCACGCTGTCGTAGACGTCGTAGGCGGCCTTGTTCGGCCTGACCAGCCAGTTGTCGCCGGTCTGCCAGTCGTCGAAGGTGTCGGAGGGCCGGTTGAGGTCGCTGAAGTCCCACCAGAAGTTCCAGCCCCAGTGCAGGTAGCCGGTTCCGCCGACCTTCCAGGTGAGCCAGGGCGTGAGCCGGGTCGCGGCCAGGTTGTAGGAGATGAAGCGGTTCATCCGCTTGTCCTGCGGCGAACTGCTGTTGTAGAGCCACAGGTCCGTGCCGCTCAGACGGCGGCGCTGGAAGTAGGCGACGTCGCTGTCGTACAGCATGGTGTGCGGCGTCGCGGTCGTGAGGTCCTCCTCCATCTGCGGCAGCACACGCAGATGGGCCTCGTTGGTCAGCGGGCGGGGGAAGTACTGGCGGTACTTGGCGTAGAGCCACTTGGCGGCGTTGACCTGGTTGGCGGTGGTCGGCTCGTCCAGCGCGCTCATGTAGAACAGGTCCGTCCACCCCTTGGCGTCCAGGTGCGCCTTGAGCGCGGGGAAGAGCTGGGTCAGGTACGCGTTCGTCTCGGCGGTGCCCGGATCGGCCAGGACACGCTGGACCACGCCGTTCACCTTCTTGATCATGTCCAGCTTGACGACGTCGTTCGGCAGGCCCTCCAGCAGGTGGGGGGTGTAGATGTACTGCATCGCCCCCGCGTCCACGAACGTCTGGACGAACCGGTCGAAGGTGCCCCAGCCGAAGGTGTACGTGCCCGCCGCGTCCACGGTCGTGTCGGGGATGAGCAGGGCCTGGAAGTCGGCGAAGATCACGTTGTTGCGGTGCCTGGCGTGGTTGGCCGCGATGTTCCCGATGACCCGCCACCAGCCGGCGTCGTACATCTGCACGCCGTACTGCGCGGGGATCGCCCGGACCGTGCCGTCGTAGTCCCAGCCCGCCGAGGTGGACCAGTTGTTCATCTTGAAGGTCGACCGGTTGGCGGGCGGGATCGTGACGTCGTAGACCGTGACCGCGACATTTACCGTGACGTCGCCGCCGTCGCTCCGGACGGTGGCGGTGCCCGTGTACGCGCCGGGCGTCTGGGACGCGGGGACGCGCACGCTGTAGTGGTAGGGCTGGGTGAGGTTCGCGGCCAGGGACTGCGAGGTGTTCTCCATCAGGGAGTCGTAGTAGGCGGTGCCGCCGTCCGGCGGGTTCTGGTAGACGCCGATCTTGGAGATGCGCGGGTGGTTGTACTCACGCCTGACGGTGATCGCGGACGCCGGGATCACCGCGCCGCCGGGGCCGTTCAGGGCGCCGGCCGTGACCCGTACCCCGGTGGCCGCCGCGGTGGACCTGACCAGGATCTGGGCGGCCTCGTTCTCGCCGCGGGCCGCCCGCAGCGTGATCGACGCCGGCGCGCCGGACGGGCGGGTGGTCGAGGAGAACGCGCGGTCGGCCGCGCTCTGCACCCAGACGGACAGGGCGGCCGCGTGGGCGGGAACGGCCAGGAACATGGAAGTGAGCAGGAGGCATAACGCTGCGAGCGGGGCGGGTTTGACGGCCATGGACGGCTCCTCACTGAGGTCCCCGAAACCTGCGGTAAAACGATTCAAAATGCGCTGACTGGAACATAGATGTGCACATAGATGTCGTCAATGGCTCGTATTCGGACTGTTACACGCACACTTCGGGGCATTGACAAGGCAGCCTGGCGGTCCTTAGCGTTCGCGGCAGGTCGCCTTAAAACGTTCTGAACGAAGGGGCAATGTCCGGATGAAGCTCACCATCGCCGACGCCGGGCCGGTCAGCCCGCTGCCGATCCTGCGACCTCCCGCCGTGGCGATCCCCGACTTCGGGCACCCGCCGTCGCTGCTCCCGTACGCCAGGCGCGACTCCTACGACCGCGACCCCGCCGAGCGGGAGGTCCCCTCCGTCACGCTGGAGAACGAGCACCTGCGCGCGGTCTTCCTGCCCGGACTGGGCGGACGGCTGTGGTCGCTGGTCGACCTCGCCACCGGCCGCGAACTGCTGCACCGCAACCCCGTGATCCAACCGGCCAACCTCGCCCTGCGGGACGCCTGGTTCGCCGGCGGCGTGGAATGGAACCTCGGCACGACCGGCCACTGGGCCCTGACCTGCGACCCGCTGCACGCCGCGTGGGTGGAGGCGCCGTACCCGGTGTTGCGGCTGTACGAGTACGAACGGATGCGCGGCCTGGTGGTCCAGATCGACGCCGCCCTGCCGCCCGGTTCTCCGGCTCTGGTGGTGTCCGTCACCATCCGCAACCCGCGGACGGAGACCGTGCCCGTCTACTGGTGGTCCAACATCGCCGTCCCGCAGTCCCCGCGCACCCGCGTCCTGGCCCCGGCCGACCGGGCCGAGCACTTCGGGTACGCCCAGCGCCTGACCACCGTGCCCTACCCGGGCGAGCCCGACGCCGGTTACCCGGGAACCTGGCGGTCGGCCGCCGACTACTTCTTCCACGTCACGTCCGACACCCCCTGGATCGCCGCCGTGGACGACGACGGCCACGGCCTGCTGCACACCTCCACCTCCCGGCTGAAGGGGCGCAAGCTGTTCGGCTGGGGCGTCTCCGCCGGGGGGAGCAACTGGCAGAGCTGGCTCTCGGGGCCCGGGGCGCCGTACCTGGAGATCCAGGCCGGGCTGGCCCGTACCCAGCTGGAGCACCTGCCGCTCCCCGGCGACACCGCCTGGACCTGGACGGAGACCTACAGCCCGCTCACCCTCCGCCAGCCCCACGCTCCGTACGAGCAGGCGCGCGCGGCGGTCGACGTGATCGCCAGGACACTTCCCTGGAAGCAGGCCGATCCCGGGCCGTGGACCGACCGTCCCGTCACCGAGGTGATCCACCGGGGCTCGGGGTGGGGCGCGCTGGAACGCAGGGCGGGCGGCCTGCCGGAGTCGGCCGCCACGCCGTTCCCCGACGACACCCTCGGGCCGGAACAGACGCCGTGGTTGTCCCTCCTGGCCGAGGGACGGCTGCCCGGCGAGGCGGTGTGCGAGGCCGTGTGCGTGGTCGGACCGCGCTGGCTGAACCTGCTGCGTACGGCCGCGGACTGGCACGGCCGCTACCACCTCGGCCTCAACCTGTGGGCCGCCGGTGACCGGGCGGGCGCGCTCGACGCCTGGCGCGAGGCCCTGGCCGTACGGCGTCACCCCCTGGTGCTGCGGGCGCTCGCCGAAGCCGGCCGGATCGACGGCGACGACGCGGCCGCGGCCGTCCTCCTGCTGGAGGCGCACGCCCTGGCGCCCGGCATGCGCCCGCTCACCGTCGAGACCCTCACCGCCCTGATCGCCGCCGGCCGCCCGGCCGACGCCCTCGACCTCGTCGACCGCCTCCCGGCCGGGGACCGCGCGCACGGCCGTGTCCGCCTGCTGGAGGCCCGGGCCGCGCTGTCCACGGGCGACCGCGCCCGTACCGGCCGGATCCTGGACGCCGGTCTCATCGTCCCCGACCTGCGCGAAGGCGAGGACGCCCTGGACGACCTCTGGTTCGCCCACCACGGCAGGGACTCCGCCCTCCCGCCCGCGTACGACTTCCGCATGGACTAGCGCCGCGGTGCGCGGACCTGGTCCGTTCGCCGTTCTCGGGCGGGGACCGGGTGGCTCAGCCGCCCAGGGGAGCCCGGTGGGCGCGTACCCTGCGGTGGCTGATCCGCCAGCCCTGGTCGAGGTGGACGACGACGTCCTCGTAGGTCACGCTGGCGGTCGTGCCGTCGGCGTTGACGCCGATGCCCTTGGACAGGGCCCGTACCCGTCCGCCGTCCTGCTCGGTCAGGACGACGTTCGTGACGTGGTGCCCGACCGGGTTGAGATCGCCCAGGGCCCGTCCGGCCGCCGCGCAGGCGGCCACTCCGCGCAGGGGTTCCTGTCCGAAGTCGGTGACGTCGTAGGTGACGTCGACGGTGAACACCTCCTCCAGCCTGTCCAGTTCCCCGCTGTCGCACAGGTGGCCGTGCATCGCGATCAGTTCGGTGATGGTGACGCGCTCTTCGAGGGTGAGAGCCATGGTTCTCCGTCTCCCGCTTAAGTGGGGATGTCCCCGTTTGTGTGCGCTACCGTAACCGGGGACGTCCCCACATGACAACCGGCGGAGAACAGGGCCATGACGAACGCCCCACGGCGAGCACGACGGACCGACGCGGCCCGCAACGCGCGGCTGCTGCTGTCGGCGGCGAAGGAACTCTTCGCCGAACACGGTCCCGGCGTCGCGCTGGACGACGTGGCCCGGCGCGCGGGGCTGGGCAACGCGACCCTCTACCGGCACTTCCCCACCCGTACCGACCTGATCGTGGCGGTCTACGCCGACGAGGTCACGGCACTGTGCGACCTGGGCGCCCACCTGCTCGACGAGCCGTCACCGGGCGAGGCGCTCTTCACCTGGCTGGACGCCTTCGTCGCGCACATCTCCGACAAACGCGCCCTGGCCCTCGCCGGGACCGACACCAGCCAGGAGCGCCGCGCCGAACTGTTCCGCCAATGGCACGACTCCATGCGCTCCACCGCGGACAAGCTGCTCATACGGGCTCAGCGGGCCGGTGAGGTGCGTACCGACCTCACCCTCGACCACCTGCTCGCCCTGACCAACGCGACCGCCATCGCGGGAGCCGACGCGAACGAGGCCCGCCACCTCCTCCACCTCCTCCACCACGGCTTCACCGGCCCCACCTCCTGACGCGGCCGGCCGTACGTGCACCGGGCGGAACCGTCAGGTGTCGGGCCAGCTCATCACGAGCTGGGTGTGACGTTTGCGGAAGATACGGCCGATGGCGGGAGCCGGCACGTCGGCGTCGGCGGGGTGGAGGGTGAAGGCCGGTTCGGGGCGGTCGCGCCAGGCACGATCCCAGGTGCATACGTGATCGTGAAGCCGGTGGGCGAGTTCGGCGCCGTCGCGGCCGTGGCCACTGGCGCCGAACTCCCAGCGCCCCTCGGTGCCGCGCTGCCGGCGAATGGTGAGGTACGCGAAGCTGTCGCGGGTGATGAGCGCGGGACAGTACCAGCGCATGGCCGGCTGGACGAGGCCGGTGTCACGGTCGGGATCCTGCCAGAACATGCCGAACCGTTCGTCGACGGTGGCGATCCGCAGGTGCAGCGAGTCGAACGGCTCCTCGCCACCGACGGTGACGCCGGTCCACAGCTCGGTGCGGTCGCCGGTCAGCGCCCGGTCGAGTGCGGCCGCGTCAAGGGTGGGGCCGATCTCCAGGGTCAGTCTGACGGCGCCGTCGGCCAGGACCGGTTCCTGATCGGGCAGCTTGCCGGCGCCCTGGCAGGGGACGAAGCCGCAGACCTCGGGGTCGAGTCCGAGAAAGTGCCCGCCCTCGCGGACGAAGGTGAAGGAGCGGCTGATGGTGGAGAAGCGCAGCGGGACGATCATCCGGCCGTCCGGGGCGAGCAGGTGGCCCCAGGGCACGTCCCACACGCCGACGGTGACGATGACCGCGTCGAAGCCGCCGTCCGGGGCGTGCTGATCGGCGGCATGCTCGGCATCTCCCAGGACGACCTTGACCCGGCCGTAGCCGGTCTGGGCGAGGAAACGGCTCGCGCGCTCGGTGACGAACGGATCGATGTCGATGGTGACCACCAGCCCGCCGGGGCCGACGATCTCGGCGATGAGGGCGGCGTTGTAGCCGCCGGAGCCGATCTCCAGGACCTTCGCGCCCGGGCGGAGCTCCGCCGCTTCGAGCATGTCGGCCTGCAGCCACGGCGCGCTGATCGAGCTCGTGGCTCTGCCGTTGGGGCCGCGCTTGGTGATGACGACGTCGTTGGCCGCGTAGGCCGCATGTGGCGGGGCCTCCGGAGCGAACCGATCACGCGGCACCTTCGCGAAGGCCGACTCGACCGCGGGGGAGCGGATCCAGCCGCCCCGCCTGAGCTCGGAGACCATGTCGGCCCGAAGGCGATCGGGGGAGTCGGAGGGCACGAGGTCGGTGGTCACCGGAGCGAGGGTAGCCGGGCCTGCCCGGTCGTACCGGAGATTCGGGAGCACGGGCGAGCCTGGCCCAAGCCGGTGGAAGTGGTGCGATCCTTGGCGCCGGACGGGTGGACGGGTCTGGAAAAGTGGTGACTGGACCGGTTGAAAGGGGGCTCCCTATCATTGGCGGGTGCGGCTGAACGTCCTCGGGCCCATGGAACTCGTCGTGGCCGGGCGGGTCGTTCCGGTCGGAACGCCGAAGCAGCGCGCCTTGCTGGCCCTTCTCGTGATGCACGCCGACCGCGTGCTCCCCGTGGACCTCCTGGCCGACCGGCTGTGGTCCGGCAGTCCGCCGGCCAGCGCCCAGGGGAGCCTGCAGGCGTACGTCTCCAATCTGCGCCGCCGGCTGGAGCCCGGGCGGCGGCCCGGCGCGACCCCGACCGTCCTGGTCAGCGCCGCCGACGGGTACGGCCTGATGACCGGCGGGCTCGGCCTCGACACGAGGGACTTCGAGGCGCTCGTGTCCGCCGGGTCCGGCCGTCTGGCCGAGGGACGGCACGAGCAGGCGGCGGCCGCCCTCGCCGAGGCGCTCGACCTGTGGCGGGGCGACCCGTACGCGGACGCGCGTTACGAGGAGTGGGCGCAGGCGGAGATCGGCCGCCTGGAACAGGTACGGCTGGACGCGGTGGAGGGGCTGGCCGCGGCCCTGCTGGAGCTGGGCCGGCACACGGACGTGGTCGCCCGGCTGGACCCGTTCGTCCGGGAACACCCGCTGCGGGAGCGGGCCTGGGAGCTGCTGGTGCTGGCCCACTACCGGGCGGACCGGCAGGCGGCGGCCCTCGAATGCCTGCGCAGGGTGCGGCAGGTGCTCGCGGGGGAGCTGGGCATCGACCCCGGGCCGCGGCTGCGGGACCTCGAAGCCGCGGTCCTGCGCCAGGACGCCACGCTGCTCCCGCCGGTACGGCCGGCCACGCCTGCACCCCCGCGGCAACCCCCGGCCCGCGAGGTCGCCGAGCCCGCGGCGGACCCGCCGGTGTTCGTCGGACGTGAGAGCGCGCTGGCGTTCCTGGACGAGGCGGCGCGGGCCGAGTCCGCCGCCGGGCTGGTCGTGCTGGTGGACGGCGAGCCGGGCGTCGGCAAGACGAGCCTGCTGAAGCGGTTCCGCGCGACCGCCCGCGTGCCGGTCGGCTGGGGGGCGAGTCCCGACCACGAGACCGCGCCCGCCCTGTGGCCCTGGGAACGGGTGCTGCGCGACCTCGCCGCCGCCGTCCCGGAGGCCGCGCTGCCCGGCGAGGTACGCGGGTTCCTGTCCGGCGGGGTGGAGGCGATCCCGGCGTCCGACGCGCAGGGGGCGCGGCTGCGCTTCTTCGAGGCGGTCGGCACGTTCCTGGCCGGCGTCGGCCCGGCGGTCGTCGTGCTGGAGGACGTGCACGCGGCCGACGACGCGACGTTGCGGCTGCTGGTCCACGTGGCCTCCGCCGCGCGGCCCGGCCTGCTGCTGGTGGCGACCTTCCGGCGGCACGGTGCCTCGGCGCTCACCGCCACGCTGTCGGCGCTGTCGCGGCTCGGCGCGCGCCGGCTCGGGCTCGACGGGCTCGCCGCCGAGGAGGTCCGTACGCTCGTCCGGGAGGTGTCCGGCCGTGACCCGGGCAGTCGCGGGGCCGAGGAGCTGCGCGGACGCACCGCCGGGAACCCGTTCTTCCTCACGGAGCTGGCCCGCGCGGGCGAGGAGCTGCCGCAGGGCGTGCTGGACGTCGTGCTGCACCGGGTCGCGGCCCTGGGGGAGGAGGCGGCCCGCGTGCTGGAGCTGGCCGCCGTGATGGGCGACGAGTTCGAGGCGGGCGTCCTGGCCCGGGTCGCCGGCGGCCCTGACGGCTTTGTCCAGGTCGGCGACCTGCTGCCGCCGCTCGACGCAGCTCTCGACGCGGGGCTGATCCGGGAGTCGTCGTACCGGCTGGGCGGGTACGAGTTCGCGCACGCCCTGGTGACCGACGCCCTGTTGTCGCGCCGGTCGCGGTTGTGGCGGGCACGGGTGCACGAGCAGGTCGCGGACGCCCTCACCCGCGTCCACGGCGACCGGGACGACCGCGCCGCGGTGATCGCCCGGCACTGGCTGGCCGCGGCCGAGCTGGGCGCGCGGCCCGCCCGGATGGCGATGGACTTCTCCGCCCGCGCCGCGCGGGCGGCCCTGCGGCGGCACGCGCCCGACGACGCGGCCCTGTCGTGGCAGGAGGCGCTGGCGGCGGCCGAACCGGCCGGGGCCGGCGCGGCCGAACGTTTCGAGCTCGCCGTCGGGCTGGCGGAGAGCCGCTACGCCGCCGGACGGTTCGACGAAGGCTACGAGGCGGTCGAGCAGGCGCTCGCCCTGGCCGGCGCCGACCTGGACAAAGCCGTCAGGGCCGCCGACATCGCCATGGGACACGGCGTCTGGGTGCCCTTCCGGTACGGCCTCGACGTCGCCGCCGTACGGGACTCGATGGACCGGGCCGTACGGGAGCTGCCGCCGTCCGCGCCCGCCTGGGCTACGGCACAGGCCGTACGGGCGGTCGTGTCCGCCCAGACCGGACGCGAGGACGAGGTCGGCGCGGTCTCGTCGCAGGCCGTGGCGGCGGCCGAGCGCCTGGGCGACCCCGCCGCGCTGCGGCGCGTGCTCCACCTGCGGCTGCTCGCCACGCAGGGACAGGACTTCATCGAGCAGCGCGCCGGGACCGCGCGCCGGCTGCTGGCGCAGCCGGACCTGTCGGCCCAGCTCAGCGTGATCGCGCAGCTCCACCTCGTCGTGCATCTCGTGACGCACGGCAATGTCGCGGGGGCCCGCGCGCTGCTGGCGGAGATGGCCGCGCCGCTGCGCGACCTGCACAATCCCACGCTGGCGCTCCAGGTGGCGGTGGCGCACGTGGGGCTCGACCTGTTCCAGGGTGTGCCGGACCCGACCCGGCACTTCGAGCCCGTCCGGGCGACGTTGTCGTTCGCCGATCTCGCGTATTTCGAGGTGGCCATGGTCGCCGTACGGGCCGAGACGCTCATGCAGGAGGACCGCCTCGGCGAGGAGGTGGCGTGGATCGAGGAGACGTTCCGGCGTACCGGTCTGGCGGGGGCGGCCTACCTCCTGGCGTACGCGCTCGCGGGCCTCGGCGAGCACGAACGCGCCCGGCGGCTGCTGCGCGAGACGCCCCTGCCGCCGCGCGACTACCACTGGGCGACGGCCACCATGTGCCGGCTGCACGCCGCGATCCGGCTCGGCGAGGCGGACGTCGTACGGGAGGTCCACGGCGCGTTCCGTCCCTTCGCCGGGCTGCTGCACGTGAGCGGCACGTGCACCACCGTCGACGGCGCGTACGACGGCCACCTGGGGGAGGCGCTGCTGGCGCTCGGGGACCGCGAGGGGGCGCGGGCCCACCTGCGGGAGGCGGTGCGCCTGCTGGAGCGGGCGGGCGCGGGCTACTGGCTGGCTAGAGCCCGCCAAGCCCTCGCCAAGTGCACGTAGAGACGGGCCGCGCACTCTGTTCCCGACACGTGAGGAACAGACTGATGATCACACCAGAACACCTGACCGGCTTCCTGATGATGCACGCCGGTTTCCGCGCCGAGTTCGGCCGCCTGGCCGAGGCGTGCGGCGACCCGCGTGACGACGCGCACGAGGAGCTGCTGGAGGAGCAGCTCGCGCTCGTGCTGGACATGCTGCACGCCCACCACTCGCACGAGGACGCCGTCCTGTGGCCCACGCTGACCCGTCGTGCCCCGGAGGCGGCCGACGCGCTGGCCGAGCTGGAGTCCGAGCACTCCCTGCTCGACCCGCTCATCGAGGCCGCCGCCGATCGCGCGGTGCCCCTGACCGGGCGCGCGCCCACCCTGCGGCGGCTGCACGAGCCCGTCAACGAGCACCTCGACCACGAGGAACGGACCGCCGTGCCGCTCATGCTCCGCCACCTCACCCTCGACGACGTCGAGGCCGACAGACGCCGGGCCATGGACGACTTCGGCCGCCGCCGGGTGCCCGTCATCTTCGGCTGGCTCGCCTCCAGCGCCGGCGCCGACCTGCTCGCGGCCTCGTACGCGGACCTGCCGGTCGTGGCCCGGCTCATGTTCCGCCTGTTCTGGTGGCCCGCCTACCGGCGGCGTTTCACCCGCCTGTACGCCACCCCCGCCCCTGCTCTCTCGGAGTCGTGATGACCACAGCCGCACCGACCACCTTGCCGCGCGAGGCGGCCGAGCTCTTCGACCGCGCCCTGGTCTGCGGGTACGCCTCGCTCACCCGCGACGGCCGGCCCGTCACCTGGCCCGTCACGCCGTACGCCGGCGCGGGCGGCACGCTCGACGTGAGCACCGGGCTCACCTACCCGGACAAGGCCGAACGTGCCCGGCGCGACCCGCGCGTCGCGCTGCTCTGCTCCGGCGGGCCGGACCGGGCGCAAGTCGTCCTCGTGCAGGGCCGGGCGACCGTACGCGATGCCGATCTCCAGGCCGGCACCGACCGGTACGTCCGCGAGTCGTTCGCCAAGACCGGCGCCGGATTCGCCGGGATGCCGTGGTTCCTGGTGAAACGCCTGGGGTGGTATTTCGCCCGCGTCTGGGTGGAGGTGACCCCGGAGCGGATCGTCCGCTGGCCCGGCGGCGACCTGTCCAGGACGCCCGAGATCTGGACGGGCTCCGGCGACGTCACGGCCCCCGCCTCCGACCCCGCCCCCCTGGGCCCCCGGCTGCCGAGCCGGTCGGCCCCGCCGGCGGACTGGCGGCCGTTCGCCGACCGCGCGGACCGCCTGGGCGAGCCCGTCGTCACCATGGTCGCCGACGGCATGCCGCTGGCCGTGCCCACCCGTTCCGCCGTACGGACCGGGACCGGGTACGACCTGCGGTTGCCCGCGGGCGTACGGGCGGCCGACGGGCCGGTGTGCCTGACCTTCCACCGGCACGGCCCGGCCATGGAGTGGCAGGAGAACGTCGTGCTCGTCGGGATCGCGACGGGGACGGGCGACCGGCTGGTCGTACGGGTCGAGCGGGCCCTGAACGACTGGAGTCTTGCCGGGAACCGCCGCGCGCGGAACCGTTCGTTCCTCGGTCAGGGCCGGATGCTCAGGAAGCGCCTGGAGGCCGAGGCCGCCCGTCGCGGGCAGCCCGTACCGCGTGTCCGCCGTCCCGGGCCCGGCGCCGCCCGCGCGTGAGAACGGGATCCGGGCTGGACCTCTCGGGCTCGGGCGGGCGACCATGGGAGGGTGCGTACCGCTTTCGCCCATGAGGCGACGATCGTCATGGAGGACGACAGCGACGTGCGCGCGCCCGGCGCGGCGATCACCGTGGCTCTGTGCGGACACTGGGACCACGAGCCGCCCTGCCCGATCGCGCCCCACCACACGGCCGCCGACCGCCGGGACGGCGTCGTGCTGGTGCGCGTCCTGTTCGCGGCCGAACCGGACGCGGAGGACGAGGTACGGGCCCGCATCGACACCGCCCTCGCGCGGGGGACGCTCAAGGGCCCGGACGGCGTCACGAGCCGATGGCGGCTCCTGGACACCCGGCCGGGCCGCCCGCGCGCCGAGGAACGCCCGCACGCCGAACAGCTCCGGCGCGCCTGACCCCCTCGGGCCTCCGTGAGCGCGACGGGGGCGGAAGTACGGGCGTTCCGGGTCAGGTGCTGACGTTCATCCCGGTGAAGAGGGTCTCGATCACGCGGTCGACGTACTCGTGGGTCAGCGGCGCCTGGACGATCAGGGCCTGGAAGTACAGCGGGCCCGACAGGACGGCCATCGCCAGGTCCAGGTCGAAGCCGGGCGACAGTTGCCCCCGGTCGCGGGCCGCCCTCAGGCGGGCGACGGTCTTCTCCGCCTGCGGGGTGATGAAGTGGTCGTTGAGCGCCGCGGCGACCTGGGGGTTGAGCAGGGCCTCGGCGATCAGCGCCCGGTAGAGGGGGCCCACGGGCGGCCGGTCCAGCAGGTCGACGGCCGCGTGGATCTGCCGGCGCAGGTCGGCGAGGAGATCGCCGGTGTCGGGGTAGTCCAGGTGGGACTCGTTCAGCGACAGGAGTGAGTCGAGGAAGAGCGCGCCCTTGGACGGCCAGCGGCGGTAGATCGTGTGCTTGCCGACGCCGGCGCGGGCCGCGACTGCTTCGATGCTGAGCTTGGCGTACCCGATCTCCTCGCCCAACTCCAGCGTGGTCCGCATGATGGCCTCGGTACGGTCGGCGGCCCGGCTGCTGCGCTTGTCACTCATGCCACCACCGTAACGGACGGCACGTGCCGTGTTGACAAGCGCCACCGTCCTCCATCATGCTCCAGAACGGCACGGCACGTGCCGTGTAGACAGGAGCTCAGCGTGAGGCCATCCAGCACCAACCCGGCGCTCCGGCTCGCCGGCCTGACCAAGACCTTCGGACGCAGACCGGTGGTCGACCGCATCGACCTGGAGGTGCCGCCCGGGTCCTTCTTCGGCCTGGTCGGCCCCAACGGGGCAGGCAAGACGACGTCGTTGTCGATGGCGGTCGGCCTGCTGCGCCCCGACGAGGGCCGGGCCGAGATCTTCGGCCTCGACGTATGGGCCGACCCCACGCGGGCCAAGAAGCTGATCGGCGTCCTGCCCGACGGGCTGTCCATGCCCGAGCGGCTGACCGGCCCCGAGCTCCTGCGATTCACCGGCCTGTTGCGCGGCATGGAACCCCGGCAGGTCGAGCGGCGGGCGGCCGAGCTCCTGGAGATCCTGGAGCTGGACGGGGCCGGACGCACGCTGGTGATCGAGTACTCGACCGGCATGCGCAAGAAGATCGGCCTGGCCGCGGCACTGCTGCACGCGCCGAGGCTGCTGGTGCTGGACGAGCCGCTGGAGGCCGTCGATCCCGTCTCGGCCGCCGCCATCAAGGTGATCCTGCGGCGGTTCGTCCGCGGGGGCGGCTCGGTGGTGTTCTCCAGCCACGTGATGGCCGTGGTCGAGCAGTTGTGCGACCACGTGGCGGTGATCGCCTCCGGCCGGGTCGTGGCCTCGGGCCCGCTGGCGGCCGTACAGGCGGGCCTGAGCCTGGAGGAGCGGTTCGTGAGCCTGGTCGGCGGCCAGATCCCCGAGGTGGGTGAGCTGGCGTGGTTGTCGTCCTGATCCGGATGAAACTGGCCGTCCTGCGGCATTCCATGACCGGCCGGCGGGCCTTCCAGATGCTCACCGGCGCGCTGGCCGGGCTGGTCCTCGCGGGTGGCCTGATCGCCCTGGTGGGCCGCGACCACGCGGTCGCGTCGCTGCCGTTCGACCTGCTGGGTGTGGGGTTCGCCCTGTGGGCGGCGGGATGGCTGCTGGGCCCGGCGCTGTTCGGCGGCGGTGACGAGACGCTGCGTCCCGAACACTTCTCGCTGCTGTCGTGCACGCCGCGCGGCCTGGCGGCCGGGCTGGCGGGGGCCGCGTTCGTCGGCGTCGCGCCCCTGGTCACCCTCGTGGCCTTCGCCGCGCTCGTGGTGGTGGCCGTCAGGACCGGGCTCGGCGCGGCGGCCACGGCGGTCGGTGTGCTCGCCGTCGTGCTCCAGCTCATGGTGTGCGTACTGGCCTCCCGGCTGGTCACCGCGGCGCTCGGCCAGGTCATGCGGTCCAAGGCGGGCGCGGCGCTGGCCGCCCTCGTCAGCGCCGTCGTCCTGGCCGGTCTGCATTCGACCTGGGTGCTCTCACCTCTGGCGCAGAGCGTCCTGCGCACCGGGTTCTCCGGCTCCTTCTCCGCCTGGGTGGCCGCGCTGCCCTCAGGCTGGGGTGTGGTGGCGGTGCGCGCGGCCGGTGAGGGGCGATGGCCGGCGGTGGCCGCCGCCCTCGCGGGGCTGGCCGTCCTCGCCCTGGCCTGCTGGTACGGCTGGGCGGCCCTGCTGAAGCGGCGGCTGACCACCAGACGCCCGAACGGCCGCCCGGCCCGGGTCACCACCGGCGGCTGGGCCAAGGGCCCGACCACGGCGGTCGCCGCCCGCGAGCTGCGCACCTGGTCCCGGGACCTGCCGCGTTTCCACTACCTGGTCTTCGCCCTGTGTTACGCCCTGGCGTTCTGCCTGCTGCCGCTGGCCGTAGGCGCGCCGGTCTTCCTCCCCTGGACCGGAACGGTCTTCGCCCTCTGGGTCGCGGCCATCGCCGCCAACCTCTACGGCGAGGACGGCACCGAGCTGTGGGGCAAGATGATGATCCCCGGCGCCGAGCGCCACGACGTACGCGGTCGTCAGCTCGCCTGGCTGATGGTCGCCGCGCCGCCGACGATCGTCCTGACCGTCGCCATGGTCGTCCTGAGCGGCCGGTACGACCTGTGGCCCTGGTTGGTGGCGCTCGTGCCCGCGCTGCTGGGTGGCGGCGCGGGGGTGACCGTGCTGGTGTCGGTGTTGCGGCCGTCGCCCCTGCCCGACCCGCACCGCAGAGGCGGCAACCTGCTGGAGAACGGCATCGACTTCGCCCAGGTGCTGCTGGTGCTGATCCTCACGGCGGCGACCGCCGTCCCCGCGTACGCCGCGGTCCGGCTGGGGCCGGTCTGGGCGGGCCCGGTCGTGGGCCTGACCGGTGGTGTCGTACTGGCGTGGGCGCTGGGGCGGGTCGCCGCGACCAGGCTGAGGTCGAGCGCGCCCGAGTTGCTCCTGCACCTGCGCACCGGCGTCTCACCGGGACGGAGGCGGCCGGCTCCTGCCCTGGACCTGGAGCCGCTGTCCCGGTCCAAGCCCTCCCTGGGCCTGGACCGGCTCGGCCTCGACCTGGCTCCGGCGGGCCGGCGCGCCTACGTCGTCGCGAGCCTGACCCTGTGCTGGGTGCCCCTGGTGGCCCAGGGCGTCGTGCCCGCGCTCATGCTGACCACCGGCGAGATCACCCGCTCGTGGTTCCTGGCCCTGTACCTGCCGCCTCCGCTCCGATGGCCGACCATCATCGCCATGATCACCCTCGGGTCCGTCCTGCTGGTCACCGGACTGGGCATCGGCCTCTACTACCTGGCCAGGTCACGGCGACAGCCGCCCGTGGACGACCGCGCCGCTCACGGTCCTTCTGTTCCGTGACCTCACCCAGGCGACGATCTTCTTGAGGTCGATCAGGTGGTCCGGGTGCTGGTCCCGCGGGCGTAGCCGGTGGCCGGCGCCGTAGCCCTTGGGCGAGGTCGGCTTCGGCGGCGGCGCGCCATCCGGCGCCGACCCCGTCCGCGAGGCGGCCCGCCGCTTCCGCGACCATCTGACCGCCGCGCTGACGGTTGCCTGGCCGCCCCGGACGGGTCAGGATCGGCCGGCGACGGCCCTCCTGTGCCGTACGACCATCGCCGCCCCTAAGGCGAGGGCGGCATATCCGCAGGTCACCGCCAGCCCTGCCCACGGTGGGAGCGGGTAGTAGCCCCCGATCGGCGACGGGTCGACGTCCACGTGCGCGAACGTGGGGACGCTCTGCGTGATCGCGAACCCGGCGGCCGGGGTGATCGCCAGCAACCACGGCGCCACTCCCGCGGTCGCCAGCAGGTACGGCACGACGACCAGCGTGACGGCCAGCCCGGCGGCGACGATCCGTCCGGCCAGCGCGGCCAGGCCCAGAGCCAGCACGGCGGCGGCCGCGGTCAGCGCCGCGTAGCCGACGATCACCCGGAGGCCGGTGCCCAGGGTGATCGGCTGGATCGGGTTCTCATGGGCGCGCAACAACGCCAGACCGGCGGGCACCACGACCCCCGACGCCACCAGCCCCGCCACGAACGCCACCACCCCGACCAGCCCCCCTGCGGCCACCAGCACCCGCGCCGGCCGCGGCTCGGCGGGAGCGGCCGGGGCAGGGGAGGTTCCGGTTCGGGGGCGTGCGGAGGTCAGGAACGTGGCGGCTGCCACGAGCAGCGGGATCAGCCCCACGGCGCCGCCGATCAGGGTGAGGTCGGCGCGCAGACCGCCCTCCACCGTCGCCGGCCCGATGTCACCGCCCCCGGTCACCACGAGCTTGTCGCCGGCCTTGACGACCCCGCCCGGGTGATGCGGGGTCCTGCCGTCGGACTCCATGGACACGCCGACGTCGTCGTTCCGCCACGGGCCGTTCGCGCCCCGCAGCCCGATCTGGTCGAAGGTGGCGGTGACCTGGGCGAAGGCTTTCGCCATGTCCCACAACGTGCCCGGCGAGGTGGCGAACAGCCCGATCTCGACCGTCTCCGGCAGCCCGGCCGGCCTGACCGTGCCGATCTCGGTCCAGGTGCGGCCGTCGTCCGACTCGTAGCCGCTGACGGTGTCGCCCGACCTGGTCAGCCGCAACCACTGCGGCCCGTTGTGCGGACCGCCGGCCACGTCATGGGTGTAGTCGTACTGCATCCGCACGCCGTGCGCCCCGGTGAGCATGACGGCGGCGTACGGTGTGCCCGGCTTGAGGCTCTGCCTGATGAGCAGCCCGGCCTTCGCCCACGGCACCACCCCCTTGGCGACGTTCCGCACCCCGGGTACGGCGTCCGGCAGCCGGATCTGCCCGGTCATGTCCGACACGCGGGCGGTGATGCCGCCGTTCCCGGTGAGCGGCTGGTGCACGAAGTAGTACTTGTCCTTGACCGCCGTACCGTCGGGCCCCAGCAGCGGCGCGGGACAGGGGCCCTCGCCCTTCCCGGTCACGCACGTGCTGCGGGCACTCCCGGCGATCAGCAGGCCGAGCGACACGGTGACCAGTACGGACGCCGCCATGGCGAGCGCCCAGCCGCGCCCGGCGCGGAACCTGGCCCACTCCGCGCGCAGCAGTTGGGGAAAGCCGTCCGGCCCGGCTCCTCGGCCGGATCGGTATGCCGTAGATGGACTCATGGCGACGGTTGTACGCGGCGCCCGGTTCCGCCCGGGTGGCGGCGACTGCGACCCGGCTGGAACCGGGAGTCTGCCATCGTTGAGCAATGGCTCCTCGACCCGGCGGCCCGGCCGCCCGCCCCGCCCGTACGACCACCGGCGGTGGGCGGCGGTGAGAGTCCTCGTCGTCGAGGACTTCGAGATCCTCGCCCGCTCGGTCGGCACCGGCCTGCGCCGCGAGGGCATGGCCGTCGACGTCGTCCTGGACGGCACCACCGCCCTCGAACGCCTGGCCGTCACCCGCTACGACGTGGTGATCCTCGACCGCGACCTGCCCGGCGTCCACGGGGACGAGATCTGCCGGCGGCTCGCGCACGGCCGCCACGAGACCCGCGTGCTGATGCTCACCGCCTCCGGCACGATCGAGGACCGCGTCGACGGGCTCAGCCTCGGCGCCGACGACTACCTGCCCAAGCCCTTCGCGTTCGCCGAACTCGTCGCCCGCGTCCGTGCCCTGGCCCGCCGCGCCACCCCGCCGCTGCCGCCCACCTTTTCGTACGCGGACCTCACGCTCGATCCGGCCCGCCGGGCCGCGTTCCGGGCCGGCCGGCGCCTTGAGCTGAGCCCCCGGGAGTTCGCCCTGCTCGAATGCCTGCTCGCGATGCCCGGCGTGGTCGTCTCCGCCGAGGAGCTGCTCGAACGTGTCTGGGACGAGGCCGCCGACCCGTTCAGCAGCGCCGTCAAGCACACCGTGCACCGGTTGCGGGCCAAGCTCGGCGATCCGCCCGTGATCGAGACCGTCCGCGAAGGCGGCTACCGCCTCGGAGCGTCATGACCGCCCGGCCGTCGTCCGGCAGGTCCCTGCGGAAGCGGCTCGCGCTGGCGTACGCGGCGGCCGTCTACGCCGCCGGGGTGTTCGTGCTGGTCCTCGTCGACGTCCCGCTGGCCTCCGTACGGGTCTCCGCGCCCGTGGGCGGCCCCTCGCCGGGCGCGGTCAGCGAGAACGGGCCCGGCGTCGGGGTGCCCCAGCTTCTCCTGGGATCGGCGGTCGCGCTGGTCGTGCTGGTGCCCGTCGCGCTGGCCCTCGGCTGGCACGTCGCCGGCCGGTTCCTGCGCCCGATGCGCGCCATCACCGCCACCGCCAAGGTCATCTCCACCGGCGACCTCCACCGCCGCCTCGACCTCGGCGGGCCTGCGGACGAGCTGACCGAGCTCGGCCACACCCTCGACGACCTGTTCGCCCGCCTGCAAGCCTCCTTCGACGCCCAGCGCCACTTCGTCGCCAACGTCTCCCACGAGCTGCGCACCCCGCTGGCCGGCCTGCGTACCCTGCTCGAGGTCGCCCTCGCCGACCCCGGCGCGGACGCCGTCACGCTGCGCTCGGCCTGCCAGGAGGCCCTGGCTCTCGGCGGACACCAGGAACGGCTCGTCGAAGCCCTGCTCGCCCTGGCCACCAGCGAGCGCGGCCTCACCCGCCGCGACCGCCTCGACCTCGCCCACGTCGCCGGAGACGTGCTGGCCACGCGCCGCGACCAGGCCGAGGAGGCAGGCGTCGAGCTCGCCGCGGACCTGTCGCCCGCGGTCGTCGCGGGCGACCCTGGACTGGTCGAGAGCCTCGTCGCCAACCTCGTCGACAACGCCATCCGCCACAACCACGCGGACGGGCACGTACGGGTCACCACCCGGGGCACCGGCACGCACGCGGTCCTCACGGTCGCCAACAGCGGGCCCGTCGTCCCCGGCGACCAGATCGGGCGCCTGTTCCAGCCCTTCCAGAAACTGGCGCCCGATCGCCACGGCCTGGGCGGTGGCTACGGTCTCGGCCTCGCGATCGTCAACGCCGTCGCGCAGGCCCACCACGCCGCCCTCACCACCGTCGCACCCCCGGAAGGCGGCCTGTCCGTCACCGTACGGTTCGCCGAACACGCCGCCCGCCGATCGCCAACTCCTTGATCACCGCGGGGGGACCCGGGAAGGGTCAGTCCTTGATGACCGCGTCCCGGGGGCCGCCGTAGACGGGGTTCTTGTCCAGCCGGTCCTCGGTCACCAGCAGCCGGATCACCCCCTTGGCGTTCTCCTCCGCCTCCCAGACGACCCAGCCGTCACCGACGGGCTCCTTCTGCGTACGGTCGATGCCGTACCCTCCGGGGTTGCCGGGCGGGACGGAGATGATGGCGAAGATCACCTGCTTGCCGCGCCGCTTCAGCTCGGGCAGCACCTCGCCGACGGTCTTCTCGTCCACCCGCAGCCCCTCCAGCGAGCGGCCCTTGTCGGTCGCGACGCGGAACTCCGGCTTGATCTGCCTCGGCGTGGGCGCGGGCACCGGCTCGCAGGGCGCCACCGGCCCCTCGTACAGGATCGTGCTGGTCATGCCGCCCTTGCCGCTGATGGTCCAGACGAACGTCTGATCCGGGCCGAACAGCTTGCTGTTGATGCGCATCTGCCAGCCCTCGGACTCGCCGGGGATGTTCTCCGGCAGGCTGTAGAGGCCGCGGGGGATGTTGTCCACCACCTGCGTGCCGCGCGGCTCCCGGCACATCATGCCCTTGGCCACGTGGTCCACCCGCGCGGGGACCCCCAGCTCCTTCAGCCGCCTCTCCAGCCCGGCGGCGTCGTCGAAGTCGCGGATCTGGATCGTCACCATCCCGTCGTCCAGGATGACGGCGTACGAGCTGGGCACGCCGTCCTTCAGCACGATCGGGGCCACCACCACGCCCGCGGCGAGCGCGGCCGAGGCGGCCAGGCCGATCAGCACCCGCCTCGGCCGGAACCGCCGGCCCCCGGACGCCATGCCCCGGTCCCGCGCGGTGCCAGGCTCCTCGGCGGTGATCGAGGCCAGCAGCGCCCGCGCCCCCGCGCCGGACGGCTCGCCTCCGTGCTCCCCGGGGGCGACCCGGGCCAGCGGCCTGATCGCCTCGATCTCGTCTACGTTCCTCACCGGACTCCTCACCGGACTTTCAGTGGCGTTCTTCGGGGTGTTCTTGGGGGTGTCGCTCACAGGGCTCCTCGCAGCGGTCGTTCGGCCGGGACCAGCCGGCTCTGCGCGGTGATGTCCACGCCCGCCCCGGCCAGCGCGCGCGACAGGCGCTTGCGGGCCCGGTGCAGCCGGATGCGTACGGCGTTGCGGGACAACCCCAGCGCCCTGGCGATCTCCTCGCGCTCCAGCCCCTCCCACGCGACCAGGGACAACAACTCCCGGTCGTCGTCGGGCAGGCCCCTGAACGCGCGGCCGATCGCGTCCAGCTCGACCTGGGTGTCGGGGGAGTGGCCGTACAGGTCGGCCAGTTCGGCGTCGAGTTCGGCCGTGCGCACCCGGCGGCGGTTGTCGCCCCGGAAATGGTTGGCCAGGACCTTGCGCGCCACGCCGTACAACCAGAGCGTGGCCTCCTCGCCCTCCGGCAGCTCGTCCACCCGGCGCCAGGCGACGGTGAACGTCTCCGCCACCACGTCGGCGGCGTCCTGCGGGGAGTCGCAGCGGCGCGCCGCGTAGGCCGTGATCTGGCCGTAGGCGCGGTTGTAGGCGGCCTCGAACCTGGCCCGCCGCTCGTCATCCACGGGCGGTTCCCATGGTGGGTCTCCTCATCGAATCAATTACTCGGACACCCCTGCCTATGTACGCACCCGGCCCATCATTTCCGACTGTTTGCGGCAATGACCGTCCGTCAGGGAACGGTCACGGACAGACCTTCCGGTAGGAGGCCTCGGTCACGTACGCCCGCCATTCGGCCGGCGTCAGCGGCGCGCCCGACCGCGCGCAGATCGCGGCGGCCATCTTCGCGGGCTCCACCGGGCGCTCATGCGGCAGGCCGGCCAGGTCGACGGTCGTCACCGCCGTCCCGTCGGCGGAGAACGCCAGCGCGCCGACGCCGCCCACGTCGCCGTCGCGCAGGAGGCCGAGGGGTGCGCCGGTCGCCAGGTCGAGGAGCTGGACCCGGCCGGACTTCGTGCTGACCGCGATCACGTTCTCGCGCGGCGACATGGTGGCCTCGCCGACGAGTTCGCCACCCTGGCCCACCTGGCCGGTACGGCGGCGAGTGGCCAGGTCGAACGTGGTCACCCGGCCGCGCCCGTCCACGACCGCCACCGAGGAGCCGCCATGGGAGAACGCGAAGTCGATGACGGTGGAGTCCTGGCCGCGCATGCCGAACGGCGCGCCGAGCTGCCTGCCCGTCGTCGCGTCGAGCAGCCGCAGGTCGTGGCCGGGAGTGTCGGCCGACTTCGCGCCGGCGACCGCGAGGGTCCGGCCGTCGGGGGCGAACCTGACGCCGCTGACGTTGGCGAACCGTACCGACCACAGGGCGCGGCGGGTCTTCCAGTCCCACACGGCCAGCCTCCGGTCGTCGGCGTAGCCGTCGGCGGGGTACTGCACGGCGGCCAGGCGGGTGCCGCCGGGGGCGAAGGCCAGCAGGTCGGTCGCCTGCGGCCGGCCCGCGAGGTCCGGACGCCACTGCGCCAGCGGGCGGCGGGTGGCGACGTCGATGACGACGATCCCGCCGGGGGCGCCCACGGCGGCCAGACGGCTGTCAGGACTGAACGCGGCGGGCGTAGCGGCCCCGGAGCCCCCGGCCACCTTGACCACAGGCCGCATCCCGCCCCCACCGCCCGCCGTGCCCGCCTTGTTCGCTGCGCCCGCCTTGTCCGCCTTGTTCGCAGGCCGGTCGCCGGTGTAGACGGTGCCGTCCTCGCCCACGGCGAGCAGGTGGCGGGCGTCCGGGCTCAGCTCGGGTTGCCCCCACGGCGTCGCGTCCGCCGCCTTGACCGGCAGGTCGGCCAGGTCCACGGTGAGCACGCGGTCCTCGCTCAGGTACCGCATCCCGCTCCCGTCGAACCCCACCTGCGGGGCCTGCGAGCCGTTGTCGGCCCCCGTGGGCAGGGTGATCGTGGTGAGATGCTCGTCGAAGGCCCGCCACACCTGGATCTGCGACTCGGTCACCGAGGCGAACAGCCGGCCGTCCGGGCTGACGGTGAGCTCGCCGCGGTTCCACGGCGTGACGCCCGTCTGCAGGGTGAGGTCCCGCGAACGGCCGCCCTTCACCGGCGTCGCGGTCAGGTCGTCCCTGGTCTCCTCGATCAGGTCGCCGCCGCCGGGCGTGACGGCCAGGGGAGCCCGGCAGTCGCAGGCGGCGGCGGGCTGCTGGGCCTGCTCCAGACGCAGGCCCGGCAGGCCGCGCCGCTCCACCCGGCCGTGCGCGCCGCCGCCGCGCACGTAGATCGCGTCGCCGGCCGCCGTCATGGCGCCGTCGTAGGCGGCGATCGCCTTGCGGGTGCCGCGTTCGAGGTCCCAGACATGGTCGTGCCGGTGGCCGTCGTCGTCGGTGTAGGTGGTCATCACGTAGCGGTCGACGGTGCCGTACCGGCCGTAGAGCTGCACGTCGCGGGCCATCGGCAGGGACCGTACGACCCGGCCGGCGCCCGGCCGCCACACCACGAGCCGCCTGGACGTGGTGAGCAGCAGGTCCCGGCCGCTGGGCGACAGGGCGGCGGCCACCGGCGACTCGCCCTTGAGACCGAGCTTCGCGACGCCGCCCGCCCGCCTGCCGGTACGCAGGTCCCACAACCTGATCGCGTCGCCGCCCACGCTGGCCAGGATCCGGCCGTCGCGGCTCAGCGCGCGTACGGTGTCGGCGGCCCCCGCCGGATCCCTGAACACGGCCACCTCGCGCTGCGCGAGCGCGCTCGTCAGCGCCGCGCGCGCCTGCGCCGACCCGGCCAGCCGCCACGCGGCCACGCTGAGCTGCATCGCCGTCCGCGGGTCGGTGTACCGTAACGTGTCCGCGACCTGCGCCAGCCGTGCCCCCTCGGCCCGGTCACGCAGCGCCGCCACCGCGTCGGCCCGCTCGTCGGCCAGCACACTCTGCTGGACGGCCAGCCCTCCTGCGACCAGCGAGATCACCAGCAGCCCGGCCAGGCTGAGCGTGACCAGCCGGTTGCGCCTGGCCTTGCCCCTGGCGAGCCGGGCGCCCGAGTCCAGGAAGTCCCGTTCGAGGGGGGACAGGGTGATGTTCCGGCGCTCGGTGGCCGCCCACCGCAGCGCGTTGTCCAGGCTCTGGCCCTGGAACAGGTCGCCGTCCCTGCGCCCGGTCTGGTGCCAGCGCCTGGCGGCGGTCAGGATCTCCCGGTGGGCGGCCAGGCCGTCCTTGTTCGCCTCGATCCAGCGGCGGTAGCGCGGCCAGGCGTGCGGCAGGGCGGGCCGCGACAACCACACCTCCTCGCCGTCGCGGCCGAGCAGGTAGCCGAAGACGTCCATGATCCGGGCCACGGCCGCCGACTCCCGCGCCGGCCTGCCCTTGGTCAGCTCCGAGAGTGCGGCGCGGCGTACGGTCAGCTCGTCGCGCTCGCCGATGGTCACCAGCCGCAGGAAGACCTCGGCGGCCAGCTCGCGCTCGTCGCGGGTGAGCATCCCGTACGCCTGCTCGGCCAGCGTGCCGAGCCCCGGGTCGTCGGCGGTCCCCGTCATACCGGCCGCCTGCCCGCTGCCCTGGGCCAGCAGATGGGCGGTGTCGAGCCCGCTCTCGGCGCTGACCAGGGCCAGCAGGAGCTGCCTGGCGGTGGGCCGCCGTGCCGGGTCCTTGTCCAGCGCGACGCCCACCAGCGGGCGCATCGAGCCGGGCAGCACGCCGAGGTCGGGGTTGGCCGACAACACGCGGTGCATGACGCCGCCCAGGCTCTCGGCCTCGAACGGGTCGGCGCCGGTCGCGGCGTACAACATGATGCCGCCCCAGGCGAAGACGTCGGCGGGCATCCCGGCCCGCTGCCCGGTGAACACCTCCGGCGCCATGTACGTCGGCGTGCCGGTGACCAGCCCGGTCTCGGTCAGCGACATCTCCGCCGTCCGCGCGATCCCGAAGTCGATGACGCGCGGGCCGTCCGGGCCGAGCAGCACGTTGTCGGGCTTCAGGTCGCGGTGGACCACCCCGGCGTCGTGGATCGCGGTCAACGCGGTCGCCACCGCGGTGGCGAGCCGGTGCAGGTCGGCGCCGCCGAACCGACGGCCCTCGGAGACGGCCTTGCGCAGGCTCGGGCCCTCGACGTACTCGCTGACGATGTACGGCCGGGGCCCGTCCAGCACGGCGGCGACGACGGGGGCGGTGCAGAACGCGGCCACCCGCCGCGCCGCGGTCACCTCCCTGGCGAGCTGGCGCGCCTGGTCGCCGTGCAGGACCTTGACGGCCACCCGCCGGCCGTCCTCGGCGTAGGCCTCGTAGACCACGCCCTGCCCGCCCGCGCCGAGCCGCCCGGCGAGCCAGTAACCTCCGAGGCGCTGCGGATCGCCCTCGATCAACATGTCCACGGCGGGTTGGATGCACACTTTCCCGGGAAAGTTGCGCACCGCCCGCCGGGATTCAGTTGTTCGCGATGAAGTCGGCGACCAGCCGGTTGAACTCGTCGGCGTGCTCGATCATCGCCCAGTGCCCGCACCGGTTGAGCAGCACCAGCCGGATGTGCGGGATGTCGGCCAGCAGGTACAGCGAGGTCTCGAACGACACCACGCGGTCGTCGCGGCCGTGGATGAGCAGCGTCGGCACCTGGATCCCCGGCAGCAGCTCCGGCCTGACCCACTTCGGCAGCGGGGCGCCCTTCGGCAGGCCCACCGCGACCCGCCGGCGGGCGGCACCCCCCGCGAGCGGCTGGGCTGGTACCTGCGGAAGACCGGCGAGGTCTTCGTGCACCGGGAGGAGTTCCTGCGCCTGCTGCTGGTGCTGGTGATGAGCAACGAGGCCGCCGAGGCCCCGGAGGCGACGCTGACCGTGAGCGAGGTCCGCGGCGAGGGGCGCGACCACATGCGGCACATGATCCGCTCGTCGTTCGTCGGCGAGGACGCCGCGAACGCGGTCGCCGACGCCCTCGCCCACTTCGGCATGGCCGGATTCGACGGCGCCTTCGTCTCGCTCCAGTCCGGCGACGGCAAGCCGATCTCGGAGTTCATGGAGCAGCTCGCCGACGCCATGGTGGCGATCGGCGAGGCGCTGATCGCCGCCCGCCGGGGCGCCGGCGAGCCGGGCGAGACGGTCAGGCGGGCTGCTTCTCCCGCTCGGCGACGAGCGTGAGGGCGATGTCGACGATCATGTCCTCCTGCCCGCCGACCAGCCGGCGGCGGCCGCACTCCATCAGGATGTCGCGCACGTCCACGCCGTACCGCGCGGCGGCGCTCTCCGCGTGCCGCAGGAACGACGAGTAGACCCCGGCGTACCCCAGGGTCAGGGTCTCCCGGTCCACCCGCACCGGACGGTCCTGCAACGGCCGGACGATGTCGTCGGCGGCGTCCTGGAGCTGGAACAGGTCGCAGCGGTGCTCGAAGTCCGAGTGGTCGGCGACCGCGATGAACGCCTCCAGCGGGCAGTTGCCCGCGCCCGCGCCGTGACCGGCCAGCGACGCGTCGACCCGGTAGACGCCGTTCTCGACCGCGACGACGGAGTTGGCCACCGACAGCGACAGGTTCTCGTGGGCGTGGATGCCGATCTCGGTCCCGGCGTCGAGGACGTCGCGGTACGCGCGCACCCGCGCGGCCACGTCGTTCATCGTGAGCCGGCCGCCGGAGTCGGTGACGTAGACGCAGTGGGCGCCGTACGACTCCATGAGCTTGGCCTGCCGGGCCAGCTCCTCCGGCGGGGCCATGTGGGAGAGCATCAGGAACCCGGACACGTCCATGCCGATCTCCCGCGCGGCGGCGATGTGCTGCGCGGAGATGTCGGCCTCGGTGCAGTGCGTGGCGACCCGGACGGAACGCACGCCGAGGTCGTGGGCGCGCTTCAGCTCGTCGACGGTGCCGACGCCCGGCAGCAGCAGCGTGGTGAGGCGGGCGTTCACCAGCACCGACGCCGCCGCCTCGATCCACTCCCAGTCCGTGTGCGACCCGGGACCGTAGTTGAGCGACCCTCCGGCCAGGCCGTCGCCGTGCGCGACCTCGATCGCGCCGTCGGCCGCCCGGTCGAGCGCCGTGACGATGCGCTTGACGTCCTCCGGAGTCATCCGATGGCGTACGGCGTGCATGCCGTCGCGCAGCGTGACGTCCTGGACGAAGATCGGAGTACCCATCAAAGGCCCGCCTTCCGTGCCGCGATGCGCTCCGCGACCCGCAGGGCGGCGGAGGTCATGATGTCGAGATTGCCGGCGTAGGCCGGGAGGTAGTGCGCGGCGCCCTCGACCTCGAGGAAGACCGACACCTGGTGGGTGGGCCGGGCGGCGCCGGCGGCCAGCAGCGTCCCGACCGGCTGGTCGGCGGGGATCTCGGTGATCTGCACCTGCTGCTTGAGCCGGTAGCCGGGGACGTACGCGGCCACGTCGGCGACCATCTTCTCGACCGACCGGCGGATCTCCTCGTGCGCGGCCGGGTCCGGCGCCGCGACCAGGCACAGGACCGTGTCCCGCATGATCAGCGGCGGGTCGGCGGGGTTGAGGATGATGATCGCCTTGCCGCGGCGGGCCCCGCCGATCTGCTCGATGGCGGCCGAGGTGGTCTCGGTGAACTCGTCGATGTTGGCCCGGGTGCCCGGACCGGCCGACTTGGACGCGATCGAGGCGACGATCTCGGCGTACTCGACGGGCACCACCCGGCCGACGGCGGCGACGATCGGGATCGTGGCCTGCCCGCCGCAGGTGACCATGTTCACGTCGGGCGCGTCGAGATGCTCGTCCAGGTTCACGGCGGGGACGACGTAGGGCCCGATCGCGGCCGGGGTCAGGTCGATCAGCCGCTTCCCGAACGGCAGCAGCTTCGCGGCGTTCATCTCGTGCGCCTTGGCCGAGGTCGCGTCGAAGACGATCCCGATCTCGCCGAAGTCCGGCAGCGCGATCAGCCCGTCCACACCCTCGTGCGTCGTACGGACGCCGAACCGGGCGGCGCGGGCCAGGCCGTCCGACTCCGGGTCGATGCCGACCATGGCCCCCATCTCCAGGTGGCGCGCCCCGCGCATCACCTTGATCATCAGGTCGGTGCCGATGTTGCCCGACCCGATGATCGCGACCTTCGTCCTGCTCATTCTGCTGCTCCTTCGGTGAAGCGGACCGTCACCGTGCCGAGGCCGGACACGAGGTCGGTGACGGTGTCCCCGGCGGCGACCGGCCGCATCGGGCCGAGCGCGCCGGACAGGACGACCTGCCCCGCGCGCAGCGGCTCGCCGAGGTCGCGGGCCATGCGGGCCAGCCACACGACCGCCTCGATCGGGTCGCCCAGACAGGCCGCGCCGGTCCCCGCGGAGACCTCCTCGCCGTCCACGCTCATCGACATCACGACGTCCACCGGCTCGAACTCGCCGAGCGTGCGGCGTTCCGTCCCGAGCACGTACGCGCCAGAAGAGGCGTTGTCGGCGACCGTGTCGCCGAAGCTGATGTCCCAGCCGGCGATCCGGCTGCCGCAGATCTCCAGCGCGGCGACGCCGTACGCGATCGCGTCCCGGATCTGCGGGGCGTCCAGCGGGCCGTCGGCGAGGTCGGCGCCGAGCACGAACGCGATCTCCGCCTCCGCCCGCGGCTGGAGGATCCGCCCGATCGGGATCGTGTCCCCGTCGGCGTAGGCCATGTCGTCGAACAGCACGCCGAGGTCCGGCTGGTCGACGCCGAGCTGCCGCTGCACGGCCTCCGAGGTCAGGCCGATCTTGCGGCCGGCGATCCGGGCTCCGGCGGCGAGGCGGGACCCGGTGAGCGCGGCCTGGACGGCGTACGCGGCGGCCAGGTGGTCCCGGCCGATCAGGTCCCGTACGGGGGCGCACGGCACGCCGGACGCGGCCGCGCCGGCAAGCCGTTCGACCGCGGCGGCTATGTCGGACGGGCCCGCGGCGGCCGATCCGATGGTTTCGTTCATACCCCCACTGTGCAGGCAGGATGGCGCACCAACCAGCACATCGTCTCGTTCAGCGATACGCTGGAGGGGTGACGGAGACAGCCGATCTCGACACCGTGCTGGGCAAGGCGGTGACGATCCTGCGTGCCTTCCGGCCCGACGACCGGGTCGTCAGCCTCGCCGAGCTGGTGCGGCGTACCGGCCTGCACAAGGCGACCGTTCACCGGCTGTCCGGCGATCTGGTCGCCAACCGCCTGCTCGACCGCGCCGACGGCGGCTACCGGCTCAGTGGCGGCCTGTTCGAGCTCGGAATGCTCGCCTCGGTGGAACGCAGCCTGCTGGAGCTGGCGATGCCGTTCCTCCAGGACCTCTACGAACGCACCCACGAGACCGTCCACCTTGGGGTGCGGGAGGGACACGACGTCGTCTACGTCGCCAAGATCGGCGGCCACCGCCAGGCAAGGGCGCCCTCGCGCACCGGCGGGCGGATGCCGCTCCACTGCACCGCGATCGGCAAGGCGCTGCTCGCGTACGCGGGCGCCGACCTGCGGCGCGAGGTGCTGACCGGCTCCCTCGAACGCCGTACGCCGCACACCGTCGTCGCGCCGCACATCCTGCGCGGCCAGTTGCGGCGCGTCGCGGAGACCGGCGTCGCGTTCGAGGCCGAGGAGTCGGCCGTCGGGCTCGTGTGCGTCGCCGCGCCGGTGCTGGGCCGCGGCGACGAGCCGCTCGCCGCGATCAGCGTGGCCGGCCCCACCGGCAGGTTCCGGCCCGAGGGCCACGCGACCGCGGTGCGCGCGGCGGCGGCCGCCCTCGCCAGCACGCTCACCAGGCGCGACCTCCTGCGGTGAACCGGCCGCTCAGAGGGCGCGGCTGATCGCGTCGGCCGCGGCCGTGAGCGCGGCGACGAGCGGTTTGATCTGCTTGGGGGAGTAGCGCACGCTGGGCATCGAGATCGACAGCGCCGCGTCCGTCGACCCGCTGCGCCCCTTCACCGGACATCCCACCGCGACCACGCCCCGCTCGGTGCGCTCCAGGTTGAGCGCGATCCCGCTCTGCCGTACGGACCGGAGGTCGCGGCGCAGCCGTGCCAGATCCGGCAGTTCCTCGGCCGGGTCGCCGCGGCCGTCGGCGGCGTAGAGGACCTCCAGCTCCTCGTCCGAGAGCGCCGCCAGCGCCACCAGGCCGCCGGTGGCCTGGTGGGCCGGGAAGACCATGCCCTCGCGGCTGCCCACCCGCAGGGCCTGCCCGCACTCGACCGAGGCGATGAAACGCACGCTCCGGCCGGTGCGGATGCTGAGGTTCACCGTCTCGTCGATCCGGTCCACCAGCGCCCGCATCGCCCCGAGCGCCGCCGCGCGCAGCGCGCCGACGTCGGACTGGGCACGTTCGGCGAGGGCCAGAACGGGGCCCACCCGGTAGCTGCGGTCCTCGTTCTGCACCGCGAAGTCGCGGTACACCAGCGCGGTCAGCAACCGGTGGGCCGTCGAACGGGCGACCCCGAGGCGCTCGGCCGCGGCCGAGACCGTGATCACCCCGTCGAGCTGGAGGATCTGCGCCAGCCGGAGGGCATGGTCGACGCTGTTCGGCGCGTAGGCCGGCGGGGTCTTCATGGGCTTCGCCATGCAGCCGATCCTGACACACCTTTTCCGTCTTACAGAATGCCCTTTTCCAACTCCGTCGGCCCGGCCCCCGCCGTCACCGGCTGCCCGCGAGGACCTGAGCCGACGGCGGCCGGCTCAGAGCGTGATGCCCTTGATGATCTTCGCGAGCTCGGGCACGAGAGGCTGGCTGGCCATCACGGTGACGACGACGCCCTTGCGCTCGACCCAGCCCGCGTACCGCCCGTGGCCGAGCGCGCCGTCGCCCTCCTGGGTGAGCACCTGACGGCCGCCGATCTTCACGGTCTTGGTGTCCCCGGAGAACGTCCCGATGTCGAACGGCGCGTTCTTGAGTTGTGCCAGTGTGCTGGCCTTCGGCCAGCACACCACCCTGATCCACAGCGACCGGTGCCGGCGGTCCACGTCGTCGCGGTCGTCCATCCACTGGTAGCCGTACTCGGTGATGCCGTCGTGCTTGTTGACGACGACCTGTCCGTACGTGAAGCCCTTCGGGACGTGGCCGGCGCGGACTCCCTTGAGGGCGGCGGCGCCCCTCGGCGGCTTGTCGATCTTGCTGTCGGACGAGCGCTTCACCTCCGCCTTGGTGGGAACGGGACAGCCCGGTCGCGCCGCCGCCTGGGCGGGGAGTGACACGAGCGCCGCGGCGATCGGCAGTACGGACAGGGTGGCTAGCTTCTGAAGCTTGTTCACATTGGGGTTAGAGGTGACGGATGTGAAGAAAGTTCAGTATTTCTTGATCGCGATGTCGCTCCTGGAGAGGAGAGGTCCGTCAGACGTGCGTGGGCAGGCGGCCCTCGCCGGTCGTCATCTCAGGCCAGAACTCCCGGTAGCGGCCGGAGTGGAAGACCAGCGGCTCGCCTCCCGTCCGCTGGTAACACTCCACCGCCCCGACCACGATGTGATGGTCCCCGCCGTCGTGCACACGTTCCGTACGGCACACGAAGCTGGCCAGCGTCCCGGCGAGGATCGGCAGCGGCGTGCCGAGCAGCTCCACCCCGGCGAACTTGTCGGCCGCCGGCGTGGCGAAACGCCTGGACAGATGGCCCTGGTCGGCGGCGAGGACGTTGACGGCGAACCGTCCGGCCCGCAGGAAGAGCGGCGCGCTGGGCGCCCTGTTCGACAGGCACCACAACAGCAGCGGCGGATCCAGCGAGACCGAGGTGAAGGAGTTGACGGTCACCCCGGCCCGCTCCCCGGCGGCGGTCACCGTCGTGACCACCGCCACCCCGGTCGCGAACTGCCCGAAGGCGTCACGGAGCGATCTCACGCCGTCACCCTGCCGAGATAGGACGCGGCCCGGCCGGCGTCCATGAACCAGTCGGCGTAGTCGGCCGGGTCGTCGAAGCCGTTGACGAACCGGGAGGCGATCTCCGGGCACTGCCCGGCGGCCCCCAGCAGCGCCAGGTGGTGGGGTTCGGCGGGCGCCAGCAGAGCGTTGGTCCAGTTCGTGACGTGCTGGGCCTGCGTCCAGAACCGGTCGAAGGTCCGCCGCATCCAGTCCGCGTCGAACGGCTGCCCGTCCCGTTCCACGATGGCCCGCAGGTAGGTGGCGGCGCACTTGGCGGCGTTGTTGCTGCCCTGCCCGGTGATCGGGTCGTTGAGCACCACGACGTCGGCGACCCCGAGCACCGGCGCGCCCGAGGGCAGGACGGCCACAGGACGGCGGACCGTGGGGGCGAAGCGACCCGTCAGGACCGCGTTGGCGTCGGTGAGCTCGATCCCGGCGCAGCGCTCGGCCTCCCACGGGAAGAACGTCTCCAGGATCCGGCGGCTGCGGGCCAGGTGCTCGGCGGGGCCGCGCACGTCGCCCCAGCAGTCCATCGGGCCGTCCGGCACGCCCTCGAACACCATGATCTCGCAGGGGCCGGTGTGCGTGAGCGCGGGGAAGACGAAGTACTCGCCCACGCCGGGGAGCAGGTTGAAGCAGACCGCGGAATGATCGGGACGCGGGGCGAGGCCGTTGACGTAGGTGACCGCCAGCGCGCGCTGCGGGGTGGCGTACGGGGAGCGCGAGGGGTCCCGCTCGAAGAGCGAGGCGATCTGCCCCTTGCCCGCCGCGACCAGGACCAGGTCGTACCGGGCCGCGTAGCTCTCCAGGTCCTCGGGCGTGGCGTCGTGCAGGACGAGCTTGCCGCCGAGCCGTTCGAACTCGCCCAGCCACGCCGGCATCTTCAGCCGCTGGTCGACCGAGCGGGCCGGGACGTCCAGCCGCGCCGCCCAGTCGAGGGCCTTGCCGCCCTCCGGGCTCGGGACGGTGAGCGCGATGCCCTCGACGGGCGGGCAGACGCCGGCCCACCAGTCCAGGCCGAGCTCGCGTTCGTGGGCCTGCGCGGTGCCGAACATGGCCTGGCCGGACATCACCCGGCCGTCGCGGATGGACTCGGGGGTGCGATTGGAGACCACGGTGACGTCGTAGCCGTGCTGGAGCAGGCCGATGGCCAGGTGGAGACCGGCCTGGCCGGCGCCGACGATGAGGATGTCGCGCATGGGTGGTGTCCTTCGGGTGTCGTGTGGAGGATCGGATCGGCGCCTGACAAGAACGGTACGGGCGGCGCGTCCACCCGGGCCATCCGCTGAGCGCGGATCTCATCCGCCTGACGCGGGCCCTCCGCGCAACGTCTCCGACGGCGGCTGCCCGTACCTCTCGCGGTACTGCGCGGCGAAACGTCCCTGGTGCAGGAAACCCCAGCGGGCGGCCACCGTGGTCACCGTGGCCCTGGCGGGGTCGGCCGTTCTGAGCTCGTCGTGCACCCGCGCCAGCCGTACCCGCCTGAGGTGGGCCATCGGGGACATCCCGAGATGCGCGCGGAAACCCTCCTGGAGGGAACGGCTGCTGACGGCGACGGCGCCCGCGATGTCGGTGGTGCTCACCGGGAGGTGCGCGTGCCCTTCGATGAACTCCATCGCCCGTCGTACGACCTTCGGCAGCGCGGCCGGCCTGGGCGCCGTCAACCGTTCCAGGTAGTTGGACGGCTGCATGGTCAGCAGCAGGGTGATCAGGGCGTTCTCCAGGTGGGCGACGGCCAGCGGATGTCCGGCCAGCCCGTCGTCCCGTTCGGCCTCCCGGACGAGCAGGTCGGCCATGTCGCGCCAGGACCTGGTCCAGCCCGTCGTCAGGTCGATGCCCAGGTCGAAGACGACCGGACCGTCGAGCTGTTCGCCGAGCATCTGTTCCAGGGATCGTTCGATCGCGGAGCGCTCGAACTTGACCAGCAGCTGGGGGCACCCGGCGGCCCAGCGCATGTCGAGGTGGCGCGTCGGCGACGGCAGCGCGGCCAGGGACGGGCTGGAGACGATCTCCTTGTCCCCGGCCCGGATCAGGCTGCGCCCGGCGAGCGGAATCATCACCAGGAAGAACGTGTCCAGGTCGCCCGGTTCGATGTGCACGTCGGCCCCGTAGTCGAGGTAACTGACCCGGACCGAGCCGAGCTGCACGGAGTTGAACCGGGCCGACAGCAGGCCCGCGTCCCCGGCGAGGTCCAGCCGGTGCGGGCAGAACACCTTGGCGACCTCACCGCGGACCTCGTCGAGGTCGGAACTGGCGAAGACGGCACGGTTGCTGAGGAGCACACCAGATGATCGGCCGTCCCCGCTCCGGCGTTCCACGTAAAAGTACGCACAAACGCGCCGGGAACCAGGGTGCTCGCCTCAGGCGCGGTCATGGAGCGTGATCTGGTAGCCGTCGGGGTCGGCGAAGGTGAACGTCCGGCCGAAGGGGCCGTCGATCGGTGCGGAGACGATGGTGTGACCGTCGGCGACGAGAGCGTCATGGATGGCCTGGACGTCGGTGGCGTGGAGCCAGATCGCGGCACCGATGCCGGGCTGGGCAACGGATGCGAGATCGGTGCCGGGAAGGACGTCGCGCAGCGCGAAGGCGATCGGCTTCGTTTCGAAGACGACGGCGTGCGGAGGCCCGGCCGGCGAGCGGACGAGGCCGAGGTATCGCTCGTAGAACGCCTGCGAAGCGGCGAGGTCGCGTGCCTGCAGCGAGACGAAGTCGGGGCCGGTGACGGGCATGACGATGCTCCTTCTGTTCGTGTCAGTTTTCTGACACGGGTCAATGTATGTCAGAATACTGACATGAGTCAAAACGGTGCCGGCATCGACCTGGACAAATCGCTGGGCTACCTGCTGAAAGAGGCTTCGAGCGCCCTGCGTGCGGCCATGGAGGAGGTGCTGCGGCCACTCGGGATGACCGTGACTCACTACTCCTGCCTCGAACTGCTGGCCCAACGGCCCGGCCTGTCGAACTCCGAGCTCGCGCGCGGCGCGTTCGTGACACGGCAGTCGATGAACGTCCTGCTCCAGACCCTGGAACGAGACGGCTACGTGACCAGGCCCGCCGCGGCGCCCGTCGGGAAGGCCCTTCCCGCGCGGCTCACGCCTCGCGGCCGACGGAGCCTGGAGAAGGCGAGCGCGGCGGTCCGGTCCGTCGAGGTCAGAATGCTGGGCGGCATGACCGAGACCGAGCAGTCGGACGCGTTCCGGATCCTGCGGGGCATGATCCATTCGTTGCGCGACGGCGCATGACCACCGACTTCGAGCCGCTTCACCGGTGCTGCAGGGTTTCGACCAGCCAGTCGAACAGGGTCCGGTCCGTGAATCCCAGGTACTTCAAGCTCAGCGAGAAGAAGTTGGCATAGATGAAGCCGCCGAACGCGGACCACAAGAGGGCCCTGTATTCGCCTCTGGGAAGCCTGGCGAGCGCTTTCATGACAAACGTGACCGCTGTCGGGGCGCTCAGCACAAGAGTGAGCCAATTCAGAAATGTGGCCCAACCGGATCCCCGCAACGGGCCTGACGACAGAAGTGCCGTGACCACCGGGATGACGAGAAGCAGGCCGAGCAGGCTGTCCGAACAGCCGTCCCCTCCGCTCGCTCCGGACTTCACGCCTGAGCGTGACGTGTCGGTCGACGGTCCGGGTTGTTGCAACATGTGCTTGAGCTGGGCAGCACTGGACCGGGCCGCGACGTATGAGATCACCAGACCAGCCGCGCCGATCAGCACTTCGAGATCCATGACGTCATGCTCATTCAGCCTCTCGATCAAGGCAAGTGTCCACATCCGGCCGCGATCCGCATGGCCGGCGAGCCGTCCCCGAGGCCCCGTCGGGCGGCTGCGGCCGGTTGGCTCAGCTTGATGTGATGAGCTCGGCCCAGCGGTAGCGGTCAGAGGTGAGGTGCCAGTGAACGTAGCCCTGCAACTGGTGCAACAGGTGCGGCCGCTGCTCCGGGGTGCCCAGCTCGTGGATGTGGTTCATGCTTGCCACTGCCCGCCGGAAGGTCTCCTCGTAGACGTCCATCAACGGCATCCCGTTCTGGACGGCCTTGCGGTAGATGCGGTTCGTCGTGAACTGACCGCCCAAGATTTCTTTGTAGGAGGACATCACGTCGTTGATGTCAATGAAGAAGTTCCCCCAATGGCCCAGCGCGGCGCCCCAGTACGCGACGGTGTCGTCGAACCTGAGACAGGGATAGGCCACACTCATCGCCGTGGCGTAGTACTCGCCGAATCCGGACCGTACACGCACGTATTCGGTGTCGACGTCGTCGCGCGCGTCGCAGGCGTTGTAGGCCGACTCCAGGACGACCCCGAAAAGCGACTGGTGAAAGAACGTCTTGTACAGGCTCAGGAAATTCGCCGAGCAGAATCGGGAGAACTCGTTGAACATGTGCTCGGTGTAGACCGACTGCGGATGCAGGGCGGAGTCGAGGACGACCCTGGTGTGCCGAGGCTGGGTGACGCCCTTGAGCACGGCGGCCCGCAGCTCCCGGAACGCGGCCTCCGGACCCTGGTCGCAGTCGTCGTCGACGATCGTCGGCAACAGGATGCTGCGGCTGAGCGCGATCCCCAGGTCGGCTTCGTCCACCGGGATCATCAGCTGGCGGTAGGTGCACATGATCTCGACATAGGCCAGATCGCACGAGATCCCGAACTCCGCGAGTTCGGCTCGCAGGAACCGGGCCTCGGCCCGTACTCGGGCGGGGTCGGCGCTCGGGCGGTAGCCGTCGGTCAGCGCGGCGATCCGCCGCGGATACCCGGCCCGGACGAACTCCCGCCGGAACCGCGACAGGTCGTCGGGCGGCGGGGAACCGGCATTCGCGGACGAGCCGGTGTCCGGGGATGATCCGGCGTCCTGAAGGAGGTCGAGCCGGGCTGCGGAGGTGCCGAGACCGGTGGGCCTGGTCGGCACAACGGGGGATCCCACACCGGCTCCGTACCCGTCGGCCACCCTCAGTAATCGACAGCGCCGATACGGCGATCGTTGAGGGTGCTCATCGGCTGACGGTCTCGGCCGGGGGCCCTCCCGATATGGGGGCGGAGGCGAATCGGCGGGTCGAGACGTACGACAGCGGGAGTGCGAGGGGGGTGACCGTACGCGGCGATTCCCGCCAGGCGCGTTCGGCCTCGGCCGCCGGGCGGCCGAGCCGGGAGGTGGGCCGGCGGCACCACGCAGTGCAGACCCCACTCGACGCCTTGGGCATACTCTTGATGGCATCAAGAGTTGACGATATAAAGAGTCGGTGCATGAAGAGACGTCCGAGGACAAGTTCTTCCGTGAGCTCGGCGGCGTATGTGCCGATCTGCGCCAGGCGTTCGCCCGGCACGTGGGCATGAGCCCGCACCGAGTGCAGGTGCTCATCCGGCTGCGGCGTAACGGCGAGACCAGCCACAGCGACCTGCGCCAGGCGCTGGGCATCGACGGCGCGAGCGTCACCCGGCTGGTCAAGGAGTTCGAGGCCGAAGGGTTCGTCGGGCGGCGTCTCGACCCGGCTGACAACCGCTACACCCTGGCCGCCCTGACCCCCGAAGGTGAGCGGGTGGCGGCCGACCTGGAGCGATCGCATCAGGCGTACCAGGAGCGGCTGCTCGCCGGCGCCACCGCACAACAGCGAGAGGTCGTGCTGGACGTCCTACGGCGCGTCCGCGCGAACGTGACCGAACAGGAGAAACGATGACCGACGCAGTGCGGGCCGCCGCGCGGCGCATGTACATGGCGTTCAACGCCCGTGAGTACACCTCCATGGAGGAGATCTTCACGACGGACTTCTTCAGCCATCCCCTGGGAACCACCGGTCCCGAAAGCGTCACCCGGGCATGGCGACGGTTCCACGAGGCCTTCCCGGACGTTCAGGTCGTCGTCGAGGACATGGTCGTCGAGGGGAACACGGCCGCCGTCCGTACGAGCGTGCGGGGCGTCCCCGGCGGGCAGCCGCCGACCATGCTGGAGATCTTCCGGGTGCGTGACGGGCGGATCGCCGAACTGTGGGGCCTGTCCTCCCTGCGCCGCGACTCCTGAAACCGGCCCCCACCGACGAGGAGGCCGTCGCCATGGCGGCGGGCCTGCGCCTCGCGGCGACGCGGCGTCTCGCCGACGGCTTGGACACGACGATCCGGGCGCTCGCCAAGCTCGAACGGATCCTGCCGGCCGCACTTCGCGAACGGGCCAACGCACTGGCCACCACGGTACGACCGGCCGCGACCGGGCCCGGGCCCGGCGTGGTCCCGGCAGTACCACCGTCGCGAAATCGACGCTCGGGCCGTACCGTCCGAGTGCGACGGCACCGACCCCGTCAACTGCCGTCGGCAGGTCACATCCCGGCGTCGAACCGGCACGACCGACGATCACCTGCCACACGCGAGGTGATCGTTTCCGAGGGCGTCGGAGAGGACCTCACGTGTTCAGGGCCAGCGGTTCGCTCGGGAGGCGCCCGCTTCCGTTCAGGACGTCACTGAGCAGCTTGGGCAGGCCGGGTGGGAAGAAGGTCTCGCCGGGCTCAAGGCCGCCGCCGGGCAGGATCCAGAAGAACGCCGGCGCGGGATGACCGGGGACGACGATGACGCCGTCGTTCTGGACCCGAATCATGAGCAGCCGGTCATCGGGATCCAACAAGACGGTTCGAGCTCCTTGCCGTGTCCGCACCCGGGAAGCTCCTTTCTCGTTCGGTGCGTGGATGTCGGAGCAGGGCGGCGTCCGCCGTGGCGAGCGCTCGCCGACGGCAGCGGTCGGGAACGCCGACCATGCCCTCAACGTCCTAGTCGCCGTGGAGCCCGTCGGGGTCGCAGTAGTCGATCTGGTTCGTCGGCTTGAAGTTGGCCACGATGAGCTCGCGTTTGAACGCCCCGCCGCTCTCCATCTCCTCGGCGGAAGCCTCGTAGGTGAACTGCTGCATGGGGCGCAGCCGCTTGCCGCCGATGACCACCGGCCTGCGCACCTCGTAGATGGCGGGGAACGGACAGCAGTAGTAGCTGCCGAGCGACTTGCCCGCGGCGTTGACGGCGTACACGATGAGGCCGTCGCGGAAGGCGGCGTCGATCTGCGCCTGGATGCGAAGAGTGGCGGCCGGGTCGGGGTCGTACTCCCACATCTCCTTGATGGCCTGCCGGGCCTTGGGGTCGGCCTTCCAGAAGTCCCGCCGTTGCGGGTCGGTCAGGCACCAGGCGTCGAAGTCGCGGGCGTTCACGTTGAGAGATTCGTACGTCGTGGCGGACCTGGCGGCGGTGCCCTGGTAGGTGGCGATGTGCGTGGGCATCGCGATGAGCTGGCCCACGTGATAGTAGAGCTCCAACGATCGCTGGAGCCGCTGCTCGATCGCCTCGTGCAGGCTCGGCTGGGGATTGCCCTTGAGCAGCCCCTCGGCGTAGTCGGCGGCGGTGGCGGCCTCGGCCACGAGCTGGCGCAGACGTTGCAGGTCGGGCTGGTGGTCGTGGGTGTCCGCGATGCTCTGCTCGAACACGCCGAACGCCACCTCGGCGTGCTGGCGGATCGCGCGGGCGGCGGCCAGCATGCCGTGCAGATGAGGTAGCGGGCAAGGGTCCGCCTCGGCCCATTCGGGCAGGTCGGCGGGCAGTTGGAGCTCTGTCTCGACCAGATAGCGGGTGTTGCCGGCCGCCTGCCGGGCCCGCGACACCCAGCCTTCCACCTGGTCGAAGCAGGCGGCCACCTGCTGGCTGGTGACCGGCGGCACGTAGCCCGCGGTGCGCGGGTCGGCGGTGTAGTCGGCGTCGAGCAGTTGTTCGCCGATGGTCTGCAGCACGAACGCGTTCCAGGTGCACAGCAGCTGTCCGGAGGCCGCCTGCGGACCGTGCCAGAGGTTGACGCCTTCCTGGGCGAGGCGTAACCGGAGCTCTTCGGCATGCTCCAGCTCGGTGTAGACCAGGCCCCCCGCCCGCCGGTACGCCTCCAGCTCGTCCGCGCGTACCTCACCCTTGTACGCCGCGATCATCCGCGTCATCAACGTCGGCCGCTCCGGATCGTTCGCCATCATTTACGTCCCCGTCCTCTTCCCCGTGTCGGATGATGATCCGTACCCTAGACCGCCGCCCCCTCGCTGAGCCATATGCGGTGATTCTCCGTCGTGGTTCAACAGAAGGAGCGATGGCCGCACCTGAGGTCAGGTTGGGCAGGCGCGCGTCGGCACTGTGAGTAATCGTTCTATAACTGTGAGGCGTCTTCGAGGGTTGGGTGGAGAGGCGGACAGTATGGGTGACCCGCCCTCGCCAGACAGGAGAGCACCCATGTCATGTCGGCTGCGAGCAGTGTTGGGCTCGCTCATCATGCTGGCCGCGGTGCCGGCCGCCGCCTCCGCCGCACCCGCCGCCTCCGCCGCCTCCGCCGCCCGCGCGGACTTCACCGTGTTCTGCGCCTGGAGCGACTCGGCGCGGACGAACCCGGTCGAAGCGTACCGATTCGTTCCGGCTCCGGCTCAGACTCCGCGTCCGAGCGCCCGTACCCACTTCGCCGGCTACAACAACTGCACCGGCTCGGTGTCGTCGGGCACCGCGACCACCGGCCCCGTCACCGTGGACGCCTCCTGCGCCGAGCCGTTCCCGTTGGAGAGCATCGAGACCGTCACCTACACCTGGAACGACGGCCAGAGCAGCGTCGTCGACTACGTCCGCGTGATCACCACGCGCGAGGTCAGCGGGAACCTGGTCCGGTTCCGCCAGAAGAGCGTCGGCCTGGTCACCTCCGGCGCCGGACAGGGCAGGGAGGTCTTCCGCAACACCTTGTTCGACCCGGTCATCGACTGCGGCGCCGCCACCACCACCATGTTCGGCCGTACCGACCACTTCACCATCTGACCCGTCGAGGGCAGCGTGACCCGGGGCCGGTGGGTCCTCCAGGAGGAGGACAGGGCCGACCGGTCGGCCGCGGGGCCCGGCTCATGGGCGGAGGCGGGGGATCGACATCAGGCAGGAGTCGGCCGGACCGCCGCGTCACTAGCGTCGAGACATGCGATCTGATCTTGGCGTCTTCCTGAAGGCGGCTGCCAGCAGGCCCTCGGTGATCGGCGCGTTCGCGCCCACTTCGGAACTGCTGGCCGCGCAACTGGTCGAGGTGGTGCCGAAGCGCGGCGCGCCGACCGTGCTGGAACTGGGGCCGGGGACGGGGGTGATCAGCGGGCTGATCAGATCGCGGCTGCCGGCCCGGGCGCGGTTCGTGGCGGTGGAGACCGACCGTGCGATGGTCGACCATCTGGCGGTGACCCGCCCGTGGCTGGAGGTGTTGCACATGGACGCCGCCGACCTGGGGTCGCGCATCGGTGAGGGCGAGGTGGACGCCGTGGTGAGCGCCCTGCCGTGGACGCTCATCCCCGGGCCGGCCCAGGTACGCATCCTCGCGGCGGTCTCGCGTGTCCTGGCGCCCGGCGGCAGCTTCACCACGATCGCCTACCTGACCGGCACTCGTCTCGGGCCCGGCAGGCGGTTCCGCGGACGGCTGGGCGCCGCCTTCGACGAGGTGCTGACCACCAGAACCGTCTGGCGAAACCTGCCGCCCGCCCGTACGTATGTCTGCCGGCGCCCGATCGTGGACCCGGAACGGAAATGACACCGCGCAGCCGCAGGTGCTCCCAGGGAGGTGCGGCTGCGCGGGCGCTCCGGAGATCTTCTACGGAACGATCACAGCGGGGCGGTGAGGTCGTTCATCGAGGCCTTCTCGCCGTCGGCACGCCGGGCTCCTCGGGGGCCACGCGGGGGCGCGGAACCGGATTGGTACGCAGGTACTCGACCTCGGTGCGTACGCTCTCCAGCAGTTTGGCGGCGATGTCCTGGCTGAAGCCGTTGCGGATGACGAAGCGGATGACGGCGATGTGCTCCAGGTTGGGCGGCAGATAGTACGTCGGGGCCTGCCAGCCGTGCATCTTCAGCCGGTCGGCCAGGTCGAAGACGGTGAAACCGTCGTAACCGGGGGCGGTCCGTACGGCGAGCACCGGCAGTTCGGAGCCGTCGGCGATGATCGAGAGCTCGGGGAGCTTCGCGATCTCCTCCCCGAGGTAGGTCGCCACGTTCCGGCAGGTCTGCTGGACGGCCCGGTAGCCGTCGAAGCCGAGCCGCAGGAAGTTGTAGTACTGGGCGACGACCGGGGCGCCGGAACGGGAGAAGTTGAGCGTGAAGGTGTCCATGTTGCCGCCGAGCAGGTCGCAGGAGAGCACCAGGTCCTGCGGCAGGGCGTCCGGCTCCTGCCAGACGATCCAGCCGACGCCGGGGTAGACCAGGCCGAACTTGTGTCCCGAGGTGTTGATCGACTGCACGCGGGGGAGCCGGAAGTCCCACACCCTGTCGGGCTCCAGGAACGGGGTGATGAAGCCGCCCACGGCGGCGTCCACGTGCAGCGGTATCTTCAGGCCGCGTTCGGCCTCCAGCCGGTCGAGTTCGGCCGACATCTGCTCGATCGGATCGTACTTGCCGCACTGTGTGGAGCCGAGCACGCCGATGACCCCGATGGTGTTCTCGTCACAGAACTCGGCGAGCCGGTCGGCGGACAGGGTGTAGGCCGGTTCCTCGATCGGTATCCAGCGCGGCTCCACGTCCCAGTACTGACAGAACTTCGGCCAGCAGGTGTGGACGGCGGTGCCCATCACGAGGTTGGGCCTGTCGATGGACAGCCCCGCCGCTCTGCGCCGCTCACGCCACTGGAACTTCATCGCCAGCGCGCCGAGCATGGCCGCCTCGCTGGAGCCGCCCGTGGAACAGCCGACGCTGACGCCGTTGGGGTCGCCCCACAGATGGTCGAGCATGTTGACGCAGCGCGCCTCGATGTCGGCCGTCCGGGGGTACTGGTCGTGGTCGACGAGGTTGCGGTCGAGGGTCTCGGTGATGAGCTCGCGGGCCTGCGGCTCCATCCAGGTCGTGCAGAAGGTGGCCAGGTTGAGCCGGGCGTTGCCGTCGAGCAGGAGTTCGTCGCGGATGAGCGCCTGGGCGGCGCTGGGATTCATCGGACTGGTCGGCATCTTGAAACGAGGTACGCCGCCTTCCGGCACCAGCCCGTTGTACAGGGGATTGACGTCGAGCGCTTCCTGCCACCGGTCGGATTCGACTCGTCTGAGCATGAGTTTCCCCCCTCGATGAACTTGGGTCATGTCGAACACTGACGGTAGGCAAGTTTTTACTATGAGTCAACGATCGCCGTACCAAGAGCCGATGAGCTGCCGCGACGCCCGCTCACAACAATCGCGTGGCGAGCTCGTGCCATTGACGTAGGGGTGGCTGGTCCGGCGTGGTCGTCAGGACGTGCAGGCTGACGTGGTCGGCGCCGGCTTCGAGGTGCTCCGCGACCCGGTGGGCGACGTCCTCGGGCTCGCCGGTGGCGACCAGGGCGTCGACCAGTCGTCCGTCGAGGGATTCGGCGTCGTCGAAGCCCAGGTCGCGGAGCAGGGCGAGCCGGTTGGGCAGGGCGGCGGCCGCGTGGGCGCGGGCCAGCTCGGACGCGCGGGCCCGGGACGGGTCCACGACGACGAGCTGGGTGACCGCCAGCAGCGCCCGCGGCCCCAGCAGGACTCTGGCCCGGCGGGTGTGCTCGACCGGCATGCCCAGCGGGTGGGCGCCCCGTGCGCGTACGGCGGCGAGCTGGAGCATCTTCGGGCCCAGTGCGGCCAGCACCCTCGGCGGTGCGGGGACCGGCGGGCCGAACGGCGCGGTGTCCATCGCGTCCAGGTAGGCGCGCATGGTCGCCACGGGCGGGCCGAAGCGGTGGCCGCGTACCTCGGTGACCAGGGTGGGATGGCTGACGCCGAGGCCGAGCAGGAACCGTCCGGGGAAGGCCTCGGCGAGGGTGCGCTGCGCGGCCGCGGTGGTGATCGCGTCGCGGGCGTAGATGCCGGCGGTGCCGGTGGCGACGACCGTCCGCCGGGTGATCGACAGCAGCAGGGCGGCCTGGGCCATCGCCTCGCGGCCGGTCGTCTCGGGAAACCACAGGGCCGGAAAGCCGAGATCCTCGACGGCGGCGGCTGCCCGACGTAGGGCGGAGGCGGGAAGGCGGTCCATGTCGCCCGCCCAGATGCCGACGCGTCCGAGGTCGGGCGTGTTCATCGGGCCTGCCCGGCGGTGTCCCGCGCGGCCAGGAAATCGGCGATCCGGGCCGCGCCGGTGCGCTCCAGCCAGGTACGCAGGTCCATGAGGCCCGGGTGCAGGGCGCGGGTGAAGGCGACGTCGGCGCGGTAGCCGCGTTCGTTGAGCCAGGTGCAGGCGACGGCGAACTCCTCGCCGGCCTGCGCGATCACCTCGATCGGGATCTGGACGTACGGCAGCGGGCGGCCGATCGCCTCGGAGATGAGCGCGGCGATACGGCGTGGGGTCAGTTCGTCCCCGGCCAGGTCGACCGCGCGGCCGATCCACTCGCCCGGGTGGGCGAAGGCCGGCGCGGCGAAGGCGCCGGCGTCGTCGACGGCCATGATCTGCTGGGGTACGTCGGCGGCGAACGCGGTGGCCACGGCGCCGTCGTGCAGGTGGTAGGAGCCGGTGTAGTTCTCCATGAAGGAGACCGGGCGCAGGAAGGTCGCGGGCAGGCCGAGCCGGGTGATGTGCTGCTCGATCCGCCACTTGCTGACGGTGTTCCGCGGCAGTTTCCCGGTGTCGTGGCGCCCGGCGTCGGCGAGCAGCCGCGCCGTCACGGCCCGGCCCTCCGGGCCGGTGGCCCCGGTCACCACGATGGTCTTCACGATGTGTCTCCAGAAGGCAGGCATGCGAGGGCCGTCCCGCTTAACTGGGGTGGCCCTCCGGTTATCGCTGTGTACGATATGGAGGGCCACCCCGTTTTTGCAAGCCGGAGATCTCATGCCGCCAGACAGCCGTACGACCTCGACCGAGCGGCCGATGCGCGCGGACGCGCGCCGCAACTACGACCGCATCCTGGCCGCGGCCGCCGAGGCCGTCGCCGAGCACGGGGCCGAGGCGTCCCTGGAGGAGATCGCCCGCCGCGCCGGAGTGGGCTCGGCGACGCTGCACCGGCACTTTCCTTCCCGGCAGCGACTGCTGGAGGCGGTCTTCCGGGGCAAGGTCGAGGCCCTGTGCGACACCGCCGTCGACCTGGCCGCCGGGCCCGACCCCGGACGCGCGCTGGCGTCCTGGCTCGGAGCCGTCGCCCGGCACGCCGTGTCCAACCGCGGGCTGGCCGCCGCGATGATGCGGGGAGCCCATGACGGCGATCCGGCCCTGGGGGCCACCTGTCACAGCATGATCACCGATGCCGGAGCGGGCCTGCTGGCCCGTGCCCGTGAGGCGAACGCCGCGAGAGCCGACGTCTCCATCACGGACCTGCTCAAACTGGTCAACGCCATCTGCCTGGCCGTTGAGCAGGAACCCGACGCCGGGGCTCAGGCCGAGCGGTTGCTCGGCCTGGCGTTGACCGGAGTGCATCCGTAGGCGAACCGGCCGCGAGCCTGGTCCAGGGGCGTGTTTCGCCGAGAATCGCAGGCCCGGGAGCGCGGGTCAGGACGGGCGGGTGGGGGGACCCGCCCAGCGGGTCAGGGCCTCGGTGAGGCCGGCGGTGCCGGTGGCGGAGCCGGCCCAGCAGACGTAGCCGTCGGGGCGGATCAGCACGGCGTCCGCGCCGAGGTCGGCCTTCACGTGCGCGCGGCCGATCCTGGCCGACCACGGCCCGGCGGCCTCGGTGAACGCGGCCTCGTCGGCGGTGGTCAGCAGCAGGCCGCGGCCGTCGCGCAGCAGCCGGGCCACGCGGTCCGGTCCGGACGGTGTCTCCAGGTCGAGGTCGGGGACGTGACGTCCGAGCAGGTGGTGCCGGGGGCCGGGGAGGTCGTGGCGGATGTCCAGTCCTGAGATCATGCCGGCGACGATCCGGTTGGCCTGCGGCACCCGTACGAGCTGCTCGACGATGTCGCGCAGGGCCAGGTTCTCCTCGTCGTGGACGAGCAGGACGGCCTGGGCCCGGGTGTTGGCGAGCACGCGGGCGGCGACCGGATGCCGTTCGGAGTGGTAGGTGTCGAGCAGCCCGTCGGGCGCCCACCCGCCGATCTCCCCGGCGAGCTTCCAGCCCAGGTTGAACGCGTCCTGGAGGCCGAGGTTGAGTCCCTGGCCGCCCGACGGGGAGTGGATGTGCGCGGCGTCCCCGGCGAGCAGGATCCGCCCGTGACGGTACCGTTCGACCTGACGTGAGGCGTCGCTGAACCGGGAGGCCCAGCGGATGCCGGTGAGCCGTACCCCCGGGCCGAACTCGTGGTGCAGGGCCCGCTGCACCTCCTCCTCGGTGATCGGGCTGTCGCGGGGGAGCTTCTGCTGCTCGGGTCCGTAGAACAGGAACCGGTGGACGCCGTCGCCGATGGGAGCGATGTAGCCCTTGCCGTACTTGTCGGGCGTCATGACGGGCAGGGTCCAGGTCTCCGGCACGGCGTCGTCCGGGTCGGAGATCGTGATGTCGGCGACCACCGAGAGCAACTTCCCGTCCAGGCCGGGGAAGCCGATGCCCAGCAGCTCGCGGACGGTGCTGCGGCCGCCGTCGCAGCCCACCAGGAAGCGGGCCGTGAGCCGCGACTCGCCCTGGGGGCCGCGCAGAGTCGCCTCGACCCCGTCGGCGTCCTGCGACAGCGCGGCCACCTCGCGTCCGCGCAGGACCCGCACGCCCAGCTCGCCGAGCCGTTCTTCGAGCAGCGCCTCGACGCGCCCCTGAGGGATGCCGATCGAGTACGGGTACCGCGTGTCCCAGGCGGTGTAATCCAGTCGAAGCCCGGCGAAATGCCCGCCGGCCACCCGCTGGATCGCCCGGTCCATGAGGGGTTCCAGGAGGCCCCGTAATTCGAGTGCCTCCGCGGAGCGGGGCTGGATGCCGAGCGCCTTGGACTGCCCGCTGCGCTGCGCCAGCCGTTCGACGACCACGGCGTTCACTCCGGCGAGGCCCAGTTCTGCGGCGAGCATGAGCCCGGTCGGGCCGGCTCCGACGACGATCACATCGACGTTCATCACGGATGCTCCGTTCGACAGGATCGGCGATGAGGTCGCCGACCGCTGCGCCGACGGTAACCGTGGGGGTGCCGGTTTCCGCAACGATAGTCGCCCCGGTGGCCTCGTCGCGGAAGCGTGCCGCGGTCGCCGTACGACACAGAGCGTACGGGCGAGTACACCGTCACCGTCGGGTGCGCCGGATCGGCCGGGGCGGGACTACTTCCGCGGTCGTAGTCCGGCCGGAATTCTGATCCCGCTGGGGTAGCGGCAGATGAGTCCGCACGTGGGACGCGCCGCGGCCCCCGCCGGACGACGATTGCTGCTCATGAGAACCGCTGTCAGGTACAGCCAGGGCGCGGCGTTGGTGGCCACCGGGCTGCTCGCGGGCGCGTTCGGGTACGGCGCGGCCAACGTGATCCCCACGTTCGACGCCGTTCCGCTCGATGTGCGCCTGACCTTCCACACCACGATGATGAAGGTCAACGAGCCGGTCATGCAGAGCGCGATGGCCCTGGCCATCCTCACCACGTTCGGCCTGGCCGTCGCCGGTCGCGGCCGGCCGCGCCTGCTGGCGCTGGGCGCGGGCGCGCTGGCCGCGTTCGTGCTGATCGTCACCGCCGCGCTCGTCGCCCGGCCCTCCACCCGCTAAGGAAGCCATCATGTTCTTGCGTATCGCGCTCGCCGCCCAGACCGTCGCCCTCCTGATCCAGGCGGTGACCGCCGGGCTGCTGCTGTCCTCGGCGGGCGGCCGGGCCGTGCACAGCGCCACGGCCCTGGCCGTCGCGGCCACCGTGCTGCTGTACCTGGTCGCCGCCGTGATGACCCGGGAGCGGGCCGCCATCATGGCCGCGGCGGGCATGCTGGTGATGACCCTGGTCCAGATGGCGCTCGGCATGGCACACGTGAAGATCCTGCACGTGCCGCTCGGCGTGCTGATGTTCGGCGGCAGCATGGTGCAGATGACGCGGGTCTGGTCCGCCGACCGCGCCCGGACGGCGTCGGCATGACCGTGACCCGGATGACGAGACGGCAGGCGCTGCGCCTGTTCGGCCTGGGCGCGGCGCTGACCGTCTCGGGCTGCTCCCTGGTGGGCCGTACGCCGCTGCCACAGCTCCTGACGAGCGGGGCGCCGCTGCCCAAGCCGTACACCGTGCCGCTCCCGCTGCCCGCGGTGGCCAAGCCCGTACGGACCGACGCGGGCACCGACTACTACGAACTCGTCCAGCGACCTGCCGAGGCCGAGATCCTGCCGGGCCTGCGTACCCCGATCTGGGGGTACGACGGGCAGTTCCCCGGGCCCACCATCCGGGCGCGCAGCGGCCGAAGGACCGTCGTGCGCGTCACCAACCGCCTGGCCGCGCCGACGGTCACCCATCTGCACGGCGGGCACACCCCGCCGGAGTCCGACGGCTATCCCACCGACCTGGTCCAGCCGGGCACGCAGCGCGACTACGTCTTCCCGCTGCAACAGCGCGCGGCCACGCTCTGGTACCACGACCATCGTATGGACTACACCGGGCCGCAGGTCTGGCGCGGCCTGGCCGGGTTCTTCCTCGTCGGCGACGACGAGCAGGACAGGCTGCCGCTCCCGTCGGGCGAACGTGACGTGCCGCTGCTGATCTGCGACCGTTCCTTCCACACCGATGGCACCATGCCCTACCCGGTCAGGGATGACGGCCCCGGCGCCCGCATGGCGTTCATGGGCGGCGTGCTGGGCGACGTCATCCTGGTCAACGGCGCGCCCTGGCCGCAGCTCGGGGTGGACCGCGCCCGCTACCGGCTGCGGCTGCTCAACGCCTCCAACGCCCGCGTCTACGAGCTGGCCCTGTCGCCCGGCGGCACCCTGACCCAGGTCGCCAGTGACGGCGGGCTGCTCGCGGCGCCTCGCCCCTTGCAGCAGGTACGCCTCGCGCCGGGCGAGCGCGCCGACGTGATCGTCGACTTCGCCGCCTACCGCGTCGGCGACCATGTCGAGCTGCGCAACCTTCTGGAGGAGGGACCGCAGGCCCAGGTGATGCGCTTCACCGTCGAGCGCGACGCCCGCGACGACTCGGCGATCCCGCCGACGCTCTCGCGCGTCGAACGGCTCGACCCGGCGCAGGCGACGGTGACCCGCGACTTCGAGTTCAACAGCGGCGACCTGCACGGCGAGACCGGCTGGCTGATCAACGGCAAGCCCTTCGACGCCCGCCGCGTCGACGCCCGGCCCAAGCTCGGCCAGGTGGAGATCTGGCGGGTGACGAGCGACGTCGCCCACCCCGTCCACCTGCATCTGGCGCCCTTCCAGGTGCTCTCGATCGGCGGCGAACGCCCGAGCGGGCCGGCGGAGTGGAAGGACACCGTCGAGCTGCGGGAGACGCAGACCGTGGAGATCATCACCCGCTTCACCGGCTACCGCGGGCGTTACGTCATGCACTGCCACAATCTCGAACACGAGGACATGGCCATGATGAGCACGTTCGAGGTGGTCTGACCGCTCGCCGACGAGCCGCGCGTCTCAGGTGGTGCGGGTGTCGTAGGACTCGCGGTTGGCGAGGACCTCGTCCATGTGCTGCTCGGCCCAGGACTTGAGGCCTCGCGTCATCTCGTACAGCGACAGGCCGAGGTCGGTCAGCTCGTAGGAGACCGTGACGGGCACGGTCGGCGTCACGGTGCGGGTCACCAGGCCGTCGCGTTCCAGGGAGCGCAGTGTCTGGGTGAGCATCTTCTGGCTGACGCCGGCCAGCAGGCGCAGCAGCTCCGAGTAGCGCATCGCCCGGGGCTCGCCGGCGCAGTCGGCGCCGGGCCGGTGCGGGGCGTCGCTGCCGAGCGCGGACAGGATCAGCGTGACCCATTTGTCGGAGATCCGGTCGAGCAGCCTGCGGCTGGGGCAGGCCGCCACGAAGGCGTCGTACGCCACCTTCGCCTGTGCCCTCTGCTGGGCCGCCGTCGTCGTCGCCATCGGCCGTTCCTCTCACCTGCGGGCGCCTTACGCACTCCGGAGTGCCTACTTCCCATCAGGAAGCTACACCCCAATGATGATGCAAGGCGCCACGAGGCACCGCCCGCTGGCTCGACACGAAAGGCACGACATGAGCGGCACGCTTCCCGGCGGCACCTGGACCCTGGGCGATCTGACCGTCACCCGGTTCGGCTACGGCGCCATGCAGCTCGCCGGCCCCGGGGTCATGGGGCCACCCGCCGACCGCGCCGGCGCGCTCGCCGTCCTCCGCGAGGCCGCCGGCCTCGGCATCACCCACCTCGACACCGCCGACGCCTACGGGCCGCACGTCACCAACCAGCTGATCCGCGAGGCGCTGCACCCGTACCCGGACTCGCTGCACATCGTGACCAAGGTCGGCGCGACCCGGGACCGGGAGGGCGGCTGGCCTCCGGCCCGGCGGCCCGACGAGCTGCGCCGGGCCGTGCACGAGAACCTGGAGAACCTCGGCCTCGCGACGCTGGACGTGGTCAACCTCCGCCTCGGCGACGCCCAGGGCACTCGGCCAGGCTCGCTCGCCGAGGCGTTCGGCACGCTCGCGGAACTCCGGCGGCAGGGCCTGATCCGGCACCTCGGCGTCAGCAACGCGACGCCGGACCAGGTCGCCGAGGCACGGGCGATCGCGCCGATCGTGTGCGTGCAGAACATGTACAACCTCGCCCACCGCCACGACGACGAGCTGATCGACGAGCTCGCCGGACAGGGCATCGCGTACGTGCCCTTCTTCCCGCTCGGCGGGTTCACACCGCTGCAGTCTTCGGCGCTCACGGCGGTGGCCTCCCGGCTGGAGGCCACGCCGATGTCGGTCGCCCTGGCCTGGCTGCTGCGGCGCTCGCCGAACATCCTGCTGATCCCCGGCACCTCGTCGGTGGCCCACCTGCGCGAGAACGTCGCGGGCGCGGGACTGCCGCTCTCGGAGGAGGATCTCGCCGAACTGGACAAGATCGGCCGCTGACCCGACGGTGACCTCGCCGTGCTTTCAGGCGATCCGTACGACGACCTTGCCGCGTACGCCGCCCTTCTCCAGCGTCCGGTGCGCCTGGGCGATGTCGTCGAAGGGGAACACCGTGTCCACGACCGGGCGGACGGCGCCGCTGTCCACGTACCGGGTGAGGTCGGTGAAGAGCCGGGTGGTGGGGTTGCCGCTGAAGAAGCGCACCCGCCGCCGCCCGTGGACGGCCGAGGCGGCGATGTACGCCAGGGACGCCGCGATCCTGCGCTGGTCGAAGGCGATCGCCACCATCCGGCCGGACGGCGTCAGCCGGCGGCGGAAGGCGGCGTGCTCGGTGCCGGCGGTGTCCAGGATCACGTCGAACCTGGCCAGGTCCGCAGGGGCGACGGCGGCGTAGTCGTACGCCTCGTGCGCGCCGAGGTCGCGGACGAGGTCGAGGTTGCGTGCCCCGGCGAGGGCGGTGACGTGGGCGCCGAGCGCCCGGCCGAGCTGTACCGCGACGACGCCCACGCCGCCGCTGCCACCCCGGACGAGCAGGCGTTCGCCCGGCCTGAGCGCGGCCAGGTCGCGCAGCGCCGTGATGGCCGTCGTGCCCACTGGGAGCGCCGCGGCCGTCACCAGGTCGAGTCCCGCCGGGGCCGGGGCCAGACGGCGGGGGCGGATCGCCACGTACTCGGCGGCGCTCCCGAACGTGCGTCCCAGCGCGCCCCACACCCGGTCGCCCGCTTTGGGGCCGGTCACCCCGGGGCCGAGGGCGACGATCTCGCCGGTGAGGTCGATCCCGACCCGTTTCGGGAAGCCCCGCTGCATCAGCCCGGTCACCAGGCGCAGCCGGCCCGTCCGGCCGTGCACCTCGCCGCCGTTCACGCTGACGGCGTGCACCCGGACCAGCACCTGTCCGGGGGCGGGGACCGGCTTGGGCACCGTGCCCACGTACAGCTCCTCCGGCGGTCCGTACCGGTCGAACAGGGCCGCGCGCATCTGGTTCGTCTCCATACGGACGACGCTAGCCCGCTAACCGGACGGGGTTGTCCACTTACGCTAATGTGAGAAATATGGCTGATCATCCCTCTCAGTTGGCGTCGGCCGGGGAACTGCGGGCGGACGCGCGGCACAACCGGGCACGCATCCTCGACGCGGCGCGGGAGACGTTTGCGGCGCGCGGTCTGGACGCGCCGATGGTGGCCATCGCCCGGCGCGCCGGGGTCGGGGTGGCCACCCTCTACCGGCGGTTCCCGTCCCGCGAGTCCCTGATCACGGAGGTGTTCGGGGACGAGCTGGCGGCGTGCGCGTCGGTCGTGGACGAGGCGCTGGCCGACCCGGATCCGTGGCGGGGGTTCCGCACGGCGATCGAGAAGGTGTGCGCGATGCAGGTCGCCGACCGGGGGTTCACCGACGCCTTCCTCACCGCGTTCCCGGACGCGGTCGACTACGAGCGGACACGGGTGCGGGCCGAGCGGGGCCTCGCCGAGATGGTACGGCGGGCCAAGGCCACGGGCCGGCTGCGGGCCGACTTCGACGTCGCGGACCTGGTGCTGCTGTTCAGGGCCAACTGCGGCCTCATCGCCGGCGCGGGGGAGGGGGTGGAGGCGGCGTCGCGGCGGTTGGTGGCGTACCTGCTGCAGTCCTTCGGCGCCGGGCACGCCGAACCGCTGCCGCCACCGCCGCCGCTCACGCTCGGCGACCTGACCCGGAGGGCGTGACGCGGCGCGGCGCCGCCTAGCTCGTGACGGCCGCGGCCGGGCTCCTGTCGCCACGGGGTTCGTCGCCGTTGAGCAGCCATTCCAGCGTGGCGGGGGTGGCGTCGAAGTGACCGGCGTGCCCGGCGTCGGGCTGGACGGTGAGGGTGGCGGTGGGGATGTGGGCGGCGAGCCAGCGGGCGTGCGCGACCGGTACGACCCCGTCCAGCGCGCCGTGCCACAGCCGGACCGGCACGGTGATGGAGGCGAGGTCCAGCCCCCACGGGCGGCCGAAGAGGGCGATGACGTCGTCGGCCCAGCCGCCGAGTCCGGGACGAACCGCCTCGGCGTACGCGGCCGCGAGCATGGCGCTGATCGCGGGACGGGTCAGCACGGCGGCCTCGGCCGGGGGCAACTGCGGCGGCCCGGACGAGTCCGTCCCCAGGTGGGCGATCATGGCGTCGCGGTCCTGGAGGGCTACGGCGGCGCTGCGCTGATTGCCCTCCATCATCCCGGCCGTCCAGTCCAGCCCTTCGGCGTCGCGCGGGGCGAGCGCCGCCAGCGAGGCGGCCCGGCTGACCCGGCCGGGGTGGCGGGCGGCGAACGCCAGCGCGTGCGGCCCGCCGCCGGAGACCCCGTAGACGGCGAAACGGTCGAGGCCGAGCGCGTCGGCGACGGCGGCGACGTCGTCCGCGCCGTCCACCACCTGCCGCCCCGGCAGCGGCGTCGAGCCCCCGAAGCCGGGCCGGTCGAAGGTGATCAGCCGGATGCCGAGCCCGGTGAACAGGGAGTCGTCGGGATGGCGGGCCAGGCGTCCCATGGGGCTGCCGTGCAGGTAGAAGACGGGCGTCCCGTCGGGTACGCCCCACTGCTCCACGGCAAGGGTGCGGCCCGCTTCAGTGATCACTGTTTGCACTCCAGCCACGCTAGCCATAAGCGGCACCGGCACATCATGGTTTCATTCCGGGCGAAACTGGACCAATAACACCCGGGAGTCAAGCAGATGTTTGAAACGCTTGTTCGCGGCGCTGATAAGATCACCGCGTGGGAGTTCCTGAGGATTTGCTGGCCGCGGCCAAGCAGTGCCTGTCCGAACGCGGATATGCCCGCACGACGGTCCGGGACATCGTCGCCGTCTCCGGCAGCAACCTCGCCGCGATCAACTATCACTTCCGCTCCAAGGACGCCCTGCTCACCCAGGCGATGATCGAGGTGACCGGCGAAGCGGTCGCGGAGGTGCTCAAGGCGTTCCCGGACGACTCCAGGGAATGGCTCGAGACGTTCCTGGCGGAACTGATCGTGTCCCTGCGGGCCAATCCGATGGTGTGGCGCGCCAACGTCGAGACGCTGGCGCAGGCGCCGCATCTTCCCGACGTACGCGCCCGCCTGGCCGAGGGGCAGGCGCTGGCCCTGCGTGAGCTGGCCCGGCGCCTGCCGCGCCAGGACGAGGCGGGCGCCCAGGTGGTGCTGACGCTGTTCATCGGCCTGCTGGTGCGCTGGCAGGTCGATCCGGACAACGCCCCGACGGCTCACGACCTGGCCGCCGGCATCCGTTCGGTGGCGGCGGCCGGCTAACGCAGCACGTGCCGTCCGGACTGCTCCGGGCGCAGTTGCGGCCGGGGCGCACGCCGTACCGAACGCAGCATGACCGGCGCGACCAGCGCCATCAGGCACAGGCCCGCGGCGGCGGCGATCATGGCCTGGTGCTGGCCCTGCGTGAAGGCCGCGCGGGCGGCGGCGGCCAGCGCGGTCCCGGCCGGTTCCGGCAGGTGCCGCGCCGCCTCCAGCGCGCCGCCGAGGGTGTCCAGCGCGGCGGCGGGAGCGCCGGCGTCGCCGAGGCGTCCCCGGTAGACGGCGGTGCCGATGCTCCCCAGCACGGAGATGCCGAGCGCGCCGCCGAACTCGGTGGCCACCTGCGACAGTCCGGCGACCGAGCCGGCCCGCTCCGGCGGGGCGGTGGCGATGATCAGGTCGGCGGAGACGGTCAGGACGAGGGTGACGCCGCCGGCCATCAGCATGATCCCGGCGACCAGCAGGCCGGCCTGGCCGGTCACGTCCAGCCCGGACAGCAGCGCGAACCCGCCGGCGCCGACGAGCAGCCCGGCGCAGACCACCGCCCCGGGACGGACCCTGCGGACCAGGACGGGGGCCAGCCCCGCCGCGAGCATCGCCGTACCGGCCGAGGGGAGCGCGTACAGGCCGGCGACGAGCGGCCGGGCGCCCATGACCATCTGCAGGTACTGGGTGGTGAACAGGCTGGAGCCGACCATGGCGAAGACGCCGAGGGTGTTGGCGCCGACGGCGGCGGTGAAGGCGCGGCTGCCGAACAGGCGCACGTCCAGCATCGGGTCGGGCATCGAACGCTGGCGGCGTACGAAGGCGACACCCAGCGCCAGGCCGGTCACGACGGCCAGGATCGGCGGCAGGCCGAAGCCCTCCTGGGCGATGTGCTGGATCCCGTAGATCGCGGGCAGGATCGCGCCCAGCGACAGGACCAGGCCGGGCAGGTCGAACCGGCTCGGGTGCGGGTCACGCGACTCGGGGAGCAGCAGGGGCGCCAGGAGCAGCAGCAACGCCATCACCGGCAGGTTGACCAGGAACACCGAACCCCACCAGAAGTGCTCCAGCAGCGCGCCGCCCATCAGCGGGCCCAGCATGGCGCCCCCGGCGAACGCGCCGGTCCAGATGGAGATCGCGATCCGCCTCTGGCCGTCGTCGTGGAACATGTTGCGGATCAGCGACAGCGTCGAGGGCATCAGCGTGGCGCCGCCCACCCCGAGCAGGGCCCGGGTGGCGATGAGCAGGTCCGCGCTGGGGGAGAAGGCGGCGATCGCGGAGGCGGCGCCGAACGCCGCCGCCCCGGCCATCAGCAGCCGCCGCCGTCCGACCCGGTCACCCAGCGTGCCCATCGGCAGCAGCAGTCCGGCCAGCATGAACGGGTAGACGTCGATGATCCACAGCAGCTGGGAACCGCTCGGCGCCAGACTCGCGCTGATGAACGGCAGCGCGTACGACAACACGTGCAGGTCGACGGAGATCAGGAGAACGGGCAGGACCAGGACGGCCAGCCCGATCCACTGCTTGCGTCCGGCTTTCATGGGCGGCCTTTCTGCCTGAGGGGAGCACCGGCGTGGTGCAGGTGACGGAGGGCCTCGCCGTGCGAGGCCAGGAAACCCACTTCGTGGTACGGCAGGCCCAGCCGGCGGCAGTGGGCTTGCACGATGGGGCGCGCCAGGCGGAGGTTGGGGCTGGGCATGCTGGGGAACAGGTGGTGTTCGATCTGGTAGTTGAGCCCGCCCATGGCGACGTCGACGAAGCGGCCGCCGCGTACGTTGCGGGTGGTGAGCACCTGCTTGCGCAGGAAGTCGAGGGTGGCCTCCCCGGTCAGCGTCGGCATGCCCTTGTGGCCTGGGGCGAAGACGCAGCCCATGTAGAGGCCGAACAGCCCCTGGTGCACGGCGAAGAAGACCAGCGCCTTGCCCGGTGACAGGACCCAGGCCAGCGCGCCCAGGTAGAGGACGAAGTGGGCGAGCAGTAGCGCGCCCTCCAGAACGCGGTGTCTCATCCAGGGCCGGCGTAGGGCGCGAATGCCGCCCAGGTGCAGGTTGAGCCCCTCCAGCAGGAGCAGCGGGTAGAACAGCAGGGCCTGCCGGCCGCCGATGAGCCGGGCCGGCCCGCGGCTGTCGCGCGCCTGCCGCTGCGACCACACCAGGACGTCGGGGACGACGTCCGGATCGAGGTCTTCGTGGTTGGGGTTGGCGTGGTGGCGGGTGTGCTTGTTCATCCACCAGCCGTAGCCGAGGCCGATCCCGAGATTGCCGCCGAGGCGTCCGAGGGCCTCGCTCGGGCCGCGGGCGGCGAAGATCTGCCGGTGTGCGAGGTCGTGCAGGACGAGGGCGACCTGGGCGAAGACGATCGCGAAGCAGGCGGCCAGCGGCACCTGGAGCCAGGAGTCGCCGAGCAGGAAGAACGCCGCCACGCCCGCCAGGTAGAGGCCGGCCACCGCACCGAGCCGGGACAGGTAGTGGCGGGGGCGGCGGTCGAGGAGCCCGGCCTGCCTGATGCGTCTGGACAGGTGACTGAAGTCGCTCGCGGCCGGGGCCGTTGCGGTTGCTTGTGGCATGCCGCCGACCATACACACGTTTTGAACAGATGCGCAAAACATCTGTTTGTGACAACTGTTTGGACGGGTGACCGCACTGGACGGTGATCGTCGCGTGACTATGCTGTGGCGATGCAGCTGGAGTTCAGCGGTGAGGTGTGGTTCTGGAGGGGCCCCGCGCCCTGGCACTTCGTCACCGTCCCCGACGAGGAGTGCCAGGACCTGGCGATGACCGCCGCCTCGGTGAGCTACGGCTGGGGCATGATCCCCGTCACCGCCCAGATCCACGAGACCCGATGGCGTACGTCGTTGTTCCCCAAGGACGGCCGCTACCTCGTGCCGGTCAAGGCGGGGGTGCGCAGCGCGGAGGGGCTGGACGTGGGGGACGTGGTGACCGTCCGCCTGACCGTCGACCTCTGAGCTCCGCGCGGAGGCCGTATGGCTCCTGCCCGGGGCGAAGGTCAAGGAGGACAGCCTGTGGCGGCGGTTTCTCCGGATCTGTGCGGTCCTGCTAGCCTGATCGCCGTTCTGCCGGAAGGCGGGAACCGAGGCGGTCGAGTCACGCGGGAAGAGCCCCGGCGAGCCGCCCGACCCACACCACCACGACGTTGGGGACACCACTGAGCATGAGCGCGGAAGAGGATTTCCAGCGGGTCGGCGCCGAGCTGGCCGACCTGGGTGTGCGGGTCTCCCGCATGATGGGCAGCCCCGCGCTCAAGGACCAGGCGGGGAAGGTGTTCGCGAGCCTGCAGCGTGACGGCGCGATGGTGTTCCGGCTGGTCAGGGACACCCCTGAGCACGCGGCCGCGCTCGAACTGGCCGGGGCGTGCCTGTTCGACCCCATGGGGCAAGGCCGCACGGTCAAGGACTGGGTGGTCGTGCCGCACTCCTCGGCCGGGCGATGGACGGATCTGGCCGAGGTCGCCCTCAGCCGCCCACGCTGATCGGCCGGCCGGCGGTCGTTCCGGCGGGCTAGACCCAGCCGCGTTCCCGGGCCTCCAGTCCCGCCTGGAAGCGGGTGACGGCGTTCAGGGCGCGCATGACGGCGTGGATGCGGCGCTGTACGGTGCGCAGCCCGAGCCCCAGCGTCCGCGCGATGGCCTCGTCCGTCAGGCCGCCCGCGAGCAGCCCGAGCAGCTCCCTGGTCGGCTCGTCGGGCTCGTCGGAACGCGCGGCGTACTCGGTGGAGTGCCCGGCCGGCCGGGAGGCCGCGCGCAGGGGCAAGGCCCGCCGCCACTCCAGTTCGAACAGCGCGATCAGCGCGTCGAGCAGGGCGGACCGGTGCAGGACGAACGCCGCGTCGATGGAGTTGGACCCGTTGCGGATGGGGATCAGGGCGAGCGAGTCGTCGGCGATCCACATCTTGGCCGCCGCCCCGGCCACCACGCGGGCCTGCTCCCCATGGGCTATGGAGTCCTGGATGAGGCGTAACTTGCCGGGGACCGCCAGGGACTCCCGGTCGTACACGGTCCGGTAGTCGATGCCCGACCTGAGCATCTGCCGCTCGCGCTCGACGTTGTCGCCGTGACCGCGCATGGCGTACGGGGGTTTGTCGATGTTGCGGAACATGGCCTGGACGCTGTCCTGCAGCGCGTACGCCCGGTTGATGATGTTGTCGGTCCCGGTGATGACCTCCACCTGCTCGGCCGGATGCGTCGCGTAGCGGGAGGCCAGGTGGAACGAGCCGGTCAGCTCATGGATCGCCGTACGGACCTGCTGGAGCTGCTCCTCGTGCCGGGTGAGCAGCGGCCTGATGGCGATGTCGGGGGCGACGGCGACATAACGGGCGCGGCGGCCCGGCAGCCTGCTGGCCAGGCCGCGCCGCGCGAAGGAGGCCAGCGTACGGGCGGCGAGGAGCGTCGAGACGTCGCACTGCACGGCGAGCTCGTCGGCGGATGATCGCGGGTTGTCCACGAGGGTCACGTACAGGCGGCTCTCGGCCGGTGAGAGGCCGATCGCTTCGAGCATCGACGACACCCTTTCTCGCGGAGACAGGGCGGCGGGTTACCGCCACCTGGCGGGTTTTGGCCCGTTCGGCGGACTTGTGCCCTGACTGAATCCCAGATTAGGTCAGCAAAGAAATGATCTCCATCACGCACGGGCGACGATGGCCGGTGTTCTCACGTCTGGAGAAAGTTGTGCGCATGCTGCCCACCCCCCGGCGCCGCGGGCTCGCGGCCTTACTCGCGGCCGCACTCGCCGTGCCGCCAGCGGCGGCTCCGGCGGCGGCCACCGCGACGACCGCGCCACCCGGGGCCGCCAAGGCGGACGCGCGGGTGACCGGCACGCCTCCCGTCAAGATCACGCTGATCACCGGGGACACCGTCGTCTACGCCAAGGACGGCAAAGGCCGCGCGTCGGCCACGCTGGAGCCCGGCGACGGCCGGGAGGCGCGGATGTTCCAGGCCCAGCAGAACGATCACGGCTACTACGTCATCCCCGCTGACGCCTCGCCTTACGTCACCAAGGGACTGCTGGACAAGGAACTGTTCAACGTCGACTACCTGGCGGCCAACGGGTACGGCGACGCCAAGGCCGCGCAGATCCCCCTCATCGTCCAGTACGACCCCCGTACCAAGGCCGCCGACCTGGCCGGCAAGGCGAAGTCGCTCAAGGGCGGCGCGGAGCCGACGGTGCTGGACAGCATCGACGGCGCCGCGATCAAGGTGGACAAGAAGCAGGCCACCGCGTTCTGGCGGTCACTCGGGCCGGGGCAGTCGCTCGGAGAATCCCGCGACAACGCCAAGGCCCTGGCGGGCGGCCTGCGCAAGGTCTGGCTCGACGGCAAGGTCAAGGCGCTCGACGACGTCAGCAACCCGCAGATCGGCGCCCCCACCGCCTGGGCGGCCGGCTTCGACGGCACGGGCGCGACGGTGGGCATCATCGACTCCGGGATCGACACCGCGCATCCCGACCTCCAGGGGCGGATCGCCGCGGCCCGCAACTTCGTCCCCGCGGGCAGCCCGGGCGGTGGCAACCCTGACGAGGTCACCGACCGGGTCGGCCACGGCACCCACGTGGCGTCCATCGTCGCGGGCAGCGGCGCCGCCTCGAACGGCAGGTACAAGGGCGTCGCCCCCGGCGCCAGGCTGACCATCGCCAAGGCGCTGGACGACAACGGGACCGGCAGCGACTCCGAGATCATCGCGGCGATGCAGTGGCAGGCGGCCACCGCGCACGTCCGGGTGGTCAACATGAGCCTGGGCAGCCAGACCGCGACCGACGGCACCGACCCGCTGAGCCAGGCGGCCGACGAGCTGACCGCCCAATACGGCACGCTGTTCGTGGTCGCGGCGGGCAACTCCGGCCCCGGCCGGTACACCGTCGGATCACCCGGCGCGGCGAACTCGGCGCTCACCGTCGGCGCGGTCGACTCGGCCGACAGGATCGCCTCGTTCTCCAGCCGCGGTCCGCGTGTGAGCGACGACTTCGCGATCAAGCCGGAGATCACCGCGCCCGGCGTGAACATCATCGCGGCACGCGCGGCGGGCACCTCGCTGGGCGCGGGCAGCAGCGTCCCGGGCGGCGGCCCGATCGACGACAACTACACCGCGGCGTCCGGCACCTCGATGGCCGCCCCGCACGTGGCGGCCGCCGCGGGCATCCTCGCCGCGCAGCACCCCGACTGGACGCCCGAGCAGCTCAAGACCGCTCTGACCGGCACCGCGAAGCCGGGCGACGCCCCGGCCTACGACCAGGGCTCGGGCCGGCTGGACCTCGGGCAGGCCGTCACCCAGCAGGTCTTCGACGACCTGGCGACGGTCTACGCCGGGTTCACCGACCCGTACGCCGGCCAGGCACTCACCAGGAAGGTGACCTTCCGCAACACCGGCGGGGAACCGGTCACGCTGGACCTGTCCCTGGCGCTGAAGCGCGGCGAGGCCCAGGCGCCCGCCGGGATGGCCACGCTCAGCCCGTCGTCGCTGACCGTCCCCGCGGGCGGGTCCGCGAGCGCGGACCTCACCGTCGAGCCCACGCTCGGCGACCCCGGCTGGTACGAGGGACGCCTGACGGCCACGGCCGGCACCACCCGCCTGACGGCGCCGATCGCCTTCCGCAAGGGCGCCAAGATGGACACCGTACGCGTCAGGCTCGCCGGCAGGCCGGAATGGACGATCCTGCCGGGCGTCCTGTCCGCCCTGCGGGTCAGCGACACCGACCCCCTCCTCGAAGGGGAGCCGATGACCCTGGCCACCATGGACTGGCGGACCACCGACACGCCGGGCACGCTGGAGACCGACCTCAAGCTCGCGCACGGCGGCGTCTACTCCATCGGCGCCACGCCCAACTGGTTCACCAAGCCGGACCGGCAGCTCCAGTACACCTCGCTGCTCGCCCCCGAGGTCAAGCTCGACGGCGACACCACGGTGACCCTGGACGCGACCGACGCCGAGCCGATCCAGGTGAGCACCCCCCGCACGTCGGAGGGGGCGTTCATGAACGTGATGGTCCTGCGCACGACCGCCTCGGGCCAGATGTACGCCGACGCGTCGCTGCTGAGCTACGAGCCGGTCAACAGGGGCAGGTACTGGGTCACGCGGGTGCGGAAGGCGCCCGCGGTGGGCACCTTCACGGTGCTGTTCGACCAGGTCCGCCGTGCTCCCGAGGTCGAACTGACCGTGCCGGGGCTCCAGCTCACCCCCCATTACGTCAGCGAGCAGGACGCGGCGGTGCCGAAGTTCGCCGCCGACCGGCGCCTGAGCCTGACCACGGGCGACGACCTGCGCGGCGGCGCGGACGCGCGCGGCAAGCTCGTCCACCTCCCCGCCAGGGACTCGCTCCCGCTCTTCCTGGCCGACCTCGACCTGGCCATCAAGGCCGGAGCCGCGGGCGTGGTCACCAGCGACCGGTTCGCCTGGCTGCTCACCGACCCGGCGTACGAGGCCCAGAACAAGATCCCGCTGTTGTGGATCGACAGCGGCGAGGCCGACCGGCTCGGCAAGGCCCTGGCCCGCAAGCCGTACCCGGGCGCCGCCCTGCACGTGACGCCCACCACCCCGTTCGAGTACAAACTGGCCTACTACGTGAAGGGCACCACGGCGGGTCGCCTGAACTTCGCCCCGAAGGCCCGCGACCTCACCGAGATCGAGACCACCTACCACGCGCAGTTCCCCGCGCCGGCGGGCACGTGGGGGTCGAGCGCGAACTTCACCGAGGTCAACCACACCTACACACCCGACCAGCGCCTCAGCATCCGCGGCTCGCACAGCTTCGCCGGGCCCGCCGCCAGGACCGAGTACTACAACGCGCCCGGCCGGGACGTGTTGTGGCAGCGCGACTACGCCTTCCTCGACCTCGCCACGGGCGGCGCGCGCTTCGCCTCCTCCGCCCGCGGCTTCACCCGCGCCGCCAAGGAGCGGGAGGACTGGAACGAGGCCGTCGTCCCCGCGCAGTTCACCGCCGGTCCCGACCTGCCGGACTGGGCCGGCCAGGCCGTCTACTGCGACGGCTGCCGCCAGGGCGACCGGCTGAGGCTGCGCGCGCTCAGCCCGCTCGGCTACGGGTACTACTCCGACGCCTCCGACCCGAGCCACATGTACCAGGGCGCGCAGGGGACCGAGGAGATCCACCTGTTCAGCGGCAGCACCGAGGTCGAGCCGCAGTACGACGACCTGGGCCTGCCCTACTACGCCGTCCCCGCCGGATCCGGCGCGTACCGGCTCACGGACTCGTGGAAGGACGCCTTCGCCGGAAAGCACCCCGGCACGAGCGTCGAGACCACCTGGACGTTCCGCTCGGCCCGCCCGACGGCCGGCGACGCCCCGCAGCCCTGCCTGGACACCGTGTTGTGGGGCGACCAGCAGCCCTGCGCCCAGGCGCCGCTGATCCGCCTCAAGTACGGGCTCAAGCTGCCGGAGAACGACACGGTCCAGGCCGGCAGGCCGTTCACCTTCACCGTCAGGCCCGAGGGCGGCAGGTCGCCGTCGCTGGAGAGAGTCTGGGTCTCCGACGACAAGGGCGCGCACTGGACGCCGGCCAAGGTGCTGCCCGGTGACAAGGTGCTCGCGCCCAACCCGAAGGGCCCGGGCAGCGTCTCGGTCAAGGTCGAGGCGAAGGACCGGGACGGCAACTCCGTCCAGCAGGTTCTCGCCGACGCCTACCTCGTGAAGTGACCACCGGAGTGGGGGCGGGAAGCTCCGCCCCCGCTCCGGCGGCCCACGCCTCACACTCCGACGAAGCTCACGGTCTCCGCCAGGTCCGCCCGCCCGGTACGCAGCCCCGGCACGTCCTGCTTCTCGAAGCCGACCGCGACCCCGCAGAACAGCACCAGCCCGTCATCGGCGCCGACGATCCGGCCGACCGTTTCGCGGTACATCGTCCACATCACCTGCGGGCAGCTGTGCACCCCTTCCGCCCGCAGCAACAACATGACCGTCTGCAGGTACATCCCGGCGTCCCCCCACTGCCCGGGGCCCATCGCCCGGTCCAGGTAGCAGAACAGGACGACGGGCGCCCCGAACGCCTCCGAGTTCAGGGCGGCGATCCTCTTGGGCCGGTCAGGGGCGTCGCGCTCGATCCCCAGCGCTTCGTACCGCTGGGTGGCCGCGGCGGCGAAACGGTCCAGGTACGGCGAGGTCAGCTCGGCCGGGTACATCGGATACTCCCGCTCGTCACCCGGGTCTCCCGCCAGCGCCCGAGCCGTCGCCAGCCGTTTCAGCTCGGCCAAGGGCTCGCCGGCCACGACGTATAGGTGCCAGGGCTGGAGGTTCCCGCTCGACGGCGCCCGCGTGGCGGCTGTCAGCACGCGTTCGAGCACCTCCTTGGGAACCGGCTCGTCACTGAACGCCCGCACCGCCCGCCGGCTGTCCACGGCTTCATACACGTCCACGTCTTCCCGTCCTCTCACTCAACGACGACCATCTCCATCGATGCCCGGCGGCGGCCCGGAGTCGTGCGGCCGCCACCGCCGTGCCCGCGACCGCGCCCGTCACCAACCAGATCATGAACGTCGGGTAGAGGTAGACCACCTGGACCCACATGATGTCGCCGCCCCGGAGGAGCACGCGCATGATCGGGACGACCATGACGCACAGCACGAGCGGGACCATATATGGCAGAAGCCGCCATCGACTGTGTGTGGCGGCCCACCGCCGGGCGCGGGCCACCCCCCGTACGGCCAGCCCGGCGGTCGCCAGGGTCAGGAGCGCGAACAGGATGTCGGTGACCAGGAAGGGCGGCGAGGAGGGGATCTCGGGCGTGCCTCCCTCGATCATGGCGACCAGGCCGTCCATGAGCGCGTCAGCGTCGCCGAAGGCCGTTCCGGTGTTGGCCATGACGGCGACGCCGTACCCCGACTCCGGCATCAGCAACTGGGCGGCCGTGGAGGTGAACAGGTCGCCGTCGTGCTGGACGACGGGAGTGCCGCGTCCGGTCCTGCCGATCATCCAGCCCAGGGCGTACTCCCCGCTCTGCTCGGACGGCGTGCGCATCTCCTTGACGCTCTGGGGCGAGAGGATGCCGTTGTTCTGCGCGATCAGCCAGCGGGCCATGTCGCCGGCGGTGCTGAGGATCCCGCCGGAGCCGTTGCCGAACCCGGCCGGCTCCGGCACGGCGACGGCCCGGCCGAGGACGACCAGATGGCCGCGGGCACTGCCGGGCAGGTCGCGGTCGGTGTCGACGGTCCTGCTGTCGCGCATGCCGACAGGCGTGAAGACGTTCGCGTCGAGGTAGGCCCCGAACGGCCGGCCGCTCACCACCTCGACGAGCCGCGCGGCGACCTGGTAGTTGGTGTTGTGGTAGCTGAAGGCGGTGCCCGGCTCCGTGGCGAGCCGCGCCGTCCTGAGCCGGGCCACGGCGCCTTCGAGCGTGCCGGGCTGGGGCAGGCTCTTCTCGCGGAAGGCCGAGTCGGCCATGCCGGACGTCTGGTTGAGCAACTGCCGCACGGTGATCCGCGTGGCCCTGGGATCGGCCATGGTGAACTCGGGCAGGTAGCCGCGTACCGGCCGGTCGAGCTCGACCTCGCCCTTCTCCACCAGTTGCATGACGGCGAGCGAGGTGAAGGACTTGCTGACCGAGGCCACGGCCATGGGCGTGTCCGCCGTCACCGGCTCGCCGGAGGCGGTCTCGCCGTACCCGGCGGCGTGGACGACCCGCCTGCCGTGGGTGATCGCGACCGCGGCCCCGGGGAGCCCCGTCGCCTCGCGGTAGGCCGCGACGAAGGCGTCCACCGACGAGGGGGCGGGGTCGTGGGGCGGGGCCGGGCCGGACGCGGGCGGCAGGGCGAGGCAGAGAACGGCGACAACGTTTCTGAACACCCGCCAACGCTATGGACAACCCTCCTGCCGCGACCATTGCGGACTCCCTCCGCCTTTCCTACGGAAAACCGCTACTCCCTCACGGAAGACTTGGCTCCATCGAACGGGCGGGAATTGGATCTGCCGGCCGGGCCACTTCGTCCTCTAGAGTCATGCCGCCCAGCTCGATCCACCGCAAGGAGCCGGTAACGATGTCCTATCCGCCGCCGCGATACCTGAAGGAACACGGCATCGCCAGCGCGACCTTCCGCCCGGCCGACGCGCCGCCGGACCTCACGATCGGGGTCAAGTCCCGGGTCGGCCACCTGGCCACCGGGGCGAGCACGGACGGCCAGTTCGGCCTCTACCGCTGGGACATGGCCGCGATCCCGAACGGCCCCGGCGCCCACTTCCACCGGACCATCTCCGAGTCGTTCTTCGTCCTGGAGGGCACCGTCTCGCTGTACGACGGCGACCGATGGCGGGACGCGACCCCCGGCGACTTCCTGTACGTGCCGCCGGGCGGTGTCCACGCCTTCAGCAACAACTCCGACGCGCCCGCCTCCATGCTGGTGCTGTTCACGCCGGGCGCCCCCCGGGAGGCGTACTTCCAGGAACTCGCCGACATCGTCGCGTCCGGCCGCCGGCTCACCGAGGACGAATGGACCGAGCTGTACGCCAGGCACGACCAGTACGCCGTCCCCTGAACCACCCCGGGCGACCCGAGCCGGATCGCCCGCGCGGTCGCGTACCCGTCATCCGGCGGCGGCCAGCTCCACCAGCGCCTCCAAGGACGCCAGCTCGAAGGGCCTGCCCACCGGGACCCGGCCCGCACGCGGGTCCTCGGCCTCGCCGGCCCAGTGACGCAGCGCCCGCAGCGGGGTCACGCCGTTGGCCTTGGCCCAGCGCAGGCGCTGCGTCCAGGCGACGGCGGCGTCGTCGACGGCGTCACCGGCCTGCTCACGCGGCACGTACCGGGCCGCGTCGTCCGTGGTCGCGGCCCACAGGTAGCCGATGACGACCTCGTCCTTGAGGATCGGGACGTAGCGGACCGCGGCGGACGTCGTGCGCGGATAGGAGTCCGGGGCCCGGACGGTCCGGAAGACGGGCTGGTCCTTCAGTGACAAGGGTTCGTCTCCTCCATCAGCGGCCGATCTCCTCCGGCGTCAGCACCCGAGCGTAGATGTGCCATTCGCCGCCACGCAGCCGTACGTCCTCCCCGAACCACGGCAGGTCCGGGCCCAGCAGCAGTTCCTCCTCGTCCGGGATCTTGCTGATCAGCTTCAGGAAGAAGGCCGGGGTGCCCTTGGGCACCCGCAGGTGCAGGTGCACGTCCCCCGGGTACCTCGCCTCGTCGCCGAGGCTGGTCGAGAGGAATCCCGGCTCACGTTGCACGGTTCCGACGAGCTCCTCGATGGGCACGCTGAACAGGTCCGGATGGGAGGTCAGCATCCGGATCACGTCGATCGTCTCGGGGACCGGCTGACGCTCCAGGAGCGAGGTCAGCATCTCGATCTGCTCGACGGTGCGTGCCCGCTCCGCCGGGATCTCGTGTTCGCGGAAGTGCTGGAAGGCGTCGTCGCCCATGCGCAGGAAGCGGTTGATCAGGCTGTGTCTGCCCGAGGCGTAGCGCCGGGCCGCGTCCAGCTCGGCCGGCGACATGTCGTCGCGGACTCCCGTCCAGACCACGTCCCCGAACGTGGGGCTGACGGCCCGGCTGCCGTACGCCGCGTCCAGCGGGACGTGCGGGGCGGGCGCGGTGTAGTACAGGCCCGACCCGGATCGGCGGATGGTCTGCCCCAGACCCGGATGCCCCGCCCCCGCCCCGGTGTGCGCGGCGGGGGGCACGCCCCCGTCGTCGTGGAAGCGGGCCAGCAGGTCGGGGAGGGCCCTGGCCAGGGCCGGATGCAGGTCGCCCTGGTTCGCCATCGCGGCGAGCTCCTTGAGCGTGAACCACTTGGCGCCACTGGCCTCGAACGGGTCGAGCCTCGGGGTGAACATAGGCCCGTCGGCGGCCAGGTTGGTGTACCTCCAGCCGGTGCCGCCGACCTCCGTCGCGTGCTCGCCCCTGAGCTTCAGCCGGTCGAGGTAGCGCTGGTCGACGCCCAGTTCCTCACTGAGCTCGCGGGCGGCTGCGTGCACGGGACGTTCGAGGCTGTCGAGGGCTCCGCCGGGCAGTTGCCACTTGCCGGGGTTGGAGACGTACTGGCTCTGCTGCATGAGCAGGTATCGCGGCTGCCCCTGCTCGTCCATGCCCCTGATCAGGACGCCTGCCGCGCCGTACCTGCCCCACAGGTTCCCGTTCACGTAACCGTCGCCGGGCCGGCCGGAGTACTCCAGGAGCTGGAACGGGCTGTGGCCGGACAGCGTGGTGTCGCCCGCGTGGGAGGAACCGGGCCGCTCCATGCTCCGCGAGCCGTTGATCAGGGCGTCGACGCCGGCTTCGTTCCTGAACGACACGTCCTGCCTGGCCCCGGCGTCGGCGAGCGTGGTGCCGTCACCGTCCCCGTGGACCCGCGCGCCGGAGCTCTCCGGGAGCGGATGCCCGGACGGCCCCGGGCCCGGCTTGCCCTGCGCGATCGGGCTCCAGCTCGTCCAGTGGGCGTCCGCGCCGCCCAGCACGCCCGAGGTGAAGCTCTTCAACAGCCTGTCCAGGTCGAGCGGCTGCCCGCTCTTGATCTGCGTAGTCAGGTCGGTGGCGCTGCTCGCCAAGCCGGACCGGCCCATCAGCCCCCACATGGACCTGGCGGGCACGATCCCGGTGAAGCCCGTCAGAAAGGCGCCCAGGAGTGCTCCCGTGCCGGCCGACGCCATGATCTGTTCCCAGTCGAGCTGATCGCGCCGGGACTGGGACGCCTGCACCGCGAGGTCCATGCCGCCCATCAGGCCGCCGAACAGGGCGATGTTGATCAGCAGTCGCTTGGCGAGCTGGGCGATGGCCAGCCGGGTCAGCTGTATCCGGGCGCCGACCATGGCCGCGGCCGCCGGTCCCCAAGGGCCTGCGGTGGCGGCCAGCAACCACATGATCTGGAAGATCAGGAACCAGACCGAGACCTCGATCATCCGCTTGGTGTACTGGACCTGGACGCCGAGATCGTTGTACCGGAGCGCGGCCGAGACGAGCTGCTCGATCAGCTTGACCAGCGCCGGGTCCGACACCGACTGGACCCGCGTGACGAACTCCTTCAGCGCGTCGCCGTCCCAGTCGTCGCCGATCCGGGTGAAGTCCGCCAGACCCCAGCCGTCCAGGACGTCCTGCGCGGTGGCCGCGCACGCGTCGGCGAGCCGGAAACAGCCGTCCTCGTCGCCCTCGGGCCAGTCCATGCCGACGGCATAGCCGACGAACGGTTTGGCCCAGTCGGGCACGAGAAAACCGTCGAATCCCACGGCGGCTCACCCGCCCCGCGGGTAGGCCGGGTCGTCACCGGTGCCGTACCCGGGATCCCCGTAGCCCTCGGCGTCCTGGTAATTGGTCGCGCTGGCCCGTAATCCGTCGCGCAGGTCCTCCAGTTCGGCGATGTACTCGTCGAAGGCCACGAGGATGCCGTTCTCGATGATCCACTGGTTCTTCTCCAGCTCCGCGCCGTACTGGTCGTCGCCGAGCGGGTTGCCCTCGCGGGCGAAGACGGCGGACAGCCGGTCCTTCAGCTCCCACGCGCGCTCGACGCTGTCGTCGAGTTGCGCGGAACGTGACCGCAGGCCGCTGAAGACGGCCAGGTAGCCGCCGGCGCGGGTGTCACCCACGCACGTCCCCGTCCTCGGCCGGCAGCTCCACCGGCCGGGGCAGGAACGCGTCGATGCTCGCCCCCTCGCCCAGGACCTCCTCCAGAGGCAGCCCCTCCGGCATGAACGGCGCCATGAGCTCCTTCGTCCGCTCGGCCACCTGTTCCGTGGCGGCGCCGATCTGCTGCATGATCTCGCGGGAGAGTTGCGACGGCGCGAGCTTGCGGTACACCCGGGGGTCGAGTTCGATCTCCTGCACCTGACCACGCGGGCCCACCGTCACGCGGACCAGGCGGTCTGCGGACTCGCCGGTCCCCGTCAGTTCGGAGAGCCTGCCGTAGGCCGCGCGCAGCTCTCCGGCCTGCCGGTTGTACTCCTTGGCCAACCCTTCGATGGTCAGCCGGAACTCGTCGTTCAAGCAGCGCGCCTCTCGTCACCTGAGCATCATGCGTTGCATTTTGCCACTTCCGTTACTCAGACGACATACCGTACTAAATCTGCGTAACGGGCAGCGGCCGGTGACTGAAAGACGCCAGAGCGCCTGCCGGCCGGTCAGCCGGCGAACGCCGGATACGGCGGCAGGGCGGGGCAGTCCCACTTCTCCGTCGCCGCGAGCAGGCCGCGCATGGCCTCCGCGACGGCGGAGTCGGACGGGAGATCGGCCAGGAGGGCCTGCCAGCGGTGGCGCAACAGCTGGCGCATGCTCGGCGCCTGCCGCGTGGGATGCAGCGGCCGGTCCCCGGCCAGTACGCGCGGCACCAGCGTCGTCATCTGCACCGTCAGCGCGATCGTGGCCAGCCGCATGCCCGCCCGCCACACCTCGTCGTCGAGCAGGTCGGGGTGGCCCTTCGCCACCTCGGACCGGTACGCGGACTCGATCTCCTCCTGGATCGCCGGGGGCAGCCGGAAGACGCACCAGCAGGTGGAGAACGGCATGCGGGTGTAGACGGCGTCGAGGAACACGGAGTGGTAGCCGGCGCCCTCGAAGTCCAGCAGACGCATGCCGTCCGGGAAGATGAGGTTGTTGTCCGGGCAGATGTCGCCGGGGGAGTAGACCGGGTAGGGGCCCTTGTCCAGATCGGCGATCGGTGCCAACTCCGCCGCCAGGCCGGGCGGGGTGGTCACGCCGAGCGCGTCGAGCACGCCGGGCAGCGCCTCGGCCGCCGCGCGGAGCTCGGGGTCCTCGCCCCACTGCTGCTCCCCCCGGTCGTAGCGGGCGCGCAACGCGGCGAGCTCGTCCTCGCGCCCGGTGGTCTCGGCCGCGAGCCGGCCGTAGGCGACCGCCCAGGCGAGCAGGGCCGCGCGGGCGGCTTCGGGGTTCTCCCCGAGCAGCGCGTCGGCCAGGCTCGGCGCCTCGCCGAGGTCCTCCATGACCAGCAGCGGGTACTCGGTGTCCACCGCGAGCAACCTCGGGCCCGAGCCCGCGGCCAGGCCCAGCCCGGCGGCCTCCGCGGTGAAATGGCGGAAGGCATCCGGTTTGTACGCCTTGATCACCACGCTCCGCCCGTCACCCGTACGGCACCGGATCACCGTGGACCGCGAAGAACCTCCCAGATCGACCGCCTCCGGGAGCGGCACCCCCAATGACTCCGACGCCTTACGAAGAACCGTATCCATGGCTGCCATCTCACCACGAACCCGAAAAACGGGATCAAGGCGGTGTACGTTCGGCGAGGCCTACCAGGACAGCGCGGAGAAGTCGATCGGCCGGGGCGCGAGTGCCGCGGTGCGGACGGCCAGGTCGTGCATCCGGCGGGCGAACTCCCCGGCGGGCAGCCGCCTGCGGTCGCCATGGCCGGGCAGCAGCCATTCGAAGCGGATCCGCGGCGCCGTACGGGCCAGCGACGCGGCCAGTTCGGTGATGGAGTACCAGGTGACCGACTCGGCGACGGCCAGGTCGCCGAGGGTGCGGGACCAGTAGAAACTGTCGCCGCTGAAGCAGTACGTCTCGTCGGCGACGTACAGCGTGCTGCCCTCGGTGTGTCCGGGCAGCGGGTGGGCCGTCACGCCGTCGGCGATCTCGACCGGCTCGGTGCCCCGGAGAACGCGGTCGGCGTCCGGGGCGGCGGACAGGTCTCCCTCGTGGATCCACAGGCGGGCGCCGAACCGGTCGGCGTACTGGCGGCCGTGCGCGGCGTGGTCGCGATGGGTGAGCAGCACGTCGGTGATCGGGCCGAGCGCGGCGTATTTCGCGGCCAGGGTGCTGCTCCAGCGCGGCGTGTCGATCATCATCAGGTTTCCGGCCGGACGGCGCAGCAGATAGGCGTTCGCGCCTGCGGTGTGCGGCGAATTGTGCCCGCACAGGTGCACGTGCTCGGTGAGCGGCAGCGGAAAAGGGTCGAGCGCGGGATCCGGCCCGCGTGTGCCGCGCCGGATCGATCGGGTGTGGCAGGCGAACGCCGCGGCGTACATCGCCTTTTCCTCCGCGGTCGTGCGCGGCTGGCGGACGACCGAGGAACGCCCGGCGACCTCGGCGAGGAGTTCCGGGGCCAGCTGCCGGGCGGTGTCGCAGTTGGTGCAGCGACGATCGACGTGCCAGGCGGCGTCGGCCGACGGCTCGTTCATGGCGTGGTCCTTCCGGGAATGGCGGGGATTGACGCCTGATTTGATATCACGCATTACCGGGAGAGGCCAAATGAAAAGCGCGGTTGACTTCTCCGGAGATTGCTGCTCTGAAATTCGGGTCCAATGCGGCTGATTTGCGGATGGCCATTTCGGAAAATTGTCAAGCCGGGCCCGGAAAGTGGCCGTCCGTGCGTGGATTCAATTCCTGCGCGTATCGGCGTCCGGCCCCGGCGGAGGTGGAAGTCCGTAAGGATGGGGGATATGACCACCAACAAGGTGCTGGACGGCGCGGTGCTCGCCGTTCGACGCGACATGGAGGCGACCGGTGTCCCCGGGCGGCTCGGCTTCGACTCCCCGGAGTGGGACGACCTGGGTTACCTGCGCGTCGAGTACAAGGGGCAGTACTCCAGCTACGGGCTGCGTGCGGACGAAGCGCACGAACCGGTCGCCATCCTCGTGCTGATCGCCGATCTCGCCCAGGAAGTGATCGCCGAGCAGGAGGGCAGGATCTGGCCGACCTGTCCGGCGCACTCCTTCGGGTTGCATCCGGAGCGGGTGCGCGGGGCGGCGCTGTGGACGTGCAAGGCCGCGGGCGGGCACACCGTGGCCGCGATCGGAACGCTGGCGGACGGTTCCTGACCCGAGAGACGTGCCTCGGGCGTCCCGAGCACACAGGGCACGCCCCGAGGTCGTCCCGTGCCCGCCACCTCATCGTGGCGGTACGGGCGACTTCGGGGCTCGTCGTCCCTACTTGAGGCTGCCCGCCGTGATGCCGCTCACCACCTGGCGGTTGAACACCACGTAGACCGCGATCATCGGCAGCGTGATGATCGACAGGGCCGAGAACAGCAGCCCGTAGTCGGTCACGTAGCGGCTGGAGAAGGCCAGCAGGCCGGTCGGGATCGTCTTGAGCGAGTCGTCCTGGATGTAGAGCAGGGCCAGCAGGAACTCGTTCCAGCACGACAGCGCCGAGAACACCGCCACCGTCGCCAGCCCCGGCCGCAACAACGGCAGCGCGATCAGCAGGTAGACCCGCAGGTCGGAGGCGCCGTCGATGTGCGCGGCCTCGAACAGCTCGCGCGGCAGCGCGTCCAGGTAGACCTTGATCAGGTACGTGGCCAGAGGCAACCCCATGGCCACGTACGGGATGATCAACGCCCAACGGGTGTCGCTCAGCGCCAGCTCGGTGAACATCGTGCTCTGGGCGATGAAGTACGACTGCAGGGGCAGCAGCAGCCCGAGCGCCAGCAGGCCCATGAGCAGCCCGCGCCCGCGGAACTCGTACCGGCTGAACGCGAACGCCGCCGCCGACGACAGCGCCAGGATCAGCAGCACCGACACCGAGGTCACGATCACGCTGTTGAGCGCGTACCCGCCGATGCCGCCGACCTCCCACGCCTCGGCCCAGCGGCCGAAGTCCAGCGTCGCGGGCAGGGCGAACGGGTCGGCGAAGATCTGCGCGTTGGACTTGAAGCTGGAGGCGACCATCCACAACAACGGCAGGAAGAAGGCCGCCGAGACCACGGCCAGCAGCACGGTCGTGAGCCTTCTCATCGGGCCGTCCTCCTGCGCAGGCGCATGAAGGCCAGCCCGATGAGCACGACGGCCGCGGTCATCAGCACCGCCATGGCCGAGCCGTAGCCGACCTCGCCGTCGCGGAAGACGACCCGGGTCAGGTAGGTGGTGGGGATCTCCGTCGCGTTGTACGGCCCGCCGCCCGTCATGACGTAGAACAGGTCGAACGTCTGGAAACCGCCCGTGACGCAGAGCAGCAGGCAGACCTCGACCGCGTCCCTGATCATCGGCACCTTGATCCGGCGGAAGATGGCCAGTTCGCCGGCGCCGTCGAGGCGGGCGGCCTCGACCACGTCCGACGGGATCTGGGCGAAGGCCGCGTAGAAGATCGCCATGTAGAACCCGGCGTACACCCAGCCGGAGACCGCGCAGACGGCCAGCAGCGCGGTGCTCTCGTCGCCCAGCCAGACCTTGCCCGGCAGGCCGACGACCTCAAGCAGGGCGTTGACCAGGCCGAAGTCGGCGTTGTAGACGAACGCCCAGAGCACGGCCACGACCACCATCGGCAACATGACCGGGGTGAACAGCGCCACCCGGAACCAGGGCGCCCCGCCGCGCCGGGTGACGAGCAGCCCGGCGAGGACGAGACCCACGGCGACTTCCACGACAATCGTGACAAGAATGTAGATGCCGACATGAACGAACGAGTCCAGAAATATCGTGTCCTGGGCTGCTCTGAGGAAATTGTCGAAGCCGACGAACTCCATCGGCCCGAAACCGGTCCACTCGGTCAGACTGAACGCCCCGGTCGCCAGCGCGGGCGCGAGCACCGCGAAGCCGAACACCAGCAGCGCCGGGGCGGCGAACACGTACGGTATGAGCTTGCGTTTCATCCCGCGGCGGCCAGCGCTTCCTTGGGAGACTTCGCCCCGCCGAGCACCGCGGCCAGCGCGCGGTAGAGCGCGTCGGCGCGCTTGAGGTCGTAGCCGGTGTCGGGCGGGGAGACCACCGTCCTGGCATCCGCCAGCAGCTCGTTGAGCCGGGTGGTACGCGCGTCGACCTGCTCGGCCCCCTCCGCCTTGGCCTGCGGCACCGTGCCCGCCTTGACGAACGCGGCGGCGTTGGCCGGAGAGTTCAGCAGCGCCAGGAACTCGGCCGACTCCTTGACCTTCCTGCTCTTGGCGTTGATCACATAGCCGGTGACGACGCCGATCACGCTGTCCTGGTCACCGGCGCCGCCGGTCATCGCCGGCAGGTTGACGTAGTCGAAGTTCAGCTTGGGCGCCTCGTCCAGGGCCCAGCTGACCAGCCACGACCCGATCGGGTGCATGGCGGCCTTGCCCTGGAAGAACAGCTGCGCGCCCTCGTTGTCGTTGGCGGCGTTGGCGCTGCTGTTGACGCACTTGTGGTCGCGGAGCTGGGCCACGTAGCCGAGCGCGCGTTCCCAGTCGGGGTTGGCCATGGGGGTCTTGCCCGTCAGCACGTCCTGGTAGGACTGCTCGCCGACGACCCGGGAGACCAGGTGGGACAGCCAGTTGCCGGCGGCCCACAGGTCCTTGTTGCCCGAGGCGATCGGGGTGAGGCCCTTGGCGTTGAGCGTGTCGCAGGCCGTGAGCAGTTCCTCGAACGTCTTGGGCGGCTGCACCCCGGCGTCGGCCAGGATCTTGGTGTTGTACCAGAGGACGTTGGTCACGTCGGCCGCGAACGGCACCATGACCGTCTTGCCGTCGACCGTGGTGCGCTTGTACGCCTCGTCCGGGATGACGCCCTTGAGCGGCCCTCCGGTGACCTGGGCGGAGATGTCGGCCGCGAAGCCGTCCTTGACCCGGGTGCGCAGCCGGTCGCCCGCCCACTCGAAGTAGATGTCAGGCGCCTGCCGGCCGTTGAGCAGGTTCTGCAGGCCGATGGTCTGATAGAGGTCGTCCTCCTGGAAGTTGAGCTCGACCTTGGCGCCCGGATGCGTCTTCTCGTACTGGGTCGCGACGTCCTTCCAGACCTTGATCTGCTCCTCGCCGGGGGAGCTCATCGCGATCCGTAACACCTTGTCGGTGGCCGCGCTCTGTCCGCCGCCACCGCAGGCCGACACCAGCAACACCAGGGCGAGCGCCCCGGCCGTCCTGTTCACCATGACAACTCCTCAAGACAGTCGCCGAACACCCGTTTGCGGGCGGGGCGACGGGGGTGCGGTCGTACGTCCTGTCGAGCGGCGGCCAGCAACGCCAGCGCGCCCTGCTCGAACTCCTCCAGCCAGGGCCGGGCCTCCTCCACCAGCGCGCGCCGCCGCACCGGCCCGCGCAGCAGATGCCCGGCCGCGTCCAGCAGCTCCTGCGCGTGTACGGCGAGCAGCCGCCCCGCCGCCGCGGCGTCACCGGACTCGCGCTCGAACGCCCACTGCTCCAGCACCCCCGTGAGCCTGGGCGCGTCGTGCGGCTCCAGGCAGGAGCCGCGCACGTTGTCGGCGAAGACCCGGTAGGCGGCCAGATCCTCGCCGTCGCCGACGAGGTCGGCCAGGGCCCGCTCCCAGCTCTCCTCCGGGTCGTAGCCCTCCGGGTCGCGCAGGTAGTCGGCGACCGTGGCGAAGGCGATCTTCGATGACTCGTAGAGCTCCATGCCGTTGGCCACCACCCCGGTCGCGAACCGGTACAGGTGCCTGTCCCTGCCCCGGTACGGGCCGATGTGCAGCTCGTGGCCCATCGCGACGTCGTTGACCGGGTAGTTGTCCCAGTAGATCGGGGCTCTGTTCAGCGCCCGGGTGACGGCGGCGGCGTCGGCCAGGTCGATGGTGGGGGAGCAGATGCTCCGGCCGGTCCAGAACAGCTCGACCCGGGCGTCGATCAGGCCCATGGCCCGTACGTAGGGGTCGTCGGCGTCGCCGCAGTAGACGGTGGGGCAGACGATCAGCCGTCCGGTGCGTGCGAAGACGGCGTCGACGAGCGCGAGCTGAGCCTCGGCGAGGTCGTCGAAGGCGCCGACGTCCTGGGGGTGCCGCAGCCGCATGGGGATGTCGTCGAGCAGCAGCCCCGCCCCGGCGGCCCCGGCCTCCATGGCCCGCTCGAACGCCTCGCACAGCGTCCGGACGTCACGGGCGTCGGAGTAGCGCAGCGACAGGCCGGGCGAGAGGCAGTAGACGACGTCGACCCCCGCCTGCCTGCCCCGCTCGGCCAGCTCGCCGAGCCCCCGCGTACCGGTCTCCCGCCACGACGGCCGGTCGGCCTTGGGGGCATAGACGTAGGTGTTCATGCCCCGGGCGCCGAGGAAGCCGAGCAGGTCGAGCCGCTGCTCGTGACTCCATGGCCGTCCGTAGAACCCTTCGATGACCCCACGGACCGCAAAGCCTGCTGACTTCATGAAGACAGTAAAGAGTCTTTATTCCATCTAGGCAAGAGTCTTTACTAGACTCATGGGAATCAGGACATACCGACCGGGCGACGAAACAGCTCTGTACGAAGTCTGCCTCCGTACCGGCCTCGACGGCCAGGACGCCTCAGCCGTCTACCCGACACGCCACCTGCTGGCGGACATCTTCGTGGGCCCCTACCTGGCGTTGCAGCCGTCCCTGGCCTGGGTGCTCGACGACGACAGCGACGACGACAGCGGCGACGTCAGCGGTGACGACGGCGGTGACGACGGCGGGCGTCCCGCGGGCGGTCCCGGCGGTTACGTCCTCGGGGCCCTGGACACGCGGGCCTTCGAGGCCGACTGCGAACGCCTGTGGTGGCCGCCGCTCCGCGCGAGATACCGGCACGTCACCGAGCCCGAACGCTGGCTGGCCGAACACCTCGCCGGCCCCCGTCCGGCCCCCGACGAGATCGTCGCCGGCCACCCCTCGCACCTGCACATCGACCTGCTGCCCCGATGGCAGGGCGCGGGCTGGGGGAGCAGGCTCGTCGCCAGGCTCCTCCAGGCCCTCGACGAACACGGCTCCCGGGGCGTCCACCTGGGCGTCTCCGCGCGCAACACCCGGGCCGTCGCGTTCTACACGAAGCTCGGCTTCACCGAGCTCAAGCGTGCGGACACGGTTCTGTTCATGGGCATGACGGCCGCCGAGTGGCGAACCCGGCTCTGAGCCGCCGTTCCACCGCCTCGGAGGTCGCTCCGAGGCGGTCCAGCCCGTGCAGCGCCGACCCCACGATCGGCGGCGCGTCCAGCACCCGTACGTCCACCCCCGGCAGGCCCTTGCCGATCCGGGCCATCAGCCGGGTGTCCCCGCCGGTCAGCACCCCGCCCCCGAGCACGACGGGCACGCTCACCTCACCCCAGTCCAGCCGCCCGAGCGCCGCGCCGGCCCAGGCGGCGACCTCGTCGCCCAGCCGCTCCACCAGCGAGACGGCGACGGCGTCCCCCTGTCCCGCGACCTCGAACAACACCGGCACCAGCTCGTGCAGCCGTTCCTCCGGCAGGTGCCCGAGGTGGAAGCCGACGCACACCGAGGTGACGTCCGTCAGGCCGTACCAGTCGGCCACGGCCTCGCGCAGCAGGGTGCGCGGTCCGCGTCCGTCCTCGTCGCGCACGGCCCACCACAACACCTCCTCGCCCAGCCATTCGCCGCCGCCCCAGTCGCCCGAGCGCCGTCCCAGCGCGGGCCAGCGCGCGACCCGCCCGTCCGGGCCGCGCGCGACGCAGTTCATCCCGCCGCCGCACACGACCGCCACGCCGTACGGCACGCCCGCCCCCGCCCGCAGGATCGCGAAGGTGTCGTTGTCCACGGTGACCGCGGGCGCCCACCCCCGCGCTTCGACGGCCGTCTGCAGGATCTCCTGCTCGATCGGCAGGTCGCAGTGCGCCAGGAACGCCGACACCCGCTGGGCCACGTACCCGGCGCCGCCCGAGGGGGCGCCGCCGTCTTGCGTGAGCCGTACGGCCGCCGCCACGAGGTCGGCGAGCAGGCCGATCGCGGCGGGAAGCTTCGGCCCGTGCGGCTGGAAGCCGCCGCCGCGCACCCAGGCGAGCAGTTCGCCGGACGAGCTGACCAGGGCGACGTCGGTCTTGCTGTTGCCCGCGTCGACCGCCAGGACCGCAGGCCGGGTCACGAGGCCCAGACCTGGTGGGCCGCGAGCAGGCGGTCGGCGAGCCCCTGCGCCAGGTCGTACTGCCCGACCAGCGGATGCGCCAGCAGCGCCGCCTCCACATGCGCCCGATCAGGGCATAAAGCCGCCCGTACCGCCAGCTCCTCGTACGCGCTGACGTGCGCGATCAGCCCGGCCTGCAAGGGCTCCACCTCGGGTACGGCCAGCGGCACGGCCCCGGCGGCGGTGATCCGCGACGGCGCCTCGATCACCGCGGACGCGGGCAGGAAGGGCAGGGTCCCGTCGTTGCGGACGTTGACCACCTGGACGTCCCCTCGATCGTCGAGCAGCGAGGCGAGCAGATCGACCGCGGCCGTCGAGTAGTGGGCCCCGCCCCGCTGCTCCAGGAGGTCCGGTTTGTCGTTCAGCGCCGGGTACATCGCCAGCAACTGTCGTTCCAGCTCCAGCACCTCCTGCGCCCGCGTCGGACGCCCGAGCTGCTCGGCCACCACCTGGTCGTGCGCGTAGTAGAAGCGCAGGTAGTAGGAGGGGACGACGCCCAGAGCGGTGATCAGCTCGGCGGGCAGCTCGCACTCGCCGGCCAGCGCGGCGGCGTGCCGCTCGATCAGTCCGGGCAGCACGTCGACCCCGTCCACCCACGCGGAACGCTCCCACGACAAGTGGTTGAGCCCGACATGTCCCAGCGTGAGCTGCGACGGCGCGCAGCCGTGCAGGCGGGCGAACAGGCGCTGGAACCCGATCGCCACGTTGCACAGCCCGACGGCGCGGTGACCGGCGTCGAGCAGGGCGCGGGTGACGAGGCCGACCGGGTTCGTGAAGTCGATCAACCAGGCGTCGGGGGCGAGGACGCGGACCCGTTCGGCGATGCGGAGCACTTCGGGAATGGTCCGCATCGCCTTGGCCAGGCCGCCCGCGCCGGTGGTCTCCTGGCCGACGCAGCCGCACTCCAGCGGCCAGGTCTCGTCGCCGTGCCGGGCCCGTTGCCCGCCGACCCGCAACTGCAGCAGCACGGCGTCCGCGCCCTCGACGGCGTCGTCGAGGTGCGTGGTGAGCCTGACGCGCGTCTTCCTGTCGTGCAGCATCCGGGTGGCCAGGCCGCCGACGACGTCGAGGCGTTCCCGGTCGGGGTCCATGAGGACGAGCTCTTCGAGCTCCAGCTCGGCGAGCCCCCCGACGAGCTCGGGCGTGTACGTGGACCCGCCCCCGACGACGGTGATCTTCATCGTCCCTCCGATCCCGAACCCGTGATGGTGGCCTTCGCCGCCCCGGAGACCTTGGCCGCCGCCGAGATACGGCGGGTGGCGACCGACTCCCTCAGCAGGCGGGTGCCGTGCGCCAGGCCGCCGGTCAGCACGGGGGCGTTGCCGAGCGCCGAGACCTCGACACGGGGCGGGTGCCGCAACATGCCCGCCAGCGCGGCGTCGATCTCGGGCAGGATGCCCGCGCAGGCCAGCCCGATGCCGCCGCCGAGCACGACCAGCTCGACGTCGACGACCCGGGAGATGGTGGCGATCCGCGCCGCGATCCGCCGCGCCTCCTCGGCGACGATGGCCGAGGCCAGGCCGTCACCCTGGGAGGCGGCGGCGAAGATGGCCTCCGGCGTGGCGTCCAGCCGCAGCGCGGTGTCCCCGTCGCGTAGACCCGCCGCGATCCAGGTACGGGCCCAGCTCATCAGCGCGTCGCCGGAGGGGCTGTCGGGCAGCTCGTCCTCCCCGGGCGGCGGATCGTCGACCTCGCCCGCGGCCCCCCGATGCCCTCGATGCGCACGATCGCCGAGGATCAGCCCGGCCCCGACCCCGGCGCCGATGGACAGGAACGCGAAGTCGGCGACGCCCCGGCCGGCCCCCAGCGCGTGCTCGCCGATGACCGCCAGGTTGGCGTCGGTCTCGACCTCGGCGGGCACTCCCAGCGCGGCCTCCAGCTCGGTCCGGATCGCCATGCCCTCCAGCGCGGGCCGGTTGCTCTGCCGGATGACCCCTTCCTCGGGATCCACGACGCCCGGCACCCCGGCCGCGACCAGCTCGATCCCCCCGACCGCCGGGCCGCCGGGCGGGACGCCACCCGGGGGCCCGCCGGGGGACAGGGCGTCGCGGACGGCCACGGCGGCGCGCAGGATCGTCGCCGGGTCGGAGTCGTCGATGCGTTCGTCGTGCCTGGCCAGCATCGTGCCGCGCAGGTCGCTCAGCGCGCCGCGGACGAAGCGGGTGCCGATGTCCAGGGCCAGGACGTGGGCCAACGTGTGCACCGGTTCGAAGTAGACCGCGCCGTAGTGCATCTCGCCGGGTGGCTCGGCCTGGCGGACCAGGCCGGCGGACACCAGGAGGTCGAGGGCGTTGGCCACGGTCGGCTTGGTCATGCCGGTGCGGCGGCTCACCTCGGCCCGCGAGATCGGCGGGTCGGCCCGGATGGACTCCAGGACCACGGAGGCGTTGATCTCGCGCAGGGTGGTGAGCGTCGCATGCTGGGACATGACGCGAATTCTAGTAAAGACTCTTGCCCGAATGCAATAAAGACTCTTTACTGTATCTCGCAGCCCCCTGATCCGGAGGAACACCCATGGCACGACTCCAGAACCTCCTGCTCGCCGCGACCGTCGCGCTCACCGTGGGACCGGCCGCCACGGCCGTACCCGCGGAGGCCGCCACGGTCGTCGACCCCTTCGTCCTCCAGGTCGGCGCCACGCTGCCCGCCCTGCAGGGCAAGATCACCGCACTGGCCGCGGGCCCCGGCGGCGTGGTCGCCGCCGCCCACGACAAGGGCGTCGCCCTGTACGCCTCGGGCGCCTGGACGTCCCTGTCGGCCACGCCCGCCCACAAGGTCGTCTGGCGCGGCGACGACCTCGTCGCCCTCACCGCAGACGGCCTGCTGACCATCAGGAACGCGGCCAAGGGCCAGGGCGGGGCCGACGCCGCCAAGGGAGGCGCCGACCGGCTCCCGCCCGGTACCGACCCGGCCACGGCCCTGCTGGTCGGCGGCGACGACCTGATCCTCGTCCAGGGCGACCGCCTCTACCGCAAGGGGCCGGGCGGCTCGTGGCGTCCCGACCGGCTGCCCGGCCAGGCCACCGCCGTGGCCCGCGCCCGGTCCGGCGCCGTCGCCGTCGCCACCGCCACGGCCGTCTTCGAGACGACCGGCCGAACGTGGACCCAGATCTCACCCGCCGTCGGCACCACCCACCTGGCCTACGACTCCAAGGGCCGCCTCTGGCTCGCGGGCGCCACCGGCCTCGGGTTCAGGGACGGCGCCACCCTCAAGCAGTACGGCCCCGCCGAAGGTCTGCCCATGCTCGGCTTCACCGCGATCGCCCCCGGCGCCGACGGCGACGTCTGGCTCGGCACGGCCAAGGGCGCCGTGCACTTCGACGGCACCACCTGGGAGTACCGCCAGGGCCGCCGCTGGCTGCCGGACGACACGGTCACCGCCGTCACCGTGGACGGGAACGCCAACGCCTACTCCGCCGCCGCGACGGCCGCCGGCGTCATCGAGGCCCGCCGTACCACGCTGGCGGAGAAGGCGGCCGTCTACGAGCAGGCCATCCAGGCCAGGCACAAGCGCACCCCGTACGGATTCGTCGAGGGCATCGGGCTGGCCAGGCCGGGCGATCTCACCCAGTACGGCCAGGGCGCGAGCGACAACGACGGCCTCTGGACCGGCATGTACGGCGCCGCCGAGGTGTTCAAGTACGCCGCCACCAAGGACGCCACGGCGAAGGCCAACGCGCGGAAGGCGTTCGAGGCCCTGAAGTTCCTCGGCGACGTCACCCAGAGCGGCACCAACCCGGCGCCCAAGGGGTTCATCGCCCGGACGATCCTGGAGACCACGGCCACCGACCCGAACATCAAGGACAACGAGCAGCACGACCGCGACAAGCAGAAGGGCGACGCGTACTGGAAGATCCTGGTCCCGCGCTGGCCCAAGAGCGCCGACGGCAAGTGGTTCTGGAAGACCGACGCCAGCTCCGACGAGCTGGTGGGCCACTACTTCCTCTACGCGCTCTACTACGACCTGGTCGCGACCGGCCCGGAGAAGGACGAGGTCGCGGGCGTCGTCACCAGGCTCACCGACCACCTGATCGACCACGACTTCTCCCTGACCGACCATGACGGCAAGCCCACCCGCTGGGGCTTCTTCAACCCGAAGGAGCTCAACGGCAACCCGTGGCGGAGGGAGGAGCGCGGCCTCAACAGCCAGACGATCATCACATTCCTCACGATCGCCGAGCATGTCGCGAAAAATCCAGAAAAGTACGCGCAGGCCAAGGCCAAGCTCATCGAGGAGGACGGCTACGACCTGAACACCCAGCAGCCCAAGGTCACCCCGGGCGTCGGCGGCGGCAACCAGTCCGACGACGAGATGGCCTTCATGAACTACTATCACCTGCTCCGCTACGAGCAGGACGCCGGCCTGAAGGCCACCTGGGCCCGTTCCCTTTACGACTACTGGCAGCAGGAGCAGTACGAGCTCAACCCGTTCTTCAACTTCATCGCCGGCGTCACCCTGAAGGACGAGGTCTGGACCGACGCCTACGGCCCGTTCCCGCTGGAGATGAACGGGCCCTGGCTGCGGCAGTCGATCGACACGCTGAAGCGGTTCCCGCTCAACATGATCGACTGGAAGCAGAGCAACAGCCAGCGCCTCGACATCGTCAACCTCGGCCAGCACATCCGCCCGGACGCCGACCCGAAGAAGCTCGGCATGCTCCGTGGCGGCACCGTGCTCCCGGTCGACGAGCGGGTGGTCAGCCACTGGAACCACGACCCGTACAAGCTGGACCAGGGCGGCGACGGTTACGGCGAGAACGACGGCACCTCGTACCTGCTCCCGTACTGGATGGGCCGGTACCACGAGTTCATCGCCGAGAAGTAGCCGTCGCGCGGACGGCTGACCGGGAAGAGCCGGACCGGCTCTTCCCGGTCAGCCGACGAAGGGGGAGGAGAAGGCGAACTGCTCCCGCCGGCCCGGCACGCTGACCTCGGTGGAACCCACGGCGCGGTGGAACTGGAAGGGGTTGTTGTCAGGCACGACCTGGGTGGCGCAGAGCGCCGTCTGCCCGTTCTGGAGGTTGGCGCCGGTCCCCCAGACGCAGGCCCGGGCCGAGAGGCCCGGGAAGACCAGGCTGGAGACCCAGCTCCCGCACGTCGGGTCGGCCGCGGCCCGGACGACGCGCGCACCGGCCGCGGCGGCCGCGGCGGGCGCCGGCACCGCCGCCCCCGCCACCGAGGTGGACGGCAACGTTCGTCCACTCAGTGGACCGCCCCGCCTGTCGCGGGCGCCAGGTCAGGGAGTGGCGGCTTCGGCGTGCTCCTGGGCGGGGCTCTGCGCCGACGACCTGGCCCTGGTACGCGCGAGCTCGGGCAGGAGGGACACCGTCCCCAGTACGGCCAGCCCGACGCCCAGCCAGAGCGGGGCCCGCAGCCCGAACCGGTCGATGACCAGCCCGCCGACCGAGGAGCCGATGATCACCCCGAGGGTGATGAAGGAGGCGTGGACGGTGTTGACCAGCGGCCCCGGGTTGCCCGCGCGCTGGACCCGTACGGCCATTGCCGGGTTCATGGTCACTCCGGCCAGCCCGACGCCCAGCATGGCGAGCACCGCCGGGACGCTGAGATGGGCGAACAGCGCGAACCCGGCCAGGAAGACCGTGTTGAGGACCAGCCCGGACAGCAGGACGCCGATGGTGTGCCGGTCGGCCAGGCGTCCGACGACGAAGTTCCCGACCACGGTGGCCGCGCCGTACGCGACGAGCAGGAGGGGGACGGCCTTCGACGTGAACCCGGTGACCTGGGTGAGGATCGGGCTGAGATAGCTGAAGGCGGCGAAGGTCGCGCCGATGATGAGGGTGCTGGTCGCCAGCGCCAGCCAGAGCCGGCCGTTCCTGAAGACCGTGAGCTCCTGCCTGAAGTCGCCGTCGCCGCCGCGGGCGCGTCCGAGCCTGGGGACGCCCGCCATCGTGGCGAGCGCGGCGATGACGGTCAGGGCGCCGACGGCCCAGAAGGCGGCGCGCCAGCCGAACTGCCCGCCGATCAGCGTGGACAGCGGCAGGCCGAGCAGGGTGCCGAGCATCAACCCGTTCAGGACGACGGCGAGGGCGCGGCCGCGTATCTCCGGGCGGCTCAGCTGGACCGCCACCGAGATGGCGACGCCGAAGAACGCCTGGGAGGCGACGCCGGTGACGAGCCGCGCGACCATCATGATCGAGTAGGAGGGGGCGACGGCGGCGAGCACGTTGCCTGCCAGGAAGATGGCGAACAGCAGCGTGAGGGCGGGTTTCGGGCGGATCCGTACCAGTGCGACGGTCATCAGTGGGCCGCCCGCCGCCATGGCCACCGCGAAGGCGGTGATCAGATAGCCGACCTGGGAGATGGTCACGCCGAGTCCGCTTGCCATCTCGGGCATCAGGCCCCCGACGGCGAACTCGCTGGTCACCATGGCGAAGATGCCGATGGCCAGCACGTAGACGGCTCTGGGCAAGGGGGCTCCTTTTTGCATCAATCGGTGTAGAACTCGGGCATGAAAACGCCTCGGGCGTGAAAAACCAGAGGTCAGGCCAGGGCGTCCATGGCCGTGGCCGCGACGGCCTCGATGGTGGCGTCGTCGGCGCCGCCCTGGGCGGCCACCCGGATCCCGGCGATCACGGCGTTGACGAACCTGGCGAGCTCGGCGGGATCGCGGGTGGAGCCGATGTCGCCGTCGCGCCGGCCGTCCCTGATGGCCGTGGTCAGGCCGGCGATCCGGCGTTCGGTGTCGCGGGCCAGCATCAGGGCGATCTCCGGGTCGCGGCCGGCGAGCTCCATCGTGGTGTTGACGGTCAGGCACCCGAGGCCGTGGCCGTCGCGCCGGTTCTCCGCCTCCGTCCGGAGGATCCTGGCGAACAGCGCGCGGATCCGCTCGGTCGCCGGCAGCTCGTGGTCGTCGAGGATTTGCTGCTGGTCGGCGGTGGTGGCGTCCATGTAGCGGGTCAGCGCGCGTTTGAACAGCTCGCGCTTGTTGGTGAACGCGTTGTACACGCTGCTGCGGTCCAGGCCGAGTGCCTCGCACAGGTCCCTGGTCGAGGTGGACTCGTAGCCGTTGGCCCAGAACGTGCGCATCGCAGTGTCCAGGACCCGGTCTTCGTCGAACGATCTCGGCCTTGCCATACGAGCACGCTACCCGTTTTGCATCGATTGGTGCAATACGCGACGGCGCGGCGGCCGGGGAACGCCGGGTGGGCACCGGCCTGTCGTAGGAGGACGGGCGGCCAGTTGGCGGAGAAGCGGCCTCGTTCCCCAGAAGGAGGCAGGCCAAGTGGAGGGTTGCTCATAGTTGACGGCATGACGCGAAGATCCTTACGTCGGCCCCTGCCCCGTGCCCTCACCGCGGGGGCCCTCGCCGTCGCCCTGGTCACGAGCTCCGGCGCCACCGCCGCGAGCGCCGCCCCCATCACCGACATCCCGCTGCTCGACGACTACGACGCCGAATCGCTGGCGAACCTCCCGGCCGTCGGCGGCCTGCAGTACCTGGCACAGCGGTACGCGCCGACCGACACCTGCCCGCCGGTCGCCACCGGGCCGGGCGGACCGCTGTTCTGGGGGGACGACAAGCCCACCCAGTTCCGCCAGGGCGTCCCCCGGCCGGGGCAGAGGATCGTGAAGATCGTCATCATGGGCGACTCGTACATGTCGGGGGAGGGGGCGGGCGACTACTACAACAAGCGCGGCTTCCTTCCCGAACCCCGCATCGCGGGAGGACTGGGCGGGGAGACCTACCCGGCGGCGGGGCACACCGAGGACGACTACGACGAGGACTTCCGCCACCGTTCGGCGAACGCGGCGGTTCTGCAGGCCATCGACCTGCTGCGCCGAGCCAACCCCGAGGTCTTCTTCGACGTGCGTTTCAACGCCTCCTCCGGCGCCGCCAGCGAGCACTTCTTCGTCGGCCAGAACGACCACGCCCGCGTCAACCCGCCCCAGAACCAGGGCGTGGACGAGGCCACCGACCTGGTGATCTCCGGCTTCGGCGGCAACGACGTGGAGTTCGGGCCCATGCTGTACGCCGTACTCAACGAGCCCGTCGACATCAGCGGCATCGAGGCGCGCATCCGGCCGCTGCTCGACACCACCCGCACCTCGCAGCAGGAATGGGACGACTCCCAGCCGCCGCGACCCCCGTTCGTCCGCCCGCTGACGCAGCCCGCCACCCTGTCGGCCAGGCTGGTGCAGATGGTTCGGGCGATGCATGCCGCCTCCAACGGCAAGACCAGGGTGATGATGGTCAACTACCCGCAACCCGTCAAGGTCGGCCTGCACCCGGGCGGCCTCATGGGCTGGCTGACGAACATGTGGCCCTACGCCTGGACCAGCGCCGCGAAACTGGCTCCTCAGCTGACCGCCTCCGTCAAGAAGGCGCAGCAGGTCCTGGCCGACCACGGGATCGCCACCGACATGCTGGACCTCGAGAACGCCTTCGCCGGCCACGAACTGGGGACCAAGACCCCCTACGTCCGCAACCTCAACTGGAAAGTGGCCGGGGCCGGGGACGACTTCAACCGCGTGCAGCAGACGGGACATCCCAACCAGGAGGGGCAGAAGGCGCTGGCGGGCCACTACGCCCTGATGATCGCCGGTGAGCTCGGGCTGCGCCTCAAGGCGTCCGACGGGGCGCCTCCACCGGCCAGGGCGGCGGAGCCGTGCGACCCCGACTACAGCGACCGCCACTACCTGCCTGCCAAGGCCACCCAGAGCGGCGGCGGGTCGACCGGTGGCACCGGCGGTGGGGGAGGCGGCGGCACCAGCACCCCCAACGTGGGCCCGCGTTCGACCATGACCTACGTCAACATCGACCCGCCGCTGTCCCACCCCACGGACCCCGGCCCCCGTCCCACCCCCGCCGACCCGCAACCCTCCCCCGGGACGCCGGACCCGGCGACCCCGCGATGGACCATCTATCCGGTCGACACCGTCCAGCCCACCACGCCGACCATCTCCTTCGACCTGACCCAGCCGCTGCCCTACCTGTGGCCCGTGGGCGGTGGATCGAGCCCGTACCGCGACGTCTTCGAGGTGAAGATCAACACCGCCCAGCTCATGCGGTGAGGATCGACACCGACCGGATCCGCGCCTGAAGACCTTGATGGGTACGGCGCTGGTCGTGGCACGGTTCGTACGCGCCCAGGGCGTGCCTGCCGGGTTCACGACGCGCGTCGGGCGCCGTGCCCGTTCAGGGTGACTGCCACTGTTCGCAGCAGGAGTATCCTAAAGTGGATCCAATCTTTGATCCTCTTGGGGGTGGGCTTGATCAGGTGTCACGTCCACGGCGTAACCGGTGGCCACCGGGCGGTAGCCGGGCAGCGGCTCCGCCCAGGTGACCTGCACCGGAGGGGTCAGCATGCGCCCGCTCGCCGACGGGATGTGAATGCCCACCCCGGCGGCGGCGTCGATGAGCGGCCCGAACTCGTGCCAGGGGTCGGCGTCGGTGATGAGCCCGATCGCCGAGTTGAGCATGTGCAACTCCTGCACCCGTCTGGCCCGTGCTCCGTCCTTGGCCTGCATGGCCTCCAAGAAGGCCAGGTCGAGCTCCTGGGCGAAGGCCGGGATGCGTCTGCCCCGGTAGTAGAAGCGCTGAAGGCGCGACAGCCGCCGATACAGATCGCCGATCACCTTGGAGAGAGTGGGGCCGAACGTCTCCTGCGGCAGGGTGTGGAACTCGGTGTGGTCGCGGTGGAAGTCGCGCGGCTCCTGCGGCAGGGCGCGCATGACGGCCGTCAGTTCGGCCATGCGCCGCAGTGCCCGGTCCGAGATCTCCCTGGCCGCCCGCGCCAGCAGCGGCGGTTGCAGCAGCAGCAGCGCGGCGAACAGCTCCTCGGCCTCGTGCAGGTCGAGGCTGGAGACCGTGATGCCGTAGTTGGCCCGGGAGACGACGAAGCCCTCGGCCTCCAGCATCCGCAGGGCCTCGCGCACCGGAGTGCGTCCCGCTCCCAGCCTGTCCGACAGCTCGCGCTGCGTCAGCCGCTGACCCGGCGGCAGGCTCCCGGAGAGGATCAGCTCTCTGAGCTCCTCGTGCACCAGCGTCACCGCGTCCCCCGAGCGCGAGGTCTCATCTGTATCCACTTTCGGATCATATCCGCGAGCGAGCGAGGGAGGCGGAGATCGAACTCCTCAACGGCCGTCTGAAGCTGCGCCACCTCGTCGTGGTCGTCGCCGTCGCCGATCAGGGCGGCGTGCTGCGGGCCGCCGAACGGCTCCGGCTGGCTCAGCCCGCCGTCACCCGCTGCCTGCGCGAGCTGGAGCACATCCTCGGTGTGCAGTTGTTCGTCCGGGGGCCGCGCGGCGTGACGCCCACCCCGTCGGGAGAGGCGTTCCTGGAACACGCGAGGGCGGTGCTCGCCGAGCTGCGCCGGGCGGGCGAGCGCGTGTCCGGGCTGGCCGCGGGCGCCCTGGGCACGGTACGGGTGGGCACACTGCCAGCCGGCTCCAGCGTCCTGCTGCCCTGCCGGCGCACGCCGAAGGGCGCTCACCGCTGGGGGTCGACCTCAAGATCCGCGACGCGCTCACCTGGGCCACCACCAACGGCGCCAGGATCATGGGCCTGGAGTCCAAGATCGGCTCGCTGACCGCCGGCAAGCTGGCCGACGTCATCGTGGTCAAGCCGCGCTGGAACGTCGTGCGCTCCAGTTTCCCCACCGCCACCGTGGTCCTGCAGTCGACCGCCGCGGACGTCAGCGCCGTGCTGGTCAACGGCGAGGTGCGCAAGCGCGACGGCAAGCTCGTCGGCCACGACCTGACGGCGCTGCGGGCCAGGGCGAACGCGGCCCTGGACAACATCGAGCGGGCCGTGGCCGCCCAGCACCGGTTCGGCCCCGACGAACTGGCCGAGTTCGTGGGCCAGGCCGAGCGCGGCGCCAGTGTCAACTACGCCCAGGCGTACCGGCACCTCGCGGCTCGCTGAGGCACGACGCTCCCAGGGGAGGCGGCCGCGGTGGCCGCTTCCCCTCCGTCTGATTCCTGAGAAAGGCAAGACCCGATGACCTACGAAGTCCGCGGAGTGATCGCGCGCGGCAAGGGCGCGCCCGTGACGCTGGAGACCGTCCTGGTCCCCGCCCCCGGCCCCGGCGAGGCCGTGGTGAACGTCCAGGCGTGCGGGGTGTGCCACACCGACCTGCACTACCGCGAGGGCGGCATCAGCGACGACTTCCCCTTCCTGCTCGGGCACGGCGCCGCGGGCGTGGTCGAGGCCGTCGGCCCCGGCGTCGCCGACGTGGCGCCGGGTGACTACGTCGTCCTCAACTGGCGCGCGGTGTGCGGCGAGTGCCGTTCCTGCCGCCGCGGCCGTCCCTGGTACTGCTTCGACACCCACAACGCGACGCAGCGGATGACGCTCGCCGACGGCACGCCCCTCAGCCCGGCGCTGGGCATCGGCGCGTTCGCCGAGAAGACCCTGGTCGCCGCCGGGCAGTGCACCAAGGTCGACCCGGCCGCCGCTCCGGCGGTGGCCGGACTGCTCGGCTGCGGGGTCATGGCGGGCATCGGCGCCGCGATCAACACCGGCGGCGTCGGCCGCGGGGACACCGTGGCCGTCATCGGTTGCGGCGGAGTGGGTAGCGCGGCCGTCCTGGGCGCCTCGCTCGCCGGCGCGGCGAAGATCATCGCGGTGGACGTCGACGACAGGAAACTGGAGTGGGCCCGCTCGTTCGGCGCCACCCACACGGTCGACGCGCGTGCCGGCGACCCGGTGGCGGCAGTCCGGGAGCTGACCGGCGGATTCGGCGCCGACGTCGTCATCGAGGCGGTGGGCAGGCCCGAGACGTACGTCCAGGCGTTCAACGCCCGCGACCTGGCGGGCACCGTCGTCCTCGTGGGCGTGCCCACGCCGGAGATGACACTGGAGCTGCCGCTGCTCGACGTCTTCGGCCGCGGCGGCGCGCTGAAGTCCTCCTGGTACGGCGACTGCCTGCCCAGCCGGGACTTCCCCATGCTGATCGACCTCCACCTCCAGGGCCGGCTCGACCTGGCGCGTTTCGTCACCGAGACGATCGCGCTCGACCAGGTCGAGGAGGCCTTCGCCAAGATGCGTCGCGGCGAGGTGCTGCGTTCGGTGGTGGTCCTGTGATCGAGCACGTGGTCACCTCGGGGACCTTCTCCCTCGACGGGGGCACCTGGGAGGTGGACAACAACGTGTGGATCGTCGGCGACGACACCGAGGTGGTCGTCATCGACGCGGCGCACGACGCGACGGCCATCCTGGACGTCGTGGCCGGCCGCCGGATCAAGGCCGTCCTCTGCACGCACGCCCACGACGACCACATCAACGCCGCGGTCCTGCTCGGCGCCCCCGTACGGCTCCATCCCGCGGACGACGTGCTGTGGAGGCGGCACTACGGGGACGGCTCGCCGTACCTGCCGCTCGAGGACGGGGAGACGATCGCGGTGGGCGGGGTCGAACTGGAGGTGTCGCACACGCCGGGACACTCGCCCGGCGCGGTCTGCCTGTACGCGGCGGACCAAGGAGTGGTCTTCACCGGAGACACCCTGTTCAAGGGCGGTCCCGGGGCCACCGGGCGGTCGTTCTCCTCTTTCGCCACGATCATGGAGTCGATCGAGACCCGGTTGCTGACCCTGCCGCCCGAGACGGTGGTGCTCACCGGTCACGGAGAGGCGACCACCATCGGAGCCGAGGCTCCGCACCTGGCCGAATGGCCGGCACGGGGCCACTGATCGGGCGAGCGCCGCGCCGGTGGGGTCCGCGCGGGCGCGCACGGATCCTGCGGCGGTCCGGTGATGACCACAGTGCGTGTCCGAAATCCCAATAAATACGGGCTTGTGGTGGATTATGGCACTCGGCAAGATTGCTGGGACGTGGACGGTGATCCCGTCCGATCGCAGGCGAGACAAAGGACGCCGGATGACCCAGGCCGACGCGGTGGCATCTCTCGTGGAGCGCAGGTTAGGCCGCGCTCTCGATCCCGACCTCAACTTCTTCGAAGCGGGGTTCGACTCGCTCGCCCTGGTCGAGCTGCACGAGGAGATCACCGGCACGCTGGGCCTGAAGCTGCCGGTCACCGCCATGTTCACCCACCCGAACCTGCGTGCGCTCGCGAACCTGATCACGCAGGGCGAGGCGCCCACCAGGCAGGACGGCGGCGCCCCGCGCCGCCCGCTCGGCGGCAGCCGCCGCGACGTGCGCGCCAGGATCCGTGAGGACGGTCGGTGACCTCGCACGATCAGCCCGTCGCCGTGATCGCGATGGGACGTTTCCCGCTGGAGGTGGGCGCGGCCGAGGAGGCCGGGCACGATCCCGGGGCGCAGGCCGTCCGGCTGTACGGCGGGGTGGGCAAGGCCTGCTCGGCGCTGCTGGCCGGGGAGTGCGAGCTGGCCGTGACCGACGCCGGCGAGCTGCCGCCGGGCACGCTGCGCGGCACCCTGGTCCTGCGGCTGCTCGACCGGGCGTTGCTCGACGGAGACCTGGTCCACCGGGTGATCTGGCCCGACGACCTTGAGGTCGAGGACGGCTATCCGCAGGTGCACGCCCCGGGCGACGGCCGCCCCCGGGTCGTGGTGTGGTCCGGCCGTACCCGCGAGGAGGCCGAGTCCGTACGGCGGAGCCTGGCCGGCTTCTTCGCCGGGCTGCCGGAGGACCGCTACGCCGACGCGGCCGGCACCCTGCAGCAGGGACGTGTCCACCACCCCGTGAGAGGCGCGGTGGTCTGCCGCAACGCCGCCGAGGCCGCTCTCGCGCTGGGCCGCGAGCACACCTACGAGCAGGGGCCGGTGCACCTGTCCGGCTCCGCCGAGGCGTCCGGCCTGTACGGCGTGGAACGCGTGTTCACCGAGGCCGTGGACGTGTGCGAAGAGGCCCTAGAAACGCGCGGCGTCGAGGCGCCACCCGGCTTCACCGCCGCGTACGGGCTGGCCGCCACCCTCGCCGCCTGGGGCATCCGGGCGCAGGCCCCGGACCCGGCGCTTCTGGCGGGCGACCGTCCGCTGGAGGACGTGCTCGGCACGCGGGAGACGGCCGGGACCGAGATCACGGTGGGCGGCGACCTCGCCGGGCTGCTGGCCGCCGTGGCCAGGTTCTGGACGGGCGGCGGCCGGGTGGACTGGGCCGCGCTCGACCCTGATCACCCGCTGCAGCGCGTGCACATCCCGCGTCCGCAGCCGGAGTTGCCCGCCCCGGTGGAGGAGCCGCGTCCGCTGTCGGCGGTGCCGTACTCGTTCTGGGTGCTGGAGCAGCTCGCGCCGGACAGCGGCGTCTCGAACCTGGCGGTGGCGCTCAGGTTCGTGACACCGCTGCGCAGGCTGCCGCTGCAGATCGCGGTGAACCGGCTGATCAAGCGGCATCCGGCGCTGCGCCTGCGGTTCCCCGTGGTGGACGGGACGCCCGTCAGGCACCTGGTGGCGCCCCAGGACGCCCAGCTCAAGGTCGAGACGCGGGCCACGACGGAGGAGACGCTGGTCGCGGACCTGCGGTCCTTCCTGGACGAGCCCTTCGACCTGGGCCGCGACCTGCTCATCAGGGTGGGACACTTCACCCTGCCCGACGGCGCCGGGACCGTGGTGTGCCTGGCCGGCCACCACATCATCATCGACGGCACCTCCATGCAGCTCCTGGTGGAGGAACTGGGCCGCTTCTACGACAGCCAGACCGGGCACGGCACGCTGCCCCCCGAGCTGGCGGGGCCCGCGCCGATGCTGGAGCCGGTGGAGCCGTCGGAGGAGTCGATCGGCTACTGGCTGGACCGGCTCGACGGCGTCGACCCCAACGCCATGGTGCTGCCGGGGAGCAGGCACTCGCCGGGCCGTCCGACGTTCGCCGGTCACACCTGCTCGTGGCAGGTGGACGACGAGACGGTGGCGGCCCTGGACGACCTGCGGGCCAGGCTGCGCACCACCGGCAACATCGTGCTGGCCACCGCCTTCCTGCTGACGTTGCGCGGGCACGGCGCCGGTCCTGACCTGGTGATCGGCATGCCGGTCAGCACCAAGACGGGCGAGGAGCACCGGCGCGTCGGCTACGCCGTGAGCACGCTGCCGCTGCGCGTCCACGTCGAGCTGGACGACGACTTCGAACAGGTCGCCAGGCGCGTGGAGGAGGCGTTCGCGGACGGTGTCGAGCACGCCGGCGCCTCGGTGGAGGCGGTGCTGACCCGCCGTGGGCACGGCACGGACGACTGGCGGGTCCCGCTGTTCCGGCACATGTTCAACTACCGGCCCTGGAGCGACGAGAAGGTGCACGTCCAGGGCGAGGTTCCCGGGTACGTCGACAACCTGATCGACCGCAGCCGCCTGGACATGCAGTGCAACGTCATCCAGGAGCCGGGCCGGCTGACCGTCCGCATGGTGCACAGCACCGAGGTGCACGACGAGGACGAGATCGCGGCGTTCACGGCCAGGATGTGCGCCGTGGTGCGGCGGGCGGCGCGCGGCCGGGTGCCGGACGTGCTCTCGCCGGCCGACCGGGCGCTGCTCGACCGGGTCAACGACACACGCCGCGACTGGCCCGGCACGCTGGCCGGGCGCATCGTGCCGGGCCCGGCCGTGGCGGTCCGCGAGGGCGGCCGCGAGGTCGGCTACGACGAGCTGCTGGGGCGCGCGGCCGCGGTCCGCGACCTGCTGCGCGAGCGAGGGGTACGGTCCGGCGACGTCGTCGCCCTGGCCCTGGGCCGCTCGGCGGACCTGGTCGCCGCGGTGCTGGGCGTGTGGCAGGCCGGAGCGGCGTTCCTGCCGCTGGACGTGCGGCAACCGGAGTCGCGCCTGGCCTACCAGGTGGCCGACTCGGGTGCGCGGCTGGTCGTCGGGGCGGGCACGCCGCGGTGGGCGGGCGACACGCCGGTCACGCCGATGCCCGGCACGCTGGGGGAACCCGTACCGGTCGAGGCCGGAAATATCGCTTATGTCATCTACACGTCCGGTTCCACCGGGCGGCCCAAGGGTGTGCAGGTCACGCACGGGAACCTGACGAACCTGGTGCTCGACTTCGCCGACCGGCTGGGCGCGCCCACCAGCGTCCTGTGGTCCACCACCACCTCCTTCGACATCTCCTGGCTGGAACTGCTGTTGCCGCTGGCCTCCGGAGGCACCGTGGTCGTGGCCTCGGACGAGGACCAACTGCAGCCGGGCCGGTTCCTGGAGCTGATCGCCGACACCGGCGTCCAGGTCGTACAGGCGACGCCGACCGCGTGGCGGCTGGTCGCGCCGGAAGCCCGGCGGGAGCTGGCCGGGCGCACGGTGTTGTGCGGCGGCGAGCCGATGCCCGCCGCCCTGGCCAGGGACCTGCTGGAACTGGGCTGCCGGGTGTTCAACGTCTACGGGCCGACGGAGACCACCATCTGGTCCACCGCCGCCGAGCTGCGCGAGCCGCCGCTCGATCCGGTCCCCGCGGGGGAGCCGCTGGCCAACACCCAGATCTTCGTCACCGATCCCGCGGGCCGCGAGCTGCCGCCGGGCGTGCCGGGCGAGCTGTGCGTCGCCGGTACGGGGGTCAGCGCGGGCTACCTCGACCGGCCCGAGCTGACGGTCGAGCGCTTCGGGCAGCACGACCGGTACGGCAGGTTCTACCGGACCGGCGACCGCGCGCGCATCCGCCACGACGGCACGCTGGAGCTCCTCGGCCGCGACGACCGGCAGATCAAGCTGCGCGGCCACCGCATCGAGCTCGGCGAGGTCGAGGCGGCACTGCACGAGCACGACGCCGTGCGGACGGCCGCGGTGATCCTCGACGGCGACCCGCAGACCGACGGACGGCTCGTCGCCTTCGTCGAGGTCACCGGCCAGGCCGCCGAGGAGGAGCTGTGGCGCTTCGCCAGGACGCGGCTGCCCGACTACGCCGTCCCCACCCGCTATCTCGTCACCGACAGGCTCCCGACCACCGCCAACGGGAAGATCGCCTATCGCGAGCTGGTGGTGCCCGCCGATGACGGCGCCCCGGCGCGGGAGGCCGGCGACGGGCTGGTCCAGCAGGTGGTGGCGCTGTGGCGGGACGCGCTCAAGCGGCCCGGCCTGGGCCCGCACGACAACTTCTTCCTCAACGGCGGCCACTCCGTGCTGGCCGTGCGGCTGATCGGGCCGCTGGAGGAGCTGGCGGGGCGTGCCGTCTCGGTACGGGCCGTGTTCGACCATCCGACGCCGGCCGAACTGGCCCAGCATCTGGGGGAGGCCCGATGACGCCGTGGTTCGTCCAGGTCAAGGAGGGGGAACGGGCGCTGGTCGCCTTCCCGCACGCGGGTGGGGGGCCGGCCTCGCTGGGCGAGCTCGCCGGACACCTCCCGCCCGAGGTGGGCCTGTGGTCGGTCAACCTGCCGGGGCGGCAGGCCAGGCTCGCCGAAGAGCCGCGGACCGACCTCGACGGGCTGGTCGAGGACCTGGCGCGCGAGCTCGCCGGGTGGCGCGAGCCGTACACGTTGTTCGGCTACTGCAGCGGGGCGCTGCTGGCCTACCTCGTCGGCCTTCGCGTGGTCGAGCTGGGCGGGCGGCCGGAACGGCTGGTCGTCGGCTCGTTCGCCGCGCCGGACGTGACCCTGCTGCTGCGCCGCCTGCCGTCGTTGCCGTCGTGGTTGTTCTGGGAGCAGCTGATCGAGCTCGGCGGCGTCCCGCCGGAGCTGGCCGACCGGGAGGCGCTCTGGCCGGTGCTGGAGCCGGCGCTGCGCGCCGACTTCGGGCTGCTGGCCGGCTACCACCACCGCCCCGGGCCGCCGCTGCCGGTGCCCGTCTCCGTCCTGTACGGCGCCCGCGACGCCTCGCTGACCAGAGGCGGCCTGCTGGGCTGGCGGCGGCAGAGCGAGCACGGGCCCTCGCTGCGGGAACTCGACTCCACCCACTGGCTGGCCGAGGACACTCCGGACGTCCTGGCCGCCGCGATCTCTGAGGAGATGGGATGCGCCTCGGTTACAGCATGAGCTACTGGGGTGGCGCGGGCCTCGGCCCGGCCGACCACCTGGCGCTGGTACGGGAGGCGGAGGCCCTCGGCTATTCGTCCGTGTGGGCGGCCGAGACGTACGGGACCGACCCGGCCAGCTTGCTGGCCTGGATCGCGGGCCAGACCGAGCGCATCGCGCTGGGCACCGGCGTGCTCCAGATGACGGGACGCAAACCCGTGGTCGCGGCGATGACGGCGGCCACCCTCGACCAGCTCTCCGGCGGCCGCGCCCGGCTGGGCGTCGGCCTGTCCGGCCCGCAGGTGGTCGAGGGCTGGCACGGCGAGCGCTTCGAACGGCCGCTGGCCCGCGCCCGCGACTACCTCCAGGTGGTGCGCAAGGCGTTGCGGAGCGAGCCCGTACGGCACGACGGCGCCACGATGTCGCTGCCCCTGCCCGGCAGCGAGGGCAAGGAACTGACGCTGGCCGTCTCGCCGGTGCAGGAACGGCTGCCGGTCTACCTGGCCGCGATGGGCCCCAAGATGGTCGCGCTGGCCGGCGAGCTCGCCGACGGCTGGCTGGCCATCCACTTCCCGCCCGACCACCTGGCCGAGATGGCCAAACACCTGAACGGCGCCGACCTCGACATCGCGCCCATGGTGCTCACCCTCGTCGAGGAGGACCAGGAGCTGGCCTACGACATGATGCGGCCCATGCTCGCCCTCTACCTCGGCGGCATGGGCTCACGCCGGACGAACTTCTACAACCGCCTGGCCGCCACGCTCGGCTTCGAGCAGGAGGCCGCCCGCATGCGGGAGGCATTCCTGGACGGGCGGCAGGGCGAGGCCATGGCGATGTTGCCCGACGAGCTCGTGGACGCGATGACCATGTGCGGCCCCGCGGGCAAGGTGCGCGAGCGGATGGCGGCCTACCAGGAGGCGGGCGCGACCACGCTGATCGTCGGCCTGGTCACGCCCACCCGGCGGCTGCGCAGCCGTCAGCTGCGGCTCATTGCGAGTCTGGCGCCGGCATCCCGATGAGCTTGGCCAGCGGCGACCAGGCCATCGCCGCGATCGGCACCAGCTGGCCGACGGCGATGACCACCCACAACGTCGTACGGGTCCCCAGGGCGCCGGCCAGCAGGCCCGCGCCCAGGGCGCCCAGCGGGGCGGGGATCAGGCCCAGCGAGTAGATCGAGGCCACCACGCGGCCCTGGAGGTGCGGCGGGGTGATCGTCTGCACCAGCGTGGTGTTGGTGACGAAGAAGATCTGCGAGCTGACGCCGCTGACCAGCTGCGCGACGACCAGCATGGCCACCGACGCCCAGACCGGTCCGATGGCCAGCGGGATGAGGAAGAGCGCCAGGTTGCCGTACACCATCGACCACACCAGCACCTTGCCGATCGCGTAGCGGCGCATCACCTTGACGGCGACCAGCGCTCCGATGATCGCGCCCACGCCGCCGCCGGCCAGGATGCTGCCGAACCACGCCGCGGGCACACCCAGGTCGCGGATCACGTACAGGGCGTAGATCGAGTTCATCGAGCCCAGGATGAACAGCGAGTACACGGCCGAGGAGATGGCCAGCGGCCGGATCAGCTCGTGCCGCATCACCCAGCCCATGCCCTGCCAGATCGCCTTGTGCACCTGGCCGGGGGTGGTGTCGTCCGGCTCGGGGCGGGCTTCCGGCCGCTTGATCAGCGACACCGCCACCGCGGAGGCCAGGTACGACACCGCGTCGATGACCAGCAGCGCGGGCGCGGCGACCACCTTCAGCAGCGCCGCGGCCAGGCCGGGCCCGAACGTCTGGGCGGCCGACTCGGTCAGCTGCAGCTTGGAGTTGCCCTCCAGGAAGTTCTCCCGCGGCACCAGGAACGGGAAGTAGCTGCGGTAGGCCGTCTGGAAGAGCGTGCTGAGCAGCCCGAGGGCGAAGATGACGCCGTAGATCCAGGTCAGCGTGAGCATGTCGGCGAACCACGCGACGGGGATCAGCATCAGCAGCACGAAACGCGCCACGTCCGTCCAGATCAGGATGGGCCGCTTGCGCACCCGGTCGGCCAGCACGCCGAACAGGAGGAAGAACACCATCGGGAGCCGCAGCAGGAAGCCGACGACGCCCATCTCCGCCTCGGAGGCGTTCAGGACGGTGACCGCGATCACGGGGAACGCGAAGAGACTGATCGCCGAGCCGAACTGCGACAGGCTCTGGCCCGCCCACAACCGCAGGAAGTCGGGGTACTTCCAGAGGCTCGTCTGCTCACTGGTCGGGGATGCCATGATCCATCCACCTTCTGATCTCGGTGGCCGCTCCGGCGACCAGGGGTTCGTACAGGATCGGGACGCGTTCCTCGGGGATCGCGTAGTGGGCGAGCCGGCCCTTGGCGACTGAGGGCCAGCCGCCGTCCTCGGGGGTGGGCGCGAAGAGCGCGACGTCGCCGTCGTAGGGCTCGTGCCGGTAGCCGCCGACCGCGTGCGCGTTGGCCCGGAACACGGCCAGGTAGCGGCGTGCCTGCTCGACCTCGGCGGTGTCGGGCGCCAGCCGGTCGGCGGCCGAGGCGGCGCCCATGACCGCCAGCAGCCGTTCCTCCGGCGGCTGGGCGGCGAGTTCGGCCGGGTCCAGCCCGAGGGTCTCCTCAGGCCCGCCGGCCAGCGCGTGGAACAGCAGGACCGTGTCGTCCTCCAGCGACGCGCCGGCCACGGGCTCCTCGGCGTTGGCGTAGAGGAGCACGACGAGCGGCACCTGCTCGCCGCGCTCGCGCAGCCGCCTGGCCACCTCCAGGGCGATGTTCCCGCCGATGCAGAACCCGCCCAGCACGTACGGCCCCGACGGCCGCACCTCCAGCAGGTCGGCCACGTACGCGTCGGCCATCTCGTCGGGCGTGGCGTGCGGCTCCTCGCCGGGCACGAGCCCACGCGCGGCGATGGCGTACACCGGCTGGTCGGGGCCGAGGCGGCGGGCCAGCGGGTGGTAGCGGAACACCTGGCCGCCGAGCGCGTGGACGAAGAAGATCGGCGTACGGTCGCCGTCCGGGTTGAGCGGCACGACGTGGCTCGGCGGCGCGAGGTCCTCGGGCTGCCGAAGCACCCTGGCCAGCGCGCTGATCGTCGGCGCGGTCAGCACGGTGCCGACGGGCAGGTTCCGTCCCAGCTCCTGGCGGATGCGGGCGGCCAGCCGCAGGGCGCTCAGCGAGTGGCCGCCGAGCTCGAAGAAGTCGTCCAGGATCCCGGCCGCGGGCACCTTCAGCACCTCTTCGTAGAGCGTGGCCAGGCGCGCCTCCACCTCGTCGCGCGGCGGCACGTACGGGCGTCCGCCCGCCGCCTCGGGCAGAGGCAGCGCGGCCCGGTCGAGCTTGCCGCTGCGGGTGAGGGGGAGGGCGTCCAGGCGTACCCACCGGCGCGGGATCAGGTGGTCGGGCAGGAGGTCGTGGAGGTCGGGCACCTCGCCCACGACGTAGCCGACCAGGCTGTGCTCGTACGCCGTGACGGCCGCGTCGCGGACGCCCGGCTGCGCGCGCAGGACGGCCTCGATCTCGCCGGGTTCGACGCGCATGCCGCGGATCTTGACCTGCTGGTCGGTGCGGCCGAGGTATTCGAGTTCGCCGGTGGGGAGCCAGCGGGCGAGGTCGCCCGTCTTGTACAGGCGTCGGCCGCCGGGCGCGGGCACGAAGCGTTCGGCGGTGAGTGCCGGTTTGCCGAGGTAGCCGCGGGCGAGCTGGATGCCGCCGATGTGGAGTTCTCCGGGGGTGCCGATGGGGACTTCCTGGAGTTGCCCGTCGAGGACGTGCAGGGTGGTGTTGTCGACCGGCTTTCCGATGGGGACCACGGTTTCGCCCGGTTCGCAGGGGTGCCAGGAGACGTCCACGGCGGCTTCTGTCGGGCCGTAGAGGTTGTGGAGTCCTGGGAGGTCGATGCCGGGTGGGAGGGCTTCGCCGGAGCAGATGATCCGTTGCGGTGGCTGGATGTCCTCTTCTTCGAGGAAGGCTTGGAGCATCGAGGGGACGAAATGGGTGGTGGTGATGTTCTCGGTTTTGATGAGGTCGCGCAGGTAGGCGGTGTCGCGGTGTCCGTCCGGCCGGGCGATGACCATGGTGGCGCCGGTGATGAGCGGCCAGAACAGTTCCCAGACCGACACGTCGAAGGTGGTGGGCGTCTTGTGCAGGACGCGGTCTTGGGGGGTGAGCTGGAAGGTGTCCTGCATCCAGCGCAGCCGGTTGACGATGGCCCGGTGGGAGACGCCGACGCCCTTCGGTCGTCCGGTGGAGCCGGAGGTGAAGATGACGTAGGCCAGATTGTCCTCGTGCACCCGTGGCGGGGTGTGACCACCCCCGGCACCTGCGGCGGTGAGGACGATCTCGGCGCCCGCGTCGGCGAGCATGCCGCGCCGCCGTTCCTCGGGATCGGCGGGATCGAGCGGCAGGTACGCGCCACCGGCGGCCAGCACGCCGAGGAGCACGACCGGGAGGTCCAGCCCGCGTTCCATGCTGACGCCGACCGGCTGGTCCAGCCGCACGTCCAGCCCGGCCGCCACCGCGCGGGCCCGCTCGGCCAGCTCGCGGTAGGTGAGCCGGTCGCCCTCGAAGACGAGCGCCGTCGCGTCCGGCGTCCGTTCCGCCTGTTCGAAGACCAGCTCGTGCAGGGTTCCGCCCGGGTGGTCGTGCGCGGTGGAGTTCCACAGCGCGAGCAGGGCCGCGTCCTCCGGCGAGATGCCGACGTCCCCGGACAGCGCGCGGACGTAGTGATCCCGGATCGCCGCGATCTGGCCGGCGGGGAACTGCGTGGTGTCGTAGGAGATGGTCAGCGTCAGCCCCTGGCCGGGCGTCCGGACGAAGGCCGCGCTGAAGGCGAAGTCGGTCTGCTCGAAGAAGTCCTGGCCCTCGATGGGCGTGGCGGCGGCGCCGCGTACGTGGAAGTCGCGGAAGTCCACGTGCGTGTCCAGCAGGCGGGCACGGCCGCTGGCCCGCTGGATCTCGAAGAGCGGGAAGTGCCGGTACGGCAGCGCCGCCACCTCCGCCTGGAACACCTGCTGGACCAGGCCGGGAGCGTCGGCCCGCACGCGCAGCGGGACGGTGTTGAGGAACAGGCCGAGCACCTCGTCGCCCGCCTCGCTCTCCGGACGGCTGTGCGTGAGCATGCCCGTCAGGACGTCCGGATCGCCGGTCAGCAGGGCCATGACGCGTACGTGCGCCGCGAGCAGCACCGAGCGCAGGGGCACCCGGGCGGCGGTCGCCTCCTCGGTGAGCGCCTTCGCCAGGTCGCCGGGCAGCGCCGTGGCCAGCACCTCGACCTTGCGCGGCCCGCCGGTGGGGTAGCCGGGCATCCGGGGCAGCCGGCCCTCCGGCGCCTCGGCGATCGCCTCCCGCCAGAACTCCGCGGCCTCCGGCCGGGCGAGCGCGGCCTTCTCGGCCGCCACCAGGTCGCGGAAGCGCGCCCCCGGCGGCTCGACCGGCAGCCCCGGTGTCGCGTAGCGCGCCAGCAGCTCGCTGACCAGCCTCGCGACGCTCCACCCGTCGAGGATCGCGTGGTGGAAGTAGACGGTCAGCGCGAACCTGCCGGCCTCGGGCCGCACGTGGACGCGCAGCAGGGGAGCCCGCGACCAGTCGAAGGGCCCGTACTCAGGCTCGCCGTCGGAGACGGTCAGCGGGATCTCCGCGCGGTCGTGCACGAGCTGGACGGGCTCGCTGAACCCGGTCAGGTCGAACGAGGTCCGCAGCACCTCGTGCCGCGCCGACAGCTCCTCCAGCGCCCTGACCAGCGCAGCTTCGTCGAACGTGCCGCGCAGCGTGAGCGTGGTGTGGTCGTGGAAGGTCACGCCGTCCAGCTCGCTGTGGTACAGCATCCCCGCCTGGAGGGCGCTGAGCGGGTAGGCGTCGATGATCATCGCGTGAGCCTCTCTCTGTCCGCCAGGCTGAGCAGGTCGAAGGCTCCCGCCGCGGTTTCCGGTACGGCCTGCCGCGGCCGCAGGACGGCGGCCAGTTCGGCGACCGCCTGGTGGGTGAACAGGTGTTGCAGTTCCACGCCGTAGCCCATGGCGCGCAGCCGGGCCACGACCTTGAGACTGCGGATCGAGTCGCCGCCCACGGCGAAGAAGGTGTCGTGCCTGCCGACCCGGTCGAGGCCGAGAACCTCCTGCCAGACCTGCGCGACGGCGTTCTCCGCCTCGCCGCGCGGCGGCTCCCAGGGCAGGTCGGCCGGGCGGTCGGGGGCGGGGAGGGCGGCGCGGTCGAGCTTGCCGTTGGGGGTGACGGGCAGGCGGTCGAGCCGTACCCACGCCGTCGGGATCATGAAATCTGGCAGTAATTCGGACAGGTCGGGGGTGTCGCCGACGACGTATCCGACCAGGCGGCCGTCCACGAGCTTGGCCGCCGCGCCCGTGACGCCCGGCTGTTCGCGCAGGACGGCCTCGATCTCGCCCAGCTCCACGCGCATGCCGCGGATCTTGACCTGATGGTCGGTGCGGCCCAGGTATTCGAGCTCGCCCGAGGGCAGCCGGCGGGCCAGGTCACCGGTCCGGTAGAGCCGGCCGCCGCCGGGCGCGGGCAGGAAACGTTCGGCGGTGAGCGCCGGTTTGCCCAGGTAACCGCGGGCGAGCTGGATGCCGCCGATGTAGAGCTCTCCGGGAGTGCCGATGGGGACTTCGCAGAACTGCTCGTCCAGGACGTGGAGGGTGGTGTTGTCCACCGGCCGTCCGATGGGGACGGTCGGCTCGCCCGGTTGGCAGGGGTGCCAGGAGACGTCCACGGCGGCTTCTGTGGGGCCGTAGAGGTTGTGGAGTCCTGGGAGGTCGATGCCGGGTGGGAGGGCTTCGCCGGAGCAGATGATCCGCTTCGGTGGCTGGATGTCCTCCTCTTCCAGGAAGGCCTGGAGCATCGAGGGGACGAAGTGGGTGGTGGTGATGTTCTCGGTTTTGATGAGGTCGCGCAGGTAGGCGGTGTCGCGGTGTCCGTCCGGCCGGGCGATGACCATGGTGGCGCCGGTGATGAGCGGCCAGAACAGTTCCCAGACCGACACATCGAAGGTGGTGGGCGTCTTGTGCAGGACGCGGTCTTGGGGGGTGAGCTGGAAGGTGTCCTGCATCCAGCGCAGCCGGTTGACGATGGCCCGGTGGGAGACACCCACGCCCTTCGGTCGTCCGGTGGAGCCGGAGGTGAAGATGACGTAGGCCAGGTTGTCCTCGTGCACCCGTACGACGGGGCCCGGGGTCGTGTGCCCGTCCGCCGCCGTGAGCACCAGGTCGGCGCCCGCGTCGGCCAGCATGCCGCGCGTACGCTCCGCCGGGTGGCCCGGATCGAGCGGCAGGTACGCGCCACCGGCGGCCAGCACGCCGAGGAGCACGACCGGGAGGTCCAGCCCGCGTTCCATGCTGACGCCGACCGGCTGGTCCAGACGGGATCCCAGCCCGGCGGCGACGGCGCGGGCCCGTTCGGCCAGTTCGCGGTAGGTGAGCCGGTCGCCTTCGAAGATGAGTGCCGTCGCGTCCGGAGTGCGTTCCGCCTGTGCGAAGACCAGCTCGTGCAGTGTCCCGCCGGGATGCTCCCGGGTGGTGGAGTTCCACCGCGCGATCTGCTCCCGCTCCTCGGCCGGCAGGATGTCCAGACGCCCCACCGGCAGGTCGGGCGCCGCCACCACCGCACGCAGGAGGGCGCCGAACCGGCGTGCCAGCCGCTCGATCGTCTCCGGCCGGAACAACTCGGCGTTGTAGACGAAACGCCCCGCCAGCAGGTCACCCCGCTCGGCGGCGTAGAGCTCCAGGTCGAACCGGGTGGTCGTGCTGTCCGGCTCGAAACCCTCGCCGCCGTCGCGATAGGTCTGCAGCGCGAACAGCACCTGGACCAGCGGCGGGCGGCTGACGTCGCGTTCGGGGTCCAGCTCGGCGACCAGCTTCTCGAACGGCAGCTCCTGGTGGTCGTAGACCTCGATCGCCCCGTCCCGCGTACGGCGCAGCAACTCGGCGAACTCGGGATCGCCCGCCAGCCGCGCCCGCAGCGGGAGCAGGTTGACGAACAGCCCCACCATGTCCTCGAACTCCGGCCTGGTCCGCCCGGCCACCGGCGAACCCACCGCGAAGCCGGTCGTACCGGACCAGCGGGCCAGCAGCACCTGGAAGGCGGCGAGCAACCCCATGTAGAGCGTCGCCCCCTCGGCCCGGCACAACTCGCGGAACTCCGCGATGTCCAGCTCCAGGTCGTGCCAGCCGCCCCGGAAGCCCTGCCGAGGCGGGCGCGGCCGATCCAGGGGCAGTTCAAGGACCTGCAACCCGTCCAGTTCGCCGCGCCAGAACGCCAGGTCGCCGGCCAGCCGCGCGCCGCTCAGCCGTTCGCGCTGCCAGGACGCGTAGTCGCCGAAACCCAGCCGGGGTCCGTGCTGCGGCGGTTCCAGGAGTTCGCGGAGGATGAGGTCGGCCGACCAGCCGTCGGCGACGATGTGATGGACCGCGACCAGCAGCGCGTGGTCGTCGGGCGCCAGCCGTACCAGTGTGGCGCGCAGCAGCGGGCCGGTCGCCAGCTCGAAGGGGAGCGCGGCGTCGGCGGTGAGCACCTGCCGGGCCGCCGCCTCCGTCGGCGCGTCCACGACGCGCAGCGGGACGCGTACCCGCTCGGCCACCCGTACCTCCGGCCGCCCGTCGGGGCCGGCCGGGAAGGTCATGCGCAGGCTCTCGTGCCGGGCGACCACGGCGTCGAGCGAGCGCCGCAGCCGTTCGGTGTCGAGCGGGCCGCGCAGCCGGGCCGACACGGGCAGCACGTACGCGCTCGTCCCGGGGGCGAACTGCTCCATGAACCACAGCCGCTCCTGCGCGAACGACAGCGGCGGATCGCCGCCCCCGGCACGCCGCGGGATCTCCTCGGCGTCGCCCAGGCCCGCGATCGCCTTGCGGAAGCGCGCCTCCACGCGCGCACGCCGCTCATCCACGCTCGTCGGCCTCCTCGGCCAGGTTCTCCAGCGCCGCGGCCAGCAGGCGTGGCGTCGGGTGGGTGAAGGCCAGCTTGAGCGGCACCTCCAGCTCGATGGCCGCGGCGATGCGGGCCGTGGTCCTGGTGGCCAGCAGCGAGTGGCCGCCGAGCTGGAAGAAGTCGTCCAGTACGCCGACCCGCTCCAGCCCCAGCACCTCGGCCCAGACCATGCAGACGAGCTCCTCGGCCGCGCCGGCCGGCGGCTCGTACGCCGTGGTCCGCGTCTGACCCGGCTCGGGCAGGGCCTCCCGGTCGATCTTGCGGGCGGGGGTCAGCGGGATGCGATCGAGCGTGACGACCACGCTCGGCACCATGTGCGGGGGCAGCTCGGCGGCCAGGTGATCGCGTAACCCGTCGCCGCCGTCGTGCACGGCGTACGCGATCAGGCGGTCGTCGCGGACCACCACGGTGGCCTGCCGTACCGACGGGTGGGCGAGCAACACCGATTCCACCTCGCCCGGCTCCACGCGATACCCGCGCACCTTCACCTGCCGGTCCAGCCGGCCGAGGATCTCCAGGCTGCCGTCCAGGCGGAAGCGGGCCCGGTCGCCGGTGCGGTAGAGGCGCGAGCCGTCAGGGCCAGGGACGAAACGCTCGGCCGTGAGGGCGGGCGCGCCCCGGTAGCCGCGGGCCAGGCCGCTGCCGCCGATGTGCAGCTCGCCCGCGACGCCGGGCGGAACCGGCAGCCCGTCGGGGGCCAGCACCTGGAGCGTGGTGCCGGGCAGGGCGACGCCCACGGCCGGACGGCGCAGCGCCTCGGCGGGGTGCATCTCGGCGGTGGCGGCGATGATCGTGGTCTCGGTGGGGCCGTAACTGTTGATCAGGCGCACGCCCGGGGGTGCGGAGTCGTACCAGGCGGCCAGGGCGGGGCCGGGCAGCGGGTCGGCGCCCAGGATGAGCAGCCGCAGGCCGGACGGCCACGCGACGCCCATGGCCACCAGCTCCTGCCAGTACGACGTGGGCAGGTCCAGCACGGTGAGCGCCGAACCCTCCGGGGTCTTCAGGAAGTCCGGCAGCGGCTCGTCCGGGCACAGGACGAGCTCGGCGCCGGCGGCCAGCGCCGGGTAGATCTCCTCGGCGTGCGTGTCGAAGCTCGGCGAGGCGAACTGCAGGACGCGGTCGCCCGGCCCGAGCTCGTAGTGCTCCCGCATCCAGCCCACCCGTGAGGCGAGCGCCTCGCGCGGCACCTCCACGCCCTTGGGACGTCCGGTCGAACCCGAGGTGTAGATCACGTAGGCCAGCGAGCCCGGCGGGGTGACCTGGGGTGCGCCGCCGACGCGGGACGTCGGCTCGCGCAGGCCGTCCTCGTCGAGCACCAGGCCCGCGCCCGCGTCCGCCGCCATCCACCGCAGCCGCTCCGGCGGGTAGGCCGGGTCGAGCGGCAGGTACGCGCCGCCCGCCTTGCCGACCGCGAGCATCCCGGCGATCAGCTCCACCGAGCGCCCGGCGCGCAGGCCCACGACCGTGTCCGGGCCGACGCCGGCCTCGGACAGTCGCCCGGCCAGCGCGGTGGCCATGGCGTCCAGTTCGGCGTAGGTGACCCGGCGGGCGCCGTGGCTCACCGCCGGGGCGCCGGGCGAGAGCCGTACGCGCTCGTGGAAGAGGTCGAGCACGTCGCGCGCGGGCGGTTGCGGGTTGTCGAGGGCCGGCGGCCGGTCCTCGGGCAACATCATCGCCGCGCGCAACGCGGACAGCGGCGTGCCCGGGTCGCCCGCGACCGTCTCCAGCACCCGTTCCCAGCGCCGCAGCAACCGCGTCGCGGTCTCCTCCTCGAACAGGTCGCTGGCGTAGGACAACATCGCCCAGAGCGAGCCGTCGAACTGGGTGATGTCCAGCATCAGGTCGAACTTCGCCTGGGTCGCCCCCGGGTCGAACATCTCCACCTCGATGCCCGGCAGCGGAAGGGCGGAGGCAGCCTTGTCCTGAATCACGAACATCGCCTGGAACAGCGGCGTCGTGCTCAGGTCGCGGCGGATGCCGAGGTCGTTGAGCAGGCGTTCGAACGGGATGTCCTGGTGCGCGAACGCGTCCAGGACCGTCGCCCTGGTCCGCGCGAGCAGCATGCGGAAGGACGGGTCGCCGGACAGGTCGCCGCGCAGCACCAGCGTCTCGGGGAAGAAGCCGACGACGTCGTGGAGTTCCGGGCGGTCGCGTCCGGCGATGACCGAGCCGACCGTGAGGTCGTTCCTGCCGCAGTGAGCCGCCAGCAGGAGCTGGTAGGCGGCCAGCAGGACCATGAACAGCGTGCCGCGCTCGTCCCTGGCCAGCTGCTCCAGGCGGGCCGTCAGCTCGGGGCCGACGCGGCGCGCGCAGTAGTCGCCACTGGGCACCCGTACGGCCGGCCGCGGCCGGTCCGTGGGCAGGTCGAGCGGCTCCACGCCGTCGAGCTGGGCGCGCCAGTAGTCCAGGGACTTCTGCGACGGCTCGCGGCCCCGCTGCCAGGCCGCGAAGTCGCGGTAGTCGACCGAGGGAGCGCCCAGCCCGGCCGCGTTCCCGGCGTAGCAGGCGGCCAGCTCGGAAAAGATGATCTTCAGGGACCAGCCGTCGGCCACCAGGTGATGCAGGACCAGGCAGAACACGTGATCGGTCGCCGACAACGTGATCAGGTGCACCCGTACCAGCGGGCCAGTGGCCACGTCGAACGGCGTGTTGGTCAGCTCGGCCACGAGCGCCGTGGCGCGCGCCTCGCGTTCGGACGCCGGCAGGTCCGCCAGGTCCACCAGCACCGGATCGAGCTTCAGCTCCGGCTCGACGACCTGGACCGGACTGCCTTCCATGGCGGGGAAGCGGGCCCGCAACATCGGATGCCGGGCCGCCACGGCGGTCAGCGCCGCAGCGAGGTCCTGGACGGACAGCTCGCCGCGCAACCGCTGCACCATGTACATGTTGTAGGAGGCGTCGGCCGGGTCGAGCTGTTGCAGGAACCAGAGCCGCTCCTGCCCGTAGGAGAGCGGCGCCGGCGCGTCCGGATCGCTGCGCGCGGGAATGCCGGTGGGCCGGGCCTTCGGCTGCCGCTGGAGCCTGCGCTCCAGCGCCGCACGCTGTTCCGGGCTGAGTCGGGCGAGCCGCCCTCGCACCTCGCTCATCCGTCCGCGTCCTCCGCCAGGAGATCGTCCAGCTCGACGTCGCCGAGCTGGAGTTCCAGTACGGCCAGCGCGTGCTCGGTCACCGTGGTGAGCTCGAAGCAGACCCGCAGGTCCATCTCGATCCCGTACTCCTCCCGGTACCTGGTGATCAGCTGGACGGCCAGCAGCGAGTGCCCGCCGAGGGCGAAGAAGTCGTCCTCGACGCCGACCCGGTCACGGCCCAGCAGCTCGCCCCAGAGCGCGCACAGCTCCTCCTCCAGCGGCGTCTCCGGCGCGACGTAGGTGGTGCCGAGATCGCCGCGACCGGGCCCGGTGGGCGGCGGCAGCGCGGCGCGGTCGAGCTTCCCGCTCGGGCTCAGCGGGAACTCGGCGACCTGCACGAACGCCTGCGGCACCAGGGCCGGCGGCAACGTGCGCGCCAGCCCGGTACGCAGCTCGTGCGAGAGCCGGCTCGCCTCGCCCGTCCAGTCCACGTAGGCCACCAGCCCGGGGCCGCCCGGCGCGTCGTCGCGCAGTGCCACGACGACCCGGCGCACCCGGGCGTCCTCGGCCAGCGCCGCCTCGATCTCGCCCAGCTCGACCCGCCAGCCGTGCACCTTCACCTGGTCGTCGATGCGGCCGAGGAATTCGATCTCCCCGTCGGCGCGCAGCCTGGCCAGGTCGCCGGTGGCGTACAGGCGCGCGCCCGGCGGCCCGTACGGGTCGGGGACGAAGCGCTCGGCCGTCAGCCCCGGCCGCCCCGCGTAGCCGCGGGCCACCTGGACGCCGCCGATGTGCAGGTGACCGGGCACGCCGACGGGCCTCGGCTCCAGGTGCTCGTCCAGGACGTGCAGGCGGCAGCCCGGCATCGGACGGCCGATGGGGATCACCGTCTCGCCCGGCCGGCAGGCGTGCCAGGAGACGTCGACGGCCGCCTCGGTGGGGCCGTAGAGGTTGTGCAGCTCCACGCCGGGCAGGCGGTCGAAGAAGCGGGCCGCCAGCCTGGGCGGCAGCTCCTCGCCGCTGCACACCACGCGGCGCAGCGACGTGCACGACTCGATGTTCGCCTCCTCCAGGAAGAGGGCGAGCATCGACGGCACGAAGTGCATCGTGGTCACCGAATGCCGCTTGATCAGGTCGCGCTGGTGGCTGGGGTCCCGGTGGCCGCCCGGCCGTACCGGGACGAGGCAGGCGCCCTGCAGCAGCGGCCAGAAGAACTCCCACACCGACACGTCGAAGCTGGTCGGGGTCTTCTGCATCACCACGTCGCCGGCCGTCAGCCCGAACGTCTCCTGCATCCAGGCGAGCCGGTTGACGATGCCGCGATGGGTGTTGACCACGGCCTTCGGCCGGCCGGTCGAGCCCGAGGTGTAGATCAGGTACGCGGCGTCGTCCGGTCCGGTCACCGGCTCCAGGTCGCCGGAGGCGAAGTCGTGGTCGTCCTCCAGCAGCACCGTCTCGATCGGCCCGCCGGGCACCACCAGGTGGCGCTGGGTGAGCAGGACCCGCGCGCCGCAGTCGGCGAGCATGAACTCCAGCCGGTCCCGCGGGTACTCGGGATCCAGCGGCACGTACGCGCCGCCCGCCTTGAGCACGGCGAGCAGCGCGACGACCAGCTCGGGCGAGCGTTCCGCGCAGACCGCGACAGTGCGGCCGCGTTCGACGCCGACCTCCCGCAACCGGCGGGCGAGCCGGTTGGCACGGCCGTTGAGCTCGGCGTAGGTGAGCGTGACCTCGCCGAAGACCACCGCCGGGGCGTCCGGGGTGGCGGCCGCCCGGGCCTCGATCAGCGTGTGCAGGGTTCCGGGCGCGGCCTGGGGCGCGCCGGTCCCGAGAGCCAGCACCCGCGCACGTTCCTCCGCGGCGAGCACGGGAAGCGTGGGCACCGGCCGGTCGGGGTCGGCGGCGGCCGACTCGACCAGCGTCCGCAGGTTCGCCTCGAAGCGTTCGATCGTCCCCGGATCGAACAGGTCGGTCGCGTACTCCAGCCGGGTGTGCAGCAGCCCGTCGCGCATGTTGACGTCGAGCTGGACGTCCACCTTCGCGGTGCCGTTGGCGATCTGCCCCTCGTTGGTACGGATGGCCAGGTTGAACATCACCTGGTAGAGGGGCGGCACGCTCAGGTCCCGGGTCGGCTGGAGATCCTCCACCAGCCGCTCGAACGGCAGTTCCTGATGGTCGAGCGCCTCGGCCACCGTCGCCCGTACGCGGACGGCCGCCTCGCGGAAGCTGGGCGCGCCCGACAGGTCCACGCGCAGCGGCACCGCGTTGACGAACATGCCGATGACCGGCTCGGTCTCGGGCAGCAGCCGTCCCGCGACGGGCGTGCCCACCACGATGTCGTCGATCCCGGACCAGCGCGACAACACGGCCGCGTACGCGGTGAGCATCACCGTGAACAACGTCGTGTTGAGCTCCTTGGCCAGCCGTTCCACGCCCGCCGACAGCTCGGGGGAGTAGGTGCCGAGCCGGATCCCGCCCCGATACGTACGGCGGGCCGGCCGCGGCCGGTCACCCGGCAGGGCGAGGTCGGCGGGCACTCCGGCCAGCCGCTCACGCCAGTGGACCAGCTCGGTCTCCAGGAACTCGCCGGACAACCTGCCGCGCTGCCACACGGCGAAGTCGGCGAACTGGATCGGCAGTTCGGGCAGCTTCGGCGCACGGTCCTCGCCGAGCGCGTCGTAGCACTCCTCCACCTCGTCCATGAAGACCATGGACGAGATGCCGTCGAAGATCGTGTGGTCGAAGACGATGGCCAGCCGCAGATCGTCCTCGGCCAGCTTGACGTGCCTGGCCCGGTACAGCGGCGCCCGTTCCATGTCGAACGGCAGCACCGCGTCCGCCTGGGCCAGGCGGGCCAGCTCCGCCTCGGCGCCGTCCAGCGGAAGGTGGGTCAGGTCCGTCTCCGTCAGGACCGTGGGCGGCGCGCCGGGGCTGACGAGCTGCACCACCTGCCCGTCCCGGAACTCGAACGTGGTGCGCAGCGCCTCATGGCGCCGTACGACCAGGTCGATCGCCCGTTCCAGCCGGCGCGGGTCCACCGGCTGCCTGGCCGCCATCGGCATGATCATCCCGATGTTGTAGACGGCCAGATCGGGCTCGAAGCGCGAAAGGAACCACATCCGCTCCTGGCCGGAGGACGCGGGGAAGGCATCACTCACTGTCCATGGCCTCTCGCAGGCTCTTCGGGCGCATGTCGGTCCACACCTGCTCGATGTGGCCCAGGCATTCGTCCTTGGTGCCGGAGAAACCGGCGTCGTACCAACCGGAGGGGTTGTCCCGGCCGGCGGGCCAGATGGAGTACTGCTCCTCGTCGTTGCGGACGACCTTGGTCTCTGCGCTCATGCGGAACTCCGGGGGAGACGGGGGATGGTCTGGGCGGCGGGCCCGGTGGCGGGGGCGGGCTCGGGGGCCGCGGCCGTGGCGGCGTCGATCAGGGCGGCGACCCCGGCCACGGTCGGCTCCTCGAAGAGGTTGCGCATCGGCAGCCGCACCCCCAGCTCCTTGCGGATGAGGGCGATGAGCTGGACCGCGATGAGCGAGTTGCCGCCCAGCTCGAAGAAGTCGTCGTCGACGCCGATGTGGTCGCCGCCGAGCACCTCGCCCCACAGGCGGGCGATCGTGGCCTCGGCGTCGTTGCGCGGGGCGACGTAACCCTCGGCGGGCGCCTTGTCCTGCCGGTCGGCGACCGCCGCCGGATCGAGCTCGGACTCCACGGTCTCCTGGGTCAGCGAGCCGACGCCGGCGACGAGTTCGGCCACCGTGGTGGCCGCCACCACGACCTGCGGGCCGAGCGGCGCGGCCAGCAGCCTGCGCAGGGAGAGGGCCCCCTCGGCCGGCCTGATGCCGGCCGCGTCGTCGGCCGTGGCCGCCGCCGGGGCGGCGAGCTGGGAGCCGGCGCTGGTGACGACCCCGGACACCACGGCCTCGGTGTCGATCCTGCGCAGGACGTAGTCGGAGACCTGCACCAGCACCGTGCCGTCGGGCGCGATCATCGTGACGTCCACGACCAGCACTTCGTCGGTGTCGGTGCTGGTGATGCGCAGATGGCTCCAGAACGCCTCGGGCAGGGCGCCGAACACGGTGATGCGGCCGTAGCCGAGCGGCAGGTAGTGACCCTCGACCTCGACCCAGCTGAACGTGGTGGCGACGTCGAGCAGGGCCGGGTGCAGCCCCCAGCGGTCGAGATCGGACAGCAGCGCGTCGTTGGCCTCGAACAGGCCGAGCGCCTCCTGCCGGCCGGCATGCGTGGCGGTCAGGGTCCGGTGCCAGTGCTCGCCCAGCGTGAGCAGGCCCGACAGGGGGACGCCGCCCTGCTCGTCCGTCGAGGGCACACAGCGATCCATGATCGCCCGCAGGTCCACGCGGTCGGCGGCGGGCGGGTTCACCTTGGCCGCCGTGCCTCTGGCGTGGACGCGGTGCGACCCGCCGATGATGCTCTGCACCTGGAACTCCGCGCCGTCCGCCTCCTGGGTGAAGATCACCCGTACCTCGGCGGTGGCGCCGTCGGCCACCGACAGCGGTTCGACGAACACCACGTCCCGCAGCTCGACCAGGCCGCTGCCGGGCAGCACCGCCTCGGCGGCCGTCCTGGCCAGTTCGAGGTGACCAGTGCCCGGCAGTACCGACACGTCGGCGATGCGGTGTTCGTCCAGCACCCAGTGGGTGCTCGGCGAGAGGGTGCCGCTGCACCAGTCGAGACCGTTGCCCTCGCCGGCGTGCCGGGCGTCGAGGACCGGGTGGTCGATCGCCTTGATCCGGTCGCCGCGTTGCAGGGCGACGAATCCGGCGGGCGCCGCGGTCTCCACCGCCATGCCGACTTCCAGCCACCTGCCCCAGTTGACGCTGACGATCTGGGCGGCGTTCCAGCCTTGTCCGGCGCGGGCGTGCGCGTCGAGGAAGTTGTTGGCCGCGCAGTAGTCGATCTGCCCGAACCCGCCGGCCACGGCGGTGATCGACGAGCAGAGCACCACGGCCTCCAGCTCCAGCTCGCCGAACGCCTCCTGGAGGGCCAGCGTGCCGAGCACCTTGGGCCGGAGCACGGCCTCCGCCGCCTCCCGCTCCTTGATCTGGGCCATGCCGCCGCCGGGCAGGCCGGCCGCGTGCACGAGCACGTCCACCCGGCCGAACGCGGCGAGCGTCTCGTCCCTGACCCGGCGCATGTCCGCCGGATCCGTCACGTCGGCGGCGAGGGTCAGCACCCGCGCCCCGGCGGCCTCCATCCGGCGGATCGCCTCGGCGGCGCGCGCCTCGCGGGCCGACCGCGGCGGGCCGCCGGGCAGCCCGGTCCTGGACAGCAGGACGAGGTTGACGCGGGCCCGCGCCGCCAGGTCCTCGGCCAGCGAGACGCCGATGCCGCCCAGACCGCCGGTGATCACGTACACCTGGCCGTCGCGCGGCTCGCCCGGCTCGCTCGTCACCTCCACCTGCTCGTATCCGAGCAGCCACCGCTTCCCGCCGCGCAGGGCGACCGGGGCCAGCAGCCCGGCCTCGCCGGGCTCCGCCGCGCGGCCCAGCTCGGCGGCGAGGCCACGCACCGCGTCCCGGTCGGGCGCGTCGATGTGGCGGACCCGCAACCACGGCGTCTCCAGGGGGACGACCCGGGCGAAGGCGGCCAGCGTCGCGTGCTCCGGCCTGGTCAGGTCGTCGCCTACGACGTCCATCGTGCCCGCGGTCACCAGGTCGAGCTGCACGCCGCCGGGCGGCTGGGCCGCCGACAACGCCTGCACGAGGGCCAGGACGCCGAAGAAGCCGCGGTCCTGCGCCGCCCACGTAGGCTCACCGCCGGTGAGGGCCCAGGCGTGCACGATCCGCTCGGGGATCTCGCCGACCGCTTCGAGCAGCGCGTCGTAGTCCTCCCGTTCGGCGGGCCGTACGGTGAAATGTCCGTCGGAGGCGCTGAACGCGGTGCCCGGCCGTACCTCCAGGACCTCGGCGCCGGAGGCGCGCAGGGCGTCGGCCAGCGCGGCCGAGTCCTCGTCCACGAAGGCCAGGCAGCGCGTGATCGGCGACGCGGTCGCCGGACGGGCGGGCGCCTGGTGCCAGACGGGCACGCCGTACCACTGCTCGGGAGGCAGGGGCCCCTCGGCCTGCCGCGGCGCGGCGACGCCGCCGGAGAAGGCGCCCTGCGGGTCGGGGTCGATCCAGGCGCGCTGCCGCTCCCACGGGTAACCCGGCAGCGAGACGCGGAAGCCGGGCGCGCCGAAGTCGTTCAGCTCGACGCCGTGCACCCAGAGCGCGCCCACGGCCTGCGACAGGACCGCGACGTCACCGGCCCGGTCGCGCGGGCCGGGCAGCGACGGCAGCGGGGCGATCGCGCCGGCGGGCAGCTGGGTGCCCGCCAGGCCGGACAGCCGCCGTCCGGGACCGCACTCGATCATGATCCATTCGCCGTCGGCCAGGAGCGTCGAGACGCAGTCGCCGAAGCGGACCGGTTCGCGCACGTGGCGGGCCCAGTACGACGGGTCGGTGGCCTCCGCGGCGGTGATCCAGGTGCCGGTCACGTTCGACAGGAACGGCAGGCTCGGCGCGGCCGGCCCGACGGCGGCGACCAGCTCGCGGAACTCCCGCAGCATCGGCTCCATCATCGCCGAGTGGAAGGCGTGCGAGGTGCGCAGCTGGGTGCAGCCGATGCCCTCCTCCTCCAGCATCTCGGCCAGTTCCCTGATCGACTCGGACGGGCCGGCGACGACGCACGTGCCGGGGCCGTTGACGGTGGCCACGGAGACGTCGTCGGGCAACATCGGCGCGATCTCGTCGGGCATGAGCTGCACGGCCAGCATGGAGCCGGGCGGCAGGTCCTGGATCAGCCGTCCGCGCGCCGCGACCAGCCGCATCGCGTCGGGCAGCGTGAAGACGCCGGCGATGGTGGCCGCCGCGTACTCGCCGATGCTGTGGCCGATCATCGCGGCCGGTTCGACGCCCAGCGAGAGCCAGAGCCTGGCCAGCGCGTACTCGACCGTGAACAGGGCGGGCTGGGTGAGCGAGGTCTGCCGCAGCGCCTCGTCCGCCTCCTCGCCGGTGGCGAAGATCTGCTCGCGAACGTCCAGGACGGCCGCGCACTCGTCCACCGCCTCGCGGAAGATCGGCTCGTTCCGGTACAGCTCCGCGGCCATGCCGCCGTACTGGGAGCCCTGGCCGGAGAAGAGGAAGGCCACCTGCGCGGGTCGCTTCGGCTTGGCGCCGGAGACGACGCGCTTGGGGTCGGTCAGCGCGGCCACCGCGTCGGCCGGCGACGTCGTGACGACGGCGGCCCGGTGCTTGAGCTCGCGGCGGCCCACGCGCAGCGTGAGGGCCACGTCGGCGAGGTCCGTCTCGGGGTGCGCGGCCAGGTGCGCCGCCAGCCGTTCCCGCGCGGCGGCCAGCGCCGACTCGGTCCTGGCCGACAACTTCAGCAGGTGCGCGGGCCGCTCGCGGGGGAGCGGCGGACGCGGCGGCGCCTCCTCCAGTACGGCGTGCGCGTTCGTGCCGCCGATCCCGAACGAGCTGATGCCGGCCCGGCGCGGGAAGCCGTCAGGCTCCCACTTCGTCGGCGAGGAGACGACGTAGAACGGGCTCACCGGGAAGTCGATCTTCGGGTTGGGGCTCTTGAAGTGCAGCGTCGGCGGGATCAGCTTGTTCTCCAGCGCCAGCACCGTCTTGACCAGGCTGGGGATGCCGGCCGACTGGCCGAGGTGGCCGATGTTGCTCTTGACCGAGCCGATGCCGCACCACTGGGTGTCGGTCGTGTGCTGCGCGAACACGCTGGACAGCGCGGCCACCTCGATCGGGTCGCCGAGCGCCGTGCCGGTGCCGTGCGCCTCGACGTAGGTGACCGTACGCGGGTCCACGCCGCCCACGCCCAGCGCCTGCGCGATCACCGCGGCCTGACCGTCCATGCTCGGCGCGGAGAAGCCGACCTTGCCCGCGCCGTCGTTGTTGATCGCGTTGCCCAGGACCACCGCGCGGATGTTGTCGCGGTCCTCGATCGCCTCAGACAGCCGCTTCAGCACGAGGACGCCGCCGCCGCTGCCCCAGGCTGTGCCACCGGCGTCGGCGTCGAAGGAGCGGGTGTGCCCGTCTGGCGAGACGATGCCGTCCTGGTCGTAGATGTAGCCCTCGCCCTGCGGCAGGTCCAGCATGGCCGCGCCGGCCAGCGCCATGTCACACTCGCCGTTGCGCAGCGCCTCGCACGCGACGTGGAAGGCCACCAGCGCGGTCGAGCACGCGGTGTGCACGGTGTAGCTGGGACCGCGCAGGTCGAGCTTGTACGAGGTGAGCGTCGCGCAGTAGTCGACGTGGTTGCCCACCATGACCGCAAGCCAGCCGGCGTTCTTGTGGGCCTGGGCGTTGCTGCGGATGTTGCGCCACTGGTAGGTGTCCGTCCCGGTCCCGGCGTAGACGCCGATCTCGCCCGGATAGCGGAACGGGTCGTAGCCCGCGTCCTCCAGCGCCGTGTGCGACAGTTCGAGGAACAACCGGTGTTGCGGATCGCGGACCTCCGCCTCCCTGATCGACATGCCGAAGAACGCCGCGTCGAAACCCTCGTAGTCGTCCAGCGCCATGGCGGCCGGCACGAAGTTCGGGTCGGCCAGCAGGCTTTCCGCCGTGCCCAGCGCCCGTTGCTCCTCCAAGGTGTAGGTGGTCAGCGACTCGACGCCGTCGGCGAGGTTGCGCCAGAACTGCTGCGCGTCACCCGCTCCCGGGACTCGGCACGACAAGCCGATGATCGCGATCGGCTCAGCCGTGGGCTCGTCCGTCATGGGGCAATCCCCTTCTCGTTGCGGTTCCTCAACCTGTCTCGCCGTGAGGCCAGGCGGCGTGCCGCCCGGTCCAGCCCCGGACTGCCGCCCGCGCCATCGAGATGCGCGGCCAGCGTCCGGATCGTGGGATGCCTGAACAGTTCCGTGATCGGGATCTCGCGGCCGGTCGCCGCCTTCAGCCGTGCCTGCACGGCCGCCATGGCCAGCGAGTGGCCGCCGATCTCGAAGAAGTTGTCGTCGGGGCCGAGCCGCGGCATGCCCAGCACGGCCCGCCACACCTGGGCGACGGTCTTCTGCGTGGGACCGTCGAGGCCGCCGGCGGCCTTCGGCTGCTCGACCGGCCGCCCGCGCAGCGCGGCGCGGTCCACCTTGCCGTTGGGCGTCAGCGGCAGCGCGGGCAGCACCACCACCTCGGTGGGAACGGCGTGCTCGGGCAGCGCCCGGCGCAGCTCGTCCAGGATCCGATGCGCGGCCGTCCCCGGCCCGGCGGGCACCACGTAGCCGATGAGCGTGCCGCCCTCGACCTTGGCCGCGGCGGCCCGTACGTCCCGGCAGGCGGCCAGCGCCGCCTCCACCTCGCCCAGCTCGACCCGGAACCCGCGCACCTTCACCTGGTCGTCGGCGCGCCCGGCCGGGGTGACCGTGCCGTCGGGGTTGCGCCGGCCGAGATCCCCGGTACGGAAACGGTCGCCGTCGAAGCGCCGGCCGGTCAGCGCCGGGTCCAGGTAACCCGAGGCCAGATGGCGGCTGCGGACCACCACCTCACCCAGCTCGCCCACCCCGGCCCGCCTGCCGTCCGGCGCCACCACGATGATCTCGCTGCCCTCGACGGGCCGCCCGATCGGCACGACCTCCGGGTACGGCTCCGCGAGCTCGTGCCAGGCGTGCGCCTGCGGCGTCTCGGTCGTGCCGTAGAAGGCGACGAGCCGGGCATTCGGTACGAGCGTCCGCAGCCTGCCCGCCTGGGTGCCGGTGAACAGGTCGCCACCCACGCCGGCCAGCCGTACGTCGGGCAGCGTGGTGCCGGTGCCCGCCAGCATCGCCGCGAGCTGCGGCGTCAGGTGCAGGACGGTGATCGCGTGCTCGCGCAGCCAGGTGACCAGCTTGGCGGGATCGCGGACCAGCTCCAGTTCGGGCACGAACAACTCGGCGCCCGCCGCGGCCGGGACGAACATGTCGCGCAGCGCCGGATCGTGGGCCGGCCCGGACAACAACGCGAACCGGTCGTGCGGCTCGACGGCGAAAGTATGGACGTACCAGGAGATGAAATGAGCCAGCGGCCTCTCGGCGGTGACCACCGGCTTGGGATCGCCCGTGGTGCCCGAGGTCATCGAGAGATAGCCGGACCCCGGCAGCTCGGCGCCGCCCTCGCGCGGCTCGATCGTCCCGTCCCGCAGGACCAGCCGGGCGCCCGCGGCGGCGATCTGCCGCTCCTGTACGGCAGCAGGATAAGCCGAGTCGATCACCACCCACCGCGCTCCCGTGGCCAGCACGCCGAGCAGGATCCCCGGCAGCTCGGGGACCCGGGAGGCCACGACGGCCACCACGGCCCCCGGCCCGGCCCCCGCCTCCCGCAGCGCCGCCTCGGTACGCCGCCGCGCCCCCGCGTGGGCGTCGCCGACCAGCTCCAGCAGCCCGGGGCCGTCCCAGTCCGGGAGCTCCACGTCGGGGGAGCCGGGTTCCGCCCGCCCGGTCAGCAACTCGCCGAGCAGCCCGACGTAGCCGTCGACCAGCGCCGTCATGCGCTCGGCCGAGAACAGGTCGGGGTTGTAGACCAGCTCCAGCGCGTAACCGCCGCGCTGCTCGCCCACGTACATCGTCAGGTCGAACAGCGCCCCCGGCAGCCCCGGCCGCAACGGCTCACTCTCGCAACCGTCCAGCTCCAGATGGGCCTGCGCGAAGTTGTACATGTTGAACATGACCTGCGTGATCGGGTTGCGGCTCAGGTCGCGCGGCAGCCGCAGCGACTCCAGCAACTGCCCGAGCGGCACGTCCCGGTGCCTGATCGCCGCGCCCAGCTCGGCCGCGCACGCCGTCACCTGCTCCGCGAAGTCGCCCCGAGGGCGCAACCGCAGCGGCAGGACCTGCACGCACATCCCCACCAGCGACTCGAACGCCACGTGCGGCCGGTCCGCGTACGCCGCCCCCACCACCAGGTCGTCACGTCCCGACAACCCGGCGAGCAGGCGGGCGAACGCGGCCAGCAACACCGCGTACGGCGTGCTGCCCAGCCGCGCCGCCAGCTCGGCCACCTGCGCGCCCAGCGCCGCGTCCAGCTCGCCCCGGCAGGAGGCGCCGCGGAAGGTCTGCGCGGGCGGCCTGGCCGCGTCCCTGGGCAGGTCGAGCACCAGCGGGGCGTCACGCAGGCGCTCCCGCCACCAGCCCAGCGTCTGGCCGTCGTCGTTCCCGCGCAGCCAGCGTACGTAGTCGGCGAACGTGTGCTCGGGCACCTCGACCGGCTCGCCCCGGTAGGCGGCGGACAGGCCGCGGAAGAGCACGTCCTGTGACCAGCCGTCGAACACCAGGTGGTGCGCGGTCAGGCAGAGCACGTGCTCGTCGGGGGTCAGCCGGATCAGCCGCGCCCGGAACAGCGGCCCGGCGGCCAGGTCGAACCGTTCCCGCGCCTCCTTCTCCAGCGCCGCGGCCAGTTCGGCGGGGGACAGGTCGTCGACCGGCAGCGGCACCTCGGCCGGCGGCGCGACCGTCACGTCGGGGATGCCGTCGCGCGAGCCCACCCGCCAGCGCAACGCCTCGTGGACCGCCACCACGTCGGTGAGCGCGCGCCGGAGCGCCGCGACGTCGAGCGGGCCGCGGATCCGTTCGGCCATCGCGATGTTGTGCGCGGTCGACTCGGGCGCCAGCTGCTCGACGAACCACATCCGGCGCTGGGCGGGCGAGAACGCCACCGGGCTCCCGGTGGGCGGCGCGGCGACGGCCGCCCGCGGCGCGTCCTCCACGAGCGCGCGCAGCGCGCCGTAGGTCCGGCCCGCGTACACGTCCTGGACCGACACCGCCCGGCCCAGCTCGGCGCGTACCGCCGCCACCAGCCGCATCGCCCGCAGTGAGTGCCCGCCGCGCTCGAAGAAGTCGTCCTCGTCGTCCGGGACGGGCGCCTCCAGCACCCGCGCCCAGATCCCGGCCAGCCCGCTCGCCGTACCCTGTTCCCGCCTGGACCGTGCCTTGAGGGCGGCCAGGTCCACCTTGCCCGAGGGGTTCAGCGGGAGGATGGCCAGGCGTACCAGCTTGGTCGGCAACATGTACGGCGGCAGCCGCACCGCCAGGTCCTCGCGCAGCACGGCGAGGTCGGGCGCGTCCTCGGGCGTCACGTAGGCGACCAGCTCGCCGGTGAAGTCCACCACCGCCTGCAGCACGCCGGGATGCGCACGCAGGGTCGTCTCCACCTCGCCGATCTCCACGCGCTGCCCCTGCACCTTCACCTGGCGGTCGAGGCGGCCCATGAACGAGATCTGGCCGTCCTCCCCCCACGCCACGTGATCGCCGGTCCGGTACAGCCGCGCCCCCGGCTCCGCCGAGAACGGGTCGGGCACGAACCGTTCGGCCGTCAGCGCGGGCCGGCCCAGGTACCCCCGGCTGACCTGCGGGCCGCCGACGAGCAGCTCGCCCGGCACACCCGGCGGGCACAGGTTCATGTCCTCGTCGACGATGTAGGCCCGGCAGCCGCGCAGCGGCCGGCTGATCGGCAGCGGCCGGTCCCACACGCCGCGGAACTCGCCGCCGACCACGACGACGGTCAGCTCGGTCGGGCCGTACAGGTTGTGGAAGCGCGTGTGCGCCGACCACCGCTCCACCTGCTCGGGCGGGGGCGGCTCACCCGCCGTCACCACGTCCCGCAGGTACGGCAGGCGGCTCGGATCCACCAGCGGGAGCAGCGCGGGCGGGAGGTACCCCCAGGTGACGTCGTGCGCCTCCAGGAAGTGTTGCAACCGGGCCGGGTCCACGCGGTCCTCGTCCGGCACGAGCTGCACGCAGCCGCCGATCGTCAGCGGGAGCACCATGTCCATGATCGAGGCGTCGAAGCCCAGGGCGGAGAAGGCCATCGAGCTGCAGCTCGCGTCCAGGCCGAAGTGCGCGACGGTCGAGGTGACGAAGAAGACCGCGTTGGCGTGGCTCACGACGACGCCCTTGGGCCGTCCGGTGGAACCGGAGGTGTAGATCACCCACGCCGCGTTGCCCGCCACGACGCCGCTCTCCAGCGGCTCCGCCGGCCCCGGCTGATGGGCGTCCACGAGCGTGGAGGCGCAGCCGTCCAGGAGCTCGCGGCCGCGCTCGTCCACGACGACCACCGCGATCCCGGCGTCCTCCAGCACCTCCTCCAGCCGCTTGCGCGGATGCCCCGGATCCAGCGGCACGTACGCGCCGCCCGCCAGATGGATGGCCAGCACCGCCACCGGCATCAGCGGAGTACGGCGGGTGCACAGCCCCACCCGTGCCTCCGGCCCGACGCCGAGCTCGCGAAGCCGGGCCGCCAGCGCCCACGCCCGCTCGACCAGCTGGGCATAGCTGAGCACGTCATCCCATTGCCGGACCGCCGGGGCGTCCGGGGTCCTCGCGGCCTGAGCCGTGATCAGACTGCTGAGGAGTGTCATCCTGCGGCCTCCACACCCGGCCGTACCAGCCGGCCTTGCCGTACCGTCTCGAAACGCAGCAGGAAGCGCGGCGGGCGGGCCGCGATCGCGGCGGTCGCCCGGCCCAGCGGCAGGTGCGTCACCCGCCACTCCGCCAGCCACTCCGCCAGCTGTCCCGCCTGCTGTGCCGCTTCGGGCGCCACCTCGGGCACCCAGGTCGCGCCCGGCCGCTGCCCGGCGAACCCGAACAGCGCCGGATCCACCCGCGGCCCGTCGCCGGTCGCCCGCGACACCGCCTCCTTGGCCGTCCACGTGCGCAGCGCGCTGGGCAACCGCAGTTCCTCGGGCAGCCCGGCGTACTCGTCGCGCTCCCGCTCGTCCAGCACCCCGTCGAAGAAGGACTGCTCGTCGGCCAGCGGGCGGAAGCGCTCCAGCGCGGCGCCCACCCGGCCGGCCGCCAGCGCGACCAGCACGAGCCCGCCCGAATGGCTGAGGCTGTGGCCGGCCCCGCTCTCGCCGCCCGCCTCGCCGCCGGGCAGGGTACGCGGCCCACCGGCGCCCGGCTCGATCCCGTACTCGCCGAGCAGCCGTCGCAGCAGCACCGACCTGCCGACGAACCGGCGCCGCTGGTCCTCCTGCCGGAACCGGGCCGCTCGTGCCGCCTCCTTCGGCGACAACTCCTCCACGGCCGCGCACAACTCGGGCAGTTCGTCGAGGTCGGCCAGCCACACGTGCACCTCGTCCGCGGCCAGGCCCCGATGAGGGCCGTCCGCGATCGTGCGCGCCACCTGATCGGCGTGCGTGGTGAGGAAGAGGTGTGCGGCGTCGAGCGTGTGCAGGCGGAAGGTCGAGGAGGTGTGGCGGGCCCAGGCGAGCATGCCGGGATGGGCGACCTCCCGGTCGTGAGCCCCGGCGAAGGCGATGATGGGCACGTCGAGCGGCTCCTGCCTGGCGAAGCGGTAGTGGCGCAGCCACTCCATGTCCGTCCGCAGTGCGGGGATGAGCAGCGCCTTGAGCTCGGGCTGCGTCCGCAGGTCCGCGGGCGCGTCCAGCCGGTGGATCAGCTCCTCGATCAGGTCGTCGTCGCCCAGGCCCGTCCACCGTCCCAGCGTCTCCTGGCGCTCCGGCGGGTGCGCGGCGCCGACGTAGAGGCATTCGGGCGCTCGTACGCCGAGCCGCCGCAGCTCGCGGACCACCTCGAAGGCGACCCGTCCGCCCATGCTGTGCCCGTAGATCGAGTACGGCGTGCCGGTGTGGGCGGCGATGGACCGCGCGATCAGCTCCGGGGAGAGGGCTCCGGGTTCAGCCACCCGGCCTTCACGACCGGGGAGCATCACCACCCGTACGTCGAAGACCCCGTCGAACGCCTGCTTCCAGGCCCAGAACGCGGAGACGTCCCCACCGGCGTAGGGGAGGCAGAACAGGAGCGGAGCTCCGGGCGGGTATCGCGTCAGCGAGGCGAACGGTGTCTCAGGTAGCACGTGTTCTTCTCGCCTTGCTACGCAAAGTCCCCCCCGGCAGGTTCGCTGCGCCGTACGAGGTCGTCGCGCGGGCAGCATGAAGTAAGGGCCGCACGTCAGGGTTCGTCCTGACGAGGGGCGGCAAGCGCCTGAAGCCACGCCATTCCTATTATTTTGTCCGAAAGTCAGTCAAGGGATGAAATTTAAACCAATGATGGAATGAGGGTTTCGGGCATCAGGAAAATTCGGCGCCCGGGGACGTGTTGACAGGTGACGGACCCTCTCCCGCTGGGCTGATGATCTCCGCCTGCCCCCGCGTCCTGGGGATTCAGCACCCTGTGTGATCATCTAGCTCCTCCATGGAATGCCCGTAATTGGAGTTTCGGTCATGCCCGAAAGAGGGTGTTCTGTCCCTATTGACTAATTGAGTCGAGACCGATTCCATATAACGGTCAGATCGCGGACGATCTTGCTGGTAGCAGCCTTACAAGGTGTTGACAGCCGCCGTTCCACGCCCCGCGAGCATCGACATTTACCCTGGTCAGACGCCTTCCATGGTGACGGCGTCCAAGGTGTCCGGTCAGCGTGACGCCGTCCCGTCCGGACCGCCCGCAGGCCCCGATCAACCGTCGCCGGGCGCACTTCGGGTGAACTCTCGGAAGCCCCCGCCCGAACGGAGAAGCACGCCCACGCGCCGCGCAGTCCTCGCACCTCCGAGATCGCGGAGGTTGAAGGGCACTGGTACAGGCCCCAGATCTTCCACTTGTTGACGCGATCGTCCTGGAAGTCGAGTACCGCGACGCAGACGCGTTGGGACGGGCAGCTCGGCAGGTAGGAGGGCGCACTCACACCGCGAGCTCCCGTGGCGTAGTGCGGTGCGGGAACGACTTTGCCGTTCCCGCCGATCGTCGGGTTCGGGTCGAAGGCGGCGGTGGTCCTGATCTCGGCCTGTGAGGCCGGTGCGGTGAGCGGTATCAGCAGGGCCGCGAGCATCAGGCCGATCACGGTTCGTAACGCATGTGGGTTCCTTCCGTCGGTTTTCCTCTCGTGCCGATCGTGGCCCGGCGTTCCGATTGGCTCCAGGGCATTGGTCGGGCATCGGCCGGATTGATCGGCGGACATTTCCCCGGACGCCGGATTGATCGTGAACCGTCCTCCGGGCGGGTTGTCCGGGGTCGGGTCAGGGGCCCGCCGGGGCGTGGCGGCTCCACGAGACGGCCCCGCAGAGGCGCAGGCCGGCCAGATGAGCCTCCCCGCCTGCGGCCCGACCTTGATCAGGCGTCCGGAGGCGTCCATCATGGTGGCGGTCCTGTCGTCGTGGAGGCACGGCACGACTCCGCGGCCCCGTCCTCCTCCCACCGGCCCGGAAGGACCGCTCGTGACCGACCTCGACTCCCGCCTGCGTGCCTGGCGGCACGACCTGCACCGGCGCCCCGAACCGGCCTTCGCGGAGCACGCGACGAGCGCCTACGTCGCCGAGACGCTGGAGGCGGCCGGTCTCGACGTCGTCCGAGGTGTCGGCGGCACCGGCGTCGTGGCCTCCCTGACCAGGGGTGACGGCGACCGTGCCATCGGGCTGCGGGCCGACATGGACTGCCTGCCGCTCGACGAACCGGGCACGCGTTCCCACGCCTCGCGCAACCCCGGCTTCATGCACGCCTGCGGCCACGACGGGCACATGGCGATGCTCCTCGGCGCCGCCGCCGTCCTCGCCGCCGAGGGCGGCTTCGACGGAACCGTACGGTTCGTCTTCCAGCCCGCGGAGGAGCCCGGCCGCGGCGCGCGGGCCATGCTCCACGACAACCTGCTCCTACGCTTCCCCGTCCAGGCCATGTACGGCCTGCACAACCTGCCCGGCATCCCCGCGGGCCACTTCCTGACCCGCGCCGGGAGCATCATGGCCGGCGAGGACAACTTCGAGATCCGCATCCGGGGACGCGGCGGGCACGCCGCCCGCCCGCACATGGTCGTCGACCCCATCGTGGTGGGCGCCGAGATCGTCCTGGCCCTGCAGACCGTCGTCGCCCGCAACGTCGACCCCGCGCTGCCCGCTGTCGTGTCCTGCACCGACTTCAGCACGGACGGCGTACGCAACGCCATCCCCGGCGAGGTCGTCATCAAAGGCGACACGCGCAGCTTCGACCCCGGCGTCAGCGAGCTCATCGAGGACCGGATCCGCCGGCTCTGCGAAGGCATCGGCGCGGCCCACGGCGCGACGTGCGCCGTCACCTACACCCACGAGTTCGCCCCCACCGTCAACGACCCCGCCTGCGTCGCCGCGGCGGTCGAGGCGGCCGTCGCGGTCGCCGGCGAGGGACGTGTCGACCCGGATTGCGCGCCCATCATGCCGAGCGAGGACTTCGGCGTCTTCGCCGAGGCCGTACCGGCCTGCTTCGCCTTCCTCGGCAACGGCGCCGAACCCGGCCGGGGCGGCGACCCGCTGCACAGCAGGCAGTACGACTTCAATGACGCCGTCCTGCGGACAGGGACGGACTACTACGTGACGCTGGCCCGCCGCGTCCTGACGGGCGACGCTCCCTCGGGCCCGGTAACGCCCAGCTGACCGCCCGAGGGTACGGAAGCGTCACATGGCGGCGTCGCCGCCGCCCCGACGGCCACGAGCCGTTCTCCGCCCTCGTGCGGCAATGCCGGGACAGCCGATCACGACGGACCAGCCGGGACCGTGAGGCCCGATCCAGGCCGGTCCTTCTCGTCCAACGATCCGAACGCGGCATTCCCGCGGACTCGTCGTCTCCAGTCGTCCGGATGGTGTGATCTACAACGTAAAGGCGGGGTTTCCGGTCTGCGAACGGCGTTCGGCTGTACCGTCTTCAAATCATGGGGAAAACCGTTGCGGCGATGACAGGGCTCGTTCTGGCGGTGTTGTCATGGCCCCCACCCACCTGGGCCGACGCCTCCGTCGCGGCAGATGGGGGCATGCTCTCCGGCGAGCAGAAAGTCACCTTCCATGAGTTCCGGCCGGAAAAAGGGTCGCTGGATGAGATTCCGATGTCCTGCGGCATTCCCGGCTCGGCCCTGGATCTGTCGCGAATCACCGCAGTGCAAGGTCTGACGGCCTCGGAGTGCGGAACCATTCTGAAAGTCGTCAATCCGACGCGCCCCGACATTCCGCCGCAGTACGTCATGGCGGTGGATCGCGGAGGCCGAGGCTTGGACCTGAACACGGACACCTTCAAAGCACTGAACGGAGGAAGCCTTTCGGAGGGATTGGTCCCCGCGAAGTGGGAGCCGGTGTCTTCGTCCTTCGGAGAGGGGATCCTCCTGGACGATCGCTTCGCCGGTGAACTTCCCGGTCTGGCATCTCGTGAATGACCGACGCCGGCCTACACGAGGTCGAAGGGAGCGGGGGAGTGGTCTTCCCAGATTCGGCGGGAGGCCTCTTCGGGGTAGGGCAGGGTGTTCGACTCGGTGTCCAGGACGCGGGTGAGGTGCCGGTCGGGTCGGTGGGCGGGCCATCCGGGGTCGCCGGTGGTGACGAAGCGGATCCATGCCTCCCTGAGTTCGCGGGAGAGGGCGACGGCCTCGGGCGTGGGTTCGTCGCCGATGAGCTGCGTGCCGATGGGGCTGTCCAGCGTGCCGAACGCCAGGGGGACGTCGAGGCTGTGGCAGGCGCCGAGGATGCCGCCGAGGGCAGGGGCGGCCCAGCGCAGTTCGAAGAGGTACGAGGTGTCGCCGGCTGTGGCGTTCGCCTCGGCCAGTTTCTGTGACGGCATGCGGAAGAGGACGTCGGAGTAGACCGTCTCCACCAGTTCCTCCGGGCCGGCCTGCGGGAACGCGGCTCGGTAGGCGTCCGGGCCGTGCGGTTGGGGGGCGAGCAGTTCCAGGGCCGTGTGGGCGTCGTGCTCGGTGAAGGTGCCGTGTCGTCCGCTCATGACGCTGAAGAGCCGGAATTCGTCCCGGGTGTGGCCGGCGAGTAGTTCGGTCCCGTCGGCGCGTGCGCCGGCCAGCGCGGTCCAGGGTGTCTCGGGCAGGACGTCGCCGTCGATGACGGGGCACAGGGCGGTGCCGGTCTCGGTGAGCCGTCCCCAGCGTGCTCGGTGTGCGTGGAGGCCGGTGTTGAGGGCGGTGAGTGCCGCGGCCAGCTGCCAGGGGTCGGTGTCGCGCAGGGCCGCGGCGGTGGGGGTTGCCGCGCCGACCCGTTCCGCGAGGGTGGTGGTGACCTGTCGTGCGAGTGCGGGGGTGCTGTGCAGCCCCGGTACGGAGTGGGCGATGGCCCGCCGGAAGAGGCCGCGTGCCGGTTTCATCGTCAGGAGGGCGGCGACCGACCCCGCGCCGGCGGACTGTCCGGCCACGGTGACCTGGCCGGGGTCGCCGCCGAAGGCGGTGATGTTGCGTTGTACCCATTCCAGTGCCGCGATCTGGTCGAGGAGCCCGCGGTTGGGTGGTGCGTCGTCGAGGAACGCGAAGCCCTCCGCGCCGACGCGGCAGTTGAGGGTGACCACGACGAGTCCTGCCTCGGCGAGTGCCGCCGGGTCGTACATCGGGTCGCTCGACATCGCGGAGACGTAGCCGCCCACGGGGATCCACACCAGCACCGGTAGTCCTGTCGCGCCCGGGTCGGGGGTGGCGATGTTGAGCGTCAGCCAGTCCGTGCCCTGCGGTGGGCCCGTGTCGACCGGCAGGGACAGGGGTGCCGCTGGGCCGAATTCCGTCGCCTGTCTCATTCCTTCCCAGCGCTGCGGTGGGGCGGGCGCGGCGAAGCGGAGGGCTCCCACAGGGGGTTGGGCGTAGGGGATGCCGCGGAACACCGTGTGTCCGTGCCGTCGGCGTCCCTGTACCGCGCCTTCCGTGGTTCGCACTGTCGCTTGTACGGGCATGAGGGGGCCTTCCCTGAGTGGATCTCGAGGTTGTAGGTCAACTGTATTATGTCAGTTGTATGGGAAAGGTTCCGGAGGGCGAGAGGGAGACCGGCGATGCCGAAACAGGTGGATCATCGCGGACGGCGCGAGGAGATCGCCCGCGCGCTGTGGCGGGTGGTGGACCGGCGGGGCGTCGCGCACCTGACCATGCGGGTGGTGGCGCAGGAGGCGGGCATGTCGCTCGGGCAGCTGCAACACTATTTCGCCTCCCGGGCCGCCATGCTCTCCTTCTCCGTGGACTTCGCCTCCGAGCAGACCTCGCTGCGCGTCGGCCGGGGTCTGGAGCAGCTCGGTGACCGTCCGCACCCTCGTGACGTGCTGCGGCTGACGCTCGCGGAAATGCTTCCCCTGCATGCCGACGCCCGCGCGACCAGCCGGATGAGCGCCGCGTACGTCCTGGAGGCGTTGCACGACGAGGCCGTCCACGAGCAGGCGCGTCGTGGCCTCGTCCAGGGGCGGGCGCTCGTCGAGCAACTGGTACGCCAGGCGGTCGCCGACGGACATATAGGCCCTGACCGCGACCCGGCGGTCGAGACCAACCTGCTCCTCGCCCTGACCGGCCTCACCCCCCTGATCGAACTGGGTGTGATCGAGTCCCGGGACGCGCTCACCGCGATCGATGTGCACCTGGACAGGCTGTTCGGCTGATTCCCGCAAGACCGCCGCCGTTCCCGGTCAGGTCTTCCGGCCTGGTGACCATGGGTATGACGACGGGCGGACGGGACTCGACCGGGCTGTCGAGTCGCGTCCGGCGTACGTGGTCGCCGCCGTCCACGACCCCGGCAACGTCTTCCGGATCAACTTCACCATCCCGCCGAGGAGGCGACACCATGAAGGCGGACCGCACCTCACCGGAGGAGGACACCGGATGACCAGCCACGGCTCCCTCGCAAACGGCGAAGATCCCTTCGGCACGTTGCGCCGCGCGTTGTGGATCGGCGGTGGCCAGTGGGCCGGCAAGTCGACCGTGGCCCGGCTCCTGGCCGTCCAGTACGGCGTCACCGCCTACCACTACGACCACCACGACGCCCGCGGCCACAACGATCGCCGCATCGCCCGTCGCGTCGCGCGCGCCGAGGCCGCCGCCGAGCCCGACCCGGACGAGGTGTGGGTCCGTACCGGCCCGGAGGAGATGGCCGCCGCGACCCTGGCGGGTTTCCCGGTCCGGTTCGAGTGGGCTCTGGACGACCTGCGCGCGCTCGTCTCGGGCCGTCCGATCATCGCCGAGGGCTGGGGACTCCGCCCCGAACTCGTCGCACCCGTCGTCGACTCGCCACGCCGGATGGTCGTCATGGTGCCGACGCCGGGGTTCCGCCGGCACCAGCTCCGAGAGCTGCCGCGGGCCGCCTCGCTCGGGCACCGCGTCAGCGATCCGGCCCGCGCGCAGGCCAACCGCCTGGCCCGGGATCGCCTCGTCGCGGAGGACGCCGTCCGTGCCGCCCGCCGGCTCGGCGTGCGCGTGATCGAAGTCGACGGTTCCCGCGACGCCGCCGCGATCGCGGAGATGGTCGCCGACCATTTCAGCCCCTACCTCCCCGAGCAAGATCACATGCTCTGACCCGCGGCGCCGGAGCCGCGGGTCAGGCGGCTCCGGCGCGGGCCGCCGTCAGTGCCGCCGTGGCGGCCCGGTCGGCGGCGGCCTCGTCGAGGGGTTCCCCGGTGTTGAGCAGGGCGTAGTACAGGGGGGCGGAGACGGCGGCGATCACCCGGTGCGGGTCGGCGCCGGGCGGCAGTTCGCCGCGTTCGATCGCGTCGGTGACGCAGCCGGACCATTCCTCGATGCGGACGGCGTAGAAGCGGTGCAGCGCGCGGGCGGCCTCCTCGTCGCAGAGGGAGGCGGCGATCAGCGCCTTGAACAGGCGTCCTTGGCGGGGGTCGGTGAGGGTTTTGACGACCAGGCGGGCGTTGTCGCGCAGGTCCTGTTCCAGGTTGCCGTTGCGGGCGCGGGGCAGTGAGGTCGCCGCCATGTCCTTGAGGAGGTCGGCGGCCAGCGCGCCGGGCGTGCCCCAGCGGCGGTAGACGGTGGTCTTGCCGACCTCCGCGAGGCGGGCGATGTCGCCGAGGTCGAGCCCGGCGAAGCCCTTCTCGACCAGGGTGTCGCCGGCGGCCTGGAGGGCGGCCTCGCGGACGCGGGCAGTACGCCCACCAGGACGGACGGCGCCGGGCGGTGGATCGGCGGCCATGACGGGCTCCTCCTCTTGCGAACGCTTATCGGGACAACAGTTCCCTTAGCGTGGATTCCAGTGCTACAGTCCTCTCATCTTAACGGAACTCCAGAACCGTTTGTAGCGGCATGCCGACCGGCACGCCCGAGAGAAAGCCCTGCCATGACCACCACATCCCTGCCGTCGTCCGCCGTCCAGGCCCCGACGCGGCGCCTGACCGGCCGCCTGCGCCTCACCCTCGCGGTGCTCCTGGTCGCCCAGTTCATGCTGGCCGTCGACTTCTCGATCCTGAACGTGGCCCTGCCCGCCATCGGCGACGACCTCGGCTTCTCCCTGTCCGGCCTCCAGTGGATCGCCACCGCCTTCGCCCTGTGCGCGGCCGGGTTCACCCTCTTCTTCGGCCGCATCGGCGACCTGATCGGCCGCAAGCGCATCTTCCTCGGCAGCCTGGCCCTCCTCGGCGCGGCCTCGCTGGCCGGCGGGCTCGCCCCCACTCCCGAGATCCTCATCGTGGCCAGGATCGCCCAGGGCCTGGCGACCGCCGCCGCCACCCCGGCCGGGCTCGCCCTGCTCACCACGTCCTTCCCCGAAGGGCCGCTGCGGCAGAAGGCGCTGGGCCTCAACGGCGCCCTCATGTCCGCCGGGTTCACCGCGGGAGCCGTGCTCGGCGGCGTACTGACCGACGTGCTCTCCTGGCGCTGGGCGTTCTTCATCAACGTGCCCGTCGCCCTCGCCGTGCTCCTCGTGGCGCCGGCCGTCATCGCCGAGTCCCGCCCCGCCGTACGTCCCCGGCTCGACCTGCCCGGCGCGCTCAGCGTGACCCTCGGGCTGCTCGGCGTCGTCTACGGCCTGACGCAGGCCGGCGAACACGGCTGGACCCACCCCCTCGCCCTGGCCGGGCTCGTGGCCGGAGTCGTCCTGCTCGGCCTGTTCTTCCTGGTCGAACGCCGCGCCGCCCAGCCCCTCGTACCGCTGAACGTCCTGCGCAAGCCGACCGTGGCCTGGGGCAACCTGATCGGCCTGCTGGCCTTCGTCACCGAGACGTCCCTGGTGTACCTGCTCACCCTCTACCTGCAGAAGACCCTCGGCTTCACCGCCCTGGCCGCCGGACTGTCGTTCGGCGTGCTCGGTCTCGGGACCGTGGCGGGCGGGCTGCTCGCCCCGAAGGTGATCGCCCGTACCTCGACCGTGGCCGTGCTGGTCGGCGGCGGGGTGTTGCAGGCGGTCAGCACCGCCGCCCTGCTGCTCCTCGGCGACACCTCGGCCTCGATGGGGTTGCTGCTGCCCGCCACCTTCCTGGGCGGCGTGGGGAACATGCTGGTCATCGTCGGCTTCATGGTCACCGCCACCACCGGCCCGCCGAGCCGCGAGCAGGGCCTGGCCACCGGGCTGGCCTCGATGTCCCAGCAGATCGGCATCACCATGGGCACCCCGATCATGTCCGCGATCGTCACCGCCGCGACGGCCGGCGTCGCGACCGGCGCGGCCGTCCTGCACGGCGTCACCGTCGGCATCGCGGTCAACGCCGCCCTCGTCCTGCTCGGCGTACTCCTCGCGGCGCTCTTCCTGCGCGGCCGGCGCGGCGCCTGACCCGCCCTTCCCTCTCCCGTCTCGGAGCAGATCATGGATCCTCAGCTCACGGCCCGCCTTCCCGGCCCCGCCATCGAGATCTCCGGCTTCGGTCGGCGGGCGACGTCCTGGTGCGGGCTCGTCCTGCCCGGCTCGCCGCCCGTACCGGCCCGGGTCCATCGGCCGGCGGCCCGTCCTCCCGCGGGGCTGCTGGTCTGGGCGCACGGCGGCAGCTGGCAGCGCGGCTCGGCCGCCGACTGGCACGACGCCACCGCGGCCCTGGCCGCCTGGTCCGGCTGGACGGTGATCAGCGTCGACTACCGGCTCGCGCCGCGTCACCGCCACCCCGCCGCCGTTCAGGACGTTCTCACCGCCCTCGGCTGGGCCCGCGGCCAGTCGGCCGGGCTCCCGCTCGCAGTCGGGGGCGACAGCGCGGGCGGCACGATCGCCGCCGGCGCCGCCCTGGCCGCCCGGGACCGCGGCCTGCCGCTGGCCGCGCAGGTGCTGGCCTACCCGCCGTTCGACCCCGCCTGCGCCGCGCCGTCCTATCACCGCTCGCCCTCCGCGTTCCCGCAGGCGGCGGCGCTGCGCCGGGCCTGGCGCGCCCGGCTCGGCGACGGGCCGGCCGCCGTCCGCGACGCCGACGGCACCCGCCTGTACGCGACGCACTGGCAGGCGCCCACCCTGGCGGGCCTCGCCCCCGCCGTCCTCGCCGTCGGCCGCGACGACCCCGTGCACGACGACGTCGAGGCGTACGCGCACCGCCTGCGCGAGGACGGCGTCCCGGTACGGCTCCTGCGCCCACCGGGCGCCGTCCACGGCGACGTGCTGCGCCCCGACCGTCCTCTTCTCCACTCGCTCGCCCGCGCTCTGTGTGCACTCCGGGCCGGCTCGACCAGCGAAAGGACTCACGATGACGACGAACGTTCCCCCCGCCCCGCTTGAGGCTCTCGTCCGCCACTTCACCGACCTGCGCGACGGCACCCATGCCGGGCACACCACCCGCCAGGGCAAGCAGAGTGCCTTCCGGCAGGCCGCCGAACTCCTCGACGCGCCCGTACGGCAGGTGCTGGCCGAGTTCGACCGGCACCTCCTCCTGGGCGCCGGAGCCGTCGAGGCCACCGGCGTACGTACCGACGCCGCGGGCGGCAGCTTCGCCACCTGGTCGCTGTCGTGGCCGGCGCAGCGGTCGGCGGGCATCGCGCCGATCACCCTGATCGCCCACTACGGCGCCGGTTTCCACCACCCGCACCTGCGGGGCGCCACGGTCGGGGAGTGGCCGCTCAACGTCGCGGACGCGCGGCAGGCGGCGGAGCTGGTCCCCGTCCTGCGGGCCATCGCCGCCGCCGACCTGCACAATCTGGTGTTCCAACGCGACTGGCGCATCGTGCCCGCCATCCACCCTTGACGGGACCCGCCGGGCCCAGTTCAGCCCCGGGGATCGCGGACGTCCTGGAGCGGGGCGCTGTCCTGCGTCGCGAACCGGGCCCGGACGGCCGAAAGGCCAAGCGGCTCGTGCCCGCTCCCGGCGCCGACTCCCGGACGACGGGAACGGAATGCCCGCGTTTGCCTTTATAGCGCGCGTGCAACTATTGTCGAGGCTTGCAAAATGCATCAGCAATCACATGGAGGGCCGCGCGATGCCTCTCGCACTTCTCGCCCTGGCCATCGGGGCTTTCGGGATCGGTACGACCGAGTTCGTGATCATGGGCCTGCTGCCCGAGATCGCGGGCGACTACGGCGTGTCCATCCCCACCGCGGGCCTCCTGGTCACCGGTTACGCGATCGGCGTGGTCATCGGCGCCCCGCTGATGACGGTGCTCGGCACCAGGATCAGCCGCAAGACGATGTTGCTCCTGCTCATGGGCCTGTTCGTGGCCGGCAACCTGCTGTCCGCGCTGGCGCCGGGCTTCGGCGTGATGCTCGGCGGCCGCATCGTGGCCTCGCTGGCCCACGGCGCGTTCTTCGGCATCGGCTCGGTGGCCGCCGCCGACATGGTCGCCCCGCACAAGAAGGCCGGCGCCATCGCCACCATGTTCACCGGCCTGACCGTCGCGTACGTCGTGGGCGTACCGCTGGGCACCTTCATCGGGCAGGCGGTGGGCTGGCGTACCACGTTCGTGATCGTCGCCGTGCTCGGCCTGGTCGGCCTGGTCGGCATCGCCACGCTCGTGCCCGCCGTGCCCCGGCCCGAGGGCACCCGCCTGCGCCGGGAGCTGACGGCGTTCCGCAACCCGCAGGTGCTGCTCGCGATGGCCATGACCGTGCTGGGCTTCGGCGGCGTCTTCGCCGCGATCACCTACATCGCGCCGATGATGACCCAGGTGGCCGGCTACTCCGCCGACGCGGTGACCTGGCTGCTCGTGCTGTTCGGCGTCGGCATGTTCCTCGGGAACCTGCTCGGCGGCCGGTTCGCCGACCGCGCCCTGATGCCCATGCTGTACACCGCCCTCGGCGGGCTCGCCGTCGTGCTGGCGCTGTTCACCCTGACCGCGCACAACAAGGTCGCCGCCGCCGCGAGCGTCTTCCTGGTGGGGGCGCTGGGCTTCGCCACCGTGCCGCCGCTGCAGAAGCGCGTACTCGACCAGGCCCATGGCGCGCCGACGCTGGCCTCCGCCGTCAACATCGGCGCGTTCAACCTGGGCAACGCGCTCGCCGCCTGGCTGGGCGGCCTGGTCATCGCCGCGGGCCTGGGCTTCACCGCGCCGAACTGGGTCGGCGCCCTCCTCGCCGCCGCTGCCCTGGTCCTGGCCGTCTGGTCCGCGGCCCTGGAACGCCGTGCCCCGGCATCCGAACCGGCGGGCGAACCGGCCGGCGCCGCCGTGCCCGCTCCCGCACTCGTCCACGACTGACCGCCCTCGGCGGGAGCTCACGACGCCGTCACCGGCCCCGGCCATCACCCGGCGGCGCCTCCCTACAATGGCCGGGTGAATCTGGATCGGGTCGTGAGCGGCACGTGCTGAGCGCGGCGGGGCTGGGCGCGGAGGAGGAAGCCGCCTACCGGCTGCTGGTCAGGACCACCGAGGTCGAGTCCGACGCCCTGGCCGAGGAGCTGGGCGTGGCGGCCGAGGTCGCGCGGCGGACGCTCGGCTCGCTGCTGGCCAAGGGGCTGGCGCGGGCCGTACCGGGAGAGTCCGGACGGTTCACGGCGGTCGCGCCCGACGTCGCGCTCGCGGCCCGGCTGCATCGGCGGCAGGCCGAGGTCGACCGGGCACGGCATGCCATGGAGCAGCTCACGGGGGAGTACCTCGCGCACGCGCGGCGCCGCGAGGCGGCGCAGCTCATCGAGGTGATCACCAGCCGTACGGCGCTGCGCGAGCAGCTGCGGCTGCTGCAGGACGGCGCCCGCCACGAGGTGGTCAGCCTCTGCCGGGCCGGGCACGTGGCGATGACCTCGCAGGAGAACACCGAGGAGCTCGCGGCGCTGCGGCGCGGCGTCGGCTTCCGCGTCATCTACGAAGGGGCGTTGCTGGAGGAACCCGGCATGCTGGTCAACCTCGCCGAGGGCATCACGCTGGGGGAGCAGGCCCGCGCGCTGCCCGCCCTCCCGGTACGGATGATCATCGCGGACGGCGAGCTCGGGGTGCTCCCGCTCATCCAGCACACCGACGGCCTGACCCAGCTCACGGCCGCGCTGATCAGGCCCAGCAGCCTGCTCGACGCCCTGAAGGCCCTGTTCGAGAGCCTGTGGGAGCGGGCCACGCCGGTCAGCCTGACCAGTCCGGGCAGCCCGCTCGACGCCGACCATCTCTATCTGCTGTCGCTGCTGGTCGCGGGTGTTCCGGACAAGTCGATCGCCACCCAGCTCAAGATCTCGCAGCGTACGGTGCAGCGCAGGATCGCCTACCTGATGGAGCGGGCGGGTGCGCAGACCCGGATGCAACTGGCCTGGCACGCCGCCCGCGAGAACTGGCTCTGACCGATCAGTAAGCCCTGATCACCGTCTGCCTGACCGTGTTGCCGGCCGAGTCGGTGGCGGTGACCCGCAGCGACGGGTGCGGGCGCAGGACGATCGCGCTGTAGCGTCCGCCGCCGAGCGCGACCACCGGCTGCGCCCGCCACGTCGCGCCGTCGTCGTACGACAGCTCCAGCTTCAGGTCCTTGGCACGTGCCCCGCTCACGCCCTCCTGATGCCGTACGGCGAAGCCCACCAGACCGGGGCGCTCCGGGCGTACGTCATAGTCGACCTGCAGCAGCGGCAACACCCGGTCGCCCGGCTTGGAGCGGAACGTCCAGGCCGTCTCGGTCGCGGTGGCCGTGGTCCATTCCTCCGAGGTGCGGCTGGTGGACAGCTCCAGGCGGTAGGCGGCCCCCTGCGGCGCGGCGGGGAAGGCGCCCCAGGCGGCGTCGCGCTCGGCCACCAGCGTGCCGTCGCGGTAGAAGCGGGCCGAGGCGGTGTCGTTGTCGACGCCCGCGCGGGAGGCGTGACCGGAGGAGTCGACGAACTCGGGGATCCGGATCTCCATCGTGTCGCCCTCCCGGGTGGAGGGCGTGATCCAGGCGGGGATCGCCGGGCGGACCACCGGGGCGTGCCAGCTCTCGCTGGTCCGCGTGCGGGGCTGGTACGTGCGCGGCTGCTCGGTCATGCCGTCGAGCAGGCGGCCCATGTCGTCCCAGACGTACTGGTGGTTGACGAGGTGCTGCCAGTAGGAGCCGTTGGCGCTGACGTACTCGGTGCGTTGCAGCGGGGTCTTGACGATCCGCTGGGTCTCCATCTGCTGGCCGAGCGAGTAGGACTGCCAGGGGCGCCAGCCGAAGCGCTGCTCCTTGGCCCAGGCGAAGCCCCCGTTGTCGGCGTATGTCGTGGCCACACGCGCGGTGTTGCCGTCGTTCACCTCGTACACGATCTCGTCCGGCACGCGGCCGTCGGAGACCTGCATGACGTCGTAGAGGTAAGGCGAGTCCATCTGCCCGGTGACCTCGATCTTCGCGTTGCCCTTCGTCATCCGCTCCAGCATCCGCCGCCCGTGGTCGGCGGCGACCACCAGCGCCGGGATCGGCAGGTCGGCGCCGACCGGCCGCCAGCCAGGCCCGAACGGGTCGTCGGGGGCCATCACCAGGATCACCGCCGCCGCTCCCGCCTTGATCGCGGCCCCGGACGGGTCGGCCCAGTCGATGTCCTCGCTGCGGATGACCGCGGCCTTGCCCTTGGACCCGGCCGTCCCGTCGGCCAGCCGCCACATGTGCCGCCCCTCCACGCCCGGCGACCCGCCCAGGAACCCCATCGTGTACGGCTGCGCCGTACCGGGCACGCGGACGGTGAGCTTCGGCGCGACGAGCTGCCAGCGCGAGGCGAACTCGAACGAGCCGTCCCGCACCGGCTGGGTCGGTGAGACGTTGAGCCCCTCGATGACGTCGAAGTTCATGACGCCCTGGGAGATCTTGCGCGAGCCGAACGCCCGATAGGTGAAGTAGGTGTAGATGCCGACCTGCTCGGCGGGCTCCTTGGTCCTGATGATCACCGGGGTGGTCCTGCGGAAGTCGAGCACGACGTCCAGGTCGCGGTCGACCTTGAGCTCGGGGATGACGACCATGCCGTCGCGCGGGTGCATGCGTCCCCAGCCGCTGCCCAGGTTGAGCGACTGCGTCATGTAGGTGCCCTCGGACACCTCCACGGTCAGCCCGTCCTCGGGCAGCCAGGTGAAGAGGTCGTCCTGCTGCGAGGCGCCGAACATCGACAGCGTGTCGGTGCCGGTCGGCTTGCCCGCGGCGTCGATGGCGGTGAAGCGGACCTTGTGCTGCGGTCCCTTCCAGGTCAGCGCCAGCGTGGTGTGCACCTGCTCGGCGCCCGCCGTGGCGGTGTCGGCGCCGCCGTACCGGCCGAAGGAGAGCGCGGCCAGGTCCACCGTGACCTTGACGTCGGCGGTGCCGCCCGCCGCGACCGTCACGGTCTTGGCGCCGAGCGCGGCCCCGCCGAGGGTGGTGGCCAGCTCCAGCGTGACGGGGGCGGCCGTGCCGTTGGTGTAGGTGATCGTGCCCTCGGCGGTGGCGGGGCCCTGGCCCTGCTGATGCTTGCCGAGGTCCAGCACGCCGGTCGCGGTCACGCCCTGGCGCACCGCGCGGGCCACGTCCAGGCGGCCCGCGCCGGCGTCGTCGATCTGCTGGCCGGCGATGGGCTTGGCGGAGCCGATCAGCGCGTCCTTGATCTGCTTCGCCGTCCAGTCGGGGTGGCGCTGCTTGACGATCGCGGCGGCACCGGCCACGTGCGGGGTGGCCATCGAGGTGCCGGAGGCGGCCGTGTAACGGTCGTCGACCGGGTCGCCCATGGTGGTGCCCGCCGCGCGGGCGGCGACGATGGCCACGCCGGGGGCGGTGAGGTCGGGTTTGGGCGCGTCGTCCAGGCGCGGGCCCCGGCTGGAGAACGGCGCGAGCGCGTCCTTGCCGTCGACCGCGCCGACGGTCAGCGCCGAGGTCGCCGCGCCTGGGGTGCCGACGGAGTAGGCCGCGCCGTCGTTGCCCGCGGCGACCACGAACAGGGCGCCGGTTCGCTCGGTGAGGGTGTCGACGGCGACGCTGAGCGGGTCGGTGCCGTCGGTGGCGCCGCCGCCGAGGCTCATGTTGATCACCGACGCGCCTTCGGCGGCGGCCCATTCCATGCCCTCGATGACGCCGGACAGGGTGCCCGAGCCGTCGTCGCCGAGCACCTTGCCGACCATCAGCTCGGCGCCGGGGGCCACGCCCTTCCTGCCGTCGCCGCCCGCGATGGTGGCGGCCACGTGGGTGCCGTGCCCATTGCCGTCCTGGACGCTCGGCTCGTCGGTGAACACCTTGGTCTGCTTGACGCGTCCGGCCAGGTCGGGGTGGGTGGCGTCGACGCCGGTGTCCAGTACGGCGACCTTGACGCCCTTGCCGTCGAACCCGGCCTGCCACGCCTCCGGCGCGCCCACCTGCGGCACGCTGTGGTCGAGGGTGGCCTTGACCTTGGCGTCCAGCCAGATCTTCGCCACGCCCTGCGACAGCGTGGCCCGCGGCTCGTCGAGCGACCTCCACAGCTTGCCGATCGTGCGCTTGTCGGCGGCGACGACGCGGCCGTTGACGCTCTCCAGCTCGGGCGCGGTCGCGCTCTTCGGCGCGGAGCCGTCGTAGAGGAACAGCAGCGGCAGCTTGTCCGTCTTCGCGTCGTCGTACCCCTGGGCGATCAGCCGGGTGATCGAGAACAGGGCGGGGTCCAGCCGCCTGGCCGCCAGGAAGGGGACGATGTCGTTGGGCAGGACCCGCAGCTCGCCGTTCTCCTCGGTGGTGTTGAACGCCATCCGCTCCCGGCCGGGCCCGGGCTTCACCTCGACGGCGTTCCTGCCCGGCCCGGCCTGCCTGACGGTCACCACGTCCCCGGTGATCAGCGTGACCCGGTGGACGCTCCCGCCGGCGGGTTCTGCCACGGCCGCGGCTGCGGGTAACGGGGAGCTCAACAGGGCGGCGGTGGTGACTCCGGCCACCGTCACATGGGCGGACCAGTGCATGGGGGTGAAACCTCTCGTAGCAACAACAACCAGTGCACACGAGAGTGAGTGATCGGATGTGTGACGCGCCAGGTGTCACACGTGCCGTTTGTCTGCCATGTCGCAATTGCGACACCGTACGCCGGCCCGGAGAACGACGGCGCCACCCCCGGCGCGTCGTGCCGGGGGTGGCGGTCGCGGGCCCGCTACTGGTGCCAGGACTGGTACACGTTGGAGCTGCCCCGCAGGACGAACTCGCGGGCGTAGCCCAACAGGTGCATCTCGTAGAAGGGCCGGAAGTTCGCCTTGCGGTTCAGGATCGGGATCGACGCCGCGTCGTCGGGGTCGAAGTTCCAGTCCTTGTGCATGCGCAACGTGTACTGAGCGGTGATGACCCGCTTCTTGGGGTTGTTGCCGTTCTCGATGAGGAACTTGCCGTCCGCGCGGAACATGCTGCCGCCGAGCGTGTAGTAGGTGTCCTTGTCGTTCCCGCTGACGTGGGCGCTCTTCCAGAACGAGTCGAACGACAGCTCACAGGTCGCCGCCCGGCACTTGGCGATCGCCTTCTTCGCCATGCTCCGCATGACCTGGTTCACCCGTTTGGTGATGCCCTCGTTGTCGGAGTAGATCTGGTACGGGTCCACGATGAAGTCCTTGCCGCTCTTGCCGCGGTAGTGATGCCAGGTGTCGCAGGTCAGCGACCACGCCGCCAGACAGGACCCTTCGGTCAGCGCGTCGTACTCGGCCAGCACCTTCATCATCTTCAGCATCCGCTTGAGCGTCCGCTTCCACGTCCGGTAGCCGCCGTGCTCGGGCTCGCCCGGGGAGCGGGGGGCGTAGTTGCCGCCGCCGGAGACGTCGGGGCGGTGGGGGCACGTGCCGCCGCAGCCGTCGAACCCGCCGCAGAAGCCGCCCGTCGGATGGCAGGGGTTGGTGGCGCAGCCGCCTTCCGGGCTGCACTCGCCCGACGGGTCGCTGTTGGTCGCCGGATTGCTCTCGGCGTAGCCGTAACCGTTGAGCTGCCCCGGATTGTCGGCGTTGAACACCGGGTCCACCGAGATGAAGCGGCCGGTGTCCGGGTCGTACTCGCGGGCGCCGAGGTGGGTCAGGCCGGTGCTGTCGTCCACGGTGCCGCCGACGAAGCCCTTGTCGCCCGGCCAGCCCGCCGCGGCGCTCCCGCGCGGCTGCCCGAACGCCGTGAGGCGGCGCTTGACGACCGCGCCGGTCCTGGCGTCGATGGCCACCTCGCCGGTGCCGTGCCGGTCGGCGGCCAGGAACGAGACGCCGGTCGTGGTCCTGACCGCCACCACCTGGTCGCCTTGCGTGTAGTAGCGCGTGGCGACCGTGGCCGTGGCGCCCTTGTTCAGCCGCACCTCCATGCCGTCCAGGTAGAGCGTGGTCCCGCCGGGGTCGCGGCGCAGCAGCCGGGCGCCGTCGGCGTCGTAGACGAAGGAGGTCTCGCCCTTGCCCGGGTCGGACACCTTGGCCAGCTCGCCCTCGGCGTCCCAGGTGAGGGTCTGGGCGGACGCCCCGACCTGGCGCTTGGTGGTGTTGCCGGTCGCGTCGTAGGCGTAGCTCTCGGTGCGGGCGCCCGTGCCGGTCTGGGTGACCGTGCCGAGCTGGTGCCCCTTGAGCCCGGCCGCGGCGCCGTCGTCGCCCGCGTAGGCGTAGGCGCGGGTGACGGCCGGCCGGTTGGCCGCGTCGTAGCGGGTCTCGCCCGTACGGTCGCCCGCCTCGTCGTAGGTGTAGGCGTCGTGGTACGGCGCGGGCCCGCCCAGGACGGCGGCGGCCGGGTCGGCCGCGCACGCGCCCCCGCCCTGCGCCCACGCCTCGGTCAGGCGGGCCAGATGGTCGTAGCGGAAACACTGGTTGTCGGCGCCGTCCCTGGAGGCGTCGGCGATCTGCGTGACGTTGCCCGCGTCGTCGTAGCCGTAGGTCTCGCTGCGGTCGACGCCCGCCGCGCCCTCGTGGACCGTGGTCAGCGTGCGCAGCCGCTGGCTGCCGAACTCGTAGGAGTAGGTGAAGTCCACCTGCTTGCCGTCGGCGCCGGTGTCCAGCCGCTGGGCGAGCAGCTTGCCCGTCTTGCTGTAGTCGGTGCCGACCACGTACGACGACAGGTTGCTGGAGGCGGTCAGCGGATGCCCCAGCTCGTCGTACGAGGCGGCGATCACCTCGTCGGCCGGGCCGCCCGCGGCCGGGCTGCCGGTGGACTGCACCGTGCCGTCGGGGTTGTAGACCGTCGAGAAGGTGTAGCCGCCGGCCGGGGCCAGCGCGCCCTCGACGGCGGGCAGCACCGCCGTGGTCCGCGTCGGCCGGTTCAGGTTGTCGTAGAAGTCCACCCGCTTGGTGTAGGCGGCGCCGCCCGACCAGCGCGTGGAGGTGGCCGGCTGGCCCTTGCGCACGGTGTCGTACGTCCACTCGGCCAGCTTGACGCCGGAGCCGTCGTACTGGGCGGTCTTGCGGCCCAGGCCGTCGAGCGTCAGCGTCAGCTTCTGGCCTCTCGCGTCCACCGACTGCACGAGCCGGTCGAGGTCGTCGTAGGCGAACGTGGTCAGCCCCTTGTCCGGGTCCAGCTCGCTCGTCTTGCGCCCCCGTACGTCGTAGGCGTAACGCCACACGTTCCCGCCCGGCCCCTTGACCTCGGCCGGCCGGTCACCGCCGGTGTAGGTGTAGAACGTCGAGTCGTAGCCGCCGTCCGGGCGGTGCCGGCGCAGCTCCGAGCGCCTGCCGCGGGCGTCGGTGACGGTGGTGGTGACCACCCCGCCCGAGGGCGGCGTCACCCGCGACCAGTCGCCGCCGTAGGCGAAGGAGGTGCGCCACAACTCGCCGGTGTCGCTGTTGCCGGGCCGCAGGATCTCGGCCGTCTTGCGGTTGCGGCCGTCGTAGGTGTAGACGGTCTGGGTCTCGACCTGGCCGGTCTGGGCCACGCCGAACAGCGCGGGCGCGGGCGGCCCGTCGGCGAAGTAGGCGGCGTAGGTCCGGTCCACGGCGCCCTGGGCGTTGTAGAAGGTGTCGGAGATCAGCCTGCCGCCGCCGGGGCCGGCGTCCTGCGTCTGGCGGGCGCGCAGCCAGCCGTCCAGCAGCGACACCGACGTCTCCTGGCCGCCGTCCTGGTCGAGCTTCTTCGTGGTGACGGCGGTGATCTGGCCGGCGGCCACCCGGTAGGCGTACTCGCGGTCGGGCACCTGGCCGGTGGCGCGGGCGGGCGTCCAGACCTTGACCAGCCGGCCCAGCGCGTCGTACGCCATCGTGACCGTCTTGCCGCCCGCGTCGGTGGTCCGTACGGCGCTGCCCCAGGCCGGGTCGAGGTCCTTGGCGGTGGTCATGGCCGAGCCGGGCACCCCCGGCGTGGCCGGCGGGCCGGTCTCGGTGGTCCGGGTGGTCAGGCCCTGCGTGTCGGTGTACACGGTGGTCGTCGGCCGCTCGACCGCCGGGGACGAGGTGTGGTCGATCTTGGTTATTGCGGTCGGCCTGCCGTAGGCGTCGTAGGAGGTTTTGGTGTCGGAGACGTACGCCAGGGCCGAGGCCGTCGTGCCGCCGACCGACGCCTTGTCCGCCGAGGTCGCCCGCCCCTTCGTCGGGGCCTGGCGGTACGCGCCGCCGTCATAGGCGGTGCGCGTGGCCGAGACCACGTCCTTGGTGTGGTCCACGGCCACGCCGCAGCGCCTGGCGACCTTCAGCTCCTCGGCCACCGCGTCGACCAGCCACGCGCCGGTGTTGCGCGCCGCCATCGTCGTCGTGGTGCACACGTCGTCGGTGTCCAGCGCCGCGTCGCCCTGGTCGTCGACCTGCAGCACCCGGCCGGTCACCTCGTCGAAGGACAGGTTGGCGGTCTTCGCCTCCCGCCAGCGGCCGCCGTCCAGCGCGGTGAGCGTCCGTGTGGTCTTCGGGGCCGACAGGTAGGCCGACACCGTCCCCCACGAGCGCGTACGGCTGGCCGTCCGGTGGTACCAGGGCGAGGTGAGCACCTTCTCCACCGCCGTGCCGCCGGCCCGGTCGTAGGTGACCTTCCGCACCTCGAAGCCCTGCAACGCCTCGCTGTCGGGGTAGGAGCCGCCCTCGCCGTCGGAGACGTCGACGTCCTTGCGCCCGCCGTCGGCGCCGAGCCGGTCGCCGTCCATGCCCTGGAAGTACCAGTGGTCCACCTGGCCGGGGTTCGGACCGGTCGCGCCCGAGACGACGCGCACCTTGTCGTAGCCGTGCCACTGCGACCACGTCTTGTACTTCTCCGGCGTCAGCCCGTCGTCGTCGTCGAAGTGCCAGGCGGGCCGGCCGATCGAGTAGTCGTAGGCGGTGACCTGGTCGGGCGCGCCGCCGGTCAGGTCGGTCTGCACGGTCTGCGTCACCACGTACTTGTGGAACCAGTCCAGCGTCGGATGGTCGTCCACGCCGCTGGTCTTCATCCAGTACACGGGGAAGCAGCGGCGCCGGTTCGACTGCGGCGAGGGCAGGTCGGACGTGGTGCAGTCGGCGGCCGAGTAGTTGACGTCGAGCACGCCCCCGAACTCGTTGTAGACCGTGCCCAGCCGGTTCTTCACGAACGGCCCCAGGTCGTCGCCGAGCTTGTCGACGCGGTTGGGCAACTGCGTGTACACGAACGACACCGGCGGCAGCGTCACCGGCGCGGCCCCGGCGTGCCCGGTCTGCACGATCGAGGTCAGCAGCAGCTGGCGGTCGACATCGGCCATGCCCCAGGCGTGCTGGAGCGTCCAGGAGTCCACCGTACGGTGGCCGCTCCCGTCGGGTTTGGCCACTTTCGTCGTCACCTTGACCAGGCGCTTGCGCGACCAGAACGTGGGCGAGCCGGTGCCGTGGTCCTCCTCGCACTTCTGGCCCTCGTCGCAGTGCAGGTCCCAGGGCACGTCCTGCCAGTAGTCGGGATGGTCCTTGATCTCCGCCTCGGCGCAGTCGGAGGCCGTCTCGCGCATGCACCGCTCGGCGGTGGTGAAGTCCACCCGCGCCGGGGCCAGGGCGGGGAACAGGTCGCCCGCGCGCAGGCCGTACTCGGCGTAGCGCAGGTGGCCGCCGCGCACGTACGGGGTCTCGTCCTCGGACTTGAGGTTGCGGCCGTAGTGGTTGCGTTCCTGCTCGTAGAAGTAGACGACCGCATTGCCGTCGGCGTCGACCACCTTGTCCAGGTTCCACCGCCAGGCCTGCTGGCACCACGAGTCCTTGAACTCGGCCTTGTGGCACGGCTCGCCGTCGTCGTCGCCGAACACCGGGACCGTCCAGGCCGACTTCGTCTGCGGCTTGCCGGCGGCCAGGGTGTTCAGCCCGAAGAAGTACTGGGTGCCGTCGGTCGTGGTGACCTTCCAGTACTCGCCGTCGTCGTCGCCGTTGTCGGTGCCCGAGCCGGTCAGCCGTTCGACGCGGGTGCCGTCGTCGCCCTTGGTGCGCCAGGTGCCGTCACCGGCCGGGATCAGCTCGCCGCCCTTGCCGTTCAGGCTCAGCGTGGCGTTGTCGTACCCCCAGCACAGGTCGCCGGGGTAGATGTTCCAGGTGGTGTTCTTGGGCGCCTTGTCGTCCTCGCAGGAGTTGTAGCGGCGCTCGATGTAGCCGGGCCACAACTCGAAGCCGTCGCCCACCCACGACGGCTGGCTGTTGCCGTTGGAGGTGCGGCCGTCGATCGAGGCGGAGCTGTAGGACAACGCCACCGACGGCGTCAGCCCGCCCGGCACCGGCGGCACCCGCATCGGGTACGACCAGGTGAAGTCGCCCGACTGGGCGCCCACCTGCCAGGTGTCGGAGGCGGTCAGCGAGGTCGCCTTGTAGTCGCCCTTCTCGCCGCCGCTCTGCGAGGTGGCCGCCAGCACTGTCTCGGCGGCCGGCACCTGGGCGCTCAGCGTGCCGGCGGCCGTGTCGTTGACGGCCGGCAGCGGACGTACCGTGCGGCATTCGTCCCGGCCGGGGGTGGTCAGCGCGCACGCGGGCAGGCCGACCAGGCGCAGCCGGGAGCCGTAGTCACCGCCGTAGGCGGCGGCGAAGCCCGAGTAGTCGAGCCGTACGTCCACGGTGTCGCCCGCGGGCTGCTCCAGCGCGAAGACCACGCCGTCCAGCCCGGTCCCGGCCACGGCCGCGCGGTCGAGCACCCGCGCCCGCCCCGCGCCCGAGACCCGCAGCGGGCCCTTCCCCGAGGTCTCCCGGGACGCCCCCGCGGACAGTCCCGGGGACGCCTTGGGGGAGCCCTCGACCACGCCCGGTTCGGGCCAGCGCACCACCGGCGGCGGCGCCGGACGCGTCACCGACGCGTCCAGCACCCGCGGCCTGGCCTTGACCGGCCCGCCCGCCACGACCTTGTCGGGGTCCTTGGGGGCGGCGGCCCGGTCCGCGCTCGCCGGCGCGGCGGGTAAGGCGGCCAGCAGGCCCGCCACCAGCGTCAACGCCGTCGTGAAGCCGACGGCACGCCCTGACCTCGTCACGGCGCCCTCCCTCACAGCTCGTCGATCTCGGTCGGATTGGCCAGGTAGGCGACCTCGTCGTCGGTCGCCGCGCCGCGCAGCACCCACACGTCGTCGATCTGGCCGGCCCAGTTCTGTCCCGCCGGGTACGCGCCGCCGCTCCTGGCCCGGCCCAGTTGCAGCGAGGAGATCGGGGCGAAGACGCGGGTGCCCTCCCGGTAGGAGACCGTCGGCGCCTCCGCCGCGGCCTCCAGCACGCCGTTGACGTAGAGCGAGACCCGGCTGTCGAAGCCGTCGAAGACCACGGCCAGGTGGTCCCAGTCGGCGAACCCGCTCTGGTGGAAGGAGGAGTGCTCGACCGTCGCCACGCTCGCGCCCGCGCCGTCCTTGTTCGGAACCTCCAGGACGTACCGGCCCTTGGCGGCGTCGTAGCGGACGGTGATCGCGCTGTTGGTGGCGCCGGCCAGGCTCAGCACGGTCATCGACCGGGCCGGTACGCCCGCCGTCTGCGCCCAGGCCGAGACGGTGAAGCTCGCGGCCGTGTCCGCCACGGGCCCCGACGCCGAGGCGTAGTCGCCGTCGCCGCCCGGCAGGTCGAGCGCCCCCGCCACCTGCCCGGACGGCGGCGTGACGATGCTCAGCCCCGGGCCGGTCACGATCCGCGCGCCGCCGGCCAGCGTCAGCGGGTGCGCGGGCGTGACCGGCGCGGAGTCCGCGCTGACCGGCGGCATGCCGGTGGCCTGGTCGACCCGCCAGCGGCCGGTCACGTCGGACTTGACGGTGAACAACGTCCTGGCCTCCTCCGCCGAGACGACCCGGTCGAACAGTCGCACGTCGTCGATCGCGCCCGGCCAGTAGTCGCCCATCACGCCGTTCCAGCGGGCCCGGCCGAGTTGCAGGCCGCCGGTGGAACGCCAGGGCTCGGCCATGTCCGCGCTGCCGCTGTCGACGCCGTTGACGAGCAGGCGCAACTTCCTGGAGACCGCGTCGTGCACGGCGACCAGGTGCGTCCACTGGCCGGGGACCGCCGCGGCGGCCGAGTAGACCGTCGCCGTCGTGGGGGACATCGCGTCGGCGGCGGTGACCATGAAGCCCCACTTGTTGGTGCTCGCCCGGTACTTGAGGTAGAAGCCGCTCTGGGTGAGCCCGTCCTGGCTGACCACGCTGACGTCCTTGGCCGGGAGCGTGGCGGGCAGCCGCACCCACGCCGAGACCGAGTACGTGCCGCCGGTGTCCACGACCGGGTCGGCCGTGGCCGCGTAGCCGGTGGAGCCGTTGAACTGGGCGGCCTTGCCGACCTGGCCGGGCACGCCCAGGGTGAGGCCGGACGCGGCGGCCGTCGGCGGGGCGCTCTCGCCGTAGACGCGCGAGCCGCCGGCCGGCTCCTCCATCCGCCACATCGCCGCCGCGCCCTGCGGCACGGTCCCGGCCGCCAGGGTCGCGGCCTCCTCGTCGGACACGGCCCTGCGGAGTACGGCGACCTCGTCCACGTCGCCCGGCCACCAGTTGGCGTAGCCGCCGTCGTACAGGCTGCGGCCGATCTGGAAGGCGCCCTGGGCGTCCAGCACCGACGCCACCGGGGTCTCGGCGACCCGGGTGCCGTTGACGTACAGGCGCAGCACCTTGGCCGTGGCGTCGTAGACGCCCGTCAGGTGGGTCCAGGTGTCCAGCTCGGGCAGGGCGTTCGCGCCGGCCCTGGTCCACGGGCTGCTGCCGCCGCGTACGTCGCCGGCCGGCGTCTTGAACACCCAGCCGTTGGGGGCCGGGTCCACGCCGAGCTGGAACCCGCTCTGGGTGAGCGCGTCCTGTGCCAGCACGTTGTAGTAGCCGTCGTTCCTGCGCAGCCGTACCCACGCCGAGACCGTGAAGCCCGCCCGGGTGCGCACCAGCGGGACGGACGTCGCCGCGTACCCGCCGCCGAGGCCGTCCAGCCGCAGGCCGCGCCCGGTTCTGCCCTCGGCGCCGAGCGTCACGCCGGCTCCGGCCAGCGCTGCCACGCCCGGCGTGTCGGCGGTGAGCGCGGTCGCGCCCACCGGTTCGTCGAGCTTGAGCCTGACCTGCTCGGGCGCGCCCTCGCTGACCCAGAAGCTGTGGTCGCCGATGGAGAAGTTGCCGGCGGCGTCCCATACGGTCACGTACAGGGTGTTGATCCCCGGCCGGGTGGGCGCCTGCCGCACGAGCTGCGGGTTGGCCGTACGGGCCTGGGCCGAGGCGGGATCCGGCGTGGTGTTGAGCGCGTAGGCGAACTTGACGACCTCGGGGTCGAAGGCGAGGGAGAAGCCGCCGTACCTGCCGACGCCGTCGCGGGCGACCGTGTCCGGGTCGTCGGGGTTGAGCGCCGGGTACTCCGGCGAGCTGATCTGCGGCGTGCGCGGGGCGGTCGGGTCGTAGCGCAGGTAGCAGGCGGTGGCGTCGCCCGCCCAGCTCCACGGGCTCCACGCCGCGCCGTCGTAGGTGCGCACCATGTAGCTGAACCCGGCGCCGACCGGGATCAGCCCGGACGGGATCTGCACCGAGAACGACGACTTCTTCGAACCGGCGGCCGACTGCTTCTTCGGCGTCGTGGTGTGCCAGTTCTTCTCCACGCCCTGCGCGTCCGTCCACACCACCGCGAACTCGGCGCTCAGCTTCTCGCCCTCGGTGCCGCTGTTGTCGGGGTCGGTCAGGTTGTCGGCGTAGATCATCGGGATCCGGTTGACCGCCGTGGGCTTGCCGTACACGGCGCACGGGCCGCCGGGGCTGGAACGCAGCTGGCTCATCTTCGGCTGCGGCGGCGGGGTGTTGTAGTACACGCGCAGGACGGCGTCGCCGTCGAAGCGCTTCCAGCCGTACTCGTCGTCCTCGTGGCCGGCCCGCAGCCCGAACGTCGTGGCCGACCAGCCCTTGGACGCGGCGGCCTTGACCGCGCTCAGCACGTTGAACACCACGTCGCCCGCCGGGCAGCCGGTACGGCCCTTGGCCACGTCCCGGTAGGTCAGGTAGTCGGCCCAGTTGTCCTTCGTGGAGTTCCAGGTGGACGTCGTACCGAAACCGGTGGCCCGGTAGATGTGCACCGAACGGCCGTCGCAGGAGGGCGCGTACGTCTCCTTGACCGAGAACTCCGCCGAGATGATCTGCTTGCCGGAGAACCGGCTGGTCGGCATCCGGTAGAACAGCCGCTTGACGAACGAGCTGCCGCAGTACGCGCCGGCCGGCGGCAGGTTGATCGGGCAGCGGCCCATGCCCTCCTCCTTGAACCCGTAGTCCTCCCATCCGCCGCTGGAGACCATGAGGTTGGCCGATTCGCCGGGGGAGTACCAGACCGGGTCGATGTAGACGGGGAACACCGTTCCGGGCGAGGTGAGCATGCCCTGGTCGGGCGTGAGGGTCAGTGCGCCGTCCCCGGTGGCGGCGGGCATCACGGCGACCTTGGAGGTGTCGCCGGGCGCGGCGGCCGAGGCGGCGCGCAGGCCGTCGTCGACCGCGCCGGACCTGGCCAGCAGCCCGGCGGGAGCGCTGGAGTCCCACATGCGCGGCGGCGCGGCCGTGAACAGCTCGCCGCCGCCGGCCGCGTCGGTCACCGACTGGCGGCCCCGCGCGTCGGCCGACACCCGCAGTCCGGGCGTGGTCAGCCCGAACCGCAGCTGCCGCAGCCGCGGGTCGCGGGCCGCGGCCGGGGTCTTGACGACCAGCACGTGCGAGGCGCCCCTCGCGCTCACCTGCACGCGCAGGTCCACGTCCGGTCCGAGTACGCCCCGGTACAGGGCCGTGTCGCCCTGGAGCTCGGGCGCGGGCAGCGTCCCCGGCCAGGTGAGCGACATGGTCCGGCCGGCCCTGGTCAGCGCCAGCATCGCGCCGTCCCCGCCGCCCGACAGCCGTACGCCGATGGGCGCGGCCACCGGTCCCACCGAACCGTCCTCGGCCTTGACCAGGGTGGTGTCGACCGGCGCCCAGGCGCCGTCCTTGAGCGTGCGGACCGGGAACAGGTGCTCGGTCGCGACGAAACCGCCGCCCGGCTGGGCGTACACCTCCCGGGCCTCGCCGCGCAGCCCGAGCACCTCGACGGGCCGGCCGCTGCGTACGGCCTCCGCCGCCGCCTCGGTCTCGGTCACGTGCGGCCCCGGCTCGGGGGCGGCCCGCCCGGCGGGCCCGGCATCGGCCCTGGACGGAACGGTCAGCAAGGACAGCGCGAGCACGCTCGCGAGTGCCGCGCTCCAACGTCTTCTCACGGGTGCTCCTCGGCTCCGGCCCTGTTGGAAGGCATGCCGGGACCCCGGGACGACCCGGGGCACGGCGATGCTGAGAGCTGCCAAGAAAGTAGGACCCGAGGCATGACGGTGGCGTCAGCCCGTGGGTTGAGAAGATCGTCAACTTTGGCGGTACGATCCCGCCGCCGTCGGGAGAGGGCCCGTCAGTCGTCGGCCTTGGTGCTCACCGCGTCGGAGGCCGGCGGCTTGATGGACACCTTGGCGCCCCAGCCGGTGAAGCGGCTGTCGATCGTGATCGTCCTGCCTTCCAGGGCGCTGGTGTCGAGCACCCCCGTGGCCGCGTACGACGACTTCACCCTGCTCACGAGCCCGGCTGAGGTCAGCGTGAGCGTGTAGGAGACCTTGGTGTCGTCGTGCATGCGCAGCGGGATCGAGGCCCCGAACCAGCGCGACGCCTTCTCCAGCTCCTTGAAGGTGATCTTGCCCGTGAGCGTGCGCCCGCTCAGCTTCCCCTTCTTCACCAGCGCCGCCAGCGTCTTGGGCTCGACGGGGTTGATGACCTGCCCGTAGAAGGCGCTGCCGCCGCCGAGCAGGCCGTTGCCCTTGTACCAGGCCTTGCCCTCGGGCAGGCGGTCCGCCCACATGCCGCCCGAGGTGTAGCTGACGTCGCCGATGCTGATCGTGCGCTCGCGGGGGCGGCCCACGGGGGTGGCGGTGATGTCGGAGGCCGCCACGCCCTTGGCGTTGAACTGGAACGTGCCCTTGCGGCTCTGGAACTTGTTGTTCTTGCCGCCCGAGAGCGTGGTCGTCTCGGTGAACCGCACGCCGTGCCCGGAGGTGAGCACGGCCTTGAGGGCGCGTACGGGATCCTTGGGGGCAGCCTGGGCGGGGACGGCCGCCGTCAGCAGGCAGCAGGAGGCCGCGAGGGCCGTGATCATGGTCTTCTTCACGAGCTGTGATCTTGCCGCAGGCCGGTCACGACCGGGGCACGACCGCCTCACGCCTGTAGCTGGCACCACGTCGGGAAGAGGCGTCAGCCTCATTCTCCGACCCCGGCCGGCTTCACTTCTCCCTCCATCGCGGTGACCGAGATCCAGCGTTTCCCCGACCGCGGTCACTCCCTGACGATCGACCACGGCTGGCGCGAGGTGGCCGAGGCGTGCCTGACCTGGCTCGCCGGGAAGGACCTGTAGACCCGCGGCGTCACGGGCGAGATCCGGGAGGCGACGACCTGGCGACGGCGTCGAGGAAGCGGGTGCCCCAGTCGCGCAGGTGGTCGAGGAACTCCGGCGGTCCGAGCACCTCGAACTCGGCGCCGACGTTGCCGAGCGCCTGCGTGGGCCAGTCCAGGCTGGTGGAGATCATCGTGAGCCGGCACCGGTCGTCGGCGACCGGTTCGACCTCGCCCCATTGGCCGACCATCCGGCGTACCTGCCCGGCGGGCGCGTGGACCAGCGCGACGACCGTGTGAGCGGCCGGAACCTGGGCCGCGGTCCGTACGAACGCGGCGGCGTCCCCGCCGGGCAGCGGCCGTGGCCGGAAGGGCACACCGGTGTTGCGCGGCAGGGCCAGCCGGTCGACGCGGAAGCTGCGCCAGTCGTGCCTGGTCAGGTCGTAGGCCACCAGATACCAGCGGCCCCCGAGCGCGACGAGGCGATGGGGCTCCACTTCGCGTCCGGTACGCGCGCCGCCGCGCGTGGTGTACTCGAAGCACAGCCGTTCCTGGTCCCGGCACGACTGGGCGATCAGCGTCAGCACCTCCGCCGGGATGACCGGCCCGCTGGAGGCCGCCGAGACGGTCATCGCGCGCAGCGCGTTCACTCTGGTCCGCAAGCGGGGCGGCAGGACCTGCACCACCTTGGTCAACGCGCGCACCGCCGCCGCCTCCAGCCCCGAGATCCCGCTCTGCGCCGCGTCCCCCATGCCGACCGCCAGCGCGACCCCTTCCTCGTCGTCGAGCAGCAACGGCGGCAGCACGGCCCCGGGCTCCAGCTGGTAACCGCCGTCGGTGCCCCGGGAGGCGTGCACCGGATAGCCCAGCTCGCGCAGGCGATCGACGTCGCGGCGCAGCGTACGTTCCGACACGCCGAGCCGGTCGGCCAGGTCCGCGCCCGGCCAGTGACGGTGCGTCTGCAACAACGACAACAGCGTGAGCGTGCGGGAACTGGTGTTGGCCATGTCGCCATTATCGGCGTACTTCCGGTCAAAAACTGGCCGGAAGCCTCTCTAGTGTGGTCACCATGATGACTCACGAGATTCAGCTGACCGCCCAGATCGCCGGCGTCCCCGGCCCCGAGCACTTCACCGTCGCCCGGACGGAGATCGCGGGCGAGGTCGTCGTCCGCACCGACTACCTGGGGCTGGCCGCCACGTACCTCGAACTCATGCGCCCCGACTGCCACCTGCCGATCCCGGCCTGGCAGCCCGGCCTGCGGGTGGGCGTCATGGCGATCGGCACCGTGCTGAGCTCGGCCGATCCCGGCCTGCGGGAGGGCGACCTGGTCCAGTCGATGAGCGGCTGGAGCACGCACTCGGCGGGACCGGCGGCCGCCTACGTCAAGCTGGACCGGGACGCCTACCCCGACCCGAGCTACCACCTCGGCCAGGGCCCCACCGCCTACCACGGCGTCGCGGACGTGGCCAAGGCCGGCGAGGGCGACGTCGTGTTCGTCTCCGGCGCGGCCGGCGGTGTCGGCTCGCTGGCCGGGCAGATCGCCCGCAACCTGGGCGCCAAGAAGGTGATCGGCAGCGCGGGCAGCCAGGCCAAGGCCGACTACCTCGTGGCCGAGCTCGGCTTCGACGCCGCCTTCGACTACCACCACGACCCGGCCGCCGCGCTCAGGGAACTGGCCCCGGAGGGCATCACCGTCTTCTTCGACACCGTCGGCGGCGCGCTGTACGACGCCGCGCTGGAGGCCGCCGCCCCGGGCGCCAGGTTCGCCCTGTGCGGATCGTTGTCCACCCAGCTCGGCGCCGCCCCCGACCGCTTCCCCGAGCCCGACCACGACGCCGCCCGGGCCAAGGGGGTCGAGCTGCTGCCGTTCTCCTGCCACCACACGCCCGACCAGGTCGCCGCCTGGCACCGCCACTTCCGTACGGCGCTCGACCAGGGCCGCTTCGTCTACCCGCGGACCGTGGTCGAGACCGGCATCGACGGCGTGCCCGGCGCGTTCCTGGCCATGTTGCGGGGCGAGTACCGCGGCAACGTCTCGGTGCGGCTGCCATGACCACCCTGTCCCGCCGGGCGCTCAACCGGGCCCTGCTCCAGCGGCAGTTCCTGCTGGAGCGGGCCGACCTGCCGGCCCTGGAGGTGATCGGCCACCTGGTCGCCATGCAGGCGCAGGAGCCGAACTGGCCCTACGTCGGACTGTGGACCCGGATCCGCCACTTCACCCACGCCGACCTCACCACCCTGCTCGCCGAGGGGCGGGTGGTGCGTTCCGGTCTGCTGCGCGGCACGATGCACCTCACAGTGGCCGGCGACTTCCGGCGGCTGCGGCCGGTGATTCAGCCCGTCCTGGACCGCACCGCCGGATCGGCGCACTTCCGGCGCAACAACACCGGGCTCGACCCCGCGGCGCTGGTGGCCGAGGGGCGTGCCCTGGTGCGGACCGGGCCGCTGCCCAGAAGGGATCTCGCCAGGCACCTGGCGACCCTCCACCCGGGCCGCGACAGCCGGATCCTGGCCGGCGAGATCGAACTGCGCACCCCGCTCGTGCACGATCCAGCCACCGCGTCCTGGGGCGGCTGGGGCACCCGCTCGTCGGTCGCCGTCAGCGACACCCCGGTCGACCCCTTCCACCCCGCCGCCCTCCGCGACCTGATCCGCCGCTACCTGGCCGCGTTCGGGCCCGCCACCGTGGCGGACGTGCAGGCGTGGTGCGGGCTGACCCGGCTGGACGAGGTCGTCTCGGAGATGGGCGCCGGCCTGCGCCACCACACCGGCCCCGACGGCCGGCGCCTGCTCGACCTGCCCGACGCGCCGCTCCCCGACCCCGACACCCCCGCCCCGGTACGGCTGCTGCCCGCCTACGACAACGCCCTCCTCGGCCACGCCGACCGCAGCCGCATCGTCGCCGACGCCGACCGCGAGCACGTCGCCCCCGGCCAGGCCAGAGTGCTGCCCACGGTGCTCATCGACGGTTACGTCAGCGGCACCTGGTCCTTCACCGCGGGCGAGGTACGGGTGACGCCGTTCCGTACCCTTTCGGCCGCGGAACGGCAGGCGGTCGACGACGAGATCAGCCGGCTGCTGCCGTTCCTGTCGTACCGCTGAGGCGCCGGGGTGCCGATATCCTCCGGCGAAGGGGGAGGGGCCGAGTCATTCGGGTGTCGCTGGCCGAGGACATGCGCATCCTGCGGGAGGCGCCGGCCGGGCTGCTCCGGCTGGCGGCCGATCTGGAGAAGGCGCTGATCCTGACCGCCGTCGGGCGGCCGGACAACCTGCGGCGCGGGATCGCCGCCGAGGTCGCGGGGTTCATGCTCAAGGACGCGGGCCCGGACGAGCTGTCGGCGGCCATCCGCACCGTGGCGGGCGGGGGCAGGGTCATCGATCCGCAGCCGGCCTTCGCCGCGCTGGGGGCGCAGGGCAGCCCGCTGACCTCGCGGGAGGCCGACGTGCTGCGCCTGACGGCGCGCGGCGCCACGCCGCGCGAGGTGGCCCAGTGGCTCCGCCTGACCTACGGCACCGTACGGAACTATCCGGCCTCGGCGTCCGCCAGGTGGTACGCCTCAGCGCCGGCGGCTCCACGATCCGGCTCAGGCTGTCCAACCGGTACGGCACCACGCCGCTCACGATCACTGGTGTCACCGTCGCCAAGTCCGCCGGGGGAGCCGCCGTGCGCCCGGCCACGACGCGGGCCGTGACGTTCGGCCGCGGCCACGGCACGGTGATCCCCGCCGGACGGGAGGCCGTCAGCGACGCCGTACGGCTGCCCGTCACCGCGCTGGACAAGCTGAGCGTCACCCTGTACGTCAAGGGCGCGACCGACCCGGCGACCTTCCACGACATCGCCTCGGCCACCACCTTCCGCGCCCGCGGCGTACGGGTCATCGGCGGCACGATCATGCCGTTCAAGGGCAACCCCTGGCTCTACCCCGCGGACAACGCCCAGACGCTCGCCATGGAGAAGACCCGTGACGCCGTCAGCCAGTGGATCCGCGACGGCGGCGAGTACGACGCCGTGGAGCCCCCGGCGCTGAAACTTCCAGTTGCTGGAAATTTCTAGTGCGAGTACATTTGCCCGCATGCAGGAATCGCGGCGGGAGCGGAAGAAGCACGAGACCCGCCGCCGCATCGTGGCGGCGGCCATCGCCCTGTTCGAGGAACAGGGGTACGAGCAGACCACCGTGACGCAGATCGCCGCGGCGGCCGACGTCGACCCCAAGACGTTCTTCAACTACTTCCGCACCAAGGACGAAGTGCTCTTCTCCGACCTGGAACGGGACTTCGACGTGCTGGTCGAGGCCATCGCGGCCCGCCGCCAGGACGAGGGCCCGGGTGAGGTGCTGGCCAGGGCGGTCGAGCGGTACGCCGCCCACCGCCGGCCCAAGGTCCCCGTCAAGGAGGCCGCGGAGCTGTCCGGCGTGACCCGGATGGCCCTGACCACGCCGGCGCTCCAGGCCAAGGGGCTCTACCTGCTGCTCGACCTTCAGCAGCGCGTCGCGGGCGAGCTGCTGAAGGCGTTCCCCGGCCTCGACCCGATCACCGCGGCAGCGATGACCGGGGCCCTGATGGGCGCCATCCAGCAGGCGGGATTGGCCAGCGTCCAGCTCGGCCGGTCGCAGGAGGAGTTGTGGCAGGCCAGCAGGCACGGCGTGGAGATCGCCATGCGCGGCCTGCTCGCGGTGCCGCCGCCCACCCCGAACCCTTGACGCACCACCCGAGACAGGAGCGACGATCATGGGGGAAAGCATCCGGCGGCTCGCCCGCGACATGCGGCGCGCCGTACGGGAAGGCCCTGAGGCGATCGCGCGGCGGCGGCGGGCCCGGCTGGCCGAGCTGGTGCAGCACGCCCGCGCCCACTCGCCGTACTACCGCGAGCTTTACCACGGCCTGCCGGAGGGGGCCGACGACCCTGAGCTGCTCCCGGTCACCGGCAAGAAGGCGTTGATGGCCCGCTTCGACGACTGGGCCACCGACCGTGAGGTGACCCGTGAGCGGGTCGAGGCGTTCGTGGCCGATCCCGATCTCGTGGGCCACCGGTTCCTCGGCCGTTACCTGGTCACCACGACCACCGGCACCAGCGGGCAGCGCGGCCTGTTCGTGCAGGACGACCACTGCCTGGCCGTCCACACCGCCACCGGGCTGCGCACCGGCGCCGGGTTGTCGGCCCGCGACGTGCTGCGCACCCTCGCCCGCGCCGGCCGTATGGCGGACGTCACCGCGCCGCGCGGCCACTTCGCCACCCTCGCCGGGCCGGCACGGGCGGCCCTGGACCGGCCGTGGCTCGGCCGGTTGATGCGGGTCGTCCCGACCGACCAGTCGATGGAGAGCATGGTCGACGAGCTCAACCGGTTCGATCCGGCGAGCGTCGCCGGGTTCGTGGGGCTGCTCACGCTGCTGGCGGGGGAGCAGGAGGCCGGACGGTTGCGCATCCGTCCGGCGCTCGTCATCCCCGGCGGCGAGACGCTGAGCCCGCAGGCCCGGGAACGCCTCGCCACCGCGTTCGGCGCGAAGGTCCGCGCCGCCTACGCCTGCGGCGAGTGCGGCTTCCTCACGTCCGGCTGCCGGGAGGGCTGGTACCACGTCAACAGCGACTGGGTCGTCCTGGAGCCGGTCGACGCCGACCATCGGCCGGTGCCGCCCGGGCAGCTCTCGCACACCGTCCTGATCAGCAACCTCGCCAACCGGGTCCAGCCGATCCTGCGCTACGACCTCGGCGACAGCGTCCTGATGCGGCCCGACCCCTGTCCATGCGGCAACGCGCTCCCGGCCGTACAGGTGCAGGGGCGCGCGGCCGACCTGCTCACCTTCCCCGCCGAGGACGGTGAGCGGGTCGGCATCTCGCCCATGTCCTTCAGCACCGCGCTGGCCGTGCCCGGCATGGACCAGTTCCAGCTCGTCCAGACCGCGCCCACCGTCCTGCGGGTACGCCTGCGGGCCGCCGGCGGCGCCGACGCGGACTGGGTGTGGCAGGCCGCCCGTGACCGGGTCGTCCACCTGCTCACCGAGCACAGAGCCGGTCACGTGACGATCGAGCGCGCCGGGGAGCCGCCCGAGCAGTCGGCCGGCGGGAAGTACCGCAAGATCATCCCGCTGCCGGGTCCCTGACGGCTTCCGGGGGCTTCTCAGGCCTTGTCCGTGGCCTGCCAGATGCGGCTACGCAGGTCCATGCCCCGGATGACCTGGACGCGCCAGGTGTCCAGGCGCAGGACGTGCAGCTGGTGCGCCGAGATCCTCATCACCGCCGCCGACCTGCTCCACGTCCGCAACCCGGCCGCCCAGGTGCAGGTCACCGAGGTCCAGCTCTACGATCCCCTCGGCCCGCTGCGCGCCGGCGCCCTCGATCTCCAGCTCACTGAGCTCCCGATCGACGAACCCGACGTCACGGTCGGCCCCGTCGTCTTCAGCGCGCCCCGCGCGCTCATCGTCCCGGTCGGGCACCCCTTCGCCGAGCGTGCCTCGGTCTCGTTGGAGGACTGCGCGGCCGAGCCGATGATCACCGTGGGCGGCGGCGCCGTCCCGGCCTACTGGTACGAGCACCACTACCCGTCCGCGACCCCGTCCGGCCGCGTCGTACCGAGGGGGCCCGTCGCCACCTACTGGCACGAGATCCTGCCGCTGGTCAGCAGCGGCAAGGGCGTCTCACCCACCTGCCTGTGGGCCGCCCCCTACTTCGCCCACCCGGGCATCGTCTACGTCCCCTTCGACGACGCCCCGCCGATCGAGTACGGCATCCTGTGGCCGACCGCGCGCGACACACCCGCCGTCCGCGCCTTCGCCGACATCATCCGCCAGGCCGCCGCCCGACGCACGGACCGCTCGACCGGCCAGTAGGCCGCAAGCAGGTCGTACGGAGGCGGGCGGGCGCGGCGAGCCGGGCGGTCCGAGGGCCGCCCGGCTCGCCGGTTCAGCCTCCGACCACCGGCAGGCTCTCGGGTACGGGCTCCGTCGCCGGGGCCGGTTCGAGAGTCGCGAGCAGCGTCACCAGGTGGTCCGCGATCGCGGAGATGGTGGGCTGCTGCCACAGCAGGGTCGCGGGAAGACGGCAGCCGAAACGCTTCTCCAGACGCCGCCGGACCATGACGGTCATCACCGAGTCCAGCCCCTGCTCGACAAGGGGACGACGGATCGCCAGGTCCTCCGGGGCCAGCCGCATCACGGCCGCGATCTCCGCGCGGACCTCGGGCAGGACGCGGTCGCGCAGGACCTCCGGCGCCAGGCCGGCGAACGACTCACCGGGCCCCCGAAGGTCCTCCTCGGTCAGGACGGGCGCGTCGATCACCGGGTAGCGCAGCCCCCTGAGGTGCCCCACCACCCGGCCGTCCACGTCGGCCAGGAGCGCCCGTACGGTGTCCTCGGCGGTCGGGTCCATCGCCGCGTCGATGATCACCGTGGACGGCGGCGCGCCGGTCAGCACCACCTCGTCGATGTGCACGACCATGCGCAACACCGGATCGCCGGGGAACACGCAGGGCGCCACGGACATGGCCGCGTCCAGCGCCGAGGCCCAGCCCTCCGACTCCCCGGTGCGTACGGTGGCGCGCAGCACGCCGTCCGCGCCCAGCAGCGTCTCGATCGTCCAGTCGAACCCCGTCGAGGGCACGCCGACGGCGGCCAGCCGCTGGTGCACGAACCCGGGGTCGACCGGGCCGAGAGCCCCGGCGTCCGGCAGCACGTCGGGCTTCACCATGCCCGGGGCGGCGACGTCGGCGGTGACGTGCACCAGCCACGCCGGTTCCGGCTCGTCGGGGTCGCCCGGCGTACGGGCCGCGAGCCGGACCGCCGGAGGTTCGTGCACGACCTGGATCTGCCGGCGTTCCGCGGTCATCAGCGGATGCGTCATCTCCACGTCGGTGAGCGTGGCGTCCTCGTCCTCGACCGCGTGCAGGAACGTGTTGACCAGCACGGCGGCGGGCACGATCTCGACCCCGTTGAGGGTGTGGCTGCCCGGGTAGGGCCGGTTGGCGTCCTCCAGGCTGGTGCGCCACACGCGGGTCCGGCTGCCCGCGAGGCTGGTCCCGGCTCCGAGCAGGGTGTGGGAGTGCACGTCGTGCCCTCGGTTGTCGTCCTCGCCGGAGCTCTCGCGCCAGTGGCGGCGGTGTTGCCAGGCGTACGGCGGCAGGTCGGCCAGGCCGCCGTACGGCTGCAGCCGGTGCCAGTCCACCTCGACGCCGTGACAGTGCGCCGTGCCGACCGCGACGAGGAAGGCCGGCAGCTCCGGCTGGTTCCGGCGCAGCGAGACGCCGACGAACACGTCCTCGAACCCGTTCTCCGAGAGCGTCTCGGTGACGGAGTGCGCGACCACGGGGTGGGGGGAGATCTCCAGGAACACGCGGTAGCCGTCCTCGGCGGCGGCCGTCGTCGCCGCGGTCAGCCGTACGGGGTCCCGGAGGTTCGCCGCCCAGTACGCGCTGTCCAGGACCGGCGTCGCCCGGGGGTCGGCCAGCGCGGTCGTGTACATGGGGATGCGGGACGCGCCGAACGACAGATCGGCCGTGGCGGCGGCCAGGCCGAAGGCCAGCGGGTCCATGTGCGGGCTGTGGAAGGCGACGTCCGAGGCCACCCGCCGTACCACGATGCCCTCGGCCGGCCACTCGTTCACCACCTCCTCGACCGCGGCGACGTCGCCGGACAACACGGTGGAGCCCGGCGCCGACGAGATCGCGGCCACCAGGTCGGCACGGCCGGCCAGCCGGTCCGCCGCCTCCTCGAAGGACAGGTCGACCATCACCATGGCGCCCTTGCCCTCGGCCTGCCGCAGCAGCCGGGAACGCCGGCAGATCAGGCGGGCGCCGTCGGCGACGCTCATCGCGCCGGCCGTCACCGCCGCCGCGATCTCGCCGACGGAGTGGCCGATGACGGCCTTCGGCGCGACCCCGTACGCGTTCCAGAGCCTGGCCAGGCCCAGCTGCATGACGAAGATCATGGTCTGCACGCGGTCGATCGTGTCGAGGTCGCCGTCGGCCAGGACCTGCCGCGGCGAGAAGCCGATCTCCGCGGTGAAGATCGGCTCCACCTCGTCGACGAGGGACGCGAACTCCGGTACGGCGAGCAGTTCCCGTCCCATGCCGCGCCACTGGCAGCCCTGCCCGGAGAAGACCCAGACCAGCCCGGGGCCGAGCTCGGGCAGCACGTCCCCGGTGAGGACCGCCTCGGCCGGCACGTCCTCCGCGAGTCTGCGCAGGTGGGCTGCCAGTTCGTCCTGGTCCGTCCCGATCACGACGGCGCGGCGGGCCAGGTGGGTGCGCCGGAGCGCCAGCGTGTGCCCGGCCGACGCCAGGTCGAGCCCGTTCCCGAGGTGATCGGCGAGCTTGCCGGCGTACTGCCGCAGGGCCTGCTCCGACGCGGCCGACAGCGGGAACAGCCGCTCCGACCGGGCAGGCGTCCCCTCGGCCTCGGGCGCGGGCGGGGCCTGCTCAAGCAGGATGTGCGCGACGGTGCCGCCGTACCCGAAGCTGGAGACGCCCGCCCGGCGGGGATGGTCGCGCTCCGGCCAGGCGGTTTGCCCGGTCACCACACGCAGGCCCGAGGTCTCCCACGCGACGGCCGGGTTCAGGGTGTCCAGCACGCTCGGGGGGATCTCGCCGCGGTGGAGGGCGAGCACCGCCTTGATGACGCCGGCGATGCCGGCGGCGCCTTCGAGGTGGCCGATGTTGGACTTGACCGAGCCGATGAGGCACGGGTCGCCGGGGGGCCGCCCCGAGCCGTACACCGAGGAGAGCGCGCCCGCCTCAAGCGGGTCGCCCAGCCGGGTGCCGGTGCCGTGCGCCTCGATGTAGTCGACGGTGGACGGCGCGACGCCCGCCTGCTTGCAGGCCCGGGCCATCACGTGTTCCTGGGCCTCCCCGCACGGCGCCATGATGCCGTTGGTGTGCCCGTCCTGGTTGACGGCGCTGCCGGCGACGAGCGCGAGGATGCGGTCGCCGTCGCGCTGCGCGTCGGACAGCCGCTTGAGCACGACCACGCCGCAGCCTTCGCCGCGGCCGTAGCCGTCGGCCGACGCGTCGAACGACTTGGACCGCCCGTCGGGGGCCAGGGCTCCGGCGGTGCCGAGCGTGAGGGTCTGGCCGGGGGTGACCAGCAGGTTGCCGCCGCCGGCGAGGGCGACGTCGCTCTCGCCGAGCCGCAGGCTCTGCGCGGCCAGGTGCAGCGCGACCAGCGAGGCCGAGCAGGCGGTGTCGATCGCCATGCTGGGGCCGCGCAGGTCGAGGGAGTAGGAGATGCGGTTGGCGACGGCGCAGGTCGCGGCGCCGATCCCGGTCCACGCCTCGATCTGGGGCAGATCCTCCAGCAGCCGGCCGCCGTAGTCGGCCGTGCAGACGCCGACGAACACCCCGGCGTCGGTCCCGGCCAGCTCGTGCGGCGGCAGGCCGGCGTGCTCGGGGGCCTCCCACGCGGTCTCCATCAGGATCCGCTGCTGCGGGTCCATCAGCTCGGCCTCGCGGGGCGACAGGCCGAAGAACTCGGCGTCGAAGCCCTCGATGTCGCTCAGGAAACTGCCGTGACGTACGGCGTCGCGCAGCGCGGCGGCGTGTTCGGGGCTGCGGTTCTCGTACCGGCGCCAGCGTTCGGCGGGCAGCGGCCGGGTCGTGTTCCGGCCGGCGCACAACAGGTCCCAGAACTCGTCCGGCGAGTGGACGTCGCCCGGAAGACGGCATCCGATCCCGACCACCGCGACTGGTTCCACCCGGGCTCCGCGCGGAGTGTCGACCATCTGTGTTCGTTTCCCTTCGATGTCAGACCCACTGAGGAGTTTCGAGGATTTTGATCACGGCACCGGAGACGGTCACTCCCGGCCCGGTGCCCAGCATCAGCAGGTGATCGCCGGGGCCCAGCTGCCCGGTCGTGAGCAGGTGGTCGAGCGACAGGACCTGATCGCTGGCCCCGCAGTGGCCGATGGTGCGGCCGTAGTCCCAGGTCGAGCGGGACATGGGCAGGTCGACCACGGCCATGCAGCGCTGTTCGACGATCTCCTCGGAGTAGTTCATGAACGCCACCCGGGTGAGGTCGCCGGCCTCGATCCCGCTCTCGTCCAGCACGCGCTCGACGATCTCCATGAGCGCCCGCTGGATGTTGAACAACGCCGAGGTGGCCTCGCCCTTGGGCATGACCTGCTGCCGGAACTGCTCGTTCCGGGCCGCGAAGCTCATCCGGCGCCCGACCGTGACACCCGGCGGGAACAGGGGCTCGCTGCCCCGGTGCAGTTCCTCGGCCTCGGCCACCGTCGTCGTGCAGACCGACATCAGGCGCGCGAATCCGCCGTCCTTGGAGAGCACGAGCGCGCCCGCGGCGTCCCCGCCGATGTAGCCGGGGCCCATCCGCCACCGGTCCATCAGCGGGGTGCCGTAGTTGTCGGCCGAGACCAGCAGGGCGGCCTGCCGGTGCGGAGCGGCGCTCAGGTGGCCGGCCGCGAGTTCCAGGGCGATGAACATCCCGTTGCAGCCCTGCCGGATCTCGGTGGCCAGGACGTCCCCGCCGACGAGGTGACGCTGCAGGTAGGAGTGCGGGGGCCAGCCGTCGGGCCCCTGGTGCCAGGTCGAGGCGTACAGGAGGAGGTCCAGGTCGGCCGGGGCCCGGCCGCTGCGCTTGATCGCGCTGCGCGCCGCGTGCAGGGCCATCTCCGGAGCCGGTACGTCCCCGGCCACCACCGCTCCCGCCAGATTGTGCAGCTCGGCCTCTTCTGCCGGGTACCAGCCCTTGGCGACGGCCTTCTCGACGCTGACGACGGTCCGGGGGAGGTAGGCCCCCACGCCGCTGATGTACGTGTCCGCGTACCGCATGACTCTGTCCTCGTCCCGGTTAAGCGGATTGGAGTTCCCTGACCATCGTCACGATGGTCGCGACGTCCCTGAAGTTCTCGGGGTCGAGCTTCGCGGCGGTGATGGTGACGCCGATGTCCTTGCGGAGGAAGTTCAGCAGGCGCGCCGTGCGCAGGGAGTCGAGCAGCCCCGACACGAGGAGCGGGGTCGTCGCGTCGACCTTGATGTCGTCGCCGTCCAGGACGAGGTTCTCCTGCACGAAGTCGACCAGCCTCTGCGTGATGTCGCTCATGCGCGCGCCCCCTTCGTGACGGGCGAGGTGGACAGGACGCGGAAGGCCGCCGCGGCGACCGACGTACCGGAGCCGAACCCGACCATGAGCAGGTGGTCGCCGGCGACGAGCCCGCCGGTCGCGATCAGATGCTCGAAGGCGATGAACTGGTCCACCGCGCCGCAGTGGCCGACGCGCCGCCCGTAGTCCCAGGTCGTCTGGTCCTCGTCGATGCCCAGCCAGGACATCTGCCCGTCCAGGTCCTCGCGGCGGCCGTGCGGGAAGGCCACCTTCGTGATGTCGGAGAGCCCGATCCCGGCCTCCTCCAAAGTCTGTTCGACCTGCTGCATCATCGTCTTCTGGATCGTCAGGTGGATCCCGGTCCCCTGCGCCTTGAGCAGCCGCTGGCGGAACTCCTCGTGCCGGTCCCCGAAGCTCAGCCCCCTGCCGACGGTGGCGTCCGGGGGGAACAGGGGATAGGCGCCGTCGTTGACCGCGTCGGCCTCCGGGATCACCGTCACGTTCACCGACAGGAGCTCGGCCATGCCGTAGTCCTTGCCGAGCACGATCGCCGCCGCGGCGTCGCCGATCAGCGCCCCGGGGGTCATCCGCCAGCGGTCCACCAGCGGCGTGCCGTGGTTGTCGGAGGAGACGACCACGGCCGTGTCCCGGTCCGCACCGGCCTGGAGGTAGCTCGCCGCCAGTTCGAGCGAGCTGATCATCCCTACGCAGCCGCTCCGGATCTCGTGCGCCGGCACGCCCCCGCCGAGCAGGTGCATCTGCAGGTAGTGCTGAGGCTGCCAGCCGTTCGGGCCCTGGTGCCAGACCGACGGGTAGAGCAGCAGGTCCAGATCGCGGGGGGAGGACTCACCCCAGCGGTCGTACGCGTCCAGGACCGCGAGCCGCGCCATCTCGGGCGCGGGCATGTCCCCGGCCACCGCCGCGCCGATCTGCCGGAATTCCTCGGCCTCCGCGGCCGGGTACCAGCCCTCGCGGACCGCCTGCTCGACGCTCACGCTGTCAGGCACATAAACGCCTAAGCTCCTGACAAACATGTTGGATGTACGCACACGTCCCCTTACTCATCGACGAATCCCGGACAGCGGCCTTCAGCAGGGGAAGGCGGCTTATCCGATTCATTTCGGGCCCCGGGAATCACGCGGCCCCGGCCGGTCAGCGAATACGACGCGAAATGGGCCGGAGGGCCGTCCCGGGTAAGGATAGGGCTGGCCCGTCGGATAAAGCAATATTTTGATCCGCGACCTTCCGTGACCAAGTGTCGACGGAACGTGTCGCATTCAGGAAATAAGTATTTCCGCTTTGTGGCGCGGTTTATCCGAATGTAATTCTGGAGAGCGCGCCGGGCCGTCGCCATTCGGTCCCGCCCGGCGCGCGTCGTCTCAGGGCACTCGCGTGCAGGGGATGTTGTTCAGTTTGAACTGGGCGGGAATGGCGTTCGTCCCGGTGACGTTCGCCGTGAAGCCGAGGCCCTGGCTGGAGCCGGGACCGATGTAGGTGTTGGTGCCGTCGTCGCGGGCGGTCACCTGCGTGCCGGTCTGGGTCACCGTGGAGTTCCAGGAGTTCGTGACCAGCTGGTTGCCCGCCCAGGTCCACGTCAGGGCCCAGCCGTAGATGGGGGTCGTGCCGGTGTTCCTGATGGTCGCGGTGCCGTTGAACGCCCCGGGCCAGACCTCGGTGGCGTAGGTGACCTCGCAGGAGGTGCCCATCTTGAGCCCGCCGCGCACGAAGGTCGCGAAGTTGGCCCAGGTGGGGTTGATCGTGCCCGTGCCGACGGTCTCGGTGCAGTCCGTGGTGGTGGAGACGGTCTGCGAACCGAAATGGGCGGGGTCCATGATCTGGGGCACCATGTGGTCCGCGCCGGGCACCGAGATGAACGTGGCGTCACCGCACTGAGCCTTGATCCTGTTGTAGAGCAGGACGCTCTGCCCGTGCGGCACCAGGAAGTCGGCCTGGCCGTGCAGGAACATCAGCGGCGGATCGTTGCTGTCGACGTACGTCATCGGGTTGGCCTGCGCCACGGTGGCCGGGCAGGTCTGGATCGGGCAGCCGACCAGGAGGGACTCCGGGGAGGCGGGGGAGTCGTGGTCCAGCCCGCCGGTCGGCAGGTTCTGCGAGTTCATCTGCAGGAAGTTGGTCGGGCTGAAGAAGGCGACCCCCGTCTGCACGGCGCTGGAGACGCCGGTCGTGCCGAGCGTGCCCTCCAGCGCGGGCACGCCGCCGGACAGGGTGGCCATCTCCGTCAGCCAGCCGCCGGAGGAGTCGCCCATGATCGCGAAGCGGTTGGGATCGAGCTGGTACGTACTGGCGTTCGCGCGCAGCCAGCGGATCGCCGACTTGATGTCGTGAACCTGGGCCGGGAAGATCGCCTGTGAGCTGGACCGGACGCTGACGCCGGCCACGGCGAAGCCGAGCGGGTTGAAGATCGCCGCGATGGCGTCCGCGCCGGCCTTGCCGTTGTCGCTGCTCCACGCCGAGCCGGTGTGCCAGATCAGCAGCGGCCGGGGCGTGATGCCGGTGGCGGGCAGGTAGAGGTCCAGGAGGTGCCCCTTGCTGCCGGCCGGTTGTGCGGGCGCGTAAGCGATATCGATGAACGTCTGCGTGGCGTGAGCCGGCGGCGCGAAGGCCGCCGGCACTCCGACGGCGGCCAGCACGGTCATCGCCAAGCCGATGAAGGCCGTGCGGATTCGAGCTTGCATGGTGCGACTCCGGTTGGTCGGATGATCGCCGCTTTCCGTGGCCGTGCGTGTCTCGTCCGGCGGCAGGGCAGCCGTGATCGGCGTGCCGACCGTAGCGCCTGTGAGAACAACGTCGTGCTCGAGTGTCGCGGCTCACATCGATATGGGCGGGGAGACGATATGACACGTATGCGACGATGGTCAAAGTTTTCGTGCTGTCGTTTCCTGGCGGCCGGGGAAGCGGCATAAATCGTACTTTGGGGGCGTAAGGCGCGGAGACGGCCCCAGAGCATCCATGGCATGCACAGGCGGTCGGATACGCACCCACGAGGTCTTTCTCGGCCGTCCGGTCCGCAATTGACAGCGGCCGCAACTCCGTGCGCCGTTCCCCGGCAACGCCGATGAAAGTTTCACGAACTCCGGCGGTCGATTCCGCCGTGACAATCATTCCGGCGCGGTGGGTGATAATGTCCTCCGTCATGATCTCCCCAGTCGCAGGAGGACGAATGCGAAAGGCACGCGCTGTTCTCGTCTCAGCCGTCATGGTTCTCGGAGTGACGCTGACGGTCGGCGCCGCCCCGGCGCACGCCGAAAGACTGGCCGGCGTCTTCCGGGAACACTCGGAGTGCGAGCGGACCGGCACCTACGGCATCACCCAGACCTGGTGGGACGACTATTCATGCGAGTGGCAGAGCCAGTACCTCTACTACTTCCTCTACGCGTGACCTCGTGAGACGCACGCGCCCCCGGTCCGATCCTCAGGGCCCGGGGGCGCGTGCGCCCTCACCACGAGCCCGGGAGGCGGACGTCCCGGCCGCGGAAAATCATCCCTGAGGGGGACGGGGAATCAAGGGTCGCTTTGACGACCGGGGAGAGGGACGACTTCTACCGTTCCGTCCATGGTTTTCAACACGAACACATTCCGCCGCGCCGCAGCTGGCGCCGGCCTTGTCCTCTCCGTCCTCGCCCTTCCCGTGGCGGCACAGGCTGCCACGGCGCAGACCTCCACGACCCCGGTCATGGTCGGCGTCTACCCGACGTCGGACGCGTGCGCTCGTGCGGCCGCCACGTACACCGCCGCCGGGAAGACCGCTTCCTGCCGTCCGAGCAGCATCTACGCGCGGCCTCCCTACTGGATGCTGTACGTCTCGTAGCCCGGTGCGATCGGGCGCGAAGCCCGGCGACCGGCTACGCGGGGCGCAGCAGTTCCTCGCGCCTGGTCAGCAGCCGGCTGGTCTCGGCCAGCAGCTGGGCACGGCGTGCCTTGAGGTACGCACAGGTGTCGCGCACCCACCGCGCCAGCTTCTCCACTTCGGCCCGGGTCTTCTCGATGCGCTGATGCTTGAGCACATCGCTGATGATGTTGTCGAAGAAGGTGTCCACGAACCATCGGGTGTCCACCTTCGGCATCACCGGCCCGGCCGTGATCCCGATGTCGGCCAGCTCGCGGGAGAAGACGTCCAGAGCGCGCTGGGCGTGCCAGGCGGCCTTGTCGGCGCTGGTCAGCTTGTCGTGCTCGAAGACGTCGGCGAGCAGGCCGCCGCCGAACATGTCGAAGGTGGAGGCGGTCCTGGCGGAGTTGAGCAGGCGCAGCACGACGCCGAGCGCCTCGTACGCGCCCTGCCCCGCCCGGTGGGCCTCCTCGCACTCACGCGTGTCGGAGCTCGCCCGGTTGAGCGCGGCGCCCAGGTCGGCCAGCTCACGCGCGAGTGGATCATCGCTCCGGATGAGCTGCCGCTCCTTCTCGGCCAGCAGCCGGGCGTACTCCCGGGACGCGGGGTCGAGCACGACCAGCTCGGCGTCGGCCGCCACCACGTCCGCTTCGAGCCGCGCGCAGGCGCCGGACGTGCTCGGCACGGCGCATTCTGCCGGACGCCTCGCGCAGCTGTTCGTCAAGTTCCGGAGAGAGGGTCACACCATGACGACGAACAGGCCGGACCGGACGTTCCGTGCAAATCCCCGAGCGTGGCGTCTCCTCCCGCCCTGCCCCCAGATCCAACTGATCCACAAGAAGCGCTCCCGACGCTGCTGGACAGGCGTACGAACAAGCTCGTGTGGCCCGCGGTCGTGCTCACCCTGACCGCGCTCGTCACCACCCCACCGCCCAGGCCACGGCGACCGGTACCGGAGAGCCGGGACGGCCACTATTTCGGGTGGCCGTAATGTCCGTGACGCCGCCCGTTCAGTGACAGCGGTAATGATCTTCGCGTTGCTCTTTCCGGCAGATCAGGAGTTCTCGTGAAGCGCATGATCTCGCTCGTGGCCGCGCTGCTCGGCGGGGCGGCGCTGCTCATGGCGGGCGCCGCCCCCGCCTCGGCGGACGTCGACTACTACAAGATCAACGGAAGCAAGACGATCCAGAGCCAGAACAACAACGTGAACTTCAGCGCCAAGTCCGGCCGCTGCAACTACCAGGCGAAGTTCATCATCCAGACGGGAGGGGCGGGAGCGCCCAACACGCCGGGCGCCTACCTTTGGATCATGGGCAAGCTGCTGCCCGGCTACCCCGTGGTCAACGGCAAGCCCAACTGCCAGGTCATGGTCTCCGGCCACCTGTACGACTGGAGCAGCAACACTTTCGACTCGACGGACCTGACGATGGCTCCGCAATACGGAGACACCTCGAACTTCGACATGTGGATCAAGACGAAACTCGGAGACTACGCGAATTACTCCGGCAAGACGCTGATGTACGTTGATCTGTCCGTCAGGGACCTGGGCTGGAGCAACTACCTCAACGAGAGTGTCGTGACCAAGTTCTACGACATCAGGATGTGCTCGCCGGGTGGATCCAAGCCCAAGTGGGACTGCGGCTGGTACCGGAGCGGCACCGGCGACCAGTGACCCGGGACCGAGCTCCACGTCCGTGACACCCCCGACACCCCACCGGCGTCCGCGGCCGGGGGTGTCGCCCCTCCAAGACCACAGTCGGCCTGCGGATCAGGGTGTGGACCGTTAGATCCGGACGCGCCCGCATGGTCACCCGCGCGGGCGATGGACGACCTTGTCCGTCGAACGGCCGGGATAGACCACGAGCAGGTGCTCCTCCAGCGGCGCGTCGGGGTCGTCCTCGTCCCACGGCACCGTACGGGCATGGACGCGCAGGCGGTAGCCGCCCGGACCGGCGACGGCCAGGTCGGGCAGCGGCCCCGCCGCCCCGCTGCCGCCGCCCTCGGGGTACGTCGGCACGACCAGGCGGCCGCTGCGGCTGACGATGCCCACCTCGACCACCTGGTCCCAGCCGGCGAGCCGGAGCGGCGGGGCACGGTCGAACGCCTTGACCGTCATGCACATCGGCGCGTTCTCCTCGGAGGTCACGATGGCGGCGCCGCTGCCGGCGGCGTCGATGAACCCGTCCTCGATGGCGTCGAAGATGTCGGCGGCCTCACCGTCACCGCCGTAGATGTCCCCGGGATCGCCTTCGCTGTCGTCGCGGTCGTCGTAGACGGCGTAGCCGCCCCCTTCGGACAACATGTACGCGGCCGTGCCCTGCCGCCTGGCCCGCACCTTGGGCCACGGGTCGGCGCACCGGGCGTTCGCCTCGGCCTTCCACCTGGCCTCTTGCAGGTCACGCTCGGCCTGGGCGCGGTACGCGTCGGCGGTCTGCCGGGCGACGACGCCGGGACACAGGTACTCAAGGGCCGCGGTCAGCTCGATGACGTCCCCCATGCCGCCGGCCCGCTCGTGCAGCGTTCGCCGTTCCCGGTCGCCGGGCAGGGCGCACAGTTGCGCGCCGTAGGCGAGGACACGCTGGTCGGCCAGCCGTTCGGGGAACATCGTGCCCGCGGCGAAGGTCTCGTTCCTGGCCAGGCAGAGGAACGACCGCCGCCGTTCCCCGGGCCCGAGGCCGGTCGCGGGGCGCAGCCGGTCGCGGCAGCCCTCGTCGGCGGCCGTGTAGGTGAGCCGGGCGTCCCGCTCCGCGCCCACGACCGCCATCGGCAACACGAGCACGAACGCGGCGGCGGCGAGCAACCGCGGCGCCCGCCCGGTTCCGGCCGCCGCCCCGTCCGGGCGGGGCGCGGCGAGCTCGTGCGCGGCACGCGCCGCCCACACGACGAGCAGCCCGCCGAGCGCCTGCACGACGAGCGACAGGCCGTCGAACGCCAGCCATTCCTGGAGCAGCGCGAACGCCGTCGGGAGCAGCAGGGCGGTCCAGCCGACCGCGACCGTGACGGCGCTGAACCGGCCGTCGCGTCGCTGCCCGGCGATGATCATCACCTTGCAGCCGACGGTGGCCATCACCAGCGGGAGCGCAGCCGCGGGCGGGACCTCGGCCAACGGCCGCAGCGCCGCGCCCAGCACTCCGGTCAGGCCGAGCCCGAGTGCGACGCCCCGGAACCGGGCCGACACCCCGGAGAGGGCCCGTACCAGCAGGAACATCGTGGCGGTCCACACGGCCCAGCGCACGACGTGCTCCGCGACGCCGGACAGGTCGTCGAGGAGCTCCCAGAGCAGCAGGTCGCCGAGCACGTCCGCGTAGAGCAGGCGCCGCAGCCACACCACCTCGCGCGGCAGCGTTGCGGCGCGCGGCGCGGCGGGCCCGCGCAGGATCTGCCACAGCGCCCACGCGTTGAGCACGCAGATCGCCGCGGGCAGGAGCCGCGCCTCGTCGTCCGACGGCCAGAAACGCGCCGTCGCGACGACGACGAACCACCGCCCGCCGTCGTACCAGGCGGCGACGGTGGCGGTGGTCAGGTAGAGCGCGACGGCGACGGCGGCCGGACGCCCGAAGCGGTGACGGGCCAGCCCCGGCATGTCCCCGATGTGACTCTTCATGTTCGAGCGCCATTCAAGCGCCTGTCAGCCTTTTTGTCACGGGTTGGATCGGGGATTCGGTCACCCCTCAATTCCCCGGGGCGACCGGGCGTTCCGCTCCTTCGGTCAGACGGTCAGACGGGTCAGTTTGTCGGGGTTGAGGATGCCGTAGACCTCGCTGACGCGGTTCCCGTCCTCGCCGACGACCGCCACCAGCACCGCGTACGGCCGGCCGTCGGCGAACACGGCCGCTGTCGGCGGCCCGTCCTCGGTGGACCAGCGCACCGTCACCTCGGCGTCGACCGGCGCCACCCGCGCCCGCAGCCTGCTCACCCGATCGCTGCCGGTGACGGGACGCAGGGCGGCCCTGGTCCGTCCGCCGCCGTCGGTCCGCAGCGTCACGTCGGGGGCGAGCACCTCCATCAGGTGTGGGATGCTCCCGCCGAGCGCCGCGTCGAGGAACCGTTCGGCGGCGGCCTGCGCGGCGGCCCGCTGGGTGCCGAACCTCGGACGCCGCGCCTGGACGTGTGCACGCGCCCGGTGGGTGAGCTGGCGTACGGCGGCGGGGGAGCGGTCGAGGATGCGCGCGATCTCGGTGTGCGGGAAACCGAACGCCTCGTGCAGGATGAACGCCGCCCGCTCCAGCGGGGAGAGCGTCTCCAGCACCACCATCAGCCCGTACGCGATGGTCTGGGCGCGGGCCACGTCCTCGGCCGGGTCCCGGGCCGGGCCGGAGGCGGGCTCGGGCAGCCAGGGGCCGGTGTACTCGTGATGGAGCCGGTCGCGTTCGTCCAGGGCCAGCCGGGTGACGATGCGGACGAGGCAGGCGCGGGGGTTGTCCACCCGGTCGCGGTCGACGCCGTGCCAGCGCACCCACGTCTCCTGGACGACGTCCTCGGCGTCGCCGGCACTGCCCAGAATGTCGTGCGCGAGGCTGAACAGCAGGTTGCGGTGGGTGTGGAAGGCATCCTGGCTCATCGGACGGCCTGTCCGGCGACGCGCAGCGCGCGCAGGGCGCCCTCGGCGGCCCTGATCGCGCTGTTGACGGAGATCTCGCCGCGCATGCCGGGCGCGGCCACCATGTCGCCCGCCAGGAACACGCCGTCCCCGCGATCGATCGCCGGGCGGTCGCGCCACGTCCGGCCCGGCAGGTCGAGCGCGCCGGTGCGATGCCTGGCCGTGCCGGATCGCCGCCAGGTGACGCGGTCGCGCCAGCCGGGCACCGCCAGGTCGGCCAGCGCCTCGGCCCGCCCGGTCGCCTCGGGCCTGCTCTCGCCGGGCCGGATCGGCACGTCGATCTGGAACAGCGTCTCGCCCTCCGGGGCGGCGGTGGGGTCCTGCATGGAGCAACTCTCGTGGAAGCCGCCGCCGTCCAGGTCCCAACAGATGAAACGGTCGCCGCGCGCCGAGCATACGGCCAGGTCGAACAGCACGCAGTTGCCGCTCTCCCAACGCAACGTGTCGTCGCCGAGCAGCACCCGGGCCGAGGACAACTCGGTGGCCACGATCGTGGGCCCGTCCGGCAGCTCGTTCGCCCGGGAACCCAGTTCGACGCGGACGCCGAGGTCGCGGGCCCGGGTGGCGAGCCGGTCGATCACCGCCTGCCAGCCGCCGATCACCCAGCGGACCGCCGGCGGGCGCGGGGCGAACACGCGGCGCAGCAGGCCCCACACGAACGCCGCCGACAACCGTCCCGTGTCGGCGTCGAACGTCACCACACTGATCGCGTTGGCGGCGATCCGGGCCGCGCGCTCGCCGTACCGGCCGGCGGCCCAGGTGTGGAAGTCCACCTCCACGGGGGCCGTCCGGGGGCCGGTCGCCATCATCCGGACGAAGGCGGCGGGCGGCAGTCGCCGCATCCGGCCGTCCCGTACGAACCCCATCCGGTAGTCGCGGATCGCCGGCCGGCCCAGCGCGCCGATCAGGCCCCGCTCCTTCAGCCACGTCCAGTGCGGGCCGTCGGCGTAGAAGACGTGCGCGCCCTCATGAGCCAGGTACGGCCCGCCGATCGCCCGCCCGCGCCCGCCGAGACTCCGGTGCGCCTCGTGCACCGTCACCTCCGCGCCCGCCTCAGCGCAGACGACGGCCGCCACCAGTCCCGCCAGCCCGCCGCCGACCACCGTGATCTTCTTCGCCATTCTGTTCCCCTTTCCTCATCATCCATGAGAAGGAAAGAGCGCCCGGAGTGTGACATCAGGGGCCGGCGCGCGGGTGTCCCCCCATGGCGCGGGGACCTGGTGACCGCTCACCGGGTCCCCGCGCGGTGGCGGGCTCAGGTCACGGTGGACCTGAGCGGCCCGGCCAGGGTGGTGTAGCCGTCGTTGTGGAAGTACCAGGCCGCGTAGGCGCCCGGACCGTCGGCCCAGCCGTAAGGGGGAGATCACGTCCGTTCCGTGGCGGCGGGCTCTCGCGTCCTGCCGGGCCGCGTCCATGGGTGCTCTGAGCTGCGTTGATAGCATGAGATGTGGCTCCGAGGACGGCGTCGAGGCGGCCGGCCGGCAATCTTCCCGCCGACAGCGAGGAGATCGTGGGGCGCCGGCGTGAGGTGGCGGATCTCAGGCGGTTGCTGGCCTCCACCCGCCTGCTGACGCTCACCGGCCCCGGCGGCGTGGGCAAGACGCGCCTCGCCGTCCACGTGGCGGCCAGGACGCGGCGCGCCTTCTCCGACGGTGTGTGGCTCGTGCAACTGGCCTCCCTCCAGGACGCGAACCTGCTGGGACGGGCCGTGGCCGAGGTGCTGGGCGTACGTGACAAGGGGTCGCGCTTCTCCATGGAGACGCTGGCCGACCATTTGCGGGACCGGCGGACCCTGCTGGTCCTGGACAACTGCGAACATCTCGTCGACGCGTGTGCCGCCTTCGCCGACGAGCTGATCAGGGCCGTCCCGGAGGTGCGCATCCTGGCGACCAGCCGCGAGGCGCTGGGTGTCCCGGCCGAGGTCCGGTACGTCGTGCCCCCGTTGTCGCTGCCGCCGGACGACCAGTGCCTGACGGCCGAGAACGCGGGCCGCTACGAGGCGGTGACCCTGTTCATGGAACGTGCCAAGGCCATCGACCCGTCGTTCGGCAGGGCTCCCGACCATCGCGGCGTGGCCAGGATCTGCCGGCTGGTCGACGGCATTCCCCTGGCCATCGAGCTGGCGGCGGTGCAGTCGCGGGTCCTGTCCCTCGACCAGATCGCCGACCGGCTCGGCGACCACCTCGGCGTACTCACGCGGGGTTATCGGACCTCCGTGCCCCGGCACCAGACGTTGCGGGCCGCGGTCGCCTGGAGCTTCGAGTTGTGCTCGCCGCGGGAGCGGCTGCTCTGGCAGCGCCTCACGGTCTTCTCCGGCGGCTTCGACCTGGACGCCGCCGAGGAGGTGTGCGCGGGCGACGGCCTGGCGCGTGAGGACCTGCTGCCGCTGCTCGCCGCGCTCATCGACAAGTCCGTCCTGACGCACGACAACACCGGCCCGCAGGCCCGGTACGGCATGCTGGAGCTGCTGCGCCAGTACGGCGCCGAACGGCTGGCCGGCAGCGGTTCGCAGGCGGACGTGCGGCGGCGCCACCTCGACCACTTCCGGCGGCTGGCCGAGCGGGCGCAGGCGAGCTGGTTCACCGCCCTGCAGGCGGACTCCTACAGCAGCGTGGTCCGCGAGATGCCCAACTTCCGGGCGGCGCTGGAGTACGCGCTCTCCGACCCCGACCAGGCCGGGACGGGCCTGCGGATCGTCACCAGGCTGTACGGCTACTGGGTGCACTTCGGCGGCTTCAGCGAGGCCCGCCACTGGCTCGACCGTGCCGTCCGGCGGATGCGGGACGCTGATCCGGCCCGCTTCGGGGCGCTGGCGACGCAGGCGCTGTTCGCCCTGATGCAGGGGGAGGTCGAGGCGGCGGTGCCGCTGATCGACGAGTGCCGCGCGCTGGCCGGGGAGCAGCGGGACCGCGGCGAGCGGGCGATGGTGACGTTCCTGTCCGGCCGGCTGGCCCTGTTGCTCGGCGACTATCGCGGCGCCGTCCGCCAGCTGGAGGAGACCGTCGACCGGTACGGGACGGCCGCCGCCGGGGACGACGTGCCGCAGGGGCCCTTCCTGCCGATCTTCTACCTGGCGCTGGCGGCCGCCTTCGGCGGGGACCCGCGGGCCGCCGCCTTCGCGGCCCGCTGCCGGAAGACCGCCGAGGACGCCGGGGCGCAGGGCGAGATCTCCATGGGCGTGTGGGTCGAGGGCATGGAACGCTGGCTGGCGGGGGAGACGGAGCGGGCGCTGGAGTTGATCCGCGCCAGCATCCGCATCGGCCGTACGACCGGCTACCGCTACGGTGCGGCCTGGAACATCGAGTCCCTGGCCTGGGCGACGGCCGCGCAAGGACGGGACGACCGGGCGGCGCGGCTGCTCGGCGCGGCCACCTCGATCCGGCGGGCGCTGGGCCTGTCACTGCCCGGCTTCCACGCCTACGCGGTCGCGCACGACGAGGCGGAGGCGGCACTGCGTGCCGGACTGGGCGACACGGGGTTCGAGGAAGCCTTCGAGCGCGGCGCCGGCCTCGACTTCGACGAGGCCGTCACGTACGCCCTGGAGGAACCGGAGAACGACGCCGATGCCACCGTACGGCCACGTGCCGAGCCCGCGGAGCTGACCCCGCGCGAGCTGGAGGTGGCCGGCCTCATCGCCAGAGGGGTGCGCAACAAGGAGATCGCCGCCCGGCTGGTCATCTCGCCCCGTACGGCCGAGGGGCACGTGGAACACATCCTGACCAAGCTCGGATTCACCTCGCGCACCCAGATCGCCGCCTGGTACTTCGACCACGTGGCGCCCCCGCCGCAGGAGTAGGCGCCGGTCCCGTGCTCAGAACGCCGCCTCGGGAACCTCCATGAGATGGTTGTCCGCCGTCTCGACGACCGCGCGGTGACCGTCGAGCAGGGGCAGCACGGTGAGCGCGAAGAAGCGCGCGACGGCCGTCTTGCCCACGTAGAAGGCGTGCGCGTCGGGGGAGAGGTCCCCCTGGTCCAGCCGGCGACGGGCCGTCGCGGCCTGACGCAGGAGCAGGTAGCCGACCATCAGGTCGCCCGCGCACATGAGCAGACGGGTGGTGTGCTGGCCGGCCTTGTAGTGTTCGCGCGGGTCCCGCTCGGCACGTCCGGTGTGGCCGAGCATCGCCTCGACCATGCCGGCGACGGCGTCCCGGGCCCTGGCCAGGGCCTCGCGCTCGCTCCGCAGGCGGTCGTCCCCGCCGACGGCGCGCAGGAACTCGTCGATCTCGGCCAGGACGACGTCGACCGCGGCCCGGCGATCTCTGACGATCTTGCGGAAGAACAGGTCCTGGCCCTGGATCGCGGTGGTGCCCTCGTACAGGGTGTCGACCTTGGTGTCCCGTACGTACTGCTCCAGCGGGTAGTCCTGGAGGTAGCCGGAGCCGCCGAGCACCTGGAGGGCGTGCGCGAGCTGCTCGTACGAGCGCTCCGAGCCGACGCCCTTGACGATCGGCAGCAGGAACGCGTTCACGGCGCGGGCCTCGCTGACGTCGGTGCCCGTGCGCTCGCCGGCCGCCACCCGGTCCTGCCAGTCGGCGGTGTAGAGGACCAGCGCCCGCAGCCCTTCGGCGTACGCCTTGGTGAGCATCAGGCTGCGGCGTACGTCGGGATGGTTGACGATGGTCACCTTGGGCGCGTTCCGGTCGCCCAGCCGGGTGAGGTCGGCCGACTGGATCCGGGTGCGCGCGTGGTCGAGGGCGTGCAGGTAGCCCGTCGACAGAGCCGCGACGGCCTTGAGGCCGACCATCATGCGGGTGTGCTCGATCACGTGGAACATCTGCGCGATGCCGTTGTGCACGTCGCCGAGCAGGAATCCGACGGCGGGCTCCCGCTCGCCGAAGCGGAGCTCGCACGTGGTGGAGGCCTTGATGCCCATCTTGCGTTCGAGGTTGGTCGCCCGTACGCCGTTGCGGGCGGACGGCTCGCCGCTCTCCTGGTCGAACAGGAACTTCGGCACGATGAACAGCGACAACCCCTTCGTGCCCGCCGCCTCGGCCCCCTCCGGACGGGCCAGCACCAGGTGCACGATGTTCTCCGCGAGGTCGTGCTCGCCGGAGGTGATGAAGCGTTTGACCCCTTCGAGGTGCCAGGTCCCGTCCTCCTGCCGGACGGCTCTGGCGCTGCCGGCGCCGACGTCCGAACCGGCGTCGGGCTCGGTGAGCGCCATGGTGGCGCCCCAGCCTCGCTCGACGATGTGCGCGGCGATCCTGCGCTGCTCCGCGGTGCCCTCCCGGTGGACGACCGCGGCGAACGGCACCCCGGTGCCGTACAGGTGGGCCACGGGGTTGGAGCCGAGGAGCAGCTCGGCCACCGCCCAGACGAGCGTGCGCGGTGCGGGTACGCCGCCCAGCTCCGGCGGGGCCTCCAGCCGCCACCACTCCGCGGCGCGCAGGGCGGCGTAGGACTTCTTGAGCGACTCGGGCACGACGACGTCCCCCGTGCCGGGGAAGAAGGCGGGCGGATTGCGGTCGGCGTCGGCGTACGAGGCGGCCAGCGGCCCTTCGGCCAGCCGGGTCACCTCCGCGAGGATGTCCCGGCAGGCGTCGCGGTCCAGCTCGGAGAAGACGCCGGAGCCGAGGAACCGGTCGATGCCGAGCATCTCGAACAGGTTGAACTCGATGTCGCGGACGTTGCTTCGGTAGTGGCTCATCGGCCCGGCCTCTCCTCCGTCACGGGGGCGTACGTCAGTGGTAGTAGCGGAAGACCGGCTGGGCGACGCAGACGGGCTTGTCGCCACCCTCGGCCGACAGGGTCACGTTGAGCACGAGCTGGACGCCGCCGCTGATCTGCGTGACGTCGGCGACCACCGCGTGCAGCCTGATCCTGGCCCCGGAGGGCACGGGAGCGGGGAAACGCACCTTGTCGAGCCCGTAGTTGACCTTGGTGGTGGCGTCCTGGACGTCGAGCAGGTCGCCCCACAGAGGGATGATCAGCGCGAGGGTCAGGTAGCCATGGGCGATCGTGCCGCCGAACGGCCCGGCGGCGGCCGCGACGGGATCCACGTGGATCCACTGGTGGTCGCCGGTCGCCTCGGCGAAGAGGTCGATCCGGTTCTGGTCGACGGCGAGGTACGGGCTGTGGCCGAGGTCCCGGCCGACCAGGCCGGGCAGTTCGGCGACGGTGACGGTCGTGGTCATGACGGATCTCCGATCATTGCGGCAGGCCGAGCAGGCGGCCCGCGTTCTCCTTGAGGATCTTGGGACGGACCTCGGGCTTGATGTCGAGCCGGTCGAAGTCGGCGATCCACCGGTCCGGCGTGATGAGGGGGAAGTCGGAGCCGAACAGCACCTTGTCCTTCAGCAGCGTGTTGGCGTAGCGGACCAGGTTCGGCGGGAAGTACTTGGGCGACCAGCCCGACAGGTCGATCCAGACGTTCGCCTTGTGCGTGGCGATGGCCAGAGCCTCGTCCTGCCAGGGGAAGGACGGGTGGGCCAGCACGATCTGCAGGTCGGGGAAGGTCGCGGCGACCTCGTCCAGGAGCATGGGGTTCGACAGGCCCAGCCGGATGCCGCCGCCGCCGGGAAGCCCGGCTCCGATGCCCGTCTGGCCGGTGTGGAAGACGGCCGGTACGCCGAGCGCGGAGATCGCCTCGTACAGGGGGAAGGCCGCGCGGTCGGTCGGGTCGAAGTTCTGCAGGCTCGGGTGGAACTTGAACCCGCGCACCCCGTGCTCGGCCAGCAGCCGGGCGGCGGCGCCGACGCCGGCCTCGCCGCGCAGGGGGTCGATGCTGGCGAAGGGGATGAGGACGTCGGGGTGGCGGGCCACCGCGCGGGCGACGAACTCGTTGCTGATGGGGGGATGGCCGGTGGCGCGTTCGTGGTCGACGGCGAAGACGACCGCGGCCATGGCGCGCTCACGGTAGACGCCGGCGACCTCGTCCACGGTCGGGGTGCGGTGCTCCGACTTGAAGTAGGCGGCGGAGGCCTCCATCAGGTCACCGCCGAGCGAGGTGTGGCCTTCGTCGTCCACCTCGACGTGGACGTGCACGTCGATGGCCGTGAGCGAGGAGAGGCTGATCGGCTGGGTCATGCGCGCTGCTCCAAGGGCTGGGGGACGGGCTCGCCGACCGTCTGGGCATGCGGGCCGAACGTGGCCGGCCAGGTCTCGGCCAGCGCGTCGGCGCTCCAGCCGTCGTCGGTGAAGGCGCTGACGATCTGCTGCGGGTGTGACCAGAGGCTGACCTTGTCGCCGCCGACGCCGATGGCCTGCCCGGTGACGTCCGCGGCGGCGTCCGAGGCGAGGAACGTCACCACGCCGGCGGCGTCCGCGGTCGATCCGAGTGCGACGGCGCGCCGGGCGAAGGAGGACAGCTTCTCGCCCCTGTCCAGCGCCTCGACGTGCTCGCGCAGGAACGGCACCGTCCTGGTCATCTCGGTGGCGGCCACCGGGATGACCGCGTTGACGGTGATGGCGGCCCGGGCCAGCTCCATGGCCCAGGTGCGGACCATGCCGACGATCCCCGCCTTGGCCGCGGCGTAGTTCGTCTGGCCGAACGTGCCGCGCTGGCCGGTGGGCGATCCCACGCAGATGATGCGTCCTCCCTCGGCCTGCGCGCGCATGTGCACGGCCGCCGCGCGGGCACAGGTGAACGTGCCGCGCAGGTGGACGTGGACGACGGTGTCGAAGTCCTCGTCGCTCATCTTCCACAACACCGTGTCACGCAGGACGCCGGCGTTGGCGACCATGACGTCGAGCCGGCCGAACGCGGAGACCGCCCGGTCGACGAGGCTCTGCGCGGCTTCGGCGGTGCCGATCGCGGCGGCCTGCGCGACGGCGGTGCCGCCGGCCGCGGTGATCGACTCGACGGCGGCGTCGGCGGCCGACGGGTCGATGTCGTTGACGACCACGCTTGCCCCGGCGGTCGCCAGGTCCTGGGCGTAGGCCAGTCCCAGCCCGCGTCCGGCCCCGGTGACCACCGCTACTTTCCCTGTCAGATCAGCCATCGGCCTCTGCTCCCGTCGCTCTCGCCTCTGTCGAACCTTGGGCTGGACCGTACGCAAAAATAGATGATAAAGTCAATAACTGAAAAGTTCCTTCATTGACAACCTCTACGAGAGGGTTGCCGTGAGTGCACAAGACGTGGGGCTGCTCGACGACACAGGCTTCCTGCTGGCCCATGCCAGCGGCGCGATCGTGCGGCTGACCAACGCCAGGCTCGCCCCCTTCGAACTGCGGGTCCGCCACTACTCCGTCCTGTCGCTGGTGTGCGACCGCGACGGGCTGACCCAGCGCGACATCGCGGAGTTCCTCGGGATGGACCCCAGCCCGGTGGTCTCGCTCATCGACACGCTGGAGGCCCGAGGTCTGATCGAGCGGCGGCCCCACCCGGTGGACCGCCGGGCGCGCGAGGTGGTGGCCACCCCCGAAGGACACGCCGTGCGCGAACGGGCCCAGGTCGACGTCGCCGCCGCCCGCCAGGACTTCCTGAAGGTGCTGCCGCAGGACGAACAGGACCAGTTGCTCGTCATCCTCAGGCATCTGGCCGTCGCCCACCTCGGCCAGGACCCCGTGGACGCGGGCGCGCCCTCCGATGCGTAACCAGGGTCTGGGCTCCTGGGCCCTCCGCCGTGCTCGTTCCACCCCTCATCGGACCGCCCTCGTGGCGGGGAACGACGAACTGACCTACGCGCGCCTCGCGGAACGCTCCACCCGCCTCGCCCACACCCTGCGCTCGATGGGGACGGGACCCGGCGACCGGGTCGCCTACCTCGGTCCCAACGCGCCCTCGTTCGTGGAGACCATGTTCGCCGTCCACCTGCTTGGGGCGGTGTTCGTACCGCTCAACACCCGGCTCACGGCGGCGGAGCTCAGCTTTCAGCTCGACGACTGTGGCGCGTCCGTGCTGCTGTACGACGTCCGGCACGACGAGGTGGTGCGGCAGTTGCGGGTGGCCGCCGCCCCCGTGACCGTGACCATCGGCGGAGACCCGGCCGCCGCCGACTACGAGACCCGGCTGCGGGCCGCCTCCGCCGAGCTCATCGACGAACTGGTCGGGCACGCCGACCCCGCGATGATCCTCTACACGTCCGGGACGACGGGACGGCCCAAGGGCGCGGTCCTCACCCACGGCAACGTCATCTGGAACTGCCTCAACGTCCTCATCGAGATCGACATCACCGGCGACGAGGTCACCCTGGTCAGCGCCCCGCTGTTCCACGTCGCCGCGCTCAACATGACGCTCCTGCCGACCCTGCTCAAGGGCGGCCGCGCGGTGCTGATGACCGGCTGGGACGTCGAGACCTGCTTCGACCTGGTCGAGCGGCATCGAGTCACCTGGATGTTCGGCGTACCGACCATGTTCGCGGACCTGGCCCGCGCGTCCCGCTGGAGTTCGGCCGACCTGTCCTCGATCCGCTCCCTGCTGGCGGGGGGCGCCTCCGTGCCCACCTCGCTGATCGCCGCGTACCAGGAGCGGGGGCTGCGGTTCCTCCAGGGGTACGGCCTCACCGAGGCCGGCCCGGGAGCGTTGATCGTCACGGCCGACATGAGCACGGTGAAGGTCGGCGCGGCGGGCGTGCCGCACTTCTTCTCCGACGTCCGGCTGGCCGGACCAGGCCTGGACGGCGGCGGCCCGGAGGGCGAGCTGCTCATCAGCAGCCCGACGGTGATGGCGGGCTACTGGGGCAGACCCGACGCGACCGCCGCCGCCGTCACGGACGACGGCTGGATCCGGACCGGCGACGTGGCCCGGGTCGACGAGGACGGCTACTACTCCATCGTCGGCCGCCTCAAGGAGATGTACATCTCCGGCGGCGAGAACGTCTATCCCGCCGAGGTCGAAACCGCGTTGCTGCTCCATCCCGCGGTGGCGGAGTGCGCCGTGATCGGCGTGCCCGACGAGCGGTGGGGCGAGGTGGGGCGGGCGTTCGTCCGCCTGAACCCCGATCGTCCGGCCGCAGAACAGGAACTGCTGGCCTTCCTCGACGGCAGGCTGGCCAGATACAAGATCCCCAAAACGGTCCGGTTCGTGGACGAGCTGCCACGAACCGGGTCCGGCAAGATCCACCGCGGCCTCCTGCGGTGACCGACCCATGACGAAGGGAACATGATGTCGGACGTTTTGATCGTCGGCGGCGGCTTCGCCGGAGTGTGGAGCGCGGCCGCCGCGGCGCGCCTCCGGGGTGACGACGACCTGCGCATCACGCTCGTCGCGCCCCACGAGGACCTGGTGCTGCGGCCCCGGCTGCACAAGCTCGACCCCGCGTGGGCCCGCGTCCCCCTGAAGCGCATCCTGGAGCCGATCGGCGTGACCCACGTCAGAGCGGAGGTCACCGGCCTCGAGGTCGGCGGCTCGACGGTCACCGCGGGCGGCGACACGATCGGCTACGACCGGCTGGTGCTGGCGGCCGGCAGCCGGCTCGTGCGAGCCGGCCTGCCGGGCGCGCGACACCTGTTCGACATCGACAGCGCCGACGGGGTGGCACGCCTGAACGGCCACCTCGGCGACCGTACGGGCCTCACCGTCGTGGTGATCGGGTCCGGTTTCACCGGGCTGGAGATCGCCACCGAGCTGGCCGGCCGCGGGCGCGTCATCCTGCTGGAACGCGCGGACGTCGTCGCGCCCGAGCTGGGCCCGGGGCCCCGGCCCGTGATCGCGGCGGCACTGGCCGAGCTGGGCGTCGAGGTGCGTCTCGGGGTGAGCGTACGGTCGGTGACCGAGCAGGGCGTCGTCCTGGCGGACGGCGAGAGCGTCCCGGCCGACGCCGTCGTCTGGACCGCCGGGATGCGGGCCCACTCCCTCACCGAACAGATCGCCGCCGAGCGCGACGGGCTCGGCCGGCTGCGGGTCGACCGGCATCTGCGCGTCTCGGGCGGGGTGTTCGCCGCCGGGGACGTCGCCGCGGCCATGGCGGACGCCTCGAACCACGTGGTGCAGAGCTGCCAGTTCGCCACCCCCATGGGCAAGGCGGCTGGTCACAACGCCGCCGCCGACCTCCTCGGCCTGCCGCTGGTGGACTTCACGCCCGACCCGTACGTCACCTGCCTCGACCTCGGCGCGGCCGGCGCGGTGTTCACCACCGGCTGGGACCGCGCGGTCGCGCTGACCGGGCAGGACGCCAAGGACCTCAAGCGGACGATCCTGGAAGTGATCCACCCGCCGCTCGACGACACCGAGGAGATCCTCCGCCAGGCCGGTCAGCAGAGTAACGAGGTGACCGGCTGACGGAGGCCACGGTACGGTGCGGGCCGCCTACGCCGGCCCGCACCGTCCTGCGTGCGCCCGCGCGATGGCCGTCTCCCGGGCGACCGCGAACCAGACGACCTTGCCGGTCTCCGTACGGTTGACGCCCCACCTCTCGGACAGCGCCTCCAGCAGGAACAGCCCGCGTCCGCTCTCCTCCTCGGGGCCGGACAGCCGGGCCGCGGGCAGCGGGGCCGTCGAGCCGTGCTCCTCGACCTCCAGCCGCAGCACACCGTCGTCCTGCGACATACGGACGTGCACCGGCTCGGTCGTCTGCGCGACGGCGTTGGCGACCACTTCGGTGACGAGCAGTTCGGCGGTCGCGGTGTCGCCGAACCCCCAGCGCCGCGCCTGCGCGCCCACGCTGTGCCGCACCGCCGGCACCGAGGCGACGACGGGCGGGAAGACCCAGGCCCGGCGGCGTTCGGTCCGCGAGCCGCAGTCACCGGACGTGACGACGCGGGTATGGACCCGCAGAGTGCGCGTACGGCGGATCGAAGGGTTGGCGGACGAGGCGTGACGCCGCAGGTCCTCGCTGCCCCGGATCTCGCAGTCGGAAGTGCTCATGGTTTCCCCCGCAGATGGTGTGAGCGGGCCCGGAGGCCCGGATGAACTCCTCACATCTCCAGCCTCCGACGCGGGGCCGGCGGGGATAACCGGGGAACTACGTGTTCACGATTCAGTTACGTAGGTAGTGGGCCACGTACGTCCGGTGGTCCGGATCGAGGTGGCCCGCCGCGCCGTCCGTCCTCAGGGTCTTACGCGCCCGGACCGGCGCCTGCTGATGCCGGCCAGGCCGACCGCGATGAGGAGCGCCGCGCCGTTGAAGACCTGGCTCACCCATGAGGGCGCGCCGACCAGCGTCAGGCCGCTGACACTGACGGCGACGAACAGCACCCCGACGACGGTTCCCAGGACGGAGGGCCGTCCCACCTCGAAGACGATCGTGCTCAGGAAGACCGCCGTCAGCGCGGGGAACAACATGTTCATCCCGTTGTCGGAGGTCGCGGCCCCTTGGCGGGCCAGAAGCAGCACGCCGGCGACACCGGCCACCAGCCCGGCCAGCGCGAACGACAGGAACGTGATCCTCGGGACGTTCAGGCCCACCAGGCGCGCCGCGCTCGCGTTGGAGCCCACGGCGAACAGGTGGCGGCCGAGCGGCGTGTGCCGCATCACGAACCAGACCGCCACGGCGATCACCGCCGCCGCCACCACGATCCGCGGAACCCCGAACACCGACAGGGATCCGAGGTCGGTGAGCGACTCGGGGATGTCCTTGCTGATCTGCAACCCGTTGGTGTACGCGAAGACGGCGCCGCCCAGCAGGGTCGCCATGCCCAGCGTGGCGATGAAGGGGTTGATCCCGTAGCGGGCCACCAGCAGCCCGAGCACCGCGCCCGCGAGCGTGCCGGAGACGACGGCCAGCAGGATCGCCACGGGAAGCGGCAGCCCGAAATGGGACACCGACGCTGCCGCCACGACGGACGACGTCGCGGTGACAGCCCCCACGGAGAAGTCGAAGGAGCCGGCCGCCATGGGGAACAGCAGGGCGAGCGCCACCGTGAGCCCCACCGCCTGGCTGGCCAGCACCGAGCTGATGTTGGCCGCGCTGCGGAACGCCTCACCCGAGGACGGCAGGAGGGCGAACACCAGGATCATGGCGACGAGCAGCAGGAGCAGGCCGTACCGTTCGACGAAGCCGGCGACGCACCGGCCGCGGCCGGCGGGCGGGTGCTGCCCGCGCGACGTGGCCAGGTCGCTCGGCAGCGTCGCCGAGTCCGTTGAAACGTCAGTCACGTGTCGACTCCTTGCGGGCGGTCTGGGTGAGTCCGGCGATGGCGGCCTCCGTGAGCCGGGGGCCGTCGAGCTCGGCGACCTGCGTCCCGTCGCGCAGGACGATCACGCGATGGCACAGGGCCTCAAGCTCCTCGAAGTCCGACGAGACGACCAGCGCCGCGTTGCCCCTGGCCACGTGCTGCCTGACGAGCTCGTGGATGTCGTCCCTGGCCGGCGCGTCGACGCCCTGGGTGGGCTCGTCGAGCAGCAGCAGGCGCGGGTCGAGCCGGAGCCAGCGGGCCAGTACGGCCTTCTGCTGGTTGCCGCCCGACAGGTGGGTGAAGGGGGCGTCCGCGGTGGCGGAGCGGATCCCGAAGGTCTCGATCAGGCCGATGGCGTCGCGCCGCTCGGACGCGCGGGCCATCCGCCAGCCGGACCAGTACTTGCCGATGACCGTCGCGGAGACGTTCTCCCACAGCGGCAGATCGGCGAAGGCGGCGTCTCCGCCGCGGTCCTCGGGCACCAGGGCGACACCGCGCCGGATGGCGTCCCTGGGCGACCGGAACCGGGCGGGCACCCCGTCGACCTCGAACCCGCCGCCTTCGGGGCCGGCCTGGCCGAAGAGGGTGCGCAGCAATGTCGAGCGGCCGGATCCCAGCAGCCCGGCGATGCCGACGATCTCGTGCCGCCGTACGGACAGCGAGACCTCGCGCAGCGGACCGGCCGCCAGCGCGCCGACCTTCAGGACCGTCGGGGCGTCCGCTCCCGGGCCGGAGCGGGCGGTCTGCCTGCGCAACTCCTGGCCGGTCATGAGCGTCACGATGCCGGACTCGTCCAGGTCGGCGACGTCCTGATCGGCGACCAGGACGCCGTCGCGCAGGACGGAGATCCGGTCCGCGATCGCGAGCACCTCCGGCAGGCGGTGACTGACGTAGACGATGGTCTGGCCCCGCCGCTGACACCGGCGGATCGCCTCGAGCAGGACCTTCGCCTCGTGCTGCGACAGGCTCGCGGTGGGTTCGTCGAGCACGAGCGTCAGGTGTTCGTCGCCGTCGCGCAGGGCTCGGGCGATGGCCACCAGCGTGCGGTCGCTGGGCCGCAGATCCCGGACCAGGGTCTGCGGATCGACGTCGACGTGCGCCTGTTCCAGGATCGTCCGGGCCGATCGGCGCAGCTCCCGCCAGGAGATGGCCAGTCCGGCCCGCCGCGGATAGCCGCTCTCCAGGGCGAAGTTCTCACTGACCGTCAGGTCGGGAACCAGCCCCAGGTCCTGGTGCACGAAGCGGAGCCCGGACCGGCGGGCGATCGCCGGTCCGTACGAACCCGTGGCGTGTTCCTGACCGCGGATGGTGATCGTGCCGCCGTGGTCGGCCTGGTGGACCCCGGCGAGGATCTTCAGCAGCGTCGACTTGCCGGAGCCGTTGCCGCCCAGGAGGGCGTGCACCGAGCCCGGCGCGATGCCGCACTCCACGTCGCGCAGCACCGGTACGCCGTCGAAGGTCTTGGTGATCCCGCTCAGCCGGACGGCCGCCGCGGGGGCGCCGCCGGTCATCGCGGCGAGCCGTTCCACGTCTTGGCGTACGCGGCGGCGAAGTCGATCGGGCCGACGTACTCGGCGCCGGGGGCGGGAAGGTTGCGGTCCTTGTCCACGATCTGGATCCCGATGCCGGCGGGGGCGACCTGTTCGCCGTTGAAGACGCGGTTCAGGGCGTCGATCGTGGCGTAGGCGCGGTAGCCGTTCGAGGCGCCGAAGCAGTACTGCTGGCCCTTGCCGCCACGGATGTAGTCCAGGTTGTCGACCTGGCATTCGTTGCCGATGACGACCAGGTCCTTGCGGGGGCTCGACACCAGGGCCGGCTGGACGCCCGCCACGAAGAAGTGGTCGACGTCGACCGCGACGACGTTGGCCTGCGGCGCCTGCACCAGCGCGGTCTCGAACTTCTGCCGGAGGTTCGGCACGTCGGCAGGCGCGATCTTCACCGTGTTGACGATCTCGCACCCGCCGCAAGTGGCGATCCGATCCGTGAAGCCCTTGGCCACGTAGTCGCCGAAGGAGATGCCGTGGAAGGCGATGTGCAGCACCTTCGCCTTGCCCTGGGTCTTGGCGATGGCGAGATCGGCCCTCATGGCGCCGAGCCGGGTGTAGAAGTCGGCCAGTCTCGGCATGTCGGCGCTGTAGCCGGCCGGGGCGTCGAACTGCGGGGAACTGCCGTCCTGCGTGGGGTCGTCACAGTCGAACCCGCTGAACGAGGCGATCTTCACGCCGGCCTTCCGCGCCTCCACCAGGGCCTGCCGTACGGGGGCGCAGTCCACCGAGACCAGCACGATGCCGGTGGCCCCCGCCGCCGTGGCCTGGCGGACACAGGTGGACATGCCGCCGTTGACGTTGTTCAGGCCGTCGCACACCTGGGCCTTCCAGCCCAGCTTGGTGGCCGCCTCGGTGAGCTGTTCGGCCTGGTAGGCCAGAGCGCGGACCTGCTGCCACGCCGTGATCACCCAGACGTTCTCGTCCTTCGCGGGGGCGGGGCCCGACGATGGCGGTTCGGAGTAGGTGCCGGTGTAGCCGTTCTCGACGGCCTTCACCGCCGCGTCCAGCACGGCGGGGGAGGTGCCGGAGGCGCCGCCCGCCTCGCCCGGCGAGGCGTCGCCGCAGGAGGCCGGGGAGAGGCAGGCGGCCAGGAGGATGGACAGGAGGGAGGCACGGGAATTGAGGGGAGCGTTGACCATGACGAGCGTTCCTTGATCTGGCCATGCTCTCGTCCGGGGACGGCTGAGCGTGGGGGGTTGGGGGAGTCGATCAGATCGCGTAGCGGGGTGGGCGGGCGGCGGTCCAGTCGGTCGCCGTTTCCATGGAGTGGGCCAGGCGGATCAGCGTGGCCTCGTCGAACGGCGCGCCGATCAGCTGCGCGCCGATGGGCAGCCCGTCGGCCGAGGTGTGCACGGGCAGGCTGATGGCGGGCTGGCCCGTGACACTGGCCACCGAGGTGAAGGAGACCATGGCCAGCGCGCTGGGCATCGCGGTCTCGGGATGCCGGTTGGCGTCGTCGAGCACGGCGCCGAGCCGCGGTGGCGGCCCGGCCATGGTGGGGGTGAGCAGGACGTCGAAGTCGCGCCGCCACTGGGCGACCACCTGCCGTGACTCGGTCTGCAGCAGGGCCACGGCCTGCGCGTAGTCGCCGGCGTCGATGTCGCGCACCCGCAGCCACCGGTGCCGGTTGTACGGCTCGGCGAGCTCGGGTTCGTCGAAGGGATGCACGTAGAGGGACGTTGGGATGATCTTCTCCACGTACGCGTGCCCGCCTTGCGGGCTGAGCAGGAAGGGCTGGACGGGAAAGACGTCGTGACCCAGTTTTTCGAGCAGGTCGGCGGCGACCAGGGCGGCGTTGACGCATTCGGCGTCGACCGGGAGCCCGGTGGGGGCGTCGAGGAGCAGGCCGACACGCAACCGGCCCGCCTCCCGGCCCAGCTCCGCCGCGAACGGACGGGCGGGGGCGGGCGCCTGGAACCAGGCGAGCGGGTCGGGCACGCTGAGCGCGTCCAGGATGGTGGCGGCGTCCTCGACGTAACGGGTGATGACCCCTTCCGTCGTGCAGTACTCCCACCACGACTGAAGGTGCTGAGGTATCCGCGCCCGGCTGGGCTTCAGCCCGACCAGGCCGCACGCGGACGCCGGCATGCGCAGTGATCCGCCGCCGTCGTTGCCGTGCGCGACGGGCGCCATGCCCGCGGCCACGGCGGCCGCCGCGCCGCCGCTGGAACCCGCGGGCGAACGGGTGAGGTCCCACGGGTTGGCGGTCGCACCGTAGCGGGCGTTCTCCGTCGCGGGCAGCGTGCCCATCTCGGGGGTGTTGGAGCGGCCCATGAGGATGAAGCCGGCCTCCAGCAGCCGATCGACGACCAGGTCGTTCACCGTACGGGGAACGCTGGAGACACCGCGCGAGCCCATCGTGTTGGGCTGCCCGGCGACCGAGGTCAGGTCCTTGACCGGGAGCGGCACGCCGTGGAACGGTCCCGTCGGCGCGCCGGACAGCAGTGCTCGTTCGGCCGCGCGGGCGGCGGCCAGAACCGCCTCGTCATCGTGCCAGATGATCGCGTTGATCTCCGGGTCGAGCCTGTCGATCCGGTCCAGGTACGCGGTGGCGACTTCGGTCGGGCTGAGGTCCCGGGCACGGATCGCACCGGCCAGCCTCACCGCGGACGCGAACAGGTCCATGAGTCTCCTCCCATCACGGCTCCGCGGCACGGTCCAGGCCGTGGAGCCGATCGATTGCCCCGATGGTCGGTGGCGTTCAGGTGTGTGGGCGGATCCGCCGAGAAGTGCTTGCGACCCTCGGGCGTCCGGGATGGCGTGGATGCTCCTACGACGGTGGTCGAAGGCTCGTAGGGGCCTGTGTGTGGCCGGCTGTTCGGACGAGCGAGTCACCCGGCACGTCGTTCACGTGCGTAGATGTGCTCGACATGCGGCCACGTTAAGCCCAATGTTCCACATAGGCGTACAGTATTCTGCTATGGAGAATCCGCGGCCTCCGTACCCTCTCAACTCCGTCGACAACGCGCTGCGTATCCTGCAGATGTTGCGCGACCAGGACAGCATCCGGGTGAGCGAGGTGGCCGACGAACTGGGCGTGGCCCGTTCCACCGCCCATCGCCTGCTCGCCATGCTGGTCTACCGGGGCTTCGCCGTTCAGGACGACAACCGCGGCTACCTGCCCGGCCCCTCCCTGTCGGCCCCCCACGTCTCCACCGGGATGCCGCTGCGCTCGCTGCGCCGCGTCCTGCTGCCCCACATGGACGCCTTGTGCGAGCGGGTGGGGGAGACGGTGAACTTCGTGGTCCGCGTGGGCACGCAGACCCGGTTCCTCGCCACGGTGGAGTGTCCGCAGGTGCTGCGCGTGGGGGACCGGCAGGGCACGATCCTGCCGGCCCGCCTGTCGTCGGGAGGCCAGGCGCTGCTGGCCCGCCTCAGCGACGCGGAACTGGCCGAGCTCTACCACACGGGCGAACCCGATCAGGCGGACGGACGGCGTCCGGGCACGGCCCGTCCCGGCGATTCCGACGCTCCCGAGACGATGTCGCCCGACGGCTTCCACCGGCTGATCACGTCCCTGAGGTGGGTGCGCGAGCGGGGGTACGCGCTCAACCTGGAGGCGACCGAGGTCGGCATCTGCGCCATCGGCATGTGCGTCGTCGACCGGTCCGACCAGGCGGTGGGCGCCCTGACCATGGCGATGCCCACGTCCCGGTTCTCCCGGGATCGGCTGCCCTCGCTGGTGGCCGAACTGCGCTTCACCGTGACGCGGGCCGGCAACGACCTCTGACCCGCGTCCCGCCGCCGTCCGTACGGCCGCGCCTTCCGTGGGAGGCGCGGTGGATCATGGAGGGGTGGAACCACTGCCCTCGCCCCGCGGACCAGGCCGCGTGATCCTCCTCAACGGCGCGTCGAGTTCGGGGAAGTCGTCCCTGGCCCGGTCGCTCCAGCAAGCCCTGGACACCCCGTTCCTGCACGTCTCCTCCGACCAGTTCGTCGAGGCGGGGATGCTGCCGCCGCGGCGCGAGCCTGATGGGCCGTTCGCGTGGTGGACCCAGATGCGGCCCCGGTTCTTCGCCGGGTTCCACCGCTGCCTGCCCGCACTCGCCGACGCCGGCAACGACCTGATCGTGGAGCACATCATCGAGTTCCCCGCCTGGCGGGACGACCTGGCCCGCCTCCTGGGACACCTGGACGTCTTCCTGGTCGGCGTCCACTGCGACCTGGACGAGCTCGACCGGCGGGAACGGGCACGCGGCGACCGGCAGATCGGCGAGGGCCGCGGCCATGTCGAACTCGACCGCATCCACACCTTCGGCCCCTACGACCTCGACATCGACACGACCTCGGGCGTCACGCCCGCCCTCACCACGACCGTCCTGGACGCCTGGCGACACCGCACCGCACCCCGCGCCCTGCGGTGACAGCCCGCCCCCGGACCTCAGGCGACCGTCTCGGCCGCTTCCGGCGTCGTCACCAGGTCACGGGGAGTTCGTACACCCCGTACACCTGGCCGTCGTGCTTGAAGGGGATCTTCTCGAACTCGGTGGCCAGGGCGAGGGTGGGGATGCGCTTGTAGAGGGTGCCGTAGGCGACCTGCAACTCCATCCGGGCCAGGGGCTGGCCGAGGCACTGGTGGACGCCGAAGCCGAAGGCCACGTGCCGGCGGGCGTCGCGGCGTACGTCCAGTTCGTCCGGGGCGGGGAAGACCTCGGGGTCGCGGTTGCCGATGTCGTTGGCCACGATGATGCCCTCGCCCGCGCGGATGAGCCGGCCGCCGACCTCGATGTCCTCCGTCGCGACCCGGCGGCGTCCGCCGTGGGTGATGTTCAGGTAGCGCAGCAGTTCCTCCACCGCGCCCGCGATCAGCGAGGGGTCCTCGCTCCCGCGCAGCAGCGTGAGCTGGTCGGGGTGGCGGAGCAGGGCGAGGGTGCCGAGGGCGATCATGTTGGCGGTGGTCTCGTGACCGGCCACGAGCAGCAGCACGCCCATCTGGGCCGCCTCCTGCCTGGTCAGCTCGCCCGCCGTGACCCGGGCGGCCACCTTGGACAGCAGGTCGTCCCCTGGATGGTCGAGCTTGTCGCCGACCAGCCCGTCCAGGTACTGCCTCAGGCGCCCGCCCGCGGCGGCCCTCTCCTCGACCGACACGTCCCGCTTGACGATGATCTTGCTGTTGTCCTGGAAGAAGTCATGGTCGGCGTACGGGACGCCGAGCAGCTCGCAGATCACCAGCGACGGCACCGGCAGCGCGAACGCCTCCACCAGGTCCACCGGCTTCGGCCCGGCCAGCAGGTCGTCGATGAGGTCGTCGACGATACGCTGCACGGCCGGGCGCATCTGCTCGACCCGTTTGACGGTGAACGCCCCTTGCACCATGCGGCGCAGGCGGTGGTGCTCGGGGTCGTCCATGAGGATGAAGCTGATCGAGCTGTCGGGGCGCCTGGGGGTCAGGATCGGCAGCGGGTAGCCGGGCCGGGTGATGTCGGAGCTGACGTGCGGATGGCTCAGTACGGCTTTCTGCTCGGCGTACCCGGTGACCAGCCACACGGTGCCGCCGTCGCGCAGCCGTACCCGGGTGAGCGGCGTGTCCTGCTGGAGCGCTTGCAAGGCCGGCGGCGGGTCGAACGGGCAGGCCGCCGCCCGCACGCCGGGGAACTCGGGCAATGTGCCGGATGTGTCCTGGTCCGGGATGGCCGTCATGACGGTGTTCCTTCCGTTCGATGGGTCCGGTCGGCCGCGCCGGTGGTGGCGGGGGCCGTCCAGATCGCCGCGACCACGTCGATCAGCCCGGTCGCGGCGTCGTGCCAGGTCGGCCGTACGGTGGGACGGCCCTCGGCGAGGGCGCGCTCCCGCTCTGCGCACATGTGCACGACGAGCCGGCCGGCCATGTCGGCACGTTCGGCGCGTACCTCGGGGGTCAGCCGGGGGAGGCAGCGCCGCAGGCCGTCCACGACGCGTTGCAGGGTGGGCGAGGTCAGCGCCTCCTCGCTCATGATCTGGCGCAGGGCGGGGTCGGTCATCACCTGGGCGGCGAAGCGGGCGTACCAGGTGGGGGTGCCGAGCCCGGACAGGTACTCCGTGAGCGAGCGGACCAGGCACCCGACCCAGTCGCGTACCTCGGTCGAGCCCTCGACCTCGGCCAGCATGCGGCGGCGCAGGAGTTCGACGTCCTCGGTGCGTTTGCGCACGATGGCGCGGACCAGGTCGGCCTTGGTGCCGAAGTGGTAGCCGACGGCGGCGTTGTTGCCCTGGCCGGCGGCCAGGCTGATCTGGCGGTTGGAGACGGCGTACACGCCCTGCTCGGCGAACAGCCGCTCGGCGGCGGCCAGGATCTGCTCACGGGTGGCGTTGACCCGCTCGGCCCGTACGGCGCTCATCGACATCCGCCATGACTCACCGGCACTCTCCCTTGTCAGGTCCAGGTAACCAACGCGGACCGGTGTAAGTCAAGCGACTGCTTTAAACGGACGGCCTGCGATGACAAAGATCGTGGAATGCCGGACACTGACCGGATGGATGGAATGTCCGATCCCGCGGACCTCGCCCTCTGGGCCCTGCACTGCTACTGCCCCAACGCGATCCGAACGCCGCATCAAGTGGTGTCAGACGGAAACAACGGACGGGCCCTGTACGCGGCACGTCACGGCGCCGCGAGACGTGATCTGGACATCTCCGACGAGCAGTTGGCCAAGCTCCTGGAGTTCCGCCTTGTGGAACGTGACGGCGAGCGGCTTCGAACCGCCTTCCCGGTGCTGGGCCCTGGTGAAATGGGCCCTTTGCGGGCGGCCCTGCGACGCCTGGCGATCCCGCTCGTCGACGCCGTCGAAAAGCCGGTACGAGAGCTCGCCACGGAACTGCGGCGCCGGGGGATCGGCCACAGCCTGTACGCGATGGTGTTCGGTTACGCGCTGGACCTGCTGTTGTGGCAGCGATTACGCGCCGAGGAAGCCGTGCCCGACACCACGTTGACCGCCGAACGCCCCTGGTGGAACGGGGCGTTCTGGGCCATCCACCCACCACGCGCCGACAGTTCCGGCACGAATTTCCACCGCCTGACCGAAGATCTCACCCTGGTGGCCGTCTGGTCGGACGCCACCCTGCGCCGCCTGTACGACCTGGCCGCCACACCCCGGATCGCGGAGGCGCTGCGAGATCGTCACGTGTCCGTGGTCACCGATCCGGAAGGACATCACTGGCGTGTGCGGCTCGACGACGGCCGCTCCGCTCTGCCGCTCGTCGGCGTGGGCGACGTCCTCGACGAGCTCGCCTCCGCGATCGCCGCTCCCGTCTCGGCTTTCCTGCTGAGCCGTGCCTGCCAGGAGGCGCACCGGTACATCACCACCGGTGACCGGAAAGTGGCCACCGTGGTCATCTCCCATGAGCTGATCTGGGAGATCACCGAGCAGCTCATCGCGCGCGGCGCCTGCACCCGCGCGCCCCAGGGCGAAGATCTGACCGGCCTGCTGTTCCTCCTGGCGGCCCGGAGTTCGTGATCGCCGTTGACGCTGTCAACCGCCTGCTGAGGGAGTGGCCTGCCACTGTACGGCGGGGCTCTGCGTGCCGGTGAACGACGAGGAGCTCCAGCTCGGCGGGGCACCCGCGTGATCTTCGTCCGCCGTTCCCGAGGTCGCGTACAGCGTGCCCTGGTCGGCGGGACGGACGAGGAACGGGCCGCAGGTCCTGATCTCGTCGGTGCCGTCGAAGTCGAGCAGGCAGTGGCGCAGCGTGAACCTGTTCCTGGTCAAGTGGTATTCGCGGGACCTGAGCAGGTCCTCCTTGAGGTTCATCGGCCAGAGCCACACGGTGACGCCGCCCTCGACCACGCCCCGCCCCACCGGCTTCGCCAGCGCCGAGATGACCAGGCCCTCGGGCTTACGCTCGATGCAGGGCAGGAAGAAGATCTCGGCCTGCTCCACGTACGCCCACCCCGGCCGGCACGACGCGGTCGCGGGGGTGGCGGGCGGCGCCGGCGGAAAAGGCGCGGGCGGCCGGGGCCACACGCCGCGCGGCCACACGTCCGACACCAGGAGCCCGGCCACCACCGACACGGCGAGCAGGCCGCCGATCGGCAGCAGCAGCCGGACGCGCCACCGGGAATTGGTCCGCCCATGCTCTCGCCGGCTCTGATCAATCGGGCCGGCGGGCGTGTCCGGGACGGCCGGCTCAGGGCGATCGAGTGCGTTCTGAGCCGCCTGGGCTCGCGCCAGGCGGGCCTTCCACTCCTCGACCTGGCCGTCGCAGGCGCGGACGTAGGCCACCAGTGCCTCCGTCGTGGGCAGGCGGTGCCCGGAGTCGGCCTGCGACAGGACGTTCGGCGCGACGTGCGTCTTCTCGGCCATCGTCCGATAGGGCGGGTCGCCCGCCTGGGCACGTAACTCGCGCAGCCCCAGCGCGAAGGCCGTCACCGGGGTGCCGTCGTGAACGAGTGGCTTCTTGCGCCTGCCGCGCCGCGGGCCGTCCGGCACCAGTCAACCTCCTGCTCGGCATTTGATCGCAATGATCGTAAGGCTTGGTGGAGGTGTGTGATCAAACTCCTCGTCCCACATGATTCTGCCGCATGAACGTCTTCAAGATCGGCGGCGCCGCCGTCGTCGCCGCGCTCACCGTCGTCCCGGTGGTGCCCGCGTCGGCTCGGTCGCTGCCGGAGTGTTACGGCCAGCGGATCGTACGGGAGCAGATCCGGACCAACGGTGTGATCGGCACCTACCTGGACGTGTTCTACACCTCCTCCAACGCCACCATCTGCGCGTACGTCACCACCACCGAACAGTCGCAGAACACCCGCAAGCGCATGCTCGTCGCGCTTCGCCAGTGCGCGGAGCGGGAGTCCGGCTGCTCCACCTGGTCGACCCTCAGGACCGACAACGAGCTGACGCGCTCGGCGAGGCTCGCCGTCAAGCGGACGAAGCCCTGCTTCCAGGCATTCGGCGCGACCCAGTGGGGCGACCACCAGTGGGGCCACGTCACCACCTCGGCCATCTGCCCCTAAGGGACACACCATGATCACACGCCGCAACCTGCTCACGATCGGCGAGGCCGCACTCGCCCTGGGAGCCCTGCCCGCGCGCGCCGCGTCGGCCACCGGGATCGTGACCGACGAACTCGCCCCGCTCGACGCGATGATGCGGGCCTTCCTCGCCGAACGCGACATCACCTGCGCGCAACTCGCCGTCGCCAAGGCGGGCCGGCTGGTGCTGGCCCGCGGCTACGGTTCGTACGGCCCGGCGAACACCGCGGTCCAGCCGACGAGCCTGTTCCGGGTCGCGAGCCTGAGCAAGCACATCACCGCCGCCGCGATCATGCGGCTGGTCCAGGAGGGCAGGCTCCGGCTCTCCGACTCCGTGGCCGACCTGCTCGGACTCTCGCTCGCCGCCGACCCCAGGCTGGTCACGGTCAGCGTGCGCCGCCTCATGCAGCACCTCGGCGGCTGGGACAAGACGGCCGCCGGACGCGACTACATCTTCTCCGACCGCGACATCGCCGCGGAGCTCGGCGTGCCGCTCCCGATCGGGCTGGGGCACATTCTCCGGTACGCCACCAGCCGCCCGCTCGACCACGACCCCGGCACCCGCTACTCCTACAACAACTACAACTTCCTGCTGCTGGGCCGGATCATCGAGAAGGTATCGGGCCTTGACTACGCGACGTACGTCAAGAACAAGGTGATGGCCCCGCTGGGCGTGACCCGGCCGAGACTGACCACCAACCCGGGCACCGGCGAGGTGCCCTATCTGTCCAAGTACACCACCACGACCGTGCTCGACGAGTCCGGAAAGGTCGTGCCGTACCCCTACGGCGGCACCAATTACGCCAACTGCGACTCCTCGGGCGGCTGGGCGGTCTCCGCCGTCGATCTCGTCCGGCTCACGCGGATCTTCGACGGCACCACCTCGGTGCTCACCCCGGCCTCGGTCTCCGCGTTGCTGGCCAAGCCGGAGACCGGCGCGTTCGAGAGCGGATCCTGGTACAGCGGCGGCTGGTTCGTCCGATCCGTGGGCAGCGGGCTCAACCTGTGGCATGCGGGTTCGATGCCCGGGGCCTTCGCCGTGCTGAGCAGGACCCACAACGGGATCGTGCTGTGCGCGACCTTCAACAGGCGCGAGGAGTCCGGCTCGCCCGACTTCGACGCCTTTCATGATGAGCTCTACGACGCCGCTCAGGCGATCAAGACCTGGCCTGCCGGCGACCTGTCCTCGCAGTACTTCTGACCAGGCATCCGTTGACCCGCAGCTGTGGGCCGTCTGGGCCATGTGCCGCATTTCTGACGAACGGCGTTCACCGTCCACGTCCGATGTTGGACACCGCCTTCCGGTGGCGCGCGCCGGGGCGCGGGGCAGAGAAGTGGTACCCCGTCCCTTCGGAAGAAAGGGAACCTCGTGATCACATCAGCGAGACGGCTCGCCATCGTCTCGGCCTTCGCCCTTGCCATGGCGGCTCTGCCTGCGTCGTCCGCCTACGCGATGAGCTCGTGGGTCTGCACCAGCGGTTCTCGTACCTATTTGGGCAGCGTCGTGGGCTACCACATACTGGGGTCCGGCTGCACCGGGGCAGGTTCGGGAGCCGGCTCGATCACCATCCCGTGGGGCACCTACGGCTGCGCGGTCATCAACCCGACACCCCAACTGGGCCTCGTCAGCGGGCTGAACTGCTGATCGCCGCCCGCGGTCGCCGCGAGCGACTGAGGATCCGGCGCCGCCGGATCCTTGCCCGCCGGGCCTTGCCAGGTCAGGCGGGCGACCGTCGTTCCACGCCGCACCCGGTGACCCAACCTATGATGATCCCCTTATGTGGCGAAAAATCGGGATAGTTGTGGTCTTGCTGCTGACCGGTTGTTCGACGGGGGAATCGAAGGACTGGCTGCTCAAGGATCCGAGCCGATGGCCCCTGGCGGCCTTGCCGGGTTCGGCCTCCAGGTCGGGCATGCCGAACGGGGCGGAAAAGGTGCTGGCGCGGATCCGGGTCGCGAAGTACGACATGGTCCCCTGGATCCACAGCAAGGGCGTGTGCGGGCTCGCCGACCAGGGATCCTCCGACGCCAACTTCAACATGAGCCAAGACCTGACGAAGTCGGAGGGCAACGTCGTCACCGCGGAAGCGGGCTTCGCGGGGCCCAGGGAACCCATGGTCGGAAGCGACTGGGAGAGCACGGTGACGCTGTGGTGCACGCCCACCCGGATGTTCGTCACCGTCGAGGCGAAGGATCTCGAAAAGGTGCAGTTGTTCGGGAACGCGGCGGCCAAGAAGACCAAGGGGAGACTGACGGTCGTGGTGGGCACGCCGGAGGCGGTCAAGGAACCGCTCCCCGACGCGACGCTGATCGGTCGCTAGGCCGCGCGCTGGAAAGGAACGATCACCGCCTGTCGAGAAGAAGCGGGAGCAGGATCAGTAGCCAGAAGACGGCGACGGCCGCCACGCTGAGCAGGACGCGGGCCACGCGGACCGGGGCTCGCCGCCGGCGGGTCGGGGTACGCACGGCCGTCGTCACCGAGGCTCGGACGTGGAGCCCTGGCTCTGCTCCAGGCGCTCGATACGTTCGACAAGCGGCTGCAACTGTTGCTGCACCGCCATGGCCAGCGCCTGCGCCGGATCACCGGCGGCCGAGGTCTGGGCACGAAGGTGCACGTAGCCGGCCAGGGCCGCCGTCACGGCCCGGCGGACCAGCCGAGGTTCGGCGCCCAGCGCCCGCAGCACCTGCCCGGCGGTGCCGTCCGGCTCGGTGATCAGTCCCAGGAGCAGGTGCTCGCAGCCGACGTAGTTGTGCCCGAGCGCGGTCGCCTCGGTGACCGTCAGTTCGAGGGCGGCGGCGGCGGGATCGCTGAAGTGCACCGAGGAGTCCCCGCCGGCTCCGCCCTCTTCGCCGGACGCCTGCCGATCCAGGTCACGCTGGACCTGTCCAGGGTCGATCTCGACCGCTTTGAGCACGTGCAGCGCCAGGTTCTGCCCCTCGGCGAGCATCCCGGCCAGCAGATGCCCGGTGCCGACGTTCGGCGCCGCGTCGGCGCGGGCCCGGTCGACGGCCAGCTTGACGACCGTACGGGCGCGCTCGGTGAACCGCGGCAGCCGTTCGGCCAGATCGTCGGCGCCCAGCTCGCCGAGGGCGGTCTGGCGGATGGCGGTGATCCGGCGTACCGCCTGCTCCAGCGCGCGCTGGCAGATCGCCGACACCGGGACGCCGGCGGCCTTGACCGCCTCGGCCAGTTCGTCGGGCAGGTACACGTTGATCTTCGGCACGGCGTCATCCTCCGAGCTTGGGGTTATCGGCGGGTTACCTCCTACTTATACACCCTCAGGGGTTACATGTCGGCGAATTAATAACCCTAATCCACGGAAAGGCGGGCCCCGACGAAGCGCCCAAGGTCGGGACTGGGGAAGTGGGGACTGTGCGGTCACGGCCGGGCCGGGCGCGGAGGAATGTCTGGAACGTTCCAGAGGATGCGGAGCTGTAGCCGCCCGGCCGCACTCCTCCGGTCACCAGTTGGCGATGACGTCACGGCCCTGCGGGATGGCGAGGTCGAGAAGGCCCGGGAAGCGCATGTCGAGGTCGTCTCGGCGCAGGCGGTTCAGTCGCCGGGTTCCCTCGTCCCGCTGGCGAATCACGCCGGCTTCTCGCAGGACCTTGAAGTGGCCGCTCTGGGTGGACTTGCTGACCGGCAGGGCGAACGTGGTGCACGCCAGTTCGCCGTCGGGCTCGACGTCGGCGAGCCGGGCGACGATGGCCAGCCGGACGGGGTCGCCGAGGGCGGCAAGCACGGTGGTGAACCGCAGTTGGGCGCGGTCGGGGTGGACGAGTTCGGTCGCGGTACGGCTGGCCATGCCTCCAGGATAGCCAGACATGTTCGGTGTTCTCGAACATCTGCTATGTTCGGAAACCCCGAACATGTTCCGGAGGGAACGAATGCCGCTCGAACACTCCGCCGCCGACGCACCTGGCGGCACGCCACCACACCGTCAGCGTCCAGGCCCACGTGCCGGCACGCTGCACACGGACCCGGACGCGAAGCCGACCCCGAGAGGGCGGTGGCGGTTCTGGGCCGTGGCCTACGCGTTGCTGATCCTGCTGACCGGCACGAACCTGCCGACGCCGCTGTACCGGGACTACGAGGCCAGGTTCGGGTTCTCGCCGCTGATGGTCACGCTGATCTTCGCCGCGTACGTCGCTGTGCTCATCCCCTCACTGCTGGTGGCGGGCCCGGTGTCGGACGCGGTCGGCCGCCGCGGAGTGCTGCTGCCGGCAGTGGCTCTGGCCGCGCTGGGATCGCTGGTGTTCGCCTTCGCCGCGAGTACGGGTTGGCTGTTCGCCGCCCGTATCCTGCAAGGTCTCGCGCTCGGCGCGGCCTCGGGGCCGTTGACCGCGGCGCTGACCGAACTGGAACCCACCGGAAACCGGCGCAAGGCGGCGCTGGTGTCCACCGTGGCCTCCGTGGGTGGCCTGGGGCTCGGGCCGGTGCTGGCGGGCGTGCTCGCCCAGTACGCTCCGGCGCCGCAGGTGTTGCCGTTCGCGGTGGAGATCGTACTGCTGGTTCCGGCGACGGCGGCCGTCGTCGTGTTGCCGGCGGCCCGCTCCAGGACGCGGTGGCGCCCTCGCCGTCCCGAGATCCCCGCCGCCATGCGTACGGTGTTCGCCACCAGCGGGACGGCGAGCTTCCTCGCGTTCGCGGTGATCGGGTTGTTCCTCACCCTCATCCCCGCATATGCGGCGAACCTGTCGGGTAGCACGAACCTGCTGCTGGGCGGTGCGGCCGTGGCACTGATGCTGCTCTGCTCCGCGCTCGCCCAACTCCTCGGCTACGGCAGACCGGCCCGGACCCTGGAGATGGCCGGCCTGCCGCTGCTGGCCACCGGGCTGGTGCTGCTCGCCCTCGCCGGCGCGCTCGCCTCGCTGCCCCTGTTGCTCGCCGCGACCGTCATCGCCGGCACCGGCCAGGGCCTGGCGTTCCTCGGCGGCCTCACCGCGGTCAACCAGGGCGCGCCCGCCGGCCGCCATGCCGACGTTCTCTCCAGCTTCTACGTGATCATCTATCTCGGCGTCGGCCTGCCCGTCATCGGCGTCGGCTTCCTCGCCACCGTGGCCGGTCTTCTTGCCGCCGTGCAGTACTTCGCCGGTTTCGTCGCGTTGCTGTGCCTGGTGATGCTGCTTGTCCTCGTCCGAACGCGCCACGACACCGCGCCCACCCCGTCCGCTCTCGACGCTGACTGACGCCGACCCCCTCCCCAGGAGAAGCCATGAACGCCACCCGACTCGACGCGGCCTACCGAGACCTGCTCGCCGCGGCCGAAGCGATCACCGCCACACTGGCCGCACCGGCACGCTCCGCGGCCGACTGGACCCTGAGCCACCTCGCGCTCAGCGACCGCGTCCTCGCCGCCGCGGCGCGCGACGTACTCGCCGGCCTGCCCGTCACCGTCGACAACCGTGAGGCCATGGACGACACCGCCGTCAACTCCTTGGTCGCCTCCACCACCCACGCCCAACGCGTCGACCTGGTACGCCGTAACGCAACCGACCTCAGCACCGTGATCAAGGCGATCCCCGACGACGCCGCCGCCACACCCGTCCGGCTCCGCCTGGTCACCCGCGACGGCGAACCGCTCCCCGACCAGCAGGTGTCCTTCGGCGAGCTGATCCGTCTACGGGCGACCGAACACGTCCCCGGGCACACGGCCAGGCTCAGGACGCTCGCCACCACCGAGTAGTCCCGCCTCGGCCCAACCCAGCGCCACCTGCGGTCCCACGCGGCCGTCCACATCGCGTCGATGCGAACGAATCATGCGCCCGGCGCTAACGACGTAGCCATATCGATCATGTGAGGGTAAAGCGCGAAATTTCACCTCATCACATGACGATCGGAGAATTCGATGGCCATTTGGAAGCGCACGCTCGGCATCGCGGGGATCGCCCTCGCCTTCGCGGCCGCGGCACCGGTGACCACGGCGTCGGCCACGGCGTCGGCCGCGGCATCGGACTGGGAGCTCGCCGGGTACTACTACGGCCCCAACATGTACGAGGAGTGCCACCGGGACGGCGTACGGACCGGCCGCGGCTACAAATGCGTCTACTACCCCAGCAGCTGGGACTATCCGCCGCAGCCGCACTACGAACTGATGATCCTCGTGTGACCTGACGAAACGCGACCGTATCAGGGCGCCGTCATGAGTGATCGGTGGGTGACTGCTGGGCCGGCTTGTCGTAGACGCCGATCGTCCACTCGCTGGGACGCCGGTCCACCACCTTGGCGAGGCGTTCCGGCGTCGTGACGATCGTGTCCATGTCGTAGGTGCCGCTGCCGCCCTCGATCTTCTGGCCGAGCGGGGCGTCGGAAGGGAAGATCCAGATCTCCAGGATCTGGGGCTTGCCGAGCCATCCCGGTCCGGCGGACTGCCAGTCGTACTGGGCGTCGAGACCCTCTCCACGACGATCCCCGCACCGGCCGAAGCCCGATTCGTTGCCCTGCCTGACCAGCACCCAGACGTCGGGATCGGCGCACCGGATGGAGTAGCCGGTGTTGGAGGTGGTCGGCTGGAAGGTCACCTTCACGCCCTGGCCGACCGTCGAGTGGTTCTCGGAGTGGATCAACTCCAGTGTGTCTCCGTTCGTGCCGACGGCCGTCCTGGGCAGATCGACGCCGTTCGTCACCCGCACCGTGGAGGCGGGGCCCAGCGCGGGCCCGCCGCCGTACGAACCGAAGAGCGCGACGACACCGATGGTCGCCGCGGCGGCCCCGGCCAGCGCCGCCCCGGCCGACCCGCTCCTGCGCCGGCGGGCCGCCCGTGCCCGCCGGGTGATCTCCGGTACGTGTGCGGGTCGGCCCGGCCCTGCGGCGCTGTACTCCTCGAACACCGCGCGCAGGTCACCTTCGGTGTACTGGGTCATCGCTTCGCCTCCACATTCAGTTCGCGCAGCGCCGGATCCACACGAAGTCGTGCCAATGCCCGGCTGAGCTGCTTCTTCACCGTCCCGAGCGAGCATCCGAGCACTTCGCCGATCTGCTCGTGTGGCAGATCGGCGAAGTAGTGCAGGACGACGACCGCTCGCTGCCGAGCCGGAAGGGCGCCGGTCGCCGCCCACAGGGCGGCGCGGTCGGCCACCGCTCCGGCGATGTCCCGCTGCTCGGGTCCCTCCGGCATCGCCTCGGTGGGCACTTCACCCCGCCATCGGCGCCGCCACCAGGAGGCGTGCGTGTTGACGATGATCCGGTACACGTACGGATCGGGGTTGCTCTCGATCTTGTGCCAGACCCTCCACGCCTTGATCAGCGAGGTCTGCACCACATCTTCCGCCGCTGCCCAGTCCCGGGTGAGCAGGAACGCCGTACGGCACAGCCGCTCATGCCGCTGCTCGACATACCAGGCAAACCTGTCCACCATCTCCCACTCCCTTTACGACGCCTTCTCCGGAACTACCGTCCAGGAGGCGCCTTTGGGTGACAGGGAAATCGTGAGTCTCCAGCATCCGCCACGGCGGGGTGGCTCGGGCGTTCCGCATCGCAAGCGGGACGGACGTGGTCAGCTCGCGGACGCCGCGAGCGTTCTGATCGTGAAGTCGATCGCCGTCGCGAGCCGCTGGGCGTCGTGCCCGGTACGTTCGCGTACGCGCAGCCCGAGCACCGTCGTGAACAGCAGTTCCACCGCGGCGTCGACGTCCAGTGCGGCGGGCAGGTCGCCCTCGCGGATGCCGCGCCGGAGCAGTGACGCCAGGGTTTTCCTGGTGACCTCGAACGCGGCCTCGGTCCTCTCCTGGACCTCGGGGTCGGTGGTGCCGAGTTCGGCGGCCGTGTTGACCACGAAGCAGCCGCGACCGGCCTCGTGACTGATCATCCAGATCAGCCAATCCCGCAGGATCTCAAGGCTGGGGCCGGGGGCGTTGAGCAGCTCTTCGGCTTGTGTGGACTCCGTCGCCCGATAGTGGTCCAGCGTCCGCAGGAACAGTGTGCGCTTGTCGATGAAGGTGCGATACAGGCTGCTCTGCTTGAGGCTGAGTTCGGCGCCCAGATCGCGCACGGACGTGGCGTTGTAGCCACGACGCCAGAACAGGTCGGTCGCCTTGGCGATCACCTCTTGCTCGTCGAACTCCCTGGGCCGTGCCATAGAGGCCACTCTACCGAAGTTGTGGAGCGAGCGCTCCCGTATTAGGGTTCGGGGTCGTATGGGAGCGATCGCTCCCAAATGACAGAGGAGATCTCACGTGACGGCAACGGACTCCATGACGCCCGGGCGGGACGCGACGGCGAGAAATCGTTGGATCGCGGTGTCCGCCGTGGCCTTTGGCACATTTCTCCTGGTGACGGCCGAGCAGCTCCCCATCGGACTGCTCACCCCCGTCGGATCGGCACTGTCGATCTCCGAGGGCGCGGCGGGCCTGATGGTCACGGTCCCCAGCATCGTCGCCGCCCTCGCGGCGCCCTTGGTCCCGGTGCTCGTCGGCAGGATGAACCGCCGGCTCCTGCTCGTCGCCCTGATGGGACTCATGACGCTCGCCAACCTGGCCTCCGCCCTGGCCCCGAACTATCCCCTCCTGATCACCGCCCGCGTACTGGTCGGGGTGGCGATCGGCGGATTCTGGGCCATCGCCGGCGGTCTGGCCGTCCGGCTCGTCCCCGCCTCGCTCGTACCCCGGGCCACGGCGATCATCTTCGGCGGCGTCGGGGCGGCGAACGTCTTCGGCGTCCCCCTCGGCACGCTGGTCGGCGGGCTGGCAAGCTGGCGGATCGCGTTCGGCGCGCTGAGCGTGCTCGCACTGGTCGTGCTGGTCGCCCTGGTGGCCGTACTGCCGCCGCTGGCCGCCGACCAGCCCGTCGGCCTGCGCCGGCTGGCCGACCAGTTCCGCAACCAGGGCGTACGGGTCGGCATCCTGGCCACCTTCCTGATCGTGACCGGCCACTTCGCGGCCTACACGTTCATCAGCCCGGTGCTGCAGGATCTGTCCGGCATCGACGGGCAACTCGTCGGGCCGCTGCTGTTCGGGTTCGGCCTGGCAGGCGTCGTGGGCAACTTCATCGCCGGCGCCACCGTGGCGAAGAGGCTCCACCGGACGGTCCTCATCATCGCCGCCGCCTTGGGCGTGACCGTGCTGCTCTACCCCATCGCCGGAGTCACCGCCGCCGGCGGGATAACGCTGCTCGTCGTCTGGGGCCTGGTGTACGGCGGCGTCTCCACGAGCCTCCAGACCTGGATGATCAGGTCAGCGCCGCAAGCGATCGAGGAAGCCTCCGCCCTGTGGGTGGCGGTGTTCAACCTCTCGATCGTGGTCGGCGCGCTGGCCGGCGGCACGATCGTCGACGCCCTGCCACTCGAGGGCATCCTGTGGCTCGCCGGCGTCCTCCTGCTGCTGGCCGGGCTCGCAGTATGGACCGCACGCCGAAACGCCAACCTTCGATGACATCCGTCTCACCGAGCTGGCGGTGATCACGTTCGGTGGTGGTCGCGATGGGCGGGTCCGGCTCCTTCGTTACGCGTGCCGCGGCCATAATTTTCTCGCTCGCCGGCCGTGATCGAATGACTCCTCCGTACGGATCACCGCGCGCATGCTTCTCTTCACGACTTCCTGATCCACGGACCGGCAGGAAATCACCATGCCCGGAGCACGTACGGCGGGGATCGCGCGCGGGGTGGCCGCGTGCCTGCTGTTCTTATCGGCCGCCCTGCTGTCGGCGGGGCCGGCCGGGGCGAGCACACTGGCGGTGGCCTGCGGGGACGTCCTGACCACGAACACCACCCTCACCGCCGATCTGACCTGCCCGGGCGACGCCCTGACCATCGGGGCCGACAACGTCGACCTGGACCTCAACGGCCACACGATCACCGGCTCGGGCACCGGCAAGGGGCTGACGCTCTTCAGCCGGGTGGGTGCCACCGTCCGCAACGGCACGATCGGCGGCTTCACCCACAGCATCTACATCTCCTTCTGGTCGGGGCAGCCGCGTACCGACCTCACCGCCACCGACGTACGGCTCCTGGCCCCCATCGACGCCTGGCCAGGCACGATCACCCTCACCGGCACCCGGCCGAACGCCTGCCTGATGTCCGGCCTCAGGCTGGTGGACGGGCTGCTCACGGTCGACCGGTGCACGCTGACCGGGCAGACCGTCATGGTGCGGAGCAGAGGCTCGGCGATCCGCGACAGCGCGCTGACCGCCGGGAGCCTCACGGTCAGTGCCACCGACCAGGGCACCTTCACCCGTAACGTCTTCGACGCCTTCCCCATGGGCCTGTCGAACGACAGCCGCCGCAACCTCGTGAAGGCCAATGTCTTCAAGAACTCGGTCACCGCGGGCATCGGCGCGAGCGAGACCTTCCTGCCGCAGGACGCGAACGTCATCGAGTACAACCTGTTCACCGGCAACGACATCGGCCTGTACACCGACGCCATGCTGAGGCACCTCATCGTGCGCAGGAACGTGTTCAACCTCACCTCCGCCCCCACTGACTGACCTCCCCACCCGGCACCGGTGACCGGCGGCTCCCACCGGTCACCGGCATCGGCATGATCACCCCCCTGGGTTCCCCGGGCCGCGCGATCGCCGATCGACGGCCCCTTGAGCGGTACCGAACCGCAGCACGAAGGACACGGCATGATTGTTCTCGCCGATCCCGAGATCAGCCGGATACCGGTCGAGGAGTCCGGCGAGGCCCTGATCGACCTGCGCGCCATCCCGGCGCTGCGCCTCGACCCGCGCCTGGCCGATCCGGACGCGCACTACGCCCGCCTGCGGCTCAGCCTCGTGGACCGTCTGATCACCGCGCAGACCCTGATGCGGCCCGGACTGCGCTTCCTGGTCGTCGAAGGCTTCCGGCCCGTGGAGGTGCAGGTGAAGTACTTCGACGCCCACGTCGACCGGCTCAGGGCGTCGGCTCCCGGCCACGACGAGGACTGGTACCGCCACCGGGCCAGTCGCTACATATCCCCGCCGGAGGTCTCGCCCCACCCGGCCGGCGCGGCCGTCGATCTGACCCTGTGCGAGACCGACGGGCACGAACTGTGGCTGGGCACCGAGGTGAACGACACCGACACGGACGCCTGCCACACCGCCAGCACGGCGATCTCCGCGCAGGCACGGGAACACCGCCGTATCCTCGCCGAGGCGCTGACCACGGTCGGTCTGACCAACTACCCCAGCGAGTGGTGGCACTGGTCCTACGGCGACCGCTACTGGGCCTGCACGACCGGCGCCTCGGCCGCACGGTACGGACCGGTGACCTCAGACCAGCTCTGACGCGCCGCCGTCTCGTGATTGCCCAGGTACGTGCTCGACTGCGGCTTTCGGGAGTGCCAGCATCACGAGTGCCGTGACCAGGTAGAGCACGGCGGAGACGATCAGGACGATGCCGAGCGCGTGCCCGTAGTCCGGCAGCGCCGGTGATCCGGCGACGGTGGTGAAGAAGATCGTGCCGAGCACGGCGATGCCGGCGGCGCCGCCGATCTGGTTGACGGTCGAGAGCACCCCACCGGCGGCGCCCGCGTCGCGTCCGGGCACGCCCGCGAGGACGACGTTCACGAGGATGGGCGCGGCGAGACCGAGTCCGAGTCCGCCGATGAGGAGCGCCAGGGCGAGGAGCCAGTATCCGGGATCGCCGCCGTCCTTGACGATGAACCACAGGACGAGCTGGGAGGCCGCGACGGTGAGCGAGCCGGCGATCAGCAGCGTTCTGCCCGCCCTGGCGGCGAGGGCGACGCCGAGGCCGGAGGTGATGATCGAGCCGAGCGCGTACGGGAGGATCACCAGGCCGGTCTCCCACGCGGTCCGGCCGGTGCCGTTCTGGAGGTAGATCGAGAGGGTGAGGAAGGACGCCCCGATGCCGCCGAAGAAGAGCAGCGAAGCGGTCAGGCCGACCGTGAAGGCGCGGATCCTCAGCAGGGCCGGGTCGAAGACGGGTTCGTCCCCGCGTCCGGTGAGCCGGCGCTCGTGGGCGAGGAAGATCGCGAACACGATGACCCCGGCTGCGAGGAGGGCGTAGGAAGCCCAGGTCCAACCCCATGTCCCGGTCTGGATGATCGGCAGCAGCAGGAGAAGGATGCCCGTGGCCGCTAGGAGCGCGCCTCGGAGGTCCAGCCGCGCGGTCGAGTCGGAACGGGACTCCGGCAGGACCTTCGCGCCGAGGACGAGTGCCACGATCGAGACGGGCACGCTGATCCAGAAGATCGTGCGCCACCCCAGGCCGAACAGGTCGGCGTCGACGAGCAGGCCGCCCAGCAGCGGGCCGGCGACCGAGGCGAGGCCCTGGACCGCTCCGTACGCGCCGAACGCCTTGGCCCGCTCGCCCGGAGCGAACGATGCCCGGATGATCCCGAACACCTGCGGGACCATGATCCCGGCGGTCAGTCCCTGCCCGGCCTGCATGCCGATGAGCATCCCCGGACCGGCGGCCAGCGCGCACAGCGCCGAGGTGACCATGAACCCGGCCAGCCCGATCAGGAACAGCCGCTTGCGGCCGTACTGGTCGCCGAGCCGTCCGCCGGTGATCAGGCCCGCGCCCAGGGCGAGGGTGTACGCGGCGATCGTCCACTGGATCTGGGCGTCGCCGGCACCCAGATCCTGGGCCATCGCGGGGGCCGCGACGGTGACGATCGTGGCGTCCAGAAGGTCCATGAAGGAACCGAAGAGCACCACCGACAACGCCGCGCTCGCGCCGGCGCCGGCGATGAGTGCCTGCGATGCCTCAGTGGTACGGGTGCCCTCTCGAGGGCTCGGTGTGTCGGTCATGCCGGCCACCATCGACGGCATAGTTGCCACCGAGTGACCGCTATCGGTGTAAGGATCGGAGAATCATGGCTGTCACCTCAGCGCGAACGCTCAAACTGCTGTCGATCTTCGGGATCGGTGCGACCCTGACCGCCGGGGAACTCGCCACCCGCCTCGGAACGTCGGTGCGGACCGTACGTCGCGACATCGGCACGCTCCGGGACCTCGGGTACGAGATCGAGGCCGTCCGCGGGGTCGGGGGAGGGTATCGCCTCGGTCGCGCCACCCGCCTGCCGCCGGTCGTCTTCGACGAGGACCAGGCCGTCGCCACGGCCGTCGCACTCCAGACCGTGCCGACGGTCCTGTCCGGCATCCGGGAGAACGCGGCCCGTGCTCTGGCCACGCTGCACCAGGCGATGCCCGCGCGCAGCCGCGTGCACGCCGAGGCGTTCACCGTCTCCTCGGCCCGTAACTACTGGGAGTTCCCGGCGCCACCGATCGACGCCGGGATCGTCCGCGCCGTGGGCAGCGCGATCAACCGGCAGCATCTCCTCCGCGTGGACTACACCGGCGACGGCGAACCCGTCACGCTCACGCTGGAGCCGCACGATCTCGTGGTCTGGGCCGCACGCTGGTACCTGGTCGCCTTCGACCCGGACGCGGACCGATGGCGCGCGATGCGCGTGGACCGCGTCGAACCCCGCCTGCCCACGCACACCCCCTTCGTCCGGCGTGACATCCCGCACGGCGATCCCGTCGCCTTCGTCATGACCGCGCACGACCGCGGCGACGCCGCCGCCGAATGGCAATGCCGCGGCTCGGCCACCCTCGCCCTGCCGGCCTCCACCGTCGCCCAGTTCGCCCCCGGCGGATCGACGGTCGGGTACGACACCGAGACCACGTGCCGGCTCACACTCGGCGCATGGTCGTGGCCAGGACTGGCCGGACTGCTCCTCACCTTCGACGCCGACATCACCGACGTCGAACCGGCCGAACTCAGGCAGGCCCTGCACTCCCTGCGCACCCGGATCACCCGGGCTCTCCGACCCGGCTGAACCCGCACATCCGGCGTCCGCGTCCCCGTCCGTGGGTGATCTCGGCGCGCGCCGGTGAAGTGATCACGCGGCTGACCTTCTGCCGCCGGGCCGTACGGACGTCAGGGGGCCGTACGGCTCGGTCGGGGGCTCCAGCCGTCCGGGATCGGCGCCTCACCCATGGAGAGGTGCCGGCGCCTTCGTGATCAACCGCAGTGCGACCAGCCCGAATACCAGGTGGACGACGAGATTCTGCCACCCCAGTTGATGCACTGTCCCGGGGCGTCGATCTTGACCGGACCGGCGTAGTAGGCGTAGCTGCCTTCGTCCTCGACGGACTTCGCGTCGTTCTTTCTCGCGATCCAGACATCCATGGGGGTGGACTTCCCCAGGTTGGCGGTCTTCCAGGTGACCGCGCAGTTGGTACGGCCGTTGTACATCAGATAGATGACTCCGCCGCTGATGTTGTGGTGATCGATCACGTGGTAACTACCGCCGCCGCACGCGGCGATCGGCGACGAGGCCGCGTTCGCCGGGCTGCTCACGACCACGGAACCGGCCAGCATCGCCGCGGTGACAAGGGGGAGCGCTACCTTCGTCCTGAACTTGCGCATGAGCCTCTTCCGCTTCTTTTCATGATCCTTCAGGGACGCGGGCGACTCTACGACGACCTTTGGAGCGAGCTGCGATGATCTTCCTCACCGGAGCCTGTACAGCATGTGAATTCTCGGTGTGCCGGAGGCTTCCGGCATGCCCCGGCCCATGAGGACGACGCCCGTGCCGATCAGTCCCGGACTGGTCCTCGGCCGGGCGGGATGTTGTGGTTGAGACGGAAGACGTTCGCCGGGTCGTGGACGGCTTTGAGGGCGGTCAGCCGCCGGTGGTCCGTGGGGTTGTAGGCGGAGCGGACCTGCGCGGCGGCGTTCTCGCCGTTCATGAAGTTGAGGAACCGGCCGCCGGTGCTCCACGGCCCGATCGCCTCGAACATGCGCGCGTGCGCCGGCCGGATCTGGGTGAGGTCGGCACGTTCCAGCCGGGAGATCACGTTGAGCAGGTATCGCGCGTCGCGGTTGCCGATGGCGTTGGCCACGGCGGGCGGGTGGGCGAGCCTGCCGCCGAGGTGGCGCAGTTCGACGATGTGCGGCACCGGCGCGTGGGGGCCCGCCAGGTCGAGGACGGTCCGTACGGCGGTGGCGTCGAGTTCGCCGAGCATGGCCGTGCCCGATTCGACCGCACCCGGCGCGACGGGGTCGTTGTAGATCGACCCGGCATCGGCGTAGGCCAGCTCACCGAGGGTGTCGAGCATTGGGCCGATGGCCCGTAACGGCGCCACCAGGCGCTCGCCGGCTCCGGGAGCACCGGCCGCGCAGGCGATGCGCACATGGACGGTGTGACGGCCGCGCATCGGCTCCGGGATCGCTGGAACGTCCGGCAGGGAGATGAGCGCGATCGAGGAGTTCATCGCCTCGGGCACGGTGGCGGCCCATTGCAGGTAGGTGCCGAACACCTCGGCGGCCTTCTCGACGGGAAAGATCAGCACCCCGCCGAACAGCGTGGCGACCGGCATCAGATCGATCTCCATTCCGGTCACCACGCCGAAGTTGTCCCGGCCGCCGCGCAGCGCCCAGAACAGGTCCGGGTCGGAGTCCTGGGTGACGTGCCGCAGGCGGCCGTCCGCCGTGACGACGTCGAGGCCGCGTACGTGGTCGGCGGCGTAGCCGAAGCTCCGGGACAGCAGGGCCAGGCCACCGCCGAGGGTGTAGGAGACCGCGCCCACGCGCGGGGCCGAACCGGACAGGGGCGCCAGCCCGGCCGGCGCCGTCCTGTCGATCACCTGGTCCCAGCGTGTTCCCGCGGCGACCCACGCGGTGCCGGCATCGGCGTCCACCCGGACCGCGCTCATCCGCGCGGTGGTGATCAGCACGCCGCCCTCGGCGGGGCCGACCGCCGAGGCGTGCCCGGTGCCCTGCACCCCCACGGGGAGCCCGTGCTCCTGCGCGTAGGTCACCGCCGCCTGTACGTCGGCGGGTCCGGTGGCGCCCACCACCAGGTCGGGACGGTGCCGGCGGGCGGTCTGCCAACCGGCGCGTTCCTCGTCGTACCCCTTGTCGCGGGGCGCGAGCACCGGGCCCGTCACGCGATCGGCCAGCCGGTTCATGATCCGTCCTGCTCGCCGCCGAGCCGCGCGGCCAGGAACCGTCCGGCCCGCTCCAGCGCCGCCGCCGCCTCGGCCGATCCGTCGTCGAGCTGGAACACGTGCGGTTGACGCGGAGCCACCTCCAACGTCACCGCGACCTCGTCGGCCCCGGCGCGTCCGGCCAGCCGTACGGCGTCGTCCAGCAGGAGTTCGCTCGAGCCGACCTGGATCAGCAGGGGCGGCAGTCCGGTGAGATCGGCGAAGAGCGGGCTCAGCTCGGGCGCCGACCTGTCACTGCCGGCGGCGTACTGGTCGAAGAGCCACCCGAGATCGGCCGGCGCGAAGAACGGGTCCACCCCGTCCTTGGACCGCATGCTCGCGCCGCTGAGGGTCAGGTCGACGGCCGGTGAGAACAGGACCGCCGCCGCCGGCATCGGCAGGCCCGCGTCCCGGGCGCGGATCAGGGTGACGACGACCAGAGCGGCACCGGCCGAGTCGCCCGCGACCACCAGCCGCCGCGGGTCGGCACCGGAGTCCAGCAGCTCGCGGTAGGCCGCCAGGCAGTCGTCGGGCGCGGCCGGGAACGGGTGCTCGGGCGCCAGCCGGTAGTCGATCGAGACGGCCCGGCCGTCCAGGTGCCGCAGCAGCGCGGCGGTGACGTGGGCGGTGGCACGCGCCGACCCGACCACGAACCCGCCGCCGTGGAGATACAGCAGTACGTCCTCGCCTGTCGTGCCGGGCACCGCCCTCCGCAGCTCCAATGCCGGCCGCCCGCCGAGTGTCGTCGCCGACGAGTCGACGTCCGCGGGCAAGGGCCGGGTGAACAACGCCGCGAACTGCTCGCGTCGCTGGGCAATGGTGAACATTTCGCCCCCAGAAATTAGTCAAGCAGCCTAACAGTCAGGCGACCTTACCATCGCGGAGGCTGGTATCGTCAAGCAGCCTGACGAAATTGCCCAGAAGGGGGAGCGCACGACGATGACGACACGTTCGGGAGCGCGCGAGCGGCGACACGAGGCCAAGCTGCCGCTGTCCACCCTGCTCACGCGGGCCAGGGACATCGTGCTCGAAGGACTCCACCAGCAGCTGGTCGACGAGGGGTTCGAAGGGATCCGGCACGTCCACGGATCGGTCTTCCGGTTCATCGACGCCGAAGGCTCGCGGCTGACCACGCTCGCCGACCGTTCCGGACTCACCAAGCAGGCGATCAGCGAACTGGTCGACGATCTGGAGGATCACGGTTACCTGGAGCGGGTGGCCGACGAGGCCGACCGCCGCGCGAAGATTATCCGGCTCACCGACCAGGGCAGGACGGCCCAGGCCGCAGCCGAGAGGATCCTCGCGGACGTCGAACAGCGGTGGTCGCGGCAGCTCGGCTCGGACGAGGTCGCCATGCTGCGGCACACCCTCGAGCGGGTCGTGGCGCTCGAAGCGGTCATCACTCCGAGCGCGCCGCCCCGGCGGTAGACGCACCGGGGCCGGGGCCTTCTATGCTCCGGCGCTCATCGTCTCTTACCGGCGAGCTTCGAGCGCGTCCAGGATCAGGTCCAGGCCGTAGCCGAACTCGCCGGTGTAGTCGTAGCCCGGCCGCAGGGCGTGGTCGCGGATCATCTCGGTGAGGTACGGCAACTCCTCGGCCGGCAGATGCCGGAGGATGCCCCCGGCCACCTCCTCGACGTCGTCCGGCGACGTCACCGGCAGGCTCGCCTCCTGCAGGACGAACCCGTAGACGTAGCTGTCGATGAGCGAGACGGCATGCGCGGCCATCGGCAGCGTGAACCCCGCCTTCCGGAGGACGCCCAGGACGGCGTCATGGTGGCGCAGCGTCGCCGGTCCCGGATCGCGACGGGAGTCCATGAGGCCGAGAGCCCAGCTGTGCCGCGACAGGACCGCACGCGCGGAGCGGGCGCGCGTACGGATCGCGTCGCGCCAGTCGTCGCGTTCGGCGCCGGGCAGCTCGATCGCCGCGAACACCATGTCGACCACGCCGTCGAGGATCGCGTCCTTGTTCGGCACATGGTGGTAGAGCGACATCGCCTCCACGCCCAGTTCCTGCGCCACCCGGCGCATCGTGATCGCCTCCACGCCTCCGCGATCCGCGACCCGGATCGCGGCTTCCAGGACGAGGCCTCTGCTGAGCGGTTGCGGGGGTGGTGACACGACGGCTCCGGGGTGTGGACGGGTTGACAGCCTTACGAGCGTAAGCCAACCTTACAGCCGTAAGTGGCCTTACGCACGTAAGGCCATCCAGTTAGCAGAGGTTCGGCCGCCACCTGACCCGTGACGCGCCCTGCCGGAGCGAGAGAAGGAGATTTCGATGCCGATGCCGAGGTGGTGGGGGCACGTGAACAAGAAGGTGTTCAACCCCCGCGCGATATCCGGCGGGAAATGGCCGGTGCTGATTCACGTCGGTCGTATTTCTGGTGCTACATATCGCACGCCGCTCGACGCGCATCCCGTCGACGGCGGTTACGTGTTCGTCCTGGTGTATGGATCGCGTTCCGATTGGCTGCAGAACGTCCTGGCGGCCAGAGGCGCACGGCTGCGGGTCGACGGGCGAGAGGTGCAACTGACCGCCCCGCGCCTTGTCGGGACGGACGAGGCGTTCCAGGCCCTTTCCGATGAGGTGGCACGCCCACCGAAGTTGCTCCGCATCACCGAATTCCTCCGCATGGACCTGCTCACAGGCGGACCCTTGCCGCCGCCCGGCAAGACGTACTCCGTCACCACGACAATCAGAGGACGAACATCGTGCATACAGACAGGCGGGCAACCGCGATCGCGGGAACACTGGTCATCGTGGGCATGGTCGCCGGTGTGCTGAGCGTCGTGCCCGTTCTCGAGGGGCCACGCTATCTCGCTCTCATTTCCACCCGAGAGAGCCAGGTCGTGCTCGGCGCAGTCGCTCAGTCCATCATGATCCCCGTCTACGTCGGGTTCGCGTTATACCTTTATCCGGCTTTGAGGGCCGAGAGTGAAGCGCTCAGTCTGGGTTTCCTCGGGTTCAGGCTGATCGCAGCCGCGTTCCACTTCATAGGCGTGATCATCCTGCCCTTGTTCCTTGTGCTGGGCGACGGATTCACCCAAGCCGGCGCTTCGGACGCATCCCATTTCGAGGTCCTGGGCGAGTTGCTGCGGACGGCGCGCGACCTGGTCAATCACGTCGCATTGATCATCTCGCTCGGCATCGGAGATCTTCTGTTGTTCCGCATTCTGTGGCGGTCGAGATCCGTCCCTCGATGGTTGTCCGGGTGGGGATTTCTGGGAATCGGGGCAGCCATGTCGGCGAGCTTCTTGGTATTGCTGCGCGTAACTGACGTGGTCACGCCGCTCTATCTGGCCATGAACGCGCCACTGGCCCTGCAGACCCTGGTCCTCGCCGTGTGGTTGATCGCCAGAGGCTTCGCCGCGAACACGTCGGTCACGTCCCATCGGCACGGCTGACGCGCAGGCCGTCCTGCTCTGTTGCGACGCCACGCCGCATGCGTCGCGGTCCGGCCGGGTGCTCGTATGCTAATGGTACTTCACGGAGTTGACACATTAGGCGCGATCTCGCTATAACTAACGCATCATTCCCTTGGAAAGGCATTAGCGATGTCGTCCCCCCTGGTGGCCCGTACCGCCCATCGCACCCTCGACGTGGATGGCGTCCGGGTCTTCTACCGCGAATCACTGCCCGAGCGGGCCGACGCGCCGGTGCTGCTGCTCCTGCACGGCTTCCCCTCGGCCTCGCACCAGTTCCGCCGGCTCATCGACGTGCTGGGCGCCCGCTACCGGCTGATCGCACCCGACTATCCCGGTTTCGGCCACACCGAGGCCCCGGCCGACTTCACCTACTCCTTCGATCGGCTCGCCGACATCACCGAGGGCTTCATCCAGCGGCTCGGCCTGACCCGCTTCGTGATGTACGTCTTCGACTTCGGCGCTCCCATCGGCTTCCGGCTCGCCGAACGGCACCCCGAGTGGATCGCCGGCCTGGTGGTCCAGAACGGCAACGCCTACACCGAGGGCCTCTCGGACGGAGCCCGCGACTTCATCGCCCTGCGCCCCGGCACCCCCGGCGCCGAGGACACCATCCGCGACCTGCTCACCCTGCCCGGCACGCGCAGCCAGTACGAGACCGGCGTCACCGACCCCGAGCTGATCGCCCCCGACGGCTGGACCCTCGACCAGCACTTCCTCGACCTTCCGGGCCGCAAGGAGGCCCAGGTGGCCCTGGCGTTCGACTACCACTCCAACGTCGAGCGCTACGGCGAGTGGCAGGCATGGCTGCGCCAGCACACCCCGCCCACCCTCATCACCTGGGGCGTCAACGACCCGTTCTTCCCCCGGCCCGGCGCTCAGGCCTACCTGCGCGACCTGCCCGACGCCGAACTTCACCTGTTGGACACCGGCCACTTCGCCCTCGAGGACCACCTGCCCCAGATCGCCCCGCTCATCGCCGACTTCCTGGACCGTGTGTGGAGCTGACAGCGCGGCGTCCCGCCGTGGGGCTGGCGGTGTTGTTCACGGTGGCGTTGACCACCATCACCACCGAGACGCTTCCGATGGGCCTGCTGCCGCAGATGAGCGACGGCCTCGGGGCCTCGCAGGACCGGATCGGCTGGCTGGTGGGCGGCTACTCGCTGGTCATCATCGTGATCACCATGCCCCTCGCGACGATGACCGCACGCCTGGACCGCCGCCGATTGCTGGTGCTGATCATGGGCCTGTTCGCCGTGGGCAACGCGCTGCTGGCCATCGCCCCGAACTATCCCACCGCCCTCCTGGCCCGCCTGGTGACCGCCTCCGGCCACGGGGTGCTGTGGTCGGCCATGGCCGGGTACGCCGCCTCTCTGGTCACCCGTGACAAGGCGGGCCGGGCGGTGGCCGTGGTGTTCGCCGGCAACTCCGCCGCGCTGACCGCGGGCGTCCCGCTGGGCACCCTCCTGGGGCAGGCGGCCGGATGGCGCACCGGCTTCGCGGTCCTGAGCGGCCTGTCGGCCCTGCTCCTGGTCGCCGCGAGGATCCTGCTACCCGAACAGTCCGCGTCCCCCGCCCCCAGCGGGCTGCGGGGAGCGCTGCGCCTGCCCTCGGTACGGATCGTCACGGCGGCCACGGCCCTGGTCATGCTGGGGCAGTTCACCCTCCACACCTACCTGGTGCCCTACCTCGGGGATGCCGATCAGAGCGGCGGGGCCACCACGGTCGCGCTGTTCGTCTTCGGCGCCGCCGGAATCCTGGGAGTCTGGGCCGCCGGCCTGCTGGCCGACCGCGGAACCGGCCGCTACCTGCTGGTCACGCTCGGCCTGCACGCGGCCGCCGTCGCGGTGCTGCCGGTCACCGGCGGCGTGGTCACCATCGCCGTGATCGCGGTGTGGGGCCTGGCGTACGCGGCACTGCCCACCCTGCTGCAGACGTTCGCGCTGAAGACCGCACCGCACGCCGTCGCAGCCGCCTCCACACTGTTCATCATCGCCTTCAACCTCGGCATCACCGCCGGCTCGACGCTGGGCGGCCAGACACTGAGGCTCCTTGGCCCCGGGCCGCTGCCGGTCGCCGCCGCGCTCCCGGTCCTGGCCGCCGCGGCCACCATCGCCGCAGGACTCCACCGAGCACGCAAACTCCCTCGCCCGGCTCACGCCCGTCAAGCGGGCGCCGCGACAGGAGACCCGGCTGCCGCTCGCCAACGCGCCTGAGGCCAATAGGCTGACCATGATCGCCTGCCACAGTGGAGGGAGCCGCTCATGACCGCCGACCCGACGATGGCCCGGATCGGCCAGGGAGTGCAGTTGCATCACCACCAGGGTCAGCGTGAAGCCGCCCGCGAGTTGTTCGCGCAGATCTGGGACGACATCGGCGGCGAGCAAGGCGATCCGCTGCATGTCTGCGTCCTCGCCCACTCGATGGCCGACGTGCAGGACGATGTGGCTCAGGAGCTGATGTGGGATCTGCGCGCGCTCGCCGCCGTCGGCCTGATCACCGATGAGCGGGTGGCCCAGGCCGGGGTGCCGCTCTCGGTGGCCGGCCTGTATCCGTCCCTGCACCTGAACCTGTGCGACTGCTATCGCAGGCTGGGCGATCTCGACCGCGCCCGTGAGCACCTCCAGCAGGCGCGGGCCGGTATCGGAGCGCTGGGCGACGACGAGTACGGGCAGCTCATCAGAGGCGGACTGGAGCAGTTGGCCGGACAGTTGGACGAGACCGTCTGACGGCGAGCCCAGGGACGGTCCGATCAGGTCGGCGAGGGCTTGCCGGTGCTGTCGGGGCCGCCCGCCATCGCTGCGCCGTACGAACTGACGGCGCGTACGCGTTCCGTCGGCCGGGTGGGTGCTTCTTCCTCACGGGGTGGTGGAAAGGACTCCGTGAGGGACGATCCTTAGCCTGCTGCGGGGGCGACGCTCTCGTCGCGTACCCGAGCTGGGCATACTGCACAGGGCGAGCGCAGGTCGCCACGACACCTCCCGCCGGCCTGATGCTCCGGTGCCTTCGGGGGCCCAGAGCATCAGCCTCACGACATCCCACCCCTATGGAAGGCCCTGATGACCGCTGACCAGCCCATCTGCTGCCCCAGTTGCAGGGGAGTCCTCGTCGCCCGGCAGCGCAGCGACTACACATCCGCCCGCGGACGCCTCGTTGTCGCCAACGGCTACTGCCGAGGCCGCTGCCCGGCTCCCGTACAGGCATCTGCGCCCAAGGTTCTTGGCCAGGACTCCACGGCGGGCGAGCCTGCCGCTCGGCGGACGGAGGGCGTACCGGCCTGACCCCTGCCAAAAGTAAGGGGCCGGGCTTGTCTTTCGGGCATGTGGGGGGTGGTGGCCTCGTTTCTACAGTTCTGTGCATGATCAGAACTCGCCGCAACCCTGCCCCCCTCCTCCTCGCCCTGACGCTGGCCCTCCCGGCGGCGGCCGCGGCGGCCGGCTCGATGTCGTCGCCCGCCGCCGCCTCCACCGCGGACACCTCCGACGTACGCGTCGCGATCCCGCGCCCCACCGGCCAGTACGAAGTCGGCCGCGACACCCTGCATCTCGTCGACGCCGGCCGCCGCGACCCGTGGATGCCCACAGCGGCACGCGAGCTGATGGTGTCGGTGTACTACCCGGCCCGCACCGGCGGGAGCGCCGCGCCGTACATGAGCGTTGACGAGGCTCGGCTCCTCCTCAAGGGGCAGAGACTCGACACCGTCTTCAAGGCCGGGCAACTCGCCGGCGTCAGCACGAACGCGCACCTGAACGCACGTCCCGTCGGTGGCCGGCACCCCCTGGTGGTGCTCTCCCCGGGGTTCACCCTCAACCGCGCCACCCTGACCACGCTCGCCGAAGACCTCGCCTCCAAGGGCTACGTCGTCGCCCTCGTGGATCACGCCTACGAGTCGTTCGGCACGACCTTCCCCGGCGGCCGTACCCTGACCTGCGTCGCGTGCGAGACGGTGGAGAGCGCCCCCACCGACGAGGCGGAGAAGGAACTGATGGCCAAGGCCGCGGTCAACCGGGCAGCCGATCTGTCCTTCGTGATCGACCGGCTGACCCGTCCCGTACGGTCAGCCCCCGCCTGGAGGCACTGGCAGATGATCGACCCGCGCCGGATCGGCGCCGCGGGCCACTCGCTCGGCGGCAACGCCGCGGCGAGCGTCATGGCCGCCGACCAGCGGGTACGCGCCGGGGTGAACCTGGACGGCTCGTTCTTCGCCCCGGTCGCGGTCTCCGGCCTCGGCAGGCGGCCGTTCCTCATGCTCGGCACCAAGGTCCAGCACTCACCCGGCGCCGCCGACACCACCTGGACGCGGGACTGGCCGCGCCTGGACGGCTGGAAGCGCTGGCTGACCGTGGCCGACTCCGGCCACTTCACCTTCATCGACCTGCCCATCCTGGGCGCGCAGGTCGGGATCGTCGACCCCTCCGCGCCCCTGTCGGGCAAGCGGTCGGGCGAGATCACCACGGCGTACGTCGGCGCCTTCTTCGACCAGCACCTCCGCGGCGAGAACCAGCCCCTGCTGAACGGCCCGTCCCCCGCCAACCCGGAAGTGGCCTTCCACAACCCCTGAGTCCGGCGCGTACCGCTTCAATGCCTCGGGTGTGTACGCCGCCGACACCACGACGATCTCCCAGGAGGTAGGGGGGACGGGCCGGTCCCGGGAGATCAGCATCGGCCGGAGGTTCTACTCCCAGGACTACGTACGTGCCAAGGACGGCAGATACACGTGGAAGTCGCCGTCAGTGCTGGGGAAGTGGTCCTACGGGCAGAACTTCCCCGGTGTCGTCCGGGGAGAGGACCTGATCAACGGCATCAACCCGGGCTTCCTCAGGCTGGGCGCCTTCAACACCGCGTACAGCGCCGACGGCGGAACCTTCGAGGGAGTCCGGACCACGGTCTTCAACGGCGTCGTGACGGTTCCGGAGCTGGGGGAGCGGCAGGCCGGCATGTTCTTCGGGACCGAGCAGGAGGACGGCTCGTGGCGCGGGTCGATCACCTGGAAGCTGTGGGTGGGCCCGGACAACCTGCCGCGACGCTTCCACGCCGTCCTGAGGTTCGCCCCGACGCACGGCGGTGGTGGGGTCGAGACCATGACGATGAACACCATCTACCGAGGATGGGGGAGTCCGGTCAAGATCACGGCCCCGCCCAAGCACCTCATCACCGACGACTGGTGATCGAACGGGGGAGAACCGCGTGCCGGGGTAGGTCCACGGCACCGGCGATGACAGGTGTGACGAATCGGTGGCGGCGGCAGATGTCATACATGTGAGCATTGTCGCGACGATCGAGATGGACGCGTCGGCCGACCTGCGTGACCTGCACGCGTGGTTGACCCAGGATCACGAGCTGCGGGCCTGGGTGGAGCTGGTGGAGAGCCCGCCGCCGGACGGCGCGCTGGGGCCGGTGGCCGATCTGGTGCAGATCGCCGTGGAGTCGCCGGAGGTGGTGGCGGGGGTCACCAGTGTGATCATCGCCTGGCTGCGCTTTCGGCGCGGCGACGTGAAGATCAAGATCAGGAACACCAGGTCCACCAGTCAGGTGGACGTCAGTGTGACCCGGGTGAGGGCGCTCGACGGCGCTCATCTGGTCGAGCAGATCAAGCGGGCGATCAGCGGAGAGCCTCCAGCCGAGCTTCCCCCTGACGGCGGGGCCGGTGGATGAGCCGCCGCTGCTGCTGTCGGCGGCCGACGCCCGGGTGCTGCTGGTCGGCACCGGCCGCCATCAGCAGGCGGCCAAGCTGGGCGACGTACCCGCGGTGGCGCGGACGGTCGCGGACCTGTCGGCCGCGCTGGTGGAACGGGCCGGTGTCGCTCGGGAGGCGATCACCGAACTGATCGACCCGGACGGCCCGCGCAAGCTGGCCGACGCCGTCGACCGGTTCAGCCAGGGCCGTCCGGACGTTCTGTTCCTCTACTACGTCGGCCATGGGCTGATCGGTCCGCAGCACACGCTCCACCTGGCCACCAGCCGGACTGTCGACCTCACCAAGGGGTCGGCCACCTACCAGGCGCTGCCCTACCAGGAGGTCTACGACCTGCTGTCGCGCAGCCGCGCCCGGCTGACCATCGTGGTGCTCGACTGCTGCCACGCAGGCATGGCCGAGGCGTGGCCGGGCAGCTATCTGCTCACCGCGACCAGCCGGGAGGATCAGGCCTGGGCGGTGCCCGGAGAGGAGCACACGGCGTTCGGCGGGGCGCTCATCCGGGTGCTGCGCGAAGGCGATCCGGCCGCGCCGCCCGTGCTCACCATCGAGGACGTCTACCGCTGCCTGACCCGCGCTCTCGACGGGCGCCCTCGGCCGCACCGCGTCGCGGCCGACTCCGGCGCCCGCCTGCCCTTCGCCGTCAACGCCGCCCGGCCGCGTCAGGAGCGTGCGCTGTCCGCCGTCGCGTCCGGCGGGGACGAGCACTGCCCCTACCCGGGGGTCCGCCCGTTCGGTGTGGACGAGGAGGCGTTCTTCTTCGGCCGCGACGATCTGACCGGACGGCTGATCGACCGGTTGGAGCGGCGGGACGGCGTGCCGCTGCTGGTGGTCGGGCCGTCGGGGGCCGGGAAGTCGTCGGTGTTGCGGGCGGGGTTGCTCAACGGGTGGGGCGCGCGACCGTACATGATCATGAAACCGGGGGCGGAGCCGCGCGTTCCGGGTGGTGTTCCGGACGGCGGGCTGCTGGTCGTCGACCAGTTCGAAGAGGTCTTCACCCTCTGCGCGGACGAGCCGCGCCGCCGCGCCTTCGTCGCGGATCTGGTGCGGCTCTGTGACCGCGCCCATGTCGTGCTCGGGCTGCGCGCCGACTTCTTCAGTCACTGTACGGACTTCACCGAGCTCGTCCCGGCCCTGCGCCACCCCGAACCGGTCGCCGCGATGACCGAGGAGCAGCTGCGCGAGGTCATCGCCAAACCTGCCCTGGCCACCGGACTCACCCTGGAGGAGGGCCTGGTCGGCCTGCTCCTGGAGGACGTGGCCTCCGCAGGGATCTCCCTGCCGCTCCTCTCGCACGCCCTCTTCGCCACCTGGCTCCGCCACGCCGACGGCGTGCTCACCCTGCGGGCGTACCGCGCGACCGGCGGCATCGCCAGCTCCCTGGCCGTGGCCGCCGACAAGGTGCTCGACTCGTTGCCGGAGGCGGACCTGCGCATCGCCCGCACGATCCTGCTCCGGCTGGTACGGCTCGGCACGGGCACCGAGGACACCCGCAGCCGGGTGCCCATCGGCGAACTTCCCGGGCGCCACGTGCTCGACGTCCTGGTCGAGGCCCGCCTGGTGACCGTGGACGAGGACAACGCCGAAATCGTCCACGACGCGCTCATCCGCAGCTGGCCCCGGCTCCGCGGCTGGATCGAGGCCGACCGTGCCGACCTCACCGTCCAGCACCGGCTGGCCGACGACGCCGCCCAATGGAACGCCGCGGGGCGCCAGCCCGGTTACCTCTACTCCGCGCCCAGATTGGCCGCCGTCGGCCCCGTCCGCGACCGTCTCGCCGACGAGACCGCCCTGAGCGCGACCACGCTGGCCTTCCTGCACGCCTGCGACCGGGCCGTCGCGCGGGCGGCCCGAATCCGGCGTACGGTCATCGGCCTGCTCGCCGGGCTGACCGTACTGTCCGTGGTGGCGGCGGGCATCGCCGTCGTGTCGGCGAACACCGTGGCCGCCGAGCGGGACAACACCCTCTCCCGGCAGTTCGCCCAGACGAGTGCCGACCTGATCCAGACCGAACCGGAGTCGGCCCGCTGGCTCGCCGCCGAAGCCTGGCACCTCGCGCACACCCCGGAGGCCCGGTACAGCCTGTTCAACGCGCTGGCCCACCCGATCAGGATCGTGCTCAACCCTGGTGTGCGGACCAACGCCGCGGTCTTCAGTCCCGACGGGCGTCTGGTGGCCATCGGGACCGACGCCGGCGCCGTCGAGTTCTGGGACACCCGTACGTATCAGCAGGTGGGGGAGACCATCGACGCCCACGACCGGCCGGTGAACGCGCTGGCCTTCCGCCCGGACGGCCGGGTCGTGGTCAGCGCCGGTGCTGACGGAGTGGTCCGCCGCTGGTCGGTGCCCACCGGGAAGCCTGTGGGCAGCCCGATCGACGTCGGTACGGGCCAGCTCTTCGACGTGGCCTTCGGCCCTCACGTGCTGGCCACGGCCGGTGAGGACGGAGCCGTACGCCTGTGGGACGACCGTACGGGTGCGCCGACGGGCGCCGCGTTCGTGGGCGGCAGTCCCGTCAACGCACTGGCCTTCAACGGGACCGTACTGGCCGGAGGCGACCGGAACGGCACCTTGAGGCTCTGGGACGTGGCCACGCGCAAGACCATCGGGCGGCCTCTGCCCACGAACGGAAGCCCCGTCACCGATCTCGCCTTCCGTGACCGAGCCCTTCTGGCCACGTACGCCGACGGGTACCTCCGGACATGGGACGCACTCCGCCTTCGTCCGATCGGTCAGGCCCGGCAGGTCGGAGCCGTCAAGTTCAGCGCGGACGGCCAAAGTCTCGCAGTACCCTCGGACCATCTCATCGAGATCCAGGACGGACTTTTCCGTACACGGGCCAGAATCCCGGCGAGCGCCCACGATCCGCTGGGCTTCGACTCCAGTCCGGACGGCCGCACGTTGGTCACCGCGGCCATCGACGGCAGCGCCCTGTGGCGTATCGACACCCATTACCCGCGTGGTGCTCTACTCGCGGTCAGCGACCAGGGGATCACCGCAACGGCGTTCAGCCCCGACGGGCGCCTCCTGGCGACGGCCGGTGCAGACGTCCGTCTCTGGGACACCACCACCTGGAAAGAGGCCGGCCGGCTGACCGGCCACGCGAAACAGGCGACCGGGCTCACCTTCACCGCCGACGGCCGGCGCCTGGCGACCGTCGGCGACGACGGCACCCTCCGCCTCTGGGACGTGTCCACACGCCGGCAGATCGGGCAGCCCTTCTGGGGGCACAAGGGGTCGATCGTCGCCGTGGCGGTGAGCCCTGATCAGCGCACGCTCGTGACCGTGGGCGCCGGCGATTCGGTACGCCTCTGGAGCACGGCCACCCACCGAGAGGCGGCCCCGGGCATCGCCGGGCCCTCCGAGTCGTTCGACGACGTGGCCTTCAGCCCCGACGGACGCAGGCTCGTCGTCGCGGGAAGAACGATCCGCGTGTTCGACGCACACACCTTCCGCCCGCTCCTCACGGTCGACGCCCGCTCGTTCCCGGTGGTCAGAACAGGTTTCAACGCCGACGGCAGCCGCCTGGTGACCGCCGGCGCCGACGGAACCGCCCGGATCTGGAAGGTGGACGGGCCCGGCCTGGTGGCGGAGGGCGAACCGCTGACCGGCCACACCGGCCGGGTGTTGTCGGCGGCCTTCGGCCGGAGTGGTCAGGTGGTCGTGACCTCGGGGGCTGACGGCACCACGCGGGTGTGGGACGTCACCACGCACCGCCAGATCGGCGCGTCCCTGACCGGCCTCCCCGGAGAGGCCCAGACCGTGGCCATCGACCCCGGCGAGACGACGGTCGTCACCGGAGACACCAAGGGAAACATCCACCGGTGGGAGGTCGGCCGCTCCGCCGACCCGTTCGCCGACGTCTGCCGGTTCAGCCGCCGGCCGGTCCTCGACGGCCGGGTGGACGACCGCCGGCTCGACATGACATTCGAAGAGGTCTGCCCTGATGAAGCCACGTCTCAGCCCTCTCGCGGCCTTGCCCTTGCTGATCGCGGCGGGATGCTCGGCGCCTCCCGCCACGTCGGCCGCCTCCCCGCCCAGCCCGTCTCCGACATCGACGGAGAGCGCGCCGGTCACCCTGTCGGGACAGGTGCTCTCCGTCGGCGCCCTCTTCCGGGTCTCGAAGGGCGACACCGTGCACTGCGCGGCGACCGCCGTACAGTCCCGTAGGCAGAACCTGATCATGACCTCGGCGCGCTGCCTCGTCGACCTGCGCACCCGCAAGAAGCACGAGGACCTGGTCTTCATCCCGCAATACCATGACAAGATCGCTCCACACGGCGTCTACCTGCTGAAAGACCTGTTCGTCCCGTCAGGTTTCCTGGACGACACCAGCGACCCCGCCTACGACTACGGCTTCGCCACCGTCTACAACGGCGCCGGCTCCCACCCGTCCGGCCGCGCCGTGGACCTGGGCCCGCTCGGCAGCAACGTGCCCACCCAGGGCCTTGCCTGGAACCGCCGCATCGGCAACAGGTACCACGCCTTCGGCTACCCCCGTACCTCCACCGGAGAGCCCCGACTCTTCCCCGGCAGCGCTTTGCAGTGGTGTGAGGGCTCCTCCGGCCGGATGTCCGGTCATGAGGCCCTCACCATCAAGTGCCGCATCGACCGCATGGCCTCCGGCGGTCCGGTGATCGACGATTTCGAGCAGCGCCGAGGCATCACCTACGTGGTCGGCGTCGTCAGCGACCTTCTCGGCGACACCCCCGGCAACCGCCCGGACGGCCTGGCCTTCGCCTACTTCGACTCCCAGTTCGCCTATCTCTACGCGAAGGCCGCCGCCCGTACCACTGGACAGCCCGATTTGGCCGCCATGAAGCCCATCCTCGACAAACTGCACCTGAAGCCGGACTGACACGCCGAGCGGGAACGGATCGAGGCTGTGCTCACCGGGTGACGGCCGCCAGGTTCAGTACGGTGTACTCCTTGCCTCCGCCGCGGGTCTTGACCTGGCACTGCCCGTTCGCACACTGCTCGTAGTACTTTTCGTCGGCGTCCCAGAAGACGGCTGTGGACGGTGAGGAGAAGGACGCCCCCGCTCCCACGTTCCCGGACAAAACGCCCACGGAACGCTCGCCGACCCCCGCCATCGTGCCCGTCGCCAGGTCGTACAACATCGCGATCGGCACGCCGCTCTTGTACCGGTCCGGGTCGTACACCCTGAACAGCGCGTACGAGCCGCCCAGCAGCGTCCGCCCGGGACGTAGCCTCAGCCCTTGTGGCAGGGTCCTGCGCCCGGACCCGTCGATGCGCTGCACCAGCACGTGCTCGTCGAGCATCCCGACGCACCACTGCGCGTCGCACTGCACGCCCTCCGCCTTCTCGGGCAGCGCGACGTCGGCCGAGCGGCCGGTCTCCAGGTTGACGACGCGGTTCTGGTTGGCGAACGGCCGGTCGTCGCTCAGCCCCGCCGCCCACGGCCAGGCCATCAGGTGCAGCCCGTCGGTGGCGGGCAGCCGCTCGGGAGCGCCGCCGGTCAGCGGCATACGATAGACGCCGCCCTCCTTCACCGACCACACGAGCGAGTCGCCGGCGAGGGCGATCCTGTCGACGTCGGCGTCGACCTCGCCCACACGTCTGGCCTTACCACCCTGTGCGGGCATGACCCAGAAGTCCGCCCAGGGGACGGAGTCCTGCGGAGTCGTGCCGAACCAGGCGATGTACTCGCGGCTCGCGGCGAAGAGCTGCGGGTAGTACTTCTTGCGCGGGCTGGGGATGTCACCGAGCGCCCGCGTCGTCCCCGACGCCGAGTCGTACACCTCCAGCCGCCCTGCCTTCTCGAACGCCGAGTTCACGACCAGTAGCACTTCCGTCGTGCCCAGGCCGGTCACCAGCTGCACCCCCCGCCCTTCGGAGTCCCTCATCGGCACCTTGACGACCGCCTTGGGCCACAACTCGGCGGCGGGCCGCGCGGCGGGCACGGACGACGAAGGAGTGACCTGCACGGCAGGCGGGGCGTCCCGCCCGTCCTCGCCCGACACGATCGCGGTCGTGCCGCCCGCGATCACCACGACCGCGACCGCCGCGAGCAGGACCTTCACCCGCTGCCTGGTACGCCGGGCACGGCGCCGCCGGGCCACGCTCGCCACCAGGTCGCGGCGTTCCACCTGGTCCGCCGCCGTGCGCAGCGTCCGGATCAGGTCCTGTTCGTCGCTCATCGTGCCTCCTGAAACACGCGCTTGATCCGGAGCTTGTCCAGAGCGCGGGCGGCCTGGCTCCGTACGGTCCCGCGGGAGACGCCGAGGATCTCGGCGATCTCCTGGTCCGGCAGGTCCTCGTAGTAGCGCAGCACGAGCACGGCCCGCTGCCGGCGCGGCAGCTCCTGCAGCCCTGCCCACAGGGCGGCGTCGCCGTACTGGTCGAGGCTGCCGTGGTCGGGGACGGCGGCGACCAACTCCTCGCGCTGACGCCGGCCCCACGACCTGATGTGCAGCCTGACCATGGTCGTGCGGACGTACCCCTCGGGGTTGTCCTTCTTGTGGACCCGTGGCCAGGCGTCCCCCAGGCGAGCCAGCGCCTCCTGCACGAGATCGGCCGCGTCCTCGGTATTGCCTGTCAGCACATAGCCGTACCGAAGGAGCGCGTCCCCTCGTGCTCGGACGAACTCGTCGAAATCTTCCACAAACCCAAGGACCGGTAGGGGCACACAACTGTTGCACGAAGCTACCATTCCGGACGGCAACGCCCCGGCCGGAGGTTCATCCTTCACATCAGCAGTTCTCGGCCGGACCAGAGGGCGGTGAGCAGGGCGTTCAGTCGTTCCGGCGCCTCGACGTGCGGGTAGTGGGCGCTGCCCGGCACCTGCTCGTGCCGGGCGCCGATCCGCTCGGCCGTGACCCGTGCGCAGGCCATGAGAGGTACGCCGCCGCGCTCCCGGTACGGCCCGGGGGCGTCCTCCCAGGTGCCCGAGACGACCAGCTTGGGGAAGGCCGCCGCCCGCAACGCCGGCAGCGGGAGGCCCGCCTCCCAGCAGACACGTTCGCGCAGTGCCGTGGCGGCCGCGCGCAACCGCCGATCGCCCGTCTCCGGCTCCGACGTACCGGCCGAGCCGGCGGCGGCCCGCAGCCACTCCTCCGGCGTCAGGTCGGGAAGGTCGGCGTAGGCGGCGCGGTTGGCGCGCAGCGCCTCGGCCACGGCGGGGTGGTCGGCGGCCGCCTGGTAGCAGCCTGGCTCGATCAAGGTGAGCGAGCGCACCGCCTCCGGCCTGCGCGCCGCCGCGATCATGGCTCCGACGGCGCCGTAGGAGTGGCCGACCAGGTGCGCGCCCGCGCCGAGGAGTTCGGCGACGTCGTCGGCGTCGGCCAGGTAGTCGCCGGGGAGCCTGTCCCCGGCGTCCGGGCTGCCGCCGCAGCCCCGGCGGTCCATCAGCAGCAGCCGGAACCGGCCGGCCAGCGGGCGTTGCGCCGCGAACCCGTACACCGGGTCGTCGCCCCAGCTCGTGGAGCCGTGTACGAAGACCGCCCGCGGCCCGGACTCGGGGCCGAGCGCGGTCACGTGCACGTCGCCCGGCAGCGGGCCGTTCGCTCTGAACAGCGGGGTGTGGGTGGACATCCGACTCCTCCTTAAACAGCGTTTAATAGTCTTGAACGTTGTATAAGGCAGTCGGAGGGCGACGTCAAGGCGGGTAGGGTGATCGCGTGCCGTCGTCAGAGTCCTCCGGCGGGTCCGTGTGGCTGCGTCCCGAGCGGCCGCCGCGCGACCGCCAGCTCACCCGCGGGCGGATCGTCGACGTGGCGGTCGACCAGCTCGACGCCGAGGGGCACCGCGGTCTGTCCATGCGCCGCGTCGCCACCGAGCTCGGGGTGACCGCCGGGTCGCTGTACTGGTACGTCGACACCAAGGACGACCTGCTGGAGCTGGCCCTCGACCGCGTGCTGGCCGAGGTGCGCGCCGGCCCCGGCACGTCCGACTGGCGTGACGGCCTGGCCGCGCTGGCCCGCAGCAACCGAGCCATGCTGCTGCGCCACCGGTGGGCCCTGTCCGAACTGACCGTCAGGCCCAACCTCGGCCCCAACGCGCTCGCCCTGGCCGAGACCGGCCTGCGCCTGCTGGAGCGTGCCGGGTTCGCCGGCCCCGACCTCGACGCCGCCATGGCCGCCGTCAACGACCACGTGGTCGGCGCGGTCATCGCGGAGGCCGCCTGGCGCGACACGCTGGCTCGCATGAGCGGGACCGGGGCCGGCTGGGACGAGCGGGCTGCCGAGTACCTGCGCCAGGCCGCCGAACGCCACCCGACGCTGGCCGGCCGGATGGCCGCCACGGGCGAGATCGACGTCGAACGCGAGAGCGAGCGGCGCTTCGCGTTCGGCCTCGGCTGTCTCCTGGACGGCCTCGCCATCCGGTGCGCGACCCCCTCCCCGTCATAGCGCCGGAGCGGGCGCGACTCCTGGTGGCCGGTCGAGCAGAAGCGGCGCTCGATCAAGGTGCCATGATCAGGTGCCATGGACGTCGATGGCTTCCGGGCACTGGTCGAACGCTCCGCGCAGGAGACCGTCACCAAAGAGGAGAGGGTGGACTGGCTGGAAGAGCGTCTTTCCCGCCTGACCGCTGAGGAGATCGTGGATTACGAGGCCTGGTTCACGCTCTGCGCCAACCGTGCCTGCACCTGGGACCTGTACGCGGCCTGCTGGACCATCACCGGTTTCGGATCCTCAGCCGGCTTCGAGTACTTCGTGGACTGGCTGATCAGCCTCGGCCGCGACGTCTTCGAGAAGATCACCGAGCGTCCCGACCGCCTTGTCGAACTCCCCGAGGTGCAGCGCCTCTTCGAGCTGTCGCGGAACTTCTCCCACAGGCGGATCTCGGCCTCCGAGGACGGCGCCGTCCGGCTCGTACGGCTGACACGGGTCCGGCGTCAGCGCTGGCCGGACGAACTTTGGCCGGAGTTCGAGTCGTTCGCCTACGTGGCCTGCCAGGCGTACGAGCGGGTCATGGGGGACGACACGGCCCACCCGGGCGAAGCCGTCCAGGCACGCGGAATCACCAGCGTCTTCCCCTTCCTGAGCCATCTCGCAGAGCCCGAGGACGAGCCGTGGGACTTCAGCGACAGGGCCGAGTACACACGCCGGCTCCCCGGCCTGGCCCGCCGCTACGGCATCACCGACGAGCCTCAGGAGCACGACAAGCCGAGCCCCGCCCGCACCCGCCGCACCCCTTGGCCCTACGGCCCGGCATGGGGCGGCGAACGCACCCGCGCCTGGTCGTTCCACCGCAAAGCTTCAGGCGGACGCCGCACTCGGGAGCGACGTCATCGCCAAGCAGATCGATGGTGCTCAGCGCAGTACGGCCGTCAGTAGATCGGCGCCCAGCGTCGTCAGGTCGGGGAGATTGAGGGTGTAACGGACGTAACGGCCGTGCCGCCGGGACGTGAGCAGGCCCGCGCGGCGCAGGACGGCGAGGTGGCGGGAGACCTCCGGGGGCGAGAGTTCCCAGGCGTGGGCCAGCTCACCGGTGGTGTGCGGGCCGCGGGCCAGGGTGCGCAGCAGCCGCAGCCGTACCGGATGGGCGAGTGCCTCCAGCCGTAGCGTCACCGTTTCCAGCGACACCGGCTCCGACGGACTCGCCTCGGCCACGGGGTACTGGACCACCGGCTGCCACCCGGGCGCGTGGACCACCACCAGGTGCGGGCGGCCGAAGACGCTGGGGAGGAAGGTGACTCCGGCACTGTCGGCGGCGGTCGCGTTGTCCTGCAGCTTGTCCACGATGATGCAGTTGCCGTCCGGCGCCAGGGTGATCGCGCCGGAGACCGACGCGAGTGCCGCCCCGATGCCCTGGCGTTTCAGCAGGTCGTTCTTCAGGCGCAGGTCGGTGGCGAGTTGCACGGCGACGCCCGCCCAGGCGGCGTCGAAGAAGGCCTCGGCGCACTGTTCGAGGGTGTGGCGCACCCGCGCCCGTACGGCGGCCGGGTCCGCGAGCAGCCGTTCCGCGAAGGCCTCCTGAAGGGGGCCGCGGGCCTGGGCCAGGTCAAGGGCCCGGTCGCGTGCCGTCGCGTCGGCGAGCGGCGACGGCGCGGCGAAGTGCACCCGGTTGCTGCCGCACGTGGTGATGAGCGCGGCGGTGACATAGGTTTCGTCGTCGATCCGGTCCACGTCGTCCAGTTCGTCGGCGAGGGTCGGCCGAGGACGCGCGGGGACCAGAAAGTCGGCTCGTGAGGAACGCCAGAGGAACTCCGCCTCCCGCAACCGCTCGGCGAGCTCCGGCCGCAGCCCGGCCCAGACGTCCCCGGCCCAGCCGGCGAGCTGCGGGTGATGCCCGGGTTCGGCCAGCACGTGCAACATCGCGGTCAGTTCGGCCAGCGGGGAGGCGGCGAACCGCAGCCGCCCGGACGGCAGCCCGCCGATGTCGATCCTCAACGTCATCCCCTCATCATCGCTGGTCGGATGGCCGACGACCGCGTCGATTGACGGTGTCCGTCAACTGACACGGTCGAGCCCGGCGGCCGAACGCACTGTTGACGCCATGGCAACCACCACCAAGATCCGGCCCCGTGCCCTCGTCCGGGCCTCCGGAGGTCCCCGCTACGCCGTCGCCCTGGCCGTGGACGCGCTCGGCACCGGCCTGTTGCGGCCCTTCCTGCTGCTGTACGGGGTGACGGTGCTGGGGCTGTCCGCGCCGGCCACCGGCATCGCCATGACGGCCGGCGTCGTCATGGGTCTGGTGTGCATGCCCGCGGTCGGCCGATGGCTGGACCGGGGCGCACGCAGTACGGTCGTGGCGGCGTCGATGCTGGTACGGGTGCTGGGCGTGGCACTGCTGCTGGCCGCCCCGACGGGGCACGTCTGGCTGTTCGGGACGGCGGCGCTCTTCCTCGGCATCGGCAACCAGGCCTGGCCGGCCGCCCACGCCGCCCTCGTGGCCACGGTCGCCCACGGCCGCGAACGCGACGCCGCCCTCGCGGGAGGCCGCGCCCTGCGTAACGCGGGTCTGGGCGTGGGCGCCCTTCTCGCCACCGCATGCCTGGCGGGCGGCACCACCGCGTTGCAGGCGCTGGCCGCCGTCACCGGGGTCGCCTATCTCGCCGCGGCGGCTCTGGCGTGGTCGGTGCACGTTCACGCTGAGCCGGCCGCGGCCGCGGACAGAGACGCCGAGCCCGCACCTCGGATGAGCGCGCTGCTGGGCGCCAACGTGATCTACGTCTTCTGCCTCAACGTGCCCGAGATCGCGCTCCCTCTGGTGTTGGTGACGCAGATGCACGCCTCTCCGGTGTGGTCGGCGGCGATCTTCGTGGCCAACACGGTGCTGGTGGTCACCCTCCAGGTTCCGGTCACCGTGCTGATGTCCCGTTTCTCCCGGCGGGCCGTCCTGGCTCTCGCCGGCGTGGTGCTCGCCGTCTCCTACCTCGGCTTCCTCGTGGCCACCTCGCTGGGCGGCGGCTGGGGTGCCCCGGCCGTCGCCGTGGTGTCCGTGGTCTGCACCATCGGCGAGATCATCTACGCCGGCAGCGCCACCGCGCTCGTCACCGCCCTCGCCCCGGCACATCTGCTGGGACGCGCCCTCGCCCGCTTCCAGCTCTCCACGGGCTTCGGCCTGGCGGTCTCCCCGGCGGTGATCACCGCTCTCGCCTCCCACGGCCCGGCCGCCCTCTGGGGCAGCCTCTCCGCCGCGACGCTCCTGTCCGCCTCAGCCGTTGCCGCCGAGAAGGATCAGAAGACGTGATCTACATTGTAAAGGCGCTGGCATGTGACTGAGAACCGCCGACCAGCCCTACCACACACGCGGCTCCAGTACGAAGACCGGGATCACCCGGTCGGTCTGCTCCTGGTAATCCGCGTACGTCGGAAACGCGGCGACCGCGCGCTCCCACCACTCGGCCCTCTCGTCCCCGGCAACCTCACGTGCGGTCATGTCCTGGCATACGGCGCCGTCGCGGAGTTCCACGTGCGGGTCGGACCTGAGGTTGAAGTACCACTCCGGATGACGCGGGAAGCCGCCCTTCGAGGCGACGGCCGCATACCGTCCCTCGTGTTCCACGCGCATCAGCGGGATCTTGCGAATCCTGCCGCTGCGCGCGCCGCGCGTCGTGAGAATGACGACGGGCAGGCCCGTGTCCCAGAGCGTCGTTCCCTGCGTGCCGCCTGAACTCTCGTACAGCTCGACCTGGTCGCGTATCCACTGAGCCGGACTCGGCCCGTACTCGCCTTCGAGCGGCATGGTGGCCATCCCGTCGTCGTTCGCGGACTGTGCTGCGCAGTCCAGCCGTTCCAATCGTAAGTGCTGAAGACCGTTGCGCCCGAGGAACGGCGGTGGTGGGGAGCGCCTTCGCCTACCGGAGGGTGCCGGTGGTCGGCGGCGCGCCGTTCTGTGTCCATCGCGATCTGAGCCGGCTCATCGTGGCGCGTCTGGAGTGTTCGCGCCGTTCGCGCAGGTGGGGTGCGTGGTCGGGGCCGGGGAGCGTGGCGGTGTGGGTCCAGTAGCTGCCGAGTGCCACGAGGAAGGCGTCCACCTGCAGGGGATCGGCGTCGCGTCCGGCGGGGCCGGCGAGGAAGATCTTTTGCGGGTCGCGTGCCCCGAGGTCCGACTGCATCAGCAGGCATACGAGGTCTGCCGAGTGCGGCGGTGGGCAGCGTGTCGTACGTGCCGTCGCGCTGGAGTGCCCGCCATGTCTCCAGCCAACCAGTGGTCCCGCCCCGCCGATCGAGAGGTGGGCATGGGGAAATTGAGGTGCCGGAACCGGGTGCGCATCCCTACCCTCGGCCTCATGCGCCACGAATCCGCCCTGCTGAACGTCATCGACGTGGAGGCCACCTGCTGGGAGGGGCAGCCGCCGCCCGGCTCTGTGAGCGAGATCATCGAGATCGGTCTCACCGTCGTGGACGTGTCGGCGCGGCGCCGCGTGTCGCGGCATCGTGTCCTGGTCCGTCCTGTCCGGTCGGCGGTGAGTGAGTTCTGTACCGAGCTGACCGGCCTGACGCAAGCCGAGGTGGAACGGGGTGTCACCTTCGCCGAGGCGTGCCGGATCCTGGTCGGGGAGTTCGGGGCCGGGGAGCGCCCGTGGGCGAGCTGGGGCGAGTACGACCGTCGGCAGTTCGCTCGGCAGAGTCAGGCCGACGGGGTGGCTTATCCGTTCGGCCATCCGACGGAACGTACCCACACCAACGCCAAGGCCGTGTTCGCCGAGGCGTACGGGCTGCACAAGAAACCCGGTATGGATCACGCTCTGCGGGTCGCCGGACTGCCGCTCGAGGGACGCCATCACCGCGGCGAGGACGACGCGTGGAACATCGCGGCGATCGTTCTCGATCTGTTGGGCCGCGGGGCATGGCCGGCGCCGTCAGGCGGGTTCACGAGTGCGTCCGGCCTCACCTGAAAATCCCGGTCCGGGGTGGGCGCCCCGGAGCTGGCGGGGTCGATCAGCCGATCGGGGGTGCGAGGTATTCCAGCGCGTAACCGTCGCCGGAGGGGGCAACGCGGGCGATGCCGGGGGAGTCGAGGTGGGCGCCGGCCACGAAGTGGTGTGGTCGGGTCAGTTGTTCGAGGAGGACCGCTCGCGCGGCGCGGGCCTGGGACTGGTCGCCGTCGAGCTCCCAGGACACCTTCGGCTGGTCGAATTGCAGCGTGGGAACGTGAACGGTGTCGCCCCAGACGAGAAGGTGGCCGGTGTCGCTCCTGATCTCGTAGACGGTGTGCCCGGGTGTGTGGCCCGGTGTCGGGATCGCGGTGGTCCAGTCGTTGATCGCGACCTTCTCCGACACGGGTACGACCCGGTCGCGGATCGGCTCCAGCCGCCCGGTGAACACCGAGGTGTCGCCCGCGCCGATCCACACGCGCTCGAGTCCGGTGAACGCCTCTGAACCGTCCGGCGTGATCAGGCCGCTCACGTGGTCTTCGTGCCTGTGGGTGATGGCCACATCAGTGATCCGCGCGCGGTCGATTCCCGCTTCGTCGAGGGCGTCGTAGATCAATCCCATGGTGGGGTCGTGCCAGACATTGGACGCGCCGGTGTCGACGAGAACCGACCGCGTGCCGTCGGTGACGAAGAAGGCGTTGACCGACAACCGCAGGTTGTCGCCGGCCAGCAGGACGGCGGCCGGCAGCTCGTCGAGCGTGTGCCCGTCCTCGTCGCGGAGCCGTGTCGGCGGCATGTCGATGTACCCGTCTCGCAACGAGACCACCTGCAGATCGCCGAATTCGAACGTGGCATGGTGCAGGCCACTCGAGATCAAACGCATGGAACCTCCGTAGTGTCGAGCGCACGTCGTGCGTCTCCTAAAGAAGACTATATCTACTTTAGGAGAAACCCTACACTGTGGGCAGCGACATACCCATCGATCGAGGAGCACGGTGGTCGAGAAAGACGGAAACGCGGCCGAACCAGAGCACGGTGACGACCTGGCCGGCGCGTTCGGCGGTAACGTACGGCGACGCCGCGAGGAGGCGGGACTGACGCTGGAGCAGCTGTCCACGCAGTCGTCGGTCAGCCGGGCGATGTTGTCCAAGGTCGAACGCGGTGAGAAGAGCCCGACGATCGGCGTCGCGTCCAGGATCGCGCACGCGCTCGACGCGTCGCTCTCGGACCTGATCGGCGCGCCGGCTGCCGCCGCGTCCGGCGTGGCCATTGCCATGCGCAAGAACGATCGCCCCGTCTTCCGTGACCCGGAAACCGGCTTCGAGCGGCACATCGTGTCAGCGGCCCCGGGCGCGGGAGGAGCCGAGATGATCGTCCACTACCTTCCCGCGCAGGTCTCCACCGGGCTGCTGCCCGCGTATCCGCCGGGTACGGAGAAACAACTCGTGGTGCTCGAAGGCACCCTCACCGTCGCGATCGGCGGCATCACCGAGACCCTGGACACGGGCGACTCCCTGTTCTTCCAGGCCGACGCGGACCACGGCTTCGCCAACCGAACGAATGCTCCCTGCGAATACATCATGGTCATCTCGCGCAGAAGCTGATCGGCCGCAGCTTGCGGATCAGGACAACGCTGTGGGTCTGAGCGTGGGAACCGGCCCTATTTGCGGGGGGTGAGTGATGCCGGAGTCATCCAGCCGCCGGACGCGGCCGGTTCTTCTGCCCGCGAACCTCAATGGGAGAGCCACATGACAGCCATCGTCCCTGCCCGTGACGGGGAGCGGATGCTGACGCATTCGAACGGCCAGGATTGGCACGTGTCCTGGCATTCCGTCGACGACCCGCAGGAAGGCAGGCCTCACGGGGCCGCCGGCATATGCGTGACGGCCCCCGATGAGCTGGTTCTGATCAGCCATGACGGCGAGCACTGGGGTTTTCCCGCCGGGCGCCCCGAAGGAACGGAGACGATCGAGGAGACCCTTGGCCGGGAAATGCTCGAAGAAGCGTGCGTCACGGTCATCGGCAGCCGCCTGCTTGGATACTCCCGCAGCGAATGCGTGCGCGGGCGCGAGCTTGGTCTGGTCCTCATCCGCTCTTACTGGCGTGCGGAGGTCCGGCTCGAGGAATGGGCGCCGGAGTTCGAGATACAGCACCGGCGGCTGGTTCCGGAGTCCGAGGCGAAGACGTACGTCCGCGATCCCGACCTGGCCGCGACCCGGGTCTCCTTCCGTGCTCTGGACGTGGCGGCGACAGGTGACGGCCTCGGGCCCTCTCTGAGATCCGTTCCGGGAGGCGAATTCGGCGAGCAAGGGAGTAATGCGTGAACATCGGACAACCCCCGACAGTCGGCCTGCGCGAGCACTACAGGCAACTCCGTTCCAGCCAGCCATGGCTCGACGTGGCCATGTGCTGGACCGTCGTGGTCCCCGACAGCGGGCAAGCGCTCCCGTTGCACCAACTCGCCGCCAGGCTCAGCGGAGACGCGCCGTACCGGCTCTTTGAGCCGGCGCCGCCCAAAGCCGTCCTGCTTCCTTACGACACCGACCTTCCCGTGTCCGTCGATTGGTGCGGAGCCGCCGCCATGCTCGTGGAGGACGACTTCCTCGGATCAACACCCGCCGTACTCCGGCGGCTCAGCGAGGGGGCCCGGGTCTACAGCGCCTGGTGGAACGTCAACGCCCACAACCGGCTGAGTTTCGCGTCATCGGGCGAGCTGGTCCTGGCGATCGACGCGTTCGGCCCCGGCAGACCGGAGGACCACCCCGGCATCGGCCAATGGCCCGAACTGCGGGCGATGACGGACTTCTTCGTCGATTTCGAGGAACGCGGCGAGGACTACGACTGGCAGGCCGCCATGCTCGCGGTCATCGACCAGACCACAGGGGCCAGGCTGACCAGCGAGTGGCTGGAACAACCACATCCGTACGTAACGGTCCGCATGCCCGACGCCCTACGCTGACTCCCCGCGATCAGGCGGACCTTGGACGACGTCCGTTCTATTCGATGGACAGCGTCATCTCCGGTAGGTATCTTCTCCGGGTCCCGCCCGACCTGTCCGGAACCGAGAGTGGTGCCTCAGGCCAGGTGACCGCCCCCCGCATCCGAGGAAGACACTTCGTGACCGACATCGTCCCGCTGCGCAAGAACGTGCGGTTTCAACTGCTGTGGGTCGGCAGCGCGGTCTCCGAGCTGGGGTCGGAGCTCACCAGGCTCGCCATGCCGCTGCTGGTGCTGGCGCTCACCGGCTCGCCCGGGTTGGCGGGCATCGTCGCCGGCGCCCGCACCGTCGCCTTCGTCGCGGTCCAGATGCCGGCCGGCGTCTGGGTGGACCGCTGGGACCGCCGTCGTACGCTCATCACTGCCCAGGGCCTCCAGGCGATTGCCTCCGCCCTGCTGACCGCGCTCATCCTCACCGGTCAGGTGCAGGTCTGGCAGTTCGTCACACTGGCAGCGCTGGACGGGCTGTGCGCCGCGTTCATCGGTCCCGTCAAAGACACGGCGATCCGCGGCATCGTCCCCTCGGGCCAACTGCACAGTGCATATGCGCAGGAGGAGGCCCGTACCCACGCGGCCGGGCTGCTCGGCCCTCCGCTCGGTGGCCTGCTGTACGGCCTGGGGCGGGCGGTGCCGTTCGTCGTCGACACCGTCACCTTCCTTGCCGCCACGCTCTTCTACGCTTTTGCGAAGGTGCCGCGCCGCCCGGCGGACGAGCCGCGACCCTCCGCCAGGGACGACGGCGAGGAGCAGCGGCCGATCCGGCGCAGCATGCGCCGGGAAGCGGCCGAGGCCGTCACATGGCTGTGGCGCCGGCATGGCCTGAGGGAGGTCACCGCAGCGGTGATGATCCTCAACCTGCTGGGCGGGGCATTCCTCATCCCGCTGATCGTGCTCGTCGGCGAACGCGGCGGCGACGCGCGCGTCACCGGCACGGTCCTGGCCGGTCTCGGTATCGGCGGACTGACCGGTGCGCTGCTGTCGGGCCGCATCAGCAAGCTCCTGCCTCCCGGCAGGCTCCTGCTGGCCGTCGTGACGGTCTTCGGCGCCGCGCTGGCGGCCACGGCACTGCCCTGGGGAGCGTGGTGGCCGATGATCCCGCTGGTGTTCATCACCCTGTCCACGCCCTCTCTGAACGTGGTGATGAACGTGGTGATCGCACGAATGGTGCCCGAAACGATGCTCGGCCGGATGGGCGCGGTCCTGAGCATGGGCGGGATGGCGCTCAAGCCCCTCGGGCCGGTCCTCGGCGGGGCATTGGCCGCGGCGCTGGGCGGCGCGGCGGCACTCGTCGTGCTGGGCGGGTTGCTCGGGCTGACCGCCGCCTTGGCCGCGCTCAGCCCGCAGTTGCGCCACTTCACCGGAGAAGCCTCCACGGCCGGAGACGGCACTTCAGGGGACGGCAGTTCAACCGATGACAGGGCCCCGCACGCCCCCGCCTGACAGGCCGGCGACATGTGCGCACCCGGAAGCCATGAGATCGGGCCGAACCCACGGATCGCCGCGGACCACCTCGATGCTCCGCAGTCCGTCCGTCGTCATGGCGCGGGCTCCTCAAGTGAAGCTGCGCGCGGGGTGTTCCCGGCGTCTTCCGGCTGTGCCCGTGGTACGCCGGGTGGGCCCTGGCCGCGCAGCCGGTCCATCTCCCGCCATTCGGGCCGCAGTCCCGTCAGGCTCGTGGTGAGCGCGTAGGCCGCCCCGCCCGCGAACAGCACCGGCGCCAGCCCCGCCGCCGCGACCGCCACCCCGCCCACCAGCCCGCCGAGCGGGATCCCGGCCCAGGCGAGGGAGTCCGACAACGCGTTGACCCGGCCCAGCAGGCGTCGCGGCACCCGCTCGTAGGAGATCGCCCCGAGGATCGGGTTCAGGAACCCGCCGGCGAACCCGCCCACCGCGAACACCGCCACGATGGCCCACACCGGCACGTCCAACGCCAGGACGAGGAAGCGTGACGGCCCGGCGAGCAGGAACGCCACGAAGAACACCGGCCTGCGCCGCATCCGGTGTGCCACGGCGGCCGCGACCAGGCTGCCTCCGACGGCCGTCAACCCCATCACGCTGCTGTTCAAGCCGACCATGGCGGGCCCGTAGCCGGACTCCTTGGCCCACACGGGGGCGAGCACCTGGCTGAAGGCCGCGTCGAGCAGGTTGGTGACGCCGACCATCACGATCACGGAGAGCAGCAGCGGTTCGCCACGCAGGAACGTGAAGCCCTGGCCGAACCGCCGCCAGTACCCGTCCTGCCCCTCCTGCCCTTCCTGTGCCGCCGCGCGGTGCCCCATGCCGCGCGGCAGCGCCCACGCCACGATCACGGAGCCGAGCGCGAAGCAGGTGACACTGATGCCCAGGCTGGCCAGCGGCCCGAGCAGCGCCACCACCGCGCCCCCCGCCGCGGGCCCCAGCGTCTGGGCCAGCCGCTCGGTCACGCCCATCAGCCCGGTGGCTCGCTCCAGCGGCACCCGCCCGCGCTCGGCCGCCTCGGGAACCATGATCTCCTTGGCCAGGTCCCCTGGACCGCGGGCCGCGCCGACCACCGCGACCAGGGCGATCAACGTGCCCAGGGGCAGCAGGTCCAGCGCGTGCAGAAGGACGACCGCCCCGGCCGCCGCGGCGCTCAGCACGTCGCCGGCCCAGGAGATCCGGCGCGGCCCGACCCGATCGACCAGCGGCCCGGTCAGCGCCTTGACCAGCACGTACGGGGCCATCTCCGCGAACGCCACCAACCCCGTCTGCGCCGCGCTCCCGGTCGTCGTCAGGACGAACCAGGGCAGTGCGAGGGCCGACACCCGCGTACCGGTCAACGACACCGTCATGGCCGCGAGCAGGCCGGCCATCGGGCGTAAGGACCCGCGTGTTCCCATCACGAGTCCTCAGGCAGCTCGGGCAGGAGCTGCGTGATCAACGAGACCCGCGCGGCGCCCTCGGGCGCCGCCGCGCCGGGCAGGTCGGGGCGGTAGCGGGAGACGACCTCCTCCAGCTCCTCGCGCAGCCGCTGCGCCTCCTGCGGGGTCAGGCGCAGCGCGATGGAGCTGAGGTCGAGCACGCGCCGCCACTGTCCCGGCATGGTCTGCAGCTCGTTCAGCGTCCGCTGGGTACGGAGGTTGTACAGGGCGGCGATGGACTGCATGTACGCCAGCACCGCTTCGGGCTCCTGCTCCGCCAGCTGGTCGTCGGTGAGCCGGGTGATGTGGTGGACCGAGCGCCACCAGCGCTCGCGGGCGTTGCCGCGCTCGGTGTCCTCCTCCACGAACCCGGCGGCGCCGAGCCTGCGCAGGTGGTAGCTGGCCGTGCCGGAGTTCACGCCGAGGTGCTCGGCCAGGCGGGTGGCGGTGGACGGCCCATGCTTGCGCAGCAGGTCCACGAGTTGCACCCGTACGGGGTGGGCCAGCGCCCGCAGCCCTTTGGCGTCGAGGACGATCACGTTCTCGCGGGGTTCGGTCATGCCTCGAAGGCTAGACCGCAAACATTCATTCGCAAAGACTCATTCGCGAAGAAATGTTGGCAATCAGTGCCGGCCGTCCCGAGCGAGCGTTCACCTGCCGAGTGCGGTCAGGGCGCGGCGGGTGACGTCGGCCGGGGCCGCGGCGATGACGTCGTTGAGCGCGTCCATGGAGGCCTGAAGGTCGCCGATGGCCTGGGCGATGCGGTCGCGCTCCTGGTGAAGGTCGGCCAGCAGGTCCGGGCAGGTCGGGACGAGGCGGTCGCCGGTGTCGCGCAGGCACGGCAGGACCGTGGTGATGGTCGAGGTGTTCAGCCCGGCCGCCAGCAGGCTGCGGATGCGGCGGACGACGGCGACGTCCTCTTCGACGTACTCCCGGTAGCCGCTGGCGCGCCGCTGCGGATGGAGCAGACCCTGCTGTCCGTAGTAGCGCAGCAGGTGCACGGCCACGCCGGTCCGCCGGGACAGCTCACCGATGCGCACGACGACCTCCTGACGAGACGGGCATCACCCCGGCTCGACTTGACTCTCACATCGATATGAGACTTTAGCGTCTACGCCATGAAGATGAACAAGGGTTTGGCGACGCTCGCGGCACTGTGTTCGAGCGTCTTCGTCGTGGGCACCTCGGAATACCTGATCGCCGGATTGCTGCCCCAGGTCGGAGCCGATCTTGACGTCTCCGTGGGAACCGCCGGACAAGCGGTGACCGCGTACGCCCTCGGCGTGGTGGCCGGAGGGCCGCTCATGGCGCTGCTGACCTCGCGCCTGCCCCGCAAGGGACTCGCCGTCGGCCTGATGCTGCTGTTCGCCGCGGGCAGCGCGATCAGCGCGGCGGCGCCGTCGTTCGGCCTGCTCCTGGCGGGCCGCGTGGTGTCCTCGCTCAGCCACGCCGCCTTCTTGGCCCTGGCCCTGGTGACGGCCACCCGCGTGGTCCCGGCCGAGCGGACGGGCTCGGCCATCGCCACCGTGGCCTCCGGTTTCACCGTGGCCACCCTCCTCGGAGTGCCCCTGGGAGCGCTGCTCGGCGAGGCCGCCGGATGGCGGGCCCCGTTCGCCGTGCTGACCGTTCTGTCCCTGCTGGCCACCATGCTCCTGGCCGCAGTTCTGCCCCGGGAGGACGCCCCGTCCACCCGGCTGCGTGAGGAGATCCGCGTGGTGACACGCCGGCCGGTCATGCTCGCCATCGCCACCACCGCGGTGGGCTTCTCCGGCGTCGCCACGGTGTTCACCTACATCGCCCCGCTGCTGATCGGCGTCTCCGGCTTCTCCGCCGCGGCAGTCTCCGGCCTGCTGCTCGCCTACGGCGCGGGCAGCTTCATCGGCAACATCGCCGCCGGACGGCTGACCGACAAGTCGATGAGCGCCACCGTACGCGGGGTCTTCGGCGGGCTGGCCGGGACGCTTCTGCTCGTCCCGTTCGCCGTGGTGTGGCAGCCCACCGCCGTGGCCGCGGTCCTGGTGCTCGGCCTGCTCGGCACCGCGACCATCGCCCCGCTGCAGGGACTCATCCTGCACCACGCGGGCGCCGCCCCGAACCTGGCGGTCTCCGCCAACGTCGGCGCCTTCAACCTCGGGGCCGCGGCCGGCTCGGTCATCGGCGGCGCGATCGTCGCCGCCGGCGCTCTGCGGTGGACCGGCCTGGCCGGCGCGGCACTGAGCCTGATCGGACTGGCCCTCACCTACCTCGTCCTCCCTCGCACGCGGACACGGACACGGACGCGGACACGGACGTCGGAGAAGGCGGCCGGGCACGAAGCCCCGATCGTCGTCTGAGATTCCCCGTGCATCCACCTCGCAGAGTCACGGCGAGGAGGGGCGCGGTTCCTCGACCGTCCTGTGGCTCGGTCCTTCGAAACCGTGCGGGTTCAGCGGACCCGGTCGTAGACCAGGGCCATCGCGCCCTGTTCGCCGGTCTCCTGGTAGGTGAGCTGCCACTTCGACGGCGGGAGGCCGTCGTCGAAGAGCCGCAGCCCGCCTCCGGCGATCTCCGGGATGACGACGAGGTACATCCGGTCGAGCAGGTCGGCCGCGAGCAGCGCCTTGGTGACGCTGGGGCTGGTGTTGACGAGGATGTCGCCCTCGCCGTCGGCCTTTAGGTCGGCGACGAGCTCGGCGACGGGGCCGTTCACCACGCGGGTCCGTTCCCACGGCGCCTCGGTCAGGGTGGTCGACAGGACCACCTTCTCGGTCTCGACCAGCCACTTGGCGTAGTCGCGGTCGCGCGGATCGGCGTTGTCGTCGGCGGCGACCGACGGCCAGAACGACATGAACCCTTCGGCGAGGATCCGGCCGAGCACGGCCGTGGTCGCGTTCTCCCGCATCCGGGTCATCTGGTCGCGTGCCACGTCGGTGGTCGCGTAAGTGGCGAACGCCGCGAAATCGGCCGGCCCGCCGGCGCCGTGGTAACGCCCGTCGAGGCTGATGACCAGGTTGGCGGTAACTTTGCGTCCGGTGGGCTGCCCGGTCATTTCGTGCTCCTTGTATCGGTGTCGTGCTCGATGTTGTGGGTGTCGGCGGCGAGGGCCGCCGCGAGTCGGTCGAGGCTCTGGCCGAAGCCGATCTCGATGCCGGCGACGAAATCCGCCGAGTCGGTGGTGCTGTCGGTGATCCGGTAATGGACCTCCAGGTCGGCACCGGTACGGGTGGGCCGGAGATCGAAGTCGAGGTGACCGGTGAAGGCGAGGCCGCCGTCGGGCAGCAGGGGAGAGAGCCGGTAGGCCAGGTGCTCGCCGGTGCGTACGTCGTCGACAACCCCCTGAGCGCGCCCGACGACCACGTCGGAGTCGTCGAGGTCCTCGGCGTCGCGGTATTCCAGGACGATCCGCCCGCCCGGTCGCGCCTCGAACACGAACTCGGACACGCGCAGGCCGTCGGGCGCCCACCACTGGGCGAGCGATGACGCGTCGGTCAGGTGGTGCCAGACCAGCTCGGGCGGTCCCGTCAGGGAGCGGTGGAACCGGAACGAGCGGCCGTCGGCCCACCCCGGCTCCTGCGCGGCGTGCCGCTCGGTGTCGAGGCCGGCCACGTAACGGTCGTACGCCTCGCGTGGGCCGCCGCGCCGGTCCGCGGTGTCGGCGAGCCGACTGAGTACGCCCGCCAGATCCCGTAGGGGACCTGGTTGGAGCGCGTAGATGCGACGCTGGCCGGTGCGCCGCGAGACGACGACACCGGCACGTTCAAGGGTCTGCAGGTGCTTGGTCGTCTGCGGCTGACGTGCCTCGGCGAGCTGGGCCAGGACGCCGACCGGCCGAGGCTGCTCGGCCAGCAGGGTCACGAGCCGCCAGCGGGCCGGGTCGGCCAGCGCGGTGAGGAGTGCCTCCATGGAGAGAAGTATTCACTGCAACGAATATTCGTGTCAAGGCATATCTTCAGCTCGTCGCTCAGCTGGGCGCGGCGGTATTCGGTGGGTGCCACCCCGAGGTGTGCGGCGAATACGTGAAAGGGCCGCGGTGGCCTCAGGTCCTTTCACGATTCCGGGTCGGTCAGCCGACGGCGTAAGCGCGGATGACGGTCTGCTTGACGGTCGTCCCCGACGTGTCGGTGGCCGTCGCCTTCAAGGAGACGAATCCGGCCGTACGCGGGTTGGGCACGGCGGCGGTCCAGCCGGATCCGGCCGGGACGGCGGGCACGGGCAGCCAGCTCGTGCCATCGTCGAAGGACATCTCCAGCCTGAGCGAGGTCACCTGAGCCTGCGGCGCACCGAGGTTACGCTCCACCCGGACGGGCACCCTGGTCACCGTGCCGGCACGGGCACGACTGAAGGCGTCCAGATCCGCCGGCGCGTAACGGACGGCGAGCAGCGGGAGCGGTTTGGCCTCTGGCGTGCGTCCGGAGGTGAACGTCCAGGCCGTCTCCACGCTCGACGACAACACCGAGTGCGGGACCTGCCTGCGCATCGACGTGCTGAGCGTGTACTCCGCCCGCTGTTCGGGCAGTGCGGCCCTGCGCGCCGTCCGCGAAGAGCAGGCTCGCGTCGAAGGAGAGCTGATCGCCGGTACGGGTCCCGTTCGGTTGCGCGAACGAGGGACCGGCCACGGCGGCGTTCCACACCTCCTTGGTGGTGCCGCGCTTGACGGCCTTGCCGGCGTCCCACACCCGGGACGTGCCCACCTCGAGGGAACTGTCCCAGGTGAGCCCGGGAGTGCGGTAATAGGTCGCGGTGGCGGGGGGTGTCACGTCCTGCTGGAGTGTCGCCGAGAAGTCGCCGCCCGCCTCCTCGCCGAACCTCGGTGCGAAGTACGGCCGGCCCTGGGCCGCGACTCCGGAGGTGACGAAGAACTCCTGGTTGACGTCGAGGGGAGCCCGCCAGGCGAGTGACCACGTGCCGAGCCCGACGGTGAAGTCGACGATCTTCCTCGGGGTGGCCGCCGGATCGTCGATGGTGAAGCGGGCCGGGCGGCCCTGGCGGGCGTCCAGGGCGATCGTCTGGTCGCTGTCGCCCCTTGGCGGGTGCGCCCTTGCCGCCGAGCGCCGACAGGGCGCCCGCCACCGGCCGGCTCGGCGAGTTCGGACGTGAGCAGGGAGAGCGGTTACCCGGCCGAGACGGTGATGTTTCCGGAACCCGTGGTCAGCGACAGCTTGCGGGGTGAGGAGCCGTCCTTCTTGACCGAGACGTTGGCGTCACCGGAGGTCGTCCTGGCGTTCACGTCATAGGTCTCGTCGGGGACGGTGAGCGCGACGTCGCCTGAGCCGACCGACAGCTTGACGCCTTCCGGCGCGACCGCGTACTTCAGGGTCACGGGGCCGGATCCTCCCTCCACGAGGAGCTTCTTGCCGCCCAGGCCGTCGCCCTTGATGTCGCCGGAGCCGGCCTTGAGGTCCAGAGGGCCGGTGAGCGACCTCAGCGTCAGGTCGCCCGAACCGGTGTCCACGTTGACCTGTAGCCCCTTGGGGATTTCCACCTTGTACTCGACCCCGCAGGTGCCCCACGACTTCTGGCAGTCGTAGTAGACGGACAGCTTGTCGCCCTCCACCTTGTGCTCGGCCTGCGGCTTCTCGTTGCTCCAGTAGAGCCTCTCGGTCACGCTGACGTACGTCACGTCCGACTCGGTGACGGTCACGTCGCCGCTGCCGCTTCTGAGGTGAAGCTGCTGCACCTTCTCCTTGACCTGGTACGTGCTGGTCTCCTCGTTCTTCGGTTTGCCGATGGCGTCCAGGCCGCACCCGGTCAGGAGTACCGCGGAGGCCAGCAGGCCACCCGCGATCGCAGTGATCTTCATGCCGTCAAGCTTGTCCGACATTCCGGCCAACCGGCATCAGGGATGACCCCGACGGTTCCCCGGGAGAACCCCCACCTGGGCAGCTCGATGGTCAGGCGGCGGAGCCGGTGCGATCGGGGCCTTGGACGGCGTCGTCGGCGCGGGCGCCGGACAGGATGGCGTCGAGCAGGCCGGGGTAGCGGGCCTCCAGGTCGTCGCGCCGCAGGACGAGCAGGTTCTCCCGCCCCGAGGGCTGCTGCCAGATGACGCCGCTGTCGCGCAGCACCCGCCAGTGGTGCGTCATGGTCGACTTCGCGGTGATCCCCAGCGTGTTCAGGACGCTGGTGCAGTTGTGCTCGCCCCCGGCGTCGAGGATGCGTACGACGGACAGGCGCACGCCGTTCCCCAGCGCCGACAGCACGTCTTCGATCCGGATCTGGTCACGGTCGGGATGACGGAAGGCCATGGTTCAACTGTACCGCGACTGTCGAACAATCCTTCTTCGGTCTGGCATAGTACGACTGTACGTAAATCCTCGTACTATCGCTGCCGTGCGGCGGGCTTCCGCGTGCCCGCTCCCCGGCTCCCTCCGAAGGGCGTTCCATGTCGACACCATCCACGCTGCCCGCAGCCCTCGCGGACGGCGTCAAGCCGCGACTCGGCTGGACCCTGGCGTTGCTCGCCCTGGCCCAGCTCATCTACGCGCTCGACCTCAACATCGTCTTCGTCGCGCTCCCGCAGATCGGCGCCGACCTGGGCTTCCCCGGCCAGACCCAGCAACTCGTGGTCAGCGCGTACGTCGTCTTCGCCGGCGGCTTCCTGCTGTTCGGCGGCCGGGCGGCCGACCTGTTCGGCCGCCGCCGCGTCTTCGTGCTCGCCCTGGCCCTGTACGCGCTGTCCTCGCTGGCCGGTGGCCTGGCCGACGGTTCCGTCGTCATCATCGTCGCCCGCGCGGTCCAGGGCATCGGCGGCGCGTTGCTGCTGCCCTCGACGCTGGCGCTGCTCAACAGCCTGTTCGCCGAGGGGCCGCAGCGTAACCGGGCGCTGGCCGTCTGGGGTGGCGCGGGGGCCAGCGGGCTGACGATCGGCGCGCTGCTCGGCGGCGTCCTCACCGAGAACTTCGGCTGGCCCGCCGTCTTCTTCGTGAACGTCCCCCTGGCCGGGCTCGTCGCGCTGGCCGCCCTGGCCGTCATCCCGCGGGACCCGGCCAGGCGGGAACGGCGCAGGTTCGACATGCCCGGGGCGCTCACCGTCACCGGTGGATCCACCCTGCTGGTCTTCGCCCTGGTCGAAGGGCCCGAACTGGGCTGGGGCAGCCCCCTGGTCGTGGGCGCGTTCGCGTTGGCCGCCGTACTGCTGGTGATCTTCGCGCTGGTCGAGGCGCGCAGCGCGGACCCGCTCATGCCGTTCCGGCTCTTCCGCAACCGCAGCCTGACCGTCGGCATGCTGGTCACCTTCGTCTACATGGCCACGTTCGGCGTCCTGCCGTACTTCCTCACCGTGCTGCTGCAGAGCGTCCATGGCTACAGCGCGCTGCAGACCGGCTTGGCCTTCCTCATCCCCTCGCTGGCCATCGCCGCCGGCACCCAGAGCGGCGAACGCCTGGCCACCCGGATCGGCAACCGTCCCACGCTGCTGATCGGCTTCGCCGTCGGCGTCGTGGGGACCGCCGTCCTGGCCCTCGGCTTCGACGCCGACGCCGGGTACGGGCTGCTGATCCCCGGCCTCGTCGTCTCGGGCCTCGGCCAGGGCATCGTCTGGACCGCCATGTGGATCGCCGCCGCCGGCGGCACCCCCGCCCATGAGCAGGGTGTCGCCAACGGCATCGCCTCCACCGCGCTCAACATCGGCAACGCCATCGGCCTGGCTGTCTTCACCGTCATCGCCGACGTGGGCACCGAGGGCAGGACCGGCCAGGCCCTCCGCGCCGCCACGGCGGACGGCGAGTTCCTGGTCGTCCTGCTCACCGCGGCGGCGATGATCGCCGGCCTTCTCATCACCCTCACCCTGCCCCGCCGCGCGCCCGAGCCGCTGGCGCCCGTACTGCCGGAGGAGTCCCCCGCGACCGGCTGACCACACCCCGGCGCCAGCGTCACGTCGGGGTTGAGGATGGACACCAGCGCGGCGAAGTCGCCGTCGCGGGCGGCGGCGAGGAAGGCGTCCACCATCCGGCGCTCGCCCTGCGGCAGCCGGCGCGGAGGATCCGCTCGTCCGCGCCGGGCCCGGGCCCGCACCGGCTGCGCCACTGAGCCGCCACCTTCCTCAGCCGGCCGATGTTCCCCGTTGGTCTTCGGCCGGGCCGCCCGCGGGTGTGCTGCCACAGGCTGACGTCCGCCGAGCCGGACGTGACCCTCCCGGGAGGCCTCCTCCTCCCGAACGTGTCCCTAGCCCCAAACTAAGCTGATCTGCGCAGGTCAACCGGTTTCCGAGAAGATCGTGTTCTCGGGAGCGGAGACGGTCACGACTTTTGAGAACACGCACAGCTGAGAGGCAAAACCCCAGCTCGGCACCTCTCTGAACAGGGCTATGTAGCTAGTTGGCGGCTGGGGCCACCTCCGAGAGAAGGACGCCGTATGACTTCTAGTGCCAATATCCGTCGTAGTGGTCGACCAGGTGCTGGGCGTCTGGGCCGGCCGAGGCGGCGGCGACTGTGAGGTCGGCCTCTCGGAGGATCTCCGACCGCACCAGCGGCGGCACCGACGCCGCCGGCACCTCCTGGCCGTCGCGGTGGAAGGTCATCGGGTTGGTCGCGCACAGCGCGTCCAGGTCCCAGCCCTCGTCGGACATGCCCTCGACGACGCGCAGGAGCCAGCGGGCCTGCCAGTCCGCAAGGTCGCGCACCACTTCGCCCTGCCCCTCGTGACAGTCGTGCTCCCAGTAGCCGATCGACACGCCGGTCCAGCCGTGCCGGATCAGCTCCGTCCGGGCCAGGTCGTAGCGCACGACGTGGCCGGCGACGCGGTCCGGCTCTTCCGCGTACACCTCGCGGAGGACTTGTTCGAACGGCTGCGCCAGACCCCTCTCGCGCCACGCGCCCACCTCCTCGGCGCTTGCGTCGGCCGGGTGCCACAAGGCGACAGGGCCCTCGGGGCGGCGCCCGGCCAGTTCCCAGCCGTCGACCGTTCTGACTGGCAGGCCTGAGGGGCCGCCGGAGATCCGCCACACCAGGGTGCGTGCGTCGGGGCCAGTGACGGGGTGGTCGAGGAGGTGCTCGCCGACCTCACGCCAGGTCCATTCGCGCTGGTGGATGAGCGCCTGCTCCAGGCGGTAGCGCGCGGCCGTGCGCGCCTGCTCGACCTCTCTGGGCGTGGTGGCGGCGGCGGGCAGAGTGCGGTCGAGGAACTGGTCGCGGGTCAGCGCGGCCGCGTCGGCGAGCGCGTCGAGCGCGCGAGTGACATTCTCCTGTACGGACGCCGCCCGCACCTGCGTCTGAATGAGCGCGAGTGGGGTGACTGTCTCGGGTCCGCCCCGGCGGGTCAGCACGCCGACAGCCCCGTTGGCGACGGTCTCGCTGCGGCAGGTGGAGCTGGGGCCATCGTGGCCGGTGCCGCAGGTGACGGCGGCGTCGGCGAGCAGCGACGGGACCCAAGGTTCGTCAATGACCTCGCAGGTCCAGATCAGGCCGCGCGCCACCGAGACGGTCCGGCCCTTCAGGAAGCGGTCCTCGCTCCAGCTGATGTCGGCGTGGTGGCAGACGAACGGGCCGCCCCGGTAGGCGGCCAGGCGGGTGACCAGCTCGTGGACCAGGGCGATGGCCTCAGGGGTGAGCAGGTCGCAGACGACCGGCAACCAGCCGTCGCCTGGGGCCGGTGTGTCGGCGGTGGCCCAGTGACGCAGCAGCGGCAGCATCCCGGCCAGGCGGGGGCCGTACTCCTCGGCCAGCATCGTGGCGAAGGGGTCGGCCTCCCCGATCACGTTCCTGACCGCACCGGCTGGGCCCTCCTCGGTGAGCAGGCTCTCCAGGAGCGGCTGGAGCTCTCCGAGGTCCGTCAGGTGGCCGAACAGTTCGCGGCGCTGTTGCGGATGGAGCAGGTGGGCGGCCGACAGCGGGATCCGATAGAGCTCCTCGTGGCGGGTGTGGCCCTGGCGGGCCCAGTAACCGGCGCGTTCGGCCAGGTTCCAGGCGTCGTCGGGCGTCCAGTCGACGGCGCGCCCGGCCACGGTGCGGACCAGGCGCAGGACGCGCTCGTCGTAGTCGTGGCCGCCCTGCGGGCCGAGCCAGAGCTTGGTGTGGGCGTAGGTGCCGTAGAGGCGCCAGTCGGTGCCGGGGCCGGGGTCGAGGCCCTGCTCGGTGAGGGCGTCGAAGCGCCGGTAGGCCTCCTTGGTAGCCGGTTCCAGATGATCCCAATTGCCGGCGAACGTCACCCGGTGATCGTAGTCGCACGATGTCCGAATGAAGCTGTGCGTGTTCTCAAAGTCGTGACCGTCTCCGCTCACACCTGGCCGGTCAGGTCGCCCTGGTCACCGGCGGCTCGTCCGGCCTCGGGCCGGCCATCCTCACCGCCGGGGCCTTGTTGCCGGCCGGCCCGGACGCGTCCTACCTGACGGGCGCGATCCTGCCGGTGGACGGCGGCTGGAGCGCTTATTGACCCGGTGGGGGCATGAGCCGCATGTTCCGATGGGGATAAATCGCAAGTTATCCGCCATTTACCAGAATGTTGACCTCTTGTGGTTCATCAACTCAAATGCAGGTGACCCCATACACCACCCCCCAGCTCATAGGGAGCCACCAGTGAGACGCAATGCCGTGTTAGCCCTGGTCACGAGTGCCGTCTGTGTGCTCGTGGCCACTTCGGTCCCCGTCCCGGCGAACGCCTCCAAGGGCGATCCCGCCGACCTCCTGGTGAAGGCCAGGCCCTCCCTGCTTCACAGCTCGCCCAAGGACACGTACGTACGCCAAGGTCTGATCGAAGGGCAGGGCGGCCTGCGCTACACGACCTACACCCGCACGTACGCGGGGCTGCCCGTCTACGGCGGTGACTTCGTCGTGGTCAGCACCGCCACCGGCGAGGTCCTGAGCACGTCCGTCTCCCAGGACAGCGCCCTGGACGTGGCCACCACACCCAGGCTCGGCGCCGCCGACGCGGTCCGGGTGGCCAGGAGCCAGCTGCCCGAGGTCTTCTCGGTCACCACGCCCCGCCTGGTGGTCATGGCCCAAGGACGCGGCCGGCTGGCCTACGAGGTGACCGTCCACGGCACCATCGACGGCAGGCAGAGCAAGCTGCACGTCTTCGTCGACGCGCTGACCGGCGCGGTCGCCTTGAAGTCCGACGAGGTCAGGGCGGGGGTGGGCAACAGCTACTACAACGGCAACCCGGTCACCATCGGCACCACCGGGACCGGTGCGTCCTTCTCCATGGTGGACCCCGTACGGCGGGGCGTGCGCTGCGGCGGCCAGAACGGCTCGACCTACACCGGGGCCGACGACAACTGGGGCAACGGCTCCGGCACCGACTTCGAGACGGCCTGTGTCGACGTGCTCTACGCGATCGACACCGAGTGGGACATGCTCAAGACCTGGCTGGGACGCGACGGCTTCAACGGACTCGGCGACGGCTACCCCGCCCGCGTCGGCCTGAACGACATCAACGCCTATTGGACCGGCTCCTACGCCGCCTTCGGCCGCACTTCCGACAGCCAGCGCCAGCTCACCTCGATGGACGTCGTGGCGCACGAGTACGGCCACATCGTCTTCGCCACCACGCCCGGACTCGACCTCGGCGACAACGAGAAGGCCATACTCAACGAGTCCACCGGCGACATCCTCGCCGCGCTGACCGAGCAGTACGCCAACCAGCCCGCCGCTTTCGACCCGCCCGACTACACCGTCGGCGAGGAGATCAACATCGTTGGAAGCGGCCCGCTCCGCTACATGTACAAGCCGTCGCTGATCCCCGGTGACCCCGACTGCTTCAGCAGCGCGGTGCCGCCGATGTTTCCCCAGATCGGGGCCGGGGTCCAGAACCACTGGTTCTACCTCCTGGCCGAGGGCACCAACCCGACCAACGGCCAGCCGCCCAGCCCGACCTGCAACTACTCCACCATCGTCGGGATCGGCGCGCGCAAGGCCGGCCAGATCTACATGGGCACGCTGCTGCGCAAGACCACCAGTTGGTCGCACACCATGGCCCGCCGAGCCTCGATGCAGGCGGCCCTGGCTCTGTTCCCCGGGTCGTGCCTGGAGTACAACACGGTCAAAGCCGCCTGGAACGCCGTCCGCGTGCCTGCCCACGGCGGCGAGCCGTACACATGCGACTTCTCGGTCGACGTCGCCCCCGCTGCGGCGACCGTACAGCCCGGCCGGCAGGTGAGCGTCACCGTCACCAGCGCCACCGTCTCGGGCGCTCCGCAGCAGATCGCGCTGCAGGCCAAGGGGCTTCCGGCGGGCATGACGGCCTCGTTCAGCCCGGCGAGCATCACCACCGGCGCCACCTCCACGCTGACCTTCACGGTCGGCGCGAGCACCGTGCCCGGCACCTACACGATCACAGTGCTGGGCGACGGCGTCGCCCTCGACCGCACAGCCACCCTCACCTTGACCGTGGCTCCATAGGCCGATGACCCCGCCGCCAGGGTTCCACCGGACACCCTGGCGGCGGCGTACGCCTCGCCCTCGTCCCGCAGCACGTCGGCCCCGGCATTGATGACGAGGGCCTGCGTCAGCCCGGCGCTCAGGACGCTTGGTTGAGTCGCACCGATGGACGAGGCGGGAAGGCGGTGAGCTCGTCATGCGGCTTGTGTTTCTGCAGGCAGTGGAACAGGCAGTCGAGCATCCGGTTGAAGGTGTTGCGCGGCGCTGAAGTACCGGTCGCCTCCGGCGCGGCGGGGGCAGCGCTGGTTGCGCTCGCCGCCGTACGACTTCTACGGCCTCCGCTTCGCCGGGCCCCGGCCCGGGGCGCGGCACTGAGTGAAGATCGGCTGCCTCCAGGCCCCAATGCCCCAGGCCGAGCTGCTGCAGAGTGCGGTTCTTGCTCAGTCTTCGGCCCGAGCGACACGTTCCCGTCTCGGTTGGCCGGCCACGCCACCGGGGTGCATTTCCGGATGAGACGCTCCCCGCAACGGGCCGAATTCGAGGCACGATGGGGCGGGCCATGCTGGACTGGTTTGTCGCGATGGGGCAGGAGCGGCCGGCGGGGCGATCGTCGAAGGTGTCGCGCTGTGGGGGAAGCTGAACGCCTGGCGGGAAGATCGTCAGCAGGTTCGCGCCTCCGGCAAGGGCGAACTGCCGGGGCTGCTCGACTATATCGACGTGTATCCGGACACGATGGTGGCGCTGACCCGCGTCGTCATCGGGGCCGTGGCCGGCGCGGTGCTGCGCGGCGACCAGCGTCCGGTGGCACCGGCGGCGTACGGGCGGCAGCAGCGTCACCTCGGCACCGACGCCGGCCACGAGCGCGGTCAAGGAGTGGGCGTCAAACGCCCTTCAGAACACGATCAAGTGCCGCCCGGCCCGCAGGTCCCCAGTTCGGTTTCCCGCCGGGAAGGCCCCGATCTCCGTTCTGCCCCATGAGCATCAGGAAAAGGCTCTTCATGGCGGCCAGTCCGCGGGCGCGCCGGATCGCCGCCTCATCCGCGTACGCGTACGCCTCGAAGAACCGTCCGGCCGCGCCCGCGGGGAGCAGCACCCACGCGGCGGCGAGGTCCCATGCCGGATCACCGGCGAACAGGGCACCGAAATCGATCACGCCCGACAGCGTCCCGTCCGAGACGACGACATTCGCGGGATGAAGGTCGCCATGCACCCACACCGGCGGGCCCTCCCACTCGGGAGCCGCGACGGCATCGGCCCACACAGCCCGGACGGCGCCGACATCACCGACGGCGTCAGGGTCAATGGCCTGCAAGAACCGCTCGAAGCCACTCGTGCACCGCTTGGGATGAGCGCCGAGGTCCGGACTGCCCGGGGCCTCGGCGGGCGCCTCCACATGAAGCGCCCGGAGGAAGCCCGCCAGCGTGTCGGCCGCGTCGACGCCACGGCTGATCGAGCCGTGGTCCAGCGGCTCGCCGGGAACCCACGTCATCACGGTCCAATGCTTGGGGAAACGCTCGGACGGTTCGCCGAACCGCACCGGGGTCGGCACCGGAAGCGGCAGACGCGGGGCCAGCACCGGTAGCCACCGCCGCTCCTTGAGCTGGAGCTCCGGGGTGGGGTCCATACGCTGCATGCGCACGGCCAACTCGTCCCCGAGGCGCCACATCTGGTTGCCCCAGCCGCCCGCCACCTCGCGGACAGCCAGCCCTGCAAGGTCTGGATGTTGCTCCTGCAGCAAGTCGCGGACCAGTTCTACGGTGATCTCGAGCTCGGTGTCCGACATGCGAAGGTACAGTACCGAGTCGGCAGGCGGAGCGGCTCTCGCTTTCCGGAACATCTCCCTGTGATCCCGCTGTATCTGTCGGCTGCGGTCGACCGGCTGCGCACTGAAGGCGATCCGGTCAAGGACGAGACGCCGCCCGGCTGTCCCCGTCCGGCCACACCCACCTCAACCTCCTGGGCCGGTACTCCATCTCCTTCTCCGCCCCGCCCGAGGGATGCGAGATGCCCGTCCTCCCCTACGGTGGCGGCGTGACCGAGGAGGGGGTAGACCTCCGGGCTCGCGGGCCACGGCAAGCGTGCCCGGTCCCGATGTCTTCCCCGCATGCCCGGTGCGAGGGCCGGCGCGGTGGAGCGCTGACGCCGCCCGCGGTCACGGCGCGCGGTCGGCTATCGCGGCGTGACCAGGCGGGCCTCGTAGGCGGCGATGACGAGCTGGGCGCGGTCGCGGGCGTTGAGCTTGGCCAGCAGACGGCCGATATGCGTCTTCACGGTCCCGGGACTCACCTGGAGCTGCACGCTGAGCTCGGCGTTGGACAGCCCGTGGGCGACGAGGGTGAGCACCTCGCGCTCCCGGTCCGTCAACGTGTCGAGCCCGTGAAACGGCTGCTGGACCGGCCGCCGTACGAACTCCGCGATCAGTCGGGTGGTGACGGTCGGCGCGAGCAGCGTCTCACCCGACGCCACCACTCGGATCGCCTTCAGGAGGTCGTCCGGAGGCGCGTCCTTGAGCAGGAATCCGCTGGCACCCGCCCGCAGCGCGGAATACACGTACTCATCGAGGTCGAACGTGGTCAGGATGAGCACCCGAGTGTCCCCGGCGATCTGCCCGGCCGCGGTGATGCCGTCCATCTCGGGCATTCTGACGTCCATGAGCACCACGTCGGGTGACTTCGTACGCGTGAGCGCCACCGCCTCCCGCCCGTCACCCGCCTCCCCGACCACGGTGAGATCGTCCTCCGAGTCGATCAGCAAGCGGAAACTGCCGCGCAGGAGCGCCTGATCGTCGGCGATGAGCACCCGGATCACGAGCCTCCCCCTGCCACACCCATCCCGACCGGGCCCGGCGCGGTCCCCGCACGCCCTGTCCGGACCCGCCGACTCCGCTTCCTGCGACTCACACTCGTGATCTTCGTCATCGCGTCCATCATGACCGATCTGTGGGCTACCACTCGCACCACATCGACGCTCTGCCGGAACGTCAACCGTCCGTACCACTGCGGCGCTCTGTCGAATGGCCTGCCGTTCGCGCACGCCCGCGCTTCGCCGGAACGTGTCCGGGACGTCCTCTCCCTCCGTCGAGAAGGGGGAACTCCCAGGCGGATCAAGGGATCTCCCATGACGCGTGCACGCCGAACCCTTTTCCTGGCAGCGGGCCGGCCTCGAAGGTGCCGCCGTACAGCAGGGCCCGTTCGCGCATTCCCGCCAGCCCGTGCCCACCCGACCGCCCCGGTAACACCCGCTGTCCAGGCCCGTCATCGACGACGGAGATCCGTAACCTCCCATCGGCGACCGACACGCCGGCCTGGCAGTGGGCGGGAGCGGCGTGCTTGACGACGTTGGTGATCGCTTCCTGGAGGATGCGGTGAACGGCCGGTGCCATGCTGTCGGGCACGGTCCCGATCACCGACAGATCGACCTGCACGCCGGCCTCCGCCGCGCGGTGCGCCTCGCCGAGCAGGTCGGCGAGCCGGGGGAGCGGTGTGCTGTCGGGCACGCTGCCGGGTGCGCGCAGCACGCCGAGAATGTGGCGCATCTCCGTGAGCGAGCCGCGCCCGATCTCCTCGATGACCCGCAACGCCTCGCGCCCTTCCTCCGGATGCTTGTCCAGGACCTTGGCCGCCACTCCCGCCTTGACAGTGATCACGCTCATCGAATGGGCGACGACGTCGTGCAGCTCACGCGCGATCCGCAGGCGTTCGTCGGCCGCCGCCTGCTCGGCCTGCCTCCTGACCTCGCGGGCGGCGAACTCGCGGCGGGTGCGCGCCGCCGTGCCCAGACTCCAGCTCGCTGCGAGGGCCAGCCAGGCCGCACCGAGGATGAAGACGGGGTCGGGCCAGCCGTTCGAATAGTGTGCCGGGCCCGGCATCGAGACCAGCAGAGAGCCTCCGTTGACGAGCAGACCCGACACCAGGGCGATCGCCGATCGCCGCACCGGGAGGTCGCTCGCCACCGGGTAGATGGCCAGGGCCACCACCACGGTCGGCATCAGCCGGTTGGCCTGTACCGAGAGCACGGCGATGCCGATCAGGAGCGCACCGTAGTAGGCGGGCTCCGGCCATGCCCGCCGCACCGCCACAGGCACCGCGAGCAGCCAGCAGAGCGCCATGGTCACAGCGTTCGTGGCCAGCTCCGGTGGACTCGCTGTGGACGCCAGCGCGAGCAGCACCGCGACCACGGTGTCGGCCAGGATGAGCAGCCAGGGCGGAAGCCGCCGGGCGAGCAGATTCACATCCCGACGCTATCGAGGAACGGCCGGAGGCGAATCGGAGCACGGGCCGTCGGACCAGGGTCGTACTCCGCCCGCGTACGCCCGTACCGTACGACCCTGGTCCGATCCAAAAGATCGGATCCGGCTCCGATGCAGGGGTCCACCCGTCTACAGCATCGTTGCCGCCATGAACCGACGCAGACTCATCGCCCTGTGCCTGGCGGCCTGTCTCGCCGTGCCGCTCGGCGGTATCGCGCTGGCCTCGGCGCAGGCCCACGACCTCGCGTGGAAGGACTGTGGTGACGGCCTGCGATGCGCCGAGCTGGTCGTTCCCGTGGACTGGGCCGACCCGGGCGGGCCCAGAACCTCGGTGCACGTGGCCAAACTGCCCGCGACGGGCAAGAGCATCGGGCCTCTGATCATCAACTTCGGAGGGCCCGGCACCAGCACGTCGATGCTCAGGCGGAAGAACCAGCCCGACGCTCAGCCGGAGCTGCCGAGCCTGCTCGATGAGTTGCAGAGGAGCTTCGACGTCATCGCCATCGATCCGCGCGGCCTGGCTGAGCCCGCGAGCAGCAAGAGAGTGAGCTGCGCGGAGCCCGACGCCTCCGTCTTCGGACTGCTCCTGGCCAGGACGAAGCAGGACTGGGACACCCATGCCGCCAAGAACGCGGCCCATCAGGCGAGCTGCCGCAAAGCGGCCAAATCGGCCTGGCGTGGGATGACGGCGTGGAACGTGGCGCACGACCTCGACACCCTGCGCGCCTCACTCGGCCAGGACAAGCTCATTTACGCGGGCAACTCCTACGGGACCGTCTACGCCCAGGCGTATCTGGAGCTGTTCCCGCAGCGGGTCAGCCGGATGTATTTCGACGGGACCGCCGATCACACCCAGCAGGAGTTCGAGCCCTGGATACGCAACTACGCGCGCACGCAGGAGCGACATCTCACCCGCTTCCGCGACTGGTGCGCCCGCCGCACCGACTGCGCCCTCCGCGGCACGGACGCCGGCAAGGCATGGGATGAGCTCGTTGCCAGGGTGCGCCGCGCGCCACTGCCGGCGTCGGCCGGACGGACGGTGCACGAGGGGCAGCTGTACGCCGGCGCGATCAAAGGCATGAATCCGGCACTCTGGCCCCAGCTCGCCACCGCCATCCGCAAGGCCCTCGACGGCGACGCCGGCGACTTCCTGCAACAACTGCTCCCGGATGAGGGTGGCACGTCCGTGAGCCAAGACTCCTTGTGCAACGACTTCATGCCGAAGCTGCCGACGTACGAGGAGTTCCAGGGCATCGAGGCCAGACTTCGGGAGATCGCGCCGAGGTTCGGCTGGCTTGAGGGACGCTTCGAGCTCGGGCGGTGCTGGGGGCGGAGCGGCGGGGCGTCCTGGGCGCCGCACCCGTTACGCGTGAAGGACGCCCCGCCGATCCTCTTCGCGATCGGGGAGCTCGACAACAACACCAACTATCTCGGGCAGGCGCACGTGGCCGAGCAGATCCCGTCCGCGCGCGTCCTGTGGCACGGCGACGGCCATGCGTCGTGGGCGAGGAACAACTGCCAGCGGCGGCACGTCAATGCCTACCTGACCACGGGGGAATTGCCCGCGCCGGGCACGCGCTGCCCGGCCGAGATCATCCAGAAGGTGGGGAAATGATCGAGGTCACAGAACTGACGAAGCTGTACGGCTCCACCCGCGCGGTGTCTGGGCTCACGTTCGACGTCAAACCCGGACAGGTCACCGGCTTCCTCGGGCACAACGGCGCCGGCAAGTCCACCACCATGCGCATGATCCTCGGCCTCCACTTGCCCACGTCGGGCCAGGCGTTGATCAACGGCGTCCGCAAACACGACCTGCGCGACCCCATGCATGAGGTCGGCGCCATGCTCGACGCGGCCGAGGTGCAGGGCGGGCGCAGCGCGTTCGCGCACCTCTTGGCGCTGGCGTATGCGGGCGGGATCGGGCGCCGCAGGGTCGTGGAGGTGCTGGAGGAGGTCGGCCTGGCCGGCGCGGCACGCAAGCGGATCGCCGGGTTCTCCCAGGGGATGCGCCAGCGCCTCGGCCTCGCGGCGGCCCTGCTCGGCGACCCGGGCGTGCTCATTCTGGACGAGCCGGTCAACGGCCTCGATCCCGACGGGATCCGCTGGCTCAGGACACTGCTCAGATCCCTGGCGGCCGAGGGGCGTACCGTCCTGCTGTCGAGCCACCTGATGACCGAGATGTCCCTCACCGCCGACCGGCTCGTCATCATCGGCCGGGGCCGACTGATCGAGGACACCACGACGGCGGACCTGCTGGCCCGCTTCCACAGCGGCGTGCTGGTCCGATCGCCCCACGCGGCCCGCCTGTCCAGGGCGCTCATGGCGGCCGGCGCAACCGTACGCCCCGCTCAGGACACCGACGCCGGTGAGGAGCCGGTGCTCGCTCGGCCCGCGGTGGCTGGAGCCGATACGAGCCCAGTGCGGGACGCCCGGGCCGAAGAGGAATTGCTGGTGACCGGCCTGACCACAGCCGTCATCGGCGACATCGCCCTGGCGAACGGCTGTGCCGTTCACGAACTGGTGTCGCGCCGGACATCACTGGAGGAAGCCTTCATGGAGATCACCCAATGATCAACGTCGTCGCATCGGAATGGCTCAAGCTACGCTCGCTCCGAGCCGCCTATTACGTCCTGGCCTCTATGCTCTCTGCTCTTGCGCTCACGGGCTTCGCCGCGTACTCGATCTCGCGCAACTTCGACATCGACGGCCCCGCCGGCGATCCCGTCGGCACGGGCCTCAGCCTCAGCGCCGACATTCCGCCTGTGCTGTTCGGCATGCTGGGCATGTTCGCCATCTCCGGCGAGTATGCCACCGGCATGATCAGACACACGCTGACCACGATCCGGAGCCGGTGGACGCTCCTCGTGGCCAAGGCCGCTGTGGTGTCCGCCGTGGCCGCCGTCGCGGGCCAGGTGCTGGCGTTCGCCATCTACTTCACCGCACAGGCGGTGGTGGCCGGGCGTCCGATCGGCGCCTCGTTCGCCGAACATGCGGCTCTGACCGAGGTGTTGACCACCGGCGCCGGCTCAGCCGTCGCCGCGGTGATGGGGCTGAGCCTGGCCACGGTCCTGCGGTCGACACCGGGCGCGCTCATCGCGCTGGTCGTCCTCCCGCTGTCCCCGACCGTGCTCGAGCGCTTCCTCCCGGCTCCGTGGAACGACTGGATCAGCTCCTTGACGATTCCGTCGCTGGTCAGGCAACTGGCCGCCGTACCCGACGCCGGAGCTTTCGGTCCCTCAACGGCCGCCGTCATCCTGGTGGGCTACGTCGTGGTGTCCCTCCTGTCGGCAACCCTGGCGATCAACCACCGCGACGCCTGACCGGACCCCACGGCGATGGAGTGGAACGGCGATCACGTTCATGGTGGGAACGAGTGTGACGCGCGACCGCGCCGTCTTCTCCGGCCCTGGTGGAGCCCATGGAGGTAACCGCCAGCGGCAAGAGGGTGAGGGGCGCCACGGCCCACGATGACGGGCGTCATCGTGGGCCGGTGAGACCGACCTGCGCCGGTCGGCCCTGCGCATTCCGCTTGCGCCCTGGATGGCGGAAACGCCGCTGACGCTGGGGCAACAGCGGCTCGTCACCGCCCACAGCTCGTCACTGACCTCCCACGGCTTCGGCTTGGCCACCCGTGCTCCTCTCTCGGCTACAGCGAGAGATCAAAGCACAACAAAGATCATTCTGTTAGGACCTCTCAACCGCGGGCGGGGCGGCGGCGCAGGTGGTAGGAGTAGGCCAGGGCGAGCAAGATCGGGCCCCACAGCGCCGTTGGGGTGATGGACACCATCGCCAGCGCCTGCCACCAGCCATTCTCGTACGCGATGCTGTCGGAGACGCCGATCCAGGAGAGCACCATCCAGACCGAGACCGCAGTCAAGAGCAGCCCACCGGCCACGGCAGGGACGACCGCTGCCATGGGCGGCACACGTCTGCCGCCGATGACCGGGATCCAGCTCGGGAGCACCTCGCCCCAGCCGCGCACCAGACCGATGCTGAGCAGCGCCGCCAACTCGGTGAGCACGCTGAGCCCGAAGACATAGGGGATGCTGATCCACAACGGCGACACAGGCGCGTCGTTGAGCTGGCCCATGTCGAAGTGAAAGGCAAACGGCAACCTCCACAGACACGTGGGGAGCAGCAGCAAGGGAAGCGCATAGGCGGTACGCAGCGCCCAGCGTGGGGCCGGTTGTGCGGTGTCGCTGGTGGCCGGGGCCACATGCAAGAGTTTCATCGCCACGCCTGTACCTTCTACTGGCCTCGAGGACGATTGATCACCTGTGATGGTGAATCGCCTCCCCCGCGCGAGCTAGTTACGGCTTTGGCACATGGCCGGATGGACGGGGTCAGGTGACGGATTGCGCCACCAAAGCCATGGCCTGCCGCATGGCGTTCCGTACCTCGCTGGGTCCGTCGCCGCGCTGCAGCGCGGTCAGTGCGGATGCGCTGATCGCGCCCACCATCGCGCCGACCAAGGCGGAGGCGGTGATCGTGTCGAGTTTGTCGGGGAATGCCCGCTGCAGTGCCTGGGCCAGTTCGGCCTGCGCAGTGAGGTATCGCTGAAGCAGCCGGGCCTGTAGCGCCGGCACCGAGGCCGCCAGCCGTGCCCGCAGTGCCGCGAGCCCGCTGGGGAGGTCGCTGTCCCAGGTATCGGCGATCATCTGGTCCATCGCCCGCACCAGCACCTCGGACAGCCCTTCCCCGGCGCGGCGCTCGGCGATCGCCTGCAGCGCCAGATCGACGCGTACGTCGGCATTGGCCAGAAGCACATCCTCCTTGGCCTGGAAGTGGAGGAAGAAGGTGCGGGGGGACACCTCCGCGGCGTCGGCGATCTCGGCCACCGTCACGTGGTCGTAGCCCTTGTCCTCGAACAGACGCACCGCCGCTTCGATCAGTGCCTGCCGGGTGCGCTGCTTCTTGCGCTCTCGCAGTCCGTGTTTCTCCACCACGCAGGGCAGTTTATTACATCTTCTGAATTAATGCATACTGTGAATCACTACATAGACTGCAGTCAGTGAAGGGAGATCATTCATGGGAAGTCTGGACGGACGAGTCGTCCTCATCACCGGAGCAGGGCGCGGCATCGGGCGGGAAGAGGCGCTGTTCTTCGCCGCCGAAGGCGCCAAGGTCGTTGTCAACGACCCAGGCGTCGCCATCGACGGCACGGGGGGCGACGCCGGCGTAGCCGCGAAGGTCGTCGAAGAGATCACTGCCCACGGCGGACAGGCCGTGGCCAACACCGACAGCGTCACCGACTGGGACGGCGCCCGCCGCATGGTGGAGACGGCTCTGGAGTCCTTCGGCGACCTGCACGTCGTGGTCAACAACGCGACCATCGAACGGAACATGGGCCTGACCGACCTGTCGGCGGAGGACTTCGACGACGTCGTGGCCGTCAAGCTGAAGGGCACCTTCGCGGTAACGCACTGGGCGGCCCGCCACTGGCGCGACCGGTATCAGGCAGGGGTCCACGCCGACCGCGCCGTGGTCAACACCTCCTCCGGCTCCGGGCTGCTCAACCCGCTGCCCGCGCAGGTCTCTTATGCGGCAGGCAACGCCGGGGTCGCGGCGCTGACCACCGTGGCCGCCCTCGAACTCGGCCGGTACGGCGTACGGGTCAACTGCATCTCGCCCTCGATGGCCCGGACCCGCCTCACTCTCGCCGTTCCAGGCATGAGCGAGGAACCGCCGGCGGGCCGGTTCGACCCACTGCACCCGGCCGCCTGCGCACCTGTTGCCGCCTACCTGGCCGGCGCAGCCTGCCCGCTCACCGGCCAGGTGCTGTCGGTACGAGGCGGAACGGTCACGGTCAATCATGGCTGGTCCCTCGGCGGCCACATCCACAAAGACGGGCTGTGGAGCGTGGAGGAACTGGCGGAGAAGGTGAAGGAGCTGCCGATGGACGACCCGTTCGACAAGCTTGCCCAGGCCCTGTCCGGCGCACTCGGCACCATCGGACGCGACCAACTCCAGGAGATGATCAACGCCCTGCTTGACCAGGGAGTCCACTCCGACGCGGCCTCCGCATGACGCGATGAACCCCGTCCCGGACCGCGTGCTCAGTCATGCGGTCCGGGGACGGATGGGGGTCTGTTTCATGGGTGACCGCCTGTGAGATGCATCCGTCCTCTGCGATCTCGCAATCTAGGCACTCCGATCACCGCAGGTCGGAGGCGCCTTTCTCCATTAACGATCCTCAGGATGAAATTCCGGCTGAACAAGCGAGGCTCGTTGTGCTTCCCCGTCCTCAGGCGCAGATCGTCAGCGAGCAGCGCAGCCTGGGCCTCCTCACGCTGCCTACTCAGTGCCCGGTACAAGGTGGATTTGGCGATGCCGAACCCGGCGGCGACGTCCTCAGCTCTGATACCAGAGGCGATCATCGCGGCGACTGCCGCGCGCTGCTGGGCGGTCATCTTAGGCGGTCGCCCGATGGGCAGGTCGCGGGCTTCCTTGGCCGCCCTGGCGCCGGCCGCCCGTTCCAGCATGTGGATCCGCTCCATCTGCTGGACGGCGGCGGTTGCCGAAGGCGATCTTGCGGGCGAGCCGGTGCCGGGCCTCAGCCCTTGACCGCGCCGCTGGTCAGGCCACCGACAATGAAGCGCTGCAAGAACTGGAACAACACGAGCACAGGCAGCGCTCCGACCAGCGCGCCGGCGGCGAACAGCCCCCAGTTCTGGCCGAGTTTGTCGGAGACGAGCTGGTACAGGCCGACGGCGAGCGTCTGCTGGTCGGGGTCGGTCAGGACCAGCCCAGCGATCACGAAGTCGTTGAGCGTCGCCACGAAGGAGAACAGTCCGACGACCACCAGGATCGGGGCGACCAGCGGCAGCAGCACGCGGAAGAACACCTGCGCGTGCGAGGCGCCGTCGATCTGGGCGGATTCGTCCAGCTCCCTGGGGACGGTGTCGAAGAAGCCCTTCATCAGGTACGTGTTCACGCCCAGCGCCCCGCCCAGGTACACCATGACCAGGCCGAGCCTGCTGCCGAGGCCGATGGCCGGAAAGACGTCCTTGAGCGCCGACAGCAGCAGGAAGATCGCGACGTAGGCCAGGAGTTGCGGGAAGAGCTGGACGAAGACCAGTACGAGCAGCCCGGCCCTGCGTCCGGTGAAGGTAAACCTGGAGAAGGCGTAGGCGGCGCACGCGCCGAGGAAGACCGCCCCGGCGGCCGTCGTCAGGCCGATGATCATGGAGTTGGCGAACCAGCTCGGGAAGGGGTGCAACGGGTCGGTGAAGAGCGCCAGGTAGTGCGCCGGGGTCGGCTCGGTGAACAGGTCGTTCGAGCCGGTCAGCGTGCCGCTCGGGTTGGTCGAGGCGGCGAGGACGAACAGCAGCGGGAACAGCGCCACGGCGATCGCCGCCACGCCGACGGCGTGGCGCCACCCGTACCTGAGGAACCAGCGGCCCATGTCAGCTCCCCTCCAGCCGGCGCGCCCTGCGGAACCCGGCGAGCGAGATCGCCGCGATGACGGCGAAGATGAGGATGGACACCGCGCAGGCCAGGCCGTAGTTCCTGGCGCTCCCGCCGAAGGCGAGCTTGTAGACCAGCGAGATGAGCAGGTCGGTGGAGCCGATGTCGACCGGTGAGGACGCGTCCCTGGGGCCGCCGCCGGTGAGCATGTAGATCACGTTGAAGTTGTTGAAGGTGAAGGCGAAGGTGGCCACGAGTACGGGCGCGGTCGAGGCCAGCAGCATCGGCAGCTTGACGTGGCGCAGCACCCGCCAGGGATTCGCGCCGTCGAGCTGCGCGGCCTCGGTGAGCGCGGGCGGGATGGCCTTCAGCGCGCCGGTGCAGATGAGGAACATATAGGGGAAGCCGATCCAGACGTTGACGGCGAGCACGCTGAGCTTGGCCAGCCAGGGGTCGGTGAGCCACGGCACGTGCCCGCCGCCGAGCAGGACGGCGTTGACGAATCCGTGGTCGGAGTTGAGCAGCCCCTGCCAGAGGATGGCCGCCATGAAGGCGGGGAAGGCATAGGGAAAGACGATCAGGGAGCGGTAGGCCCGGTGCCCGCGCAGTCCCGGCCGGTCCAGCACCAGCGCGAGGCCCAGCCCGAGGGCGAACATCAGCCCGACCGACAGCCCGGCGAAGGCGAAGGTCCAGCCGAGCACGCCGAGGAACGGGCCCCTGATGCCAGGATCGGTGAGGACCGTGCGGAAGTTCTCCAGTCCGACGAACACCTTCCAGCCGGGACTGAGCGCCCTCCCGTCGGGCGCCACGAACCGGCCGCGGCCGTCGTCACGATAGACGGTGCCGGTGGGGTCGGTGACGGTGCCCGCGCGTTCGTCGTAGCGACGCGTCGAACGGTAGGTCGCCACCGTCACGGCGTCCGAGGTGCGCAGGCTGCCCTGGCCCGGCACCGGCACGCGCAGCGCGGTGATCTCCGCCTGCCGGGCCACGACCTCGGCGTACGTTAGCGGCCGCCACCCGTCCGGGTCCGCCCCCGGGATCAGCGGCTGCGCGGCGGAGCCCACCCTGCCGCTCACCAGGAAGCCCAGCTCGCCGCCCCGCTCGACGATCCGGACCTGCCGGCCGGGCGACCCCGGCACCCTGACCTCGCTGGCGGCCAGCATCGCGGCCACCGCGTCCTGTTTGGTGCCGTTGTGGCCGTCGCCGTAGTTGGTGAAGGCCGCGTAGCCGGTGTAGAGGACGACGTACACCTGGTAAAGGAGCAGCAGGACCACGCCCGGCGCGAGGTACTTTGCGGGGACGCGCCGTTTGCCGAGGTAGATGACGTTGATCGCGAGCGTGCCCGCCAGCATCGCGGCGAACGCCCACCACGAGCGCTGACCGGCGAGCGCCACCAGCCCGTAGACCGCGAACGCGTCCACCACGCTCAGCACCAGCGGCTTCACGTACCTGATCATCGGTCAGTTCGCGATCTTCGCTCGGATGCGGTCGGCGGCGTCCCTGGTCAGCTTCGCCGGATCGCCGTCCCCGGTGATGATCGCCAGTTGCGACAGGCCCCAGTCGCCCCAGACCGCGTCCATGGCCGGGACGTTGGGCGCGGGGCTGCCGGCCAGCGCGGCCTCGGCGAATCCGGTCAGCACCAGGTCGCCGCGCAGCTCCTCGCGTACGGAGGTCAGGGCCGGCGGCCGGCCACCCGCCGCGTACAGCTCGCGTTGCGCGTCGGGGGTGGCCAGGAAGTTGAGCAGGAAGTCGTTGGCCAGGATCGGGTTGGCCGACTTGGCGCTGACGTAGAAGCCCTGCACGCCGACGAACGGCCGGGCGGGCTGATCGCCCGCCGGGGGCACCGGTTCGACGGAGAAGGCCAGGCCGGATCTGGCCAGCGCGGGCGCGTCCCACGGCCCGGTGACCAGGTACGGGGTGCGGCCCTCGCGGAAGGCGTCGGTGGCGATCTCGCCGCTCAGCGATGTGGAGATCACCTTGGCTTCGGCCAGCCGGCGCAGGTAGGCGGCGAACGCCAGCCCGCCCTTGTCGTCGATCCCCAGCTTGCCGCCGTCGAACACGCTGGAGCCGAAGGAGGTCTGCAGCGGGTAGAGGTGGTAGGGCGAGCCTGCCTTGGGGTCGACGGGCAGCCCGACAGGGAAGTCCGCCTTGCCGTCACGGACCAGCTTCTGGCCGGCGGCGACCAGCTCGCCGAACGTCTGCGGCCGTTTCGGCGCGAGCTTGGTGTTCCGCAGCAACGCCACGCTCTCGATCGCGTACGGCAGGCCGTACGTCTGGCCTTCGTAGCGCATGGCGTCGAGCGCGAGCTTCGGGAAGGCCGATGCGGTGGCGCCGAGGTCGATCGGGGCGACGACGCCGTTCTGGACGAGCTTGCCGAGCCAGTCGTGCGGCCCGGCGATCAGGTCCGGGCCCTGGCCGCTGGGCGCCTGGGAGATGAAGTCGTCGCGGAGGCCGCCCATGCTCTTCTGCACGATCTTGACCTGGACGCCTCTTGCCTTCTGGAAGGCTGCAGCCAGGTCCTGCAGCGGCCTGGCGCGGCTGTCGTCAGCCCAGACGGTGAGGACCGCTGCGGCATTCGCGGCGGGGGTGGGGGTCGCGGGGGTGGCGGTGGCGCAACCGGCGGCCAGCAGGGCCAGGCCGGTCACAGCCAAGATGGTCGTGCGCATGTGGGTGCTCCTCATGAGCCGTCGGTGCCTTGGTGCGGGTCGTGCTGTGCGGCGGGGTCGCTCCAGCCGCAAACGTGGACGACCAGGCGGCGGTCGCGGTCGTGCCTGAGCGGTTCACTGACGGGCAGGCCGTCGGAGTTCAGCCCATCGCATCGCCAGCCCCTGCCGACCGAGCCGTTGAGCCCGAGCCCCCGGGGCAGCCGCCAGACGCCGTGGTGCATGCCGGGCGCGATCCTGGTGGTGACCAGGCCGGAAAAGTAGACGGTGTCGCCTTCTGGGGTGCCGGCGGGGGTGATGACCGTGACGTCGAGCGTCGCGGTGGGCTCGCCGTCCACGACGGACAGCTCGCGTTCGACGGTCAGGCCGCCCGTTGTGGCACGCACCCGCGCGAGGCCGGGCGCGGTGGGAGTCAGCAGGGCGGCGCCTGTCGGCTTGAGCAGGGGCTCGGGATCCCAGGAGAGGCCGACGTCGAGCGCGGAGTACGCGCAGCCGTCGGCCCGCAGCGCGAGCGGCGCGACGTCCACGGCCTGGCCGACCGCGGCCACCTCGGCGTCCCCGTCGGGGGCGAAAGCGGCCAGCTCGACCGGCGGTCCCTCCGTCCCGAACAGGTGCAGCAGCGCGCTGGCCGCCCGGGTCGCCCACGCGCTCTCGTGATGCGGAGCCGCCGGGTCATGCCGGTAGCGCAGCTCGGCGTCCGGGCGGTAGCCGAGCCCGATGAGCTGCTCGGCCAGTTCCCGGGCGTGGTGGACGGTGATCAGGCCCTCCATCCCGCCGATGTCCAGCCACACCCGGCGCGGCCCCCGTTCGGTGAAACGCCGGTAGACGGGCGTCTCCTCCAGCGTCTGCGGGTCGACGAACACCAGGAACGGCGACATGATCGCCGCCAGCCCGAACACCTCGGGCCGCCGGAAGGCCAGGTGGTAGCTGACCAGGCCGCCCATCGACGAGCCCATGACCGCCGTGCGCTCGGCCGCGCCGGTCACCGCGTACCGCGAGCGGATCAGCGGCATCAACTCGTCGATCAGGAAGTCCTCGTAGGACCGCCCGGCGAGCCTGCCGTGCGGGTCGCGGGGGTAGGGCGCGACGTGGGAGTACTCCGCGCCGCGAGCGTCGCCCGCGTTGGACACCCCGACCGCGACCAGCGGCGGCAGCGTCCCGGCGGTGATCAACGTGTCCAGCGTCTCGTCCAGGCGCCAGCTCGGCTCCAGCCCGGCCGCCGCGAACACGTGCTGCCCGTCGTGCAGGTACACCACCGGGTAGGGGCCATCCGCGGGGTCGTAGCCGGGCGGCAGGTAGACGAAGACGTCACGCGCGTTCCCGAGTGCGGCGGAGTGGACGCCGCGCAGAATGTCGATCACGCTTCGAGCTCCCAGACGTGGAAGGCGGGCCCGTCGGCGGGCATGGGCGATCCCGGCCGTAGGTCGGGGCCGCCGGTGAGGCTGGCTCCGGCCGCGGGGGCGCGGAACGGTTCGTGCGCGGCCCTGCTGATCTGGACGAGCAGCGTTTGCCCCGGCGCGGCCCGCTCGTAGACGAGGGTGTCGGCGTCGGCGTGCAGCCAGCGCATGCCGCCTGTGCGCAGGGCCTCGTACGAGCGGCGCAGCCCCACCAGGTCGCGGTAGAGCCGGTGGGTGCCGTGGTCCCAGCGGGCTGTGTCCCAAGGGAAGGGACGGCGGCCGTCCTCCAGATGCACCCCCTCGACCCCGACCTCGTCACCAGCGAAGATCATCGGCAGACCCGGCAGCGTGAGCAGCAGCGCGGCGCCCAGATGCTGGTGCTCGCGCCCGGCGATCGAGCGGAACCTGGCCGTGTCGTGCGAGTCGAGCAGCGTCAGATTGTGGATGTAGGCCCGCCACGGGACGAGCGCGGCGTAGCGGCGCATCACCTCCGCCACGTCCGCGCCGCCGTACTGCGGAATCGGGCCGGGCACGCCCCAGAACTCCGTGGAGCGTTCCCGCGCCAGCCATGACCAGACGGGCCGGGCGAAACCGGCGTAGGACATCGTGCCGTGCCAGCCGGTGCCGCGCAGTGAGCCGGAGGCGTCGAACTGGTGCTCTGCCAGCAGCAGCGCGTCGCCCACTGTGGCTCGCGTCAGCCTGGCGACCTGGTCGTTCAGCTCGACCCCGCCGTGGCGGCCCGCCGACTGGGCGACGTCCACCCGCCAGCCGTCCAGGCCGAACTCGTGCAGGTAGCGGGCGATCACCGAGCCCGGCCCGTCGTAGAGGCGGCGGCGTAGTGTGGCGGAGCGATGATCGAACTTGGGCAGCGTCCTGACGCCGGCGAAGGTGGCGTAGTCGGGCCCGTCCACGTAATAGAAGTCCTCGCGTACAGGACTGCCCTCGGCGAACCATTCGTGGCCGTCGCCCGAGTGGTTGAGCGTGATGTCGCCGATGACGCGCATGCCGCGGGCGTGGGCCGCGTCGGTCAGCGCGCGCAGCGCCTCGTCGCCGCCGAGCAGCGGGTCCACCCTGTCGAAAGTGGTCGCGTCGTAGCGGTGGTTGGAACGGGCGGGGAAGAACGGCGTCAGATACAGCAGGTTCGCACCCAGGTCGGCGATGTGGTCGAGGCGGTCGGCCACGCCCCACAGGTCTCCGCCGTAGATCTGCTGCAACGCGCCGTCCCTGCCCCAGGGGATCGGATCGTCCCAGTCAGCCCGCCGTACCCAGGCGGGGTCGGGCCCATGGTCCCTGCCTGAGCGGGCGAAACGGTCGGGGAAGATCTGGTAGATGACCGAGTCGGCGGCCCACGCGGGCGGGGGCGGATAGGCGGTCAGCATGAAGTCGGTGGTGTCCGGCACGTCCAGCGGCGACAGCCCAGCAGCGGTCAGCCACAGCGAGCCGGTCGCGGTCCGCAGCAGGAAACGGTAGCCGCACTCCGGGTTCACCATCTCGACCGTGGCACGCCACCAGACCTCGGAACCGGTGACCCGGTCGGCCGTCGCCTCGGCGAACCGGGGCTCGCCGTCCGGCGTGGTACGCACGTGGACCTGCCGCACGTCCAGGTCGAGCGAGGTGCGCACGAACACCTGAACGCGATCACCGAGTGACGGCGACGAATCACTGACGTACAGCGGCGACCCGTCGTGGTGCGCCCGGGTGTTGCAGAGTGTTCTTCGATGCCCCATGCTGTTAATGCTCCAAAATGCGCTGTTCACCTGGTCAGATGTGTCGCGAGCTTAGGAGCCGCGAAAACAGCGCCGCAACACTTCGAAACATGTTTCACCGGATTCTCGAAGGGTCCCCCCATGCCTCGACCATCCGTGCGGACGATCGCCACCCGCGTGGGAGTGAGCGCCGCGACGGTCAGCAGGGTGCTCAACGGCCGGCCCGGCGTCTCGGAGGAACTGCGGGCCAAGGTCCTGCGGGGCATGCGGGAACACGGCCTGATCGCGCCCGCGGCTGAGCCGTTCGTCGGCATCATCGTCCCCGAGTTGGACAATCCGGTCTTCCCACTGCTGGCAGGCGCCATCGAGGCCAAGCTCGGCGGCCACGGCGTCACCGCGCTGATCGGCAGCTCCACCGCCAAGGGCCCGACCGAGCTCGACTACATCTCCGCCCTGGTGCGGCGGGGCATCCAGGGCCTGGTCCTCATCTCGGGACGACACGCCAACCCGGCCGCCGACCACAGCTTCTACTGGCAGCTCCACCAACAGCGCATCCCCATGGTGCTGGTAGGCGGCCAGGTGCCCGACCTACCGGTCTCCACGGTCACCACCGACGAGGCGGCGGGCGCGGCGATGGCGGTGGCACATCTGCGCGAACTCGGCCATGAGCGGATCGGGCTGGCCGGCGGGCAGGGCTATCTGCGGCCCTCGCAGAACCGCCTGACAGGCTGGAGGCGGGAGATGCGACGCTCGTTCGGCTCGGTGGACGACACGCTGCATGTCGAGTCGGACTACTCGCTGACCGGCGGTCACGCGGCCGCCCGGCGGCTGCTGGCAGCCGGGGCGACGGCACTGATCGCAGGGAGCGACCTGATGGCGCTGGGTGCGGTCGCGGCCGTCCGCGAGGCCGGGCTGGCGGTGCCGGGCGAGGTGTCAGTCGTCGGATACGACGACTCCTACCTGGCGGTGGACGGCGACCCGGCGCTGACGACCGTACAGCAACCGGTGGAGGCGATGGCGGCTGCGGTGGCGACGGCGATGTGGCAGTCGCTGCAGGGATATCACGCCCCACACGTGGATCACGTTTTCGCGCCCCGCCTGGTGGTCAGGTCCTCGACGGGCAAAGCCCGCGACCTATAAGCCCGCGACCTGGGAACCTGCAGCGGCCCGCCGCGGCCCCGCGCCGGCGGGCGCCCCAGTGGCATCGCGCGGTCGAAACCATGACCGATGTGTGCGGCAGCAACTCTGAAGGCGGCAAGCCGGGGCCACGTACTCTTTCGTCACGACGCTCTCTCACGTCCACGGGATTGCGACTGCTGCACGGTCCTCGTTCCAACGACGCGGATTCTTCTGCCGCGCCGAGACACTGACTGTTACCTCGAGCGAAACGTCTCAGGCATGCATGGATTCTGGGAAGACGACCTTGCGGAGCAGGAGCACGGCGAGGGGTTCTTCACTGTGCTCGAACGCATGGTGTCGCGGCCGGTGCTGTATCTGGCTGCATCCGATGGATGAACCCGAAGCGGCCCTGTCGTCCCAGTCCTGTCTACGCTTGGTCGCGTTCATGAACCGCGTTGCACCCCAACGCGGCAGACGCGCACCATGCACCGCGAGTACAGCAGTGACGTTCACATTCCAGCCCGCGGCGCGTAGCAGTTCGGCTACGCGGTGCGCCTCGTAGGCAGCCGACTTCACCGGCGCCTGCGCAGGGCGTCGGCCGATCCACACCTGACCTCGCCGCCTGGAGATCCGCGTTTTGCGGCGCCACCGCTTGGAGTCCACCACCACAACGCCGCACGGACCGATCACGAGGTGGTCGAGATTGGCTCGCGAGCGTGGCAGGCGCCGGTCGTGCAGCACTGTGTACCCGGCCGCTTCCAGCGAACGCAACCGCCGTGCGGTGGCCCGCTCACCGACCGCGCCCTTGCGCCAAGCCGCCGCCGGCGAATGCACCCGCCACCTGCGGACGGTATCGAAGGCCGCCATCACCAGGGCGGCCACCCGTCCCGCATGCCAGTTCCACGCCATGGTCACCATGAGGTGCCCACCAGATTCCGGACAGTCGGCTACGTAAGCCGGCGGAGGGCAGGCGACGTAGCCATCGGCATCCACACGCCCGCCCGGCACAATGCCCGGCCGCCGAAGTTGGCGTCAGGCTCCGATCGCTGCCCGGCCTGGGCCGATCCGGGTGATGGTGGTGAAGTGTCGAAGTAGCGGCAGCGCTGCTCCCTCCTGGGGATGCGGGCGAACAACGACGCGCCGGGATGACAAATTGGCGGCACACCACGGCCCGCAACTCTTCTTTCGGCACGCCCCTGCAGCCACATCCCGGTCGGCCCCAGCGCGTCGATGTCACCCCGCAGGGCCAGACGCTCCTTGAATTTGCCCAGCGACGCCCGTCGCAAGGGTGTGGATGCCTGTTCTGATGCGCTCGCGGGTCATCCCCGGAACGGTCAGGAGATGGTCGATGACGTCGGCGCGTAGTGCCGTGAACACGGCGTAGGCGAGGTACTCGGCGTCGATGTCGGGGGCGGTCGCGGCGAGTCGGCGGGTCAGCTCCGCGATCCAGAAGCGGCTGGCGTCGTTGGCGTAGTAGGCGTCTGGTCCGAGGTACTCGAAGGCCCGGATGAGGGCCCGGTTGCGCCATACGAAGTCGAGCAGCGCCTCGACGTAGGTTGCCAGCGCTTCGGCCGGCGGCGCCCCCGGCCCGAGGGGTGGGGGACCGCTCTCAACCGCTTCGCGCAGTTGCGCGGCGCGGGGCTCGAGGATCTCCTGGATGAGGCCCGAGCGGTCGCGGAAGTGCCGGAAGATCGCCGCCTTGCTGACACCCGCCGCCTGCGCGATGTCCTGCACCGAGACGGTCGAGATGTCTTCTCGCGCGAACAGGGACGTGGCCGCGGCGAGGATCGCCGCACGGTTTCTCGTCGCGTCCGCGCGGGCCTTCTTGGTCGGCGGCATGATCGTCTCCATTTGAAAATCGAACCGGCGGTTCGTATGCTACCGAAGTCGAAACAAACCGTCGGTTCGCTAGTTCGAAGCAGCCTCGATCCCGAAAGATTCCGATGCCAGACAGCTATCAAGCAGTTGCGTTCTCCCGATATGGGGATGCGGAGGTCCTTGACCTCCTCGAACTCGCCGTGCCGGAGCCAGGACGCGGGCAAGTACGCATCGGCGTCCGCGCCGCCGCCGTCAACCCGATCGATTGGAAGATCCGCTCCGGCGCGCTGGCCGACGTGATGCCCGTCGAGCTGCCACACGTACCCGGCATCGACGTGGCCGGCATGATCGAGGCCGTCGGCGAGGACACGCAGGGATTCTCCGTCGGCGACGAGGTGCTGGGCAAAGCGCTCGCCGGAAGCTACGCCGAGAAAGCGCTGGCCCGGGTGGACCGGATCGCCGCCAAGCCGACGGAGCTCGCCTGGGAGCTTGCGGCCGCACTACCCGTCGCCGCGACAACCGCTCACCACGCGCTCGACATGCTCAACCTCACCTCCGGCGAGACGCTGGTCATCGACGGCGCATCAGGCGGGGTCGGAACACTCGCGGTGCAACTGGCCAGGCGGCGAGGCGCCACCGTGATCGGGACGGCCAGTGAAACCAACCACAACTACCTACGGTCGCTCGGAGCCACACCGGTCCGCTACGGCACCAACCTCGGCGAGCGCATCGCCGCGATAGCTCCCGGAGGCGTCGATGCCGTCCTGGACACCGCCGGCCACGGCTCGCTGCCCGAACTGATCAGCCTGGTCGGCGCCCCCGATCGCGTCGTAACGCTCGCCGACTTCTCGGCCGGGCAACTCGGCGCCCGGTTCATCGCGGAGGAGCCCGGCGACATGCCGGCGATCCTCGCCGAGGTCGCGGGGCTTGCAGCCGCCGGCGCGATCACGGTCCCGCTCACTTCCTACCGCCTCGCCGACTCCGCGGCCGCCCACCGCGCCAGTGAAACCGGCCACGTCCGCGGCAAGCTCGTGCTCATTCCTGACTGACACCTCCAAGGTTCCTGCGACGATCAGTGTCTGAGGCGGCTCAGCGGCCGGGAGCCCGTCGCCATCTTGGGTTCTCTGACCTCTTGCCGCAGGTCAGAGAGTGATGATCTTTTCCGTCAGGTGAGGCACGTTCGCTGACCTTCACATCATGTTGCCTCGATGATCTCGATCTGAGACGGCGTTGCGCGAGTTGATGTCCCTTTCGTCGCTTGGGTGGGATAGGGCGGGCTGGTCGGGGCGTCGCGGTTGAGCCATGGACGCGGCTGAGCGAACAATCCCGGTTCCGTCTCGACGAGGATGCCCGGCGTTCATTCTCCTCGTCGTCCCCGGCGTCGCTGTCTCCGTTCTCTCCATCACCGGGATCGCCGCCGCGGGCGTTGCGCCCCTTTGACGCAGCCCCCGTCGGGGAGTACGCCGAGGTGATCCACGCGCACCGCGCCAGAGTGTCAATAAACGGCAGGCCCGGCTGAGCTTTCAAGCGCGTGACGCTGACCTGGAAGTATGTGGACCACCACGGCGGCCGCGCCGGCCTCGCCGGCGCCGAGCTCGAAAGCGACCCGCGTCCCGCACCGTCACGAGTGCGGCGATGAGGCGCGGAGCCGGCCGCCGCTGGTGGCCGGCAGGGGAGCCTGCCGCGTGGTCAGGGGCCGGCGCCGGTGCCCCAGGAGCCTCCGGAGCTCCCGGAGGGCTGCTGGGGTGGCGGTTCGCGATTGCCGTCGGAGGTCAGTCCGTCGAAGGCCGCCAAGCCGTACTCGCCTCTCAGCTGCCGCACCCCGCGGACCCTCAGCAAGGGCATCTGGTCGTTCTTCCTTTTCCTGGACGTCACCGGGAACCCGGTGCTGTAAGGGGTGCCGGGGGGCAGCGGTCGCCATCTGTCGCGGGCGGCGGCAGGTAGGGCGTTCACCGCGTCCGGGGTGAGCTTGCTGCTCTTGTCTGGTGGTCTGATGCAGTCCCGTAGCGGCGTCAGGTGATCGCTAGGGTGCGGGGCACGCTCAGCAGTTCGACACCGCCGCCCCCGTCCGCGTCGTCCTCGACATCCCCGCGGGACGCGTGCAGTTCGTGGCGGAGGACCGGGCCGACACCACGGTCGAGGTCCGGCCCGCCAACGCCTCGAAGAGCCGCGACGTGCAGGCGGCGGAGCAGACCGCGGTCGACTACGCCGACGGCGTCCTGCGGATCGCGACCGCGGCGAAGAACCAGTACCTCGGCCCGTCCGGATCGATCGAGGTGACCGTCCAGCTGCCCGCCGGCTCCCGCGTCGAGGCCAAGGCGGCCGGCGCCGAACTGCGGACCATCGGGCGCCTCGGCGACGTCGCCTTCGAAGGCGCGTACAGCCAGATCAAGATCGAGGAGGCCGCGAGCCTGCGCCTCACGGCGGTCGACGGTGACGTCGAGGTCGGGCGGCTGGGCGGTCCCGCGGAGATCAGCACCGCACCGGGGTGACATCCGAGTCGCCGAGGCCGCGGGCGGCAAGGTCGTGCTCCGCACCCAGTCCGGCGACATCTCGATCGTCGCCGTCGCCGCCGTCGCCGCCGTCGCCGCCGTCTCGGCGGCTCTGGACGCCGGCACCAGCCACGGCCGCATCCGATCCGGAGAACCCGGCGCTCTTGTGGCAGGACTGGGGGATCGGCCCAGCCTGCGCAGTTCGTACCTTTGCGTCGACGGCAGTGACGGCAGACCAGAGGCCCTTCGGGGCCTCTTCTGCGTTTCACCGGCCGGCGACATCGCCGGGACCGGCGCGGCGGCGGAGACGCGGCGAAGGCGACCCCCAGGAGCAGGGGCCGCCTTGTGGATCGTTCTTGTCTTCCGGTCGGTACGCCGGGCCTGTCGGCGGCCGTGCGGGGGCGCGGAACCCGGTCGTTGCGCAGGTGCTCGACCACGCGACCGGCGACCCCGCCCGACATGGGTTCTGGTCAGCGATCCTGGCGTATCGGTGGCTGGTCTGGCCGTTCTCGTCCCCGGAGTGCCGGCGGCCGGGCGCTTGTTGCCTGGTGCTTGTCGGGCCGCCACGCGGCCTTCGGGTGTCTTCAGGCTTTTGGCGGGCGGCCAGGTGCTCGCGCTCGGCGTCGTCCAGGTTGTGCTCGCCGAGCTGGTGGGCGAGCCCGCGCACGGGCGCGTAAGCGGCTCCCGAAACTCCCGAAATCCGACCGTCACCGGCCGGTCCCATCAGGGGCCGGGTCGACGCCGGCGGGGATCACGGCCCGGCGCATCGGACACCAGGACCGCCTTGAGCAGGATGCGGCTCAGCGCGCCTCCGTGCTCGCCATTCGGGTAGCAGGGCCGCCATCGGCAGTGTGGGCCTGCCCGGCGGGCGACGTCCTCGCGGACGCGGGCTCTCGACGGAGCTCTCGATCATCTGCGGATCACCCGCAAGACTCTGATGTCTCTCGCCGACGAGCTCGACACCACGGCAGCCGCACCCCCTCCCGAGCTGCCCGGCCATCCCGCCTACCAGCAGATTCTCGCCGTCTTCGCTGTTGCCGGCCAGCCCATGCGGGCCCGTGATCTCTGCCTGGCCCTGGACCTGCCCATCGTGGCCAAGAACACCGAGAACATTCGGTCCAAGCTCAAGCGCCTGGTCGGCAAGGGCATTCTCATCGAAACCGAGCCGGGATTGTTCGCTCAGCCGCGTGCGTAGCTCGGCAGTGTGCCGCCTGACTGGGCCGCCTCGCCCAACTCCAACGACAAAAGGGCACAACTCTCGAACCGCCCTCCCAGGGCTCGAGCCGTGTGCCGCGAGGAGTGGCCCGCACGGTTCTGAGGGGGCCTCGGTGCAGCAATGCACCGGGGCTACCCGGCGAGTGGAGGGCCTTTCCGGCCAAATCCACGCCCTGTTGTTGCAGCAGCAGGGGGGCACGTAAATCAGAATGAGAATGCGCTGAGCTCACCTTTAAGGCAACTGAAAGATCCTTTCCTAACGTGGCCCGCATGAGATTCAGCCCAGTCCTGGCGGCCATCGCCGCCGCCATGCTTCTCGCCCCCTCCCCTGCCATGGCCACGGCCAAGGCTGCGGCCCCCGCCGCCACCGAGGAGTCCGACCGCGAGATCGTCTTAGCTCAACTCGACTACACGACCGGGCTGTCGGTGACCTTCACCGACAGCGTGCCGTCCGACGAGGTCGGGATGGTCCAGACCGGAATGATCGGTCGCGCCCCGCTCATCGCCCGTGACGACGAGGACACCCTGCTGGAGACCTATCTGGAGATCACCCCGCCCGACGTCGCGGTTCCGCGGCGTCTCGTCGAGGCCCACGGCGCCGACCTGCCCGCCGACCTGCAGCAGCGCAGGATCACCAGCGAGCCGGTCACGGCGGGTGGCCTGACCGCCCCGGCGAGCGCGGTCCGCTCCGGCCCGCCGACCTGCACCTGGTCGATCTTCGGCTGGACGCTCTGGCACGACGACGGCGTGCCAGGTCTGCCGGCCAAGTCGTACAGCACGTTCGACTTCGGCGGCTTCAAGCAGAGCAAGGCCGAGAGCTACGTCGCCAACTGCACCCCGCAGAGCTCGACGAGCAACCTCTGGGCCCGGCACCGGATCTACTACAGGAACATCCTCGGCAACTTCGTGAAGCACTTCGAGGGCGTGGTGCCGCCGGGGCACCACCAGGCCGTGGTGAAGTCGGGCGCGATCAAGCGGCACCGCGCGGTCTCCTACGACGACGGCTGGAACGCCGACCCGTCCTGCGGCGGCGGCACCTGCGTCTACGCCCGTGAGGGCCGTTTCCGCAGCTAGAAGCTCAGCGGCCGCTTCTCGCGCAGCGCGCGAGAAGCGGCCGTCTGCACGTCAGGCACGGAGAACCCGAGGAGCGGGAGCGGTTCTGGGCGCGGACCCGCTCCCGAACGCGGCCCCGGCCCCAAGGTAGCCCTACGTAACCCGGGGCCGAGGAACGATGGATGGATGTTCGAGCATGTCAGGACGGGTGTGCACGAGCAACGGCGTTGAGTCGGCGTCGGCCTGAACGTGACGGGAGGGCCCGGCGCGATAGCGCGACCTTGAGTGGTTCCGCGGGTCACCGTGACCATCTGCACCATGATCCATCTCACCGCTAATGGCCGTCCTCTCGTTCTTCGCCCCCGAGATTGGCGCGGTCCGCCCGTACCTCGAGATGTCACCCAGCAGGACGGCTCCTCGGTCGGCAGACACGATGTCCTCACGCTGGTCGCCCAGCGCACCACGGAGACAACCAGGCATATCCGGCTTCAGAAGTCCTAACAGATTGATCAGCAAATGAGGGCGGCGGCGAGGGCCATGAAGGCTTCGTGGATGTCGTCGCGGATCTCCCAGCGGATGCTCAGGCGGCGGAACCAGTGCAGCAGGGCGATCGTCTGCTCGACCACCCAACGATGCACACCCAGGCCGGAGCCGTGTCCGGTACCGCGGCGGGCGATGACCGGCTTGACACCCGTGGCCCAGACCATCCGGCGCGATGCGCGCCACGGAGGGCTGGGGGAGCCAGGTCCGGCAGATCACCTCTCTCCTGTTCGATGGCCTGCGTCATGGCGCCCAGGCCCGTCGTTCCTCGCCTCGGGGGTCGTCGAGCTGAGTCCACTCGGCGTCGATGCGCATCGTGGCCCGGCGTTCGGTGTCGTAGGGGTCCCAGCCGGGGTTTCCGGTGGTGGCGAACCGTACCCAGGTCCGGTGCATGCGGTCGGCGAGGTCCGCGGGCGGCTCGTCGGGGCCGAGCAGGGCGGCGGGGCCGCGCAGGCGGGGCAGGTTCGTGCGGTCGAAGACGAACGGCAGCTCGACCGCGTGGGTGGCGCCGAGCTGACCGTCCAGGGCGTTGGAGCGCCAGGCGAACTCGTAGGCGTAGGTGGCGCCGGGGTTCGCGGCGGTCAGGGCCCAGGTCCCCGCGCCGAACAGCGCGTCGCCCATGATGGCCGAGCGCAGCTCGGCGGAGGACGCCTCGGGGCGTGACTTGCGGTACGTCTCGACGAGCCGCGCCGGGTCCCGGTGCGAGCGCGCCGCCGCGTCCTGGACGTCCGCGTCCGTCGAGGTGGCGTACTTGTCCACCGGGACCAGGTACAGGTTCCCCTCCTCGGTGTTGGTGCCGATCAGGAGGTCGACGTGGGCGGCGACGGAGTCGGCGGGCTGGGTGTCGAGGACGAGGCTGAACGGGCTGAGCCCGATCAGCGGGTCGCGGTGGGTCCCGGTTCGCAGGTCGAGGCCCGCCAGCTTGGAGGCGGCCTCGACCAGGCGCTCGTCGCCGACGCCTGCGAAGGCGTCCACGTGCGGCTCGATGTCCAGGGCCTCGGCCGCCGCCCCGGTGACGCGGGCCGCCTGCTCGGTGGTGAACGCGCCCAGGCCGCTGCCGCTCTGGACGATCGCCCGGCGGAACAGGCCCGAGGTGTCGGTGAGCGCGCCGCCGACGATGGTCGCCCCGGCCGACTGGCCGAAGAGGGTGACGTTGTGCGGGTCGCCGCCGAAGGCGGCGATGTTCTCCTGTACCCAGCGCAGCGCGGCGAGGACGTCGAGCAGGCCCCGGTTGGCGGGCGCGCCGGGGATGTCGAGGAACCCGGCGATGCCGAGCCGGTAGTTCAGCGTGACCAGGACGACGCCGTCGCGGGCGAAGGCCGAGCCGTCGTACATCGCGGACCGCGTCGAGCCGGCGACGAATCCGCCGCCGTGCACGAACACCATGACGGGCAGCCCGCCACCGCCGGGCGTCCAGACGTCGACCGTGAGGTAGTCATCCCCGTGGCTCCAGCCGGTGCCGAAATACGGGGACATGTCCACGTTGCCGAGTTTGCGCTCGGACTGGGGCGCGTTGGGTCCGGGCGCGGTGGCGTCCCGTACGCCGTCCCACGGCTCGTGCGGCCGGGGCGGCGCGAACCGGCCGGCGCCGCGCGGCGGCGCGGCGTAGGGGATGGCGCGGAAAGCGGTGGCCGCACCCTGGCGCACGCCGCGGACGGCCCCCCGCGTCGTGGTCACAATGGGGTGGTGGCTCATCCTGGGTCTCAGCTCCGCTCGGTGTACGGGTCGAAGGGCGCCCAGCCCTTGACGGCGAACGTGTCCCCCTCGCGGGCCACCTCCACGGCGCCGTGGCCGTCGGGGTGGGCCGGGATCACCAGGGCGCCGTTGTCGGCCGCCCAGCCCAGCACCTCGCGGCGGGTGGCACGCGCACCCGCGGGGTCCTCGCAGAAGCAGCTGTTGCAGTCCGGCTCGACGATCTGCATCGGGCTGTGCAGCATGTCACCGACGAACACCGCGCGATCCGACCCGGAGGTGAGGGTCAGCATGCTGGAGCCGGGGGTGTGCCCGGGGGCCGCGTCCAGGCGCAGATCGGCGTCGATCTGGTGGCCTTTCTCCCACAGCAGCGTCTGCCCGGCCTTGTGCACGGGGGCAACGCTGTCCTCGAAAACGTTCTGGTTTCCCCGGCCGAGTCGCGGCTGATGGCCGTTCTCGGGGTTCCAGAAGTCGAAGTCATCCTTCGGCATCACATAGGTGGCGTTCGGGAAAGTGGGCACCCAGTTCCGGCCGTCCAGGTAGGTGTTCCAGCCGACGTGATCGATGTGCAGATGTGTGTTGATGACGATGTCCACGTCCTCCGGCGCGACGCCGGCGCGGGCGAGGTTCGCCAGGAAATCCGTTTCCAGTCGGCTCCAGACCGGCGCGTACGGCCGCTCCTTGTGATTTCCCACCCCGGTGTCGACCAGAATGGTTTTCCCCTCGCTACGCAGCAGCCACGTCTGGATCGCGGAATTCACCATGTTCGTCGAGGCGTCCAGGAAATGCGGCGTCAGCCAGGGTTTCCACACCTCTTCCGGGCTTTCGGGGAAAAACGTGCCGGGCGTCATGTCGACGGAGCCGAAATATTCCCGGACCCGGGTGACGGTGACCTGGCCGAGCGTGATGGTGTCCATAGGGCTTCCTTGAGAATGAGGCGGTTCTCCGGAACCGTACGAGCGAGCCGGGCACGCGCGGTATCCGTCACGTGACTGCACCCGCGCGGCCAGTAGCCTGGGCGTGATCGAATGGAGACCCGTGAACGAGCTGATCGGCCGTGACGCGGAGCTGGCACGCCTTGCTCAGGCCGGTCCGGTTCTGCTGCTGGTCGGTGACGTGGGCACGGGCAAGACCGCGCTGCTGGAGCACGCGGCCCGGCAGGCGGCGGCCGGCGGCGCTCGCGTCCTGCGTGCCGAGGGCAGCGAGTCGGAGTCCAGCCTGGCCTTCTCCGGCCTGCATCAACTGCTGCGGCCCGTGCCGGACGAGGTGGACGGGCTGCCGGACAGGCAGCGGGCGGCGCTGCGGGACGCGTTCGGCGCGGGATCGGCCGCGCCGGATCCCATGCTGATCGGGGTCGCCGTCCTGAGCCTGCTGTCGGCGCTGGGCGAGCATCGTCCCGTGCTGGTGGCGCTGGACGACGCGCAGTGGTTCGATCGGGCCTCCCTGGACGCGCTGTCGTTCGCCGCCAGACGGCTGGCGGGCGAGCCGGTCACGATGCTGATCGGCGTGCGCGGCGGTGATCACCTGCCGGGGTTCGGCCGTCACGCGCCGGCGCTCGCGTTGGGGCCGCTCGACAGGCCCGCCGCCAACCGGCTCCTCGACCTGCAGCCGGACAGCCCCACCGGCCACACCAGGACGCGGATCCTCGACCAGGCGGGCGGCAACCCGCTGGCCCTGGTCGAACTGACGAGGGCGGCCACCACGGCGACACGGCTGCCGGATGCCGGTCCGCTCCCGCTCACCGACCGTCTGGAGCGGATCTTCGCCGCCCGCCTCGACGGCCTCCCCGCCGCCACCACGCGGGCCCTGCTGCTCCTGGCCGCCACCGACAGCGCCGAACCCGCCGGACCGCCACACGCGGGGGACGTGGTCTGGCTGCCCGCCGAACAGGCCGGGCTGGTCCGCCGGAACGGCCTGGACGTGCGGTTCCGCCACCCGCTGGCCCGGTCCGCCGTGTACCACGCCGCCTCACTGGACGACCGGCGCGAGGCCCATCTCGCGCTGGCCGCGATGCTGCGGGACGAACCGGACCGCCGGGCCTGGCATCTGGCCGCCGCCAGCCCCGGTCCCGACGCGGCCGTGTCGGCGGAGCTGGAACGGACCGCCACCCGGGCCCGCCGGCGAGGCGGCCACGCGGCGGCGGCCAAGGCCCTGCAACGCGCCGCCGAACTCGCACCCCGACGCGAGGACAGCGCCCGGCTGCTGGTCGAAGCCGCATCGGCGGCCGTGTTCACCGGCGACCTCGCCTGGGTCACGAAGCTGACCGCCGAGGCACGCGCACGTACGGACGACGCGACCCTGCTGGCCTCCGCCGCCGTGCAGGCCGGTCGGCTGGCGGTCCTGACCGGACGCCACACCGCGGTCTTCGCCAGCCTGGCCGACGCCGCCGAGGAACTGTCGGTCCACCAGCCCGCCGCCGCGCTCGATCTGCTGACCGGCGCCGCCGTTGTCCGCTTCTACTCCGGCCTGGATTCCCAGCGGCGCCGCATCCAGGATCTGCTGCGGCCTCTCCCCGAGGACACCACGCAAGCCTGGGTGAGGGCCGTGTCGGACCCGTTCGCCGGCCGGGCGGAACTCCTCCGCCTGCTCCCGAAGCTGACCGCCGAAGCACGGGCCAAGCCTGAACGTCTCACCGCCGTCGGGATCATGGCGTGGCTGCTGGACGAGACCCCGCAGGCCGTCAACGCCTTCGACGAGGCCGTACACCGCTGGGAGCTGCAGGGCCCGCTGCCGGAGGGCTTGGGCGGCGCGATCGCCTGGGCCCAGGTCGAACGCGGCAGGTGGGGGCCGGCCCGCGAGTCCTGCGCCCGGACCATCGAGGCCGGCCGGGCGGCGGGCCTCGACCACGCCGTGGCCTGCGCGATCGCCGTGGACGCCACCGTGCTGGCGTTCCAGGGCGACGCGGCGACGGCCCGCGCGCAGGCCGAGGAGGCGCTCACCCTGGTCGATCCGCTGGAGAGCCGCTCGGTTCGCGTGTACGCCCGCCACGCGCTCGGCGCCGCGGCCGTCGCGGAGGGCGCCTTCGGGATCGCGTACGACCAGCTCCGCATGGCTTTCACCGCCGACGGCGCCCCCGTGCACTACCACGCCTCCTACCCGGCCCTGGCGGATCTGGCCGCCGCCGCGGTGCGCTGCGGCCGCCGTGCGGAAGCCGCAGCGATCATCGAGCGTACGGCGGCCGACCTGGCGGGCAACGCCTCACCCCGGCTGCACGCCCTGATCAGCCGGGCCCGTGGCCTGCTGGCCGACCCCGGGGACGCCGAACCGCACTTCCGGGCGGCCCTGGCGGACCCGGTGCTGGAGCACTGGCCGTTCGAACGCGCCCAAACCCTGCTCGACCTCGCCGAATGGCTGCGCCGCCGGCGTCGCGTCGCGGAGGCGCGCGGGCCGCTCACCGAGGCGCTGGAGACGTTCCTGCGGCTGGGGGCGCGCCCGTGGATCGAGCGCGCCCGCGCCGAATCACGCGCCGCCGGCCTCGACGTCACGGCCACGGCCCCCGACGCGCTCGCCGAACTCTCCCCGCAACAGCAGCAGATCGTCAGGCTCGCCGCCGGCGGCCTGACCAACCGCGAGATCGGCGAGAAGCTCTTCCTCTCCCCGCGCACGGTCGGCTCCCACCTCTACCGCAGCTTCCCCAAGCTGGGCATCACCGCCCGCTCCCAGCTCCGCGACCTCATCGAGGACAGCGCCTCGTCTACTGAGTGACGCCGGCGGGTCGTCAGGCTGCTGCGGAGAGGACGTCGCACCCGTCATCCTCTCAACCAACGGTCTTCGGCGGTTGTCGAAGGGACAGGGGTACTGAAGGAGTTCTCGACGGCTTCCACGAACCTGAGAGGCTTGGAGGGAGGAGGGAACGGCGATGCTGGTTGAAGTGGCGCTCGTATTCGGTCAGACCTTGCGCAGGTGCCGCTCGCCATGGATGAGCAGGTAGTCGAGGCACTCACGGCGTAGCGGCGGCCGACCTCACGTCGTCTCTGCGGCAGCGGCGGCCGGCCGTGATCCGCCAGGCCCCGGCGGCCAGGCGACGTCGTCCACGGCGAGGAACGGCGAGAGCGCGACCGAGGCCGGCGTCATCCCCGCGAAGGTCATGACGTCCCTGTGCAGGTGCGACTGGTCGGCGTAGCCGCTCTCGGCCGCCACGTCGGCGGCGCGTTCACCGGCGGCGAGCCGGTGGGCCGCCAGATCGAAGCGGATCAGCCGGGCCACCCGCTTCGGGGTGAGGCCGACCTGGGCGCGGAACCGGGACCAGAGGCGCTTGCGGCTCCAGCCGGCCTCGGCGGCGAGCCGTTCGACGGGCATCAGCCCCCCGCTCGCCGCCATCCGCCGCCAGGAGAAGGTGACCTCCGGATCGGTGGCGCGGCCCGCGTCGGCGCGCCTGGCCAGCGCGGCCTCCGCGATCGCGAACCGGTCCTCCCACGACCCGGCGGCCCGCAACCGCTCCTGGAGGCGTACGGACTCCCGCCCCCAGAGGTCGTCGAGCGAGACCACCGTGCCGCCCAGCTCCGCGGACGCGCCCAGGACGGCGTGCGCGACCATCGGCGACAACCGGATCTGGAGGCATTCCATCCGGCTGGTCGGGCCGCATCCCCGTACCTGCCGGGGCGCGAGGCCGGCGACGACGCGTCCGTGCTGCCGCGAGCCGCGGTCGTCCTGGATGACGAACGGCTCGTCGCCGAGGTCGAGGAGCAGGGTGACCGAGGGGTGCGGGACGAGGGTGAGGTCGCGAAACTCGTTGTCCCGGTCGCTGAACCCCGCCATCATGACCCCGGGCAGGCGGCCGGGCCGCGACGGGACGGTGATCTCCCATCGAGGCACATGGGCGTGAACCCGCTCGGCTGACCGCACTCCGACATGCTACGAGCCGCCGACGTGAAACGGCGGCCGGCCCGCTCCCTGGGAACTCCTGTTCGGTCTCCACGATGACGGACGGCGTGCTCACGAGCGGGCTTGACCTCAAGCCCGCCTGAGGTTGCATAGTCGGCCGCATGGAGAGCTTTGAGATCGGTGTGATCCTGCCCGGCGTCGGCGAGCAGCGCAAGAGGGACCTCGACCTGCGGGAGGCCGCCAGGCACGCGGAGGACGCCGGGTTGGACGGCGTCTGGCACGGCGATCACCTGGCCATCGGCGGGCCGACCCTGGATGCCTCGATCGCACTGGCCACCGCCGCCGCCGTCACGTCGAGGATCAGGATCGGCGCAAGCGTGTTCGTCCCGGCGATCCGGCCGCTGGCCTGGGCGGCCAAGCAGATCGCGAGCCTGCAGCACGTGTCCGGCGGCAGGCGGGTGCTGGGCGTCGGCTCGGGCGGCGGGCCGGGGCAGTGGGCGGCCGCCGGGGTGGCGTACGGGCGGCGCGGACGCCGTACGGACACCGCGCTCGAACTGCTCCCCGAACTGCTGGCCGGGAAGGAGACCCGGCTGCCGGACGAGCCGGGGCAGCCGTCGGTCACGTTGTCCCCGGCCGCGGCCATGCCGCCTGTGTGGGTCGGCAACGCGTCGGAGGCGGCGGTCCGGCGGGCGGCGCGGCTGGGCGACGGCTGGCTCCCCTCGCTGATCTCCTCGCGGGAGGTCGCCGAGGGAAGGGGACGGCTGGCCGAGCTGGCCGGGCAGGCAGGCCGTCCCGTTCCGGTCGTCGCCATCGGTTGCGCCGCCGCGCTGGGGGCCGGGCCCGACGTCCCGTCCCGGGCGCAGGTGGCGTCCGGGATCAGTGCCGGTTACGGCCGTCCGCTTGAGGACGTCCTGCCGATCCCTCTCACCGGCCACCCCGAGGAGGCCGCCGGACGACTGAACGACTACCGCGAGGCCGGGGCGAGCCACGCGGTCGTCGGGATCTCGGGCGGCGACTGGCGGCGGCAGGTGGACCTCCTGGCGGAGGTGCGAACCCTCCTGCGCGGGTGACGTCCGGACGAACCGCGCCGCGGCGTCATGGGCCGGCTCGACGGGACGACACCGGGGTCCGCCTGGCGGCCAGGAACGCCTCGATCTCGGCCTCGTCCACCCAGCCGCGCCGTACGACCATGGCATGGGTGAGGCGGCGTACCGCCTCCAGCGCCTGGTCGGCCAGCGGCCGGTCCGCGCGCAATGCCTCGACCACCTCGGCCGGCACCCGGGCGCGCAGGGCGAGGGTGGAGTGCGCGGCCACACAGTACTCACAACCATTGGCCACGCCGGCCGTGATCAGCACCACCTGCTTGGCCGCCTCCAGCATCGGCCGGGCCGCCTCGGGCGCGTCACTCTCGTCATGAGTACGGAAACCGCTCATCGGTGTTGGTGACCAGGCAGCCCCCGCGGGCGTGCTCGCCGCCGCACTGGGCCGCCACCAGTCGCTCGAAGAACGCGGTGATGGCCGGCACACCGCGGGTGTCGGCGGCCAGGGCGTCGAACACCGGTCGTGACCGCCGCTCCAGGTAGCGGCCCAGCGCGGTGGCCTGCGGCTGGGCCTTGCCGCCGAAGGTCGCGTACAGGCTGGAACGGCTGAGCCCGGTCGCCTGGACGATCTCGGCGAGTGACGAGGCTCCGGCACAACCTCACCCAGGATCCTGCGCGCGCCGGGGCAGGTGTCAGGGCAAGATGGCGTACTCGGTGAAGTGGCCGCAGGCGGTGAAGCCGAGGCGGCGGTAGACGGGCTCGCCGTCGGCGGAGGCCTGCAGCACTGCGGTCTCGTAGCCCGCGTCGCGGGCGGCGTGCAGGGTGGCCAGGGTGATGGCGCCGCCATAACCGCGGCGACGTGCGGTGGCGAGAGTGGCGATGTTGTAGATCCCGGCGACGCCCGCGTACAGAAAGACCTCGGCCGAGCAGACGGGACGCTCGCCGACATATCCGACCAGATACCGGGCGGGACAGTCGGCGATGAGCGACCAGGGCGCGGTGTCGGCGAAGAACCGGCGCACGGTGGCGGCGGGCGGGTTCCAGTTGGCAGCCAGAACCGTGGCGTAGTCGGCGAGCTGGGTGGGGGTGGTCGCCAGGCGGATGTCCAGGCCGTCGGCGTGCGCTTCAGGGAGGGGCGCGCGCAGGTCCTTCCACATGCCCGTCTCGGTCTCCGACGCTTCGAGCCCCGCGGCCTTGAGGTGCTCGGCAAGGTCGGCCGGGGCCGAGGCCGGGCCCACCCACCAGGAGAACGGGCGGCCGGTGGCGGCCAGGGTGCCGACGGTCTCCGCGATGCGGGCCTGGACGGTGTCCGGGGTGAAGCGGGCCGCCGCGACGATGTTGAAGGTGTCGTCGCCCAGGCCGCTGTCGGCGATCAGCAGGTCGCCGGTCTCGGTGACGGACGCGCCTTCCAGGTTCCGGTGCAGGTGGCAGGCGTGCTCGGCGAGATTCTGCTCCATCGCGAGCATGAGCCCGGACTCATCGATCGACGGATTCGTGTCCACGACGATCATTCCAGCATGCCCGGGGACGTGGAGCGCCGCCGACCGGGCCGAGCCCGCGGTCACTGCCGTCAGTTTGTCTGCGGCGGCGAAACGGGGTTCCGGACAATCTCGCGGACGCCCAGGATGAGAGCCGTCAGCCCATTGACCTGCGAAATCGTCAGGCTTTGCGGCGTGGATGAGCCCCGTGAAAGGAACAACCGACATGATCAAAACGCTTCTTCGGGCCGGAGCGGCGATGCTGGCCTCAGCGGCGTTCGCCGCGATCGCTGTCCCAGCACAAGCGGCCGACGCATCCGCCGTGGAGACGGCAGGGACGTGCGACTACTCCGGCTGCGGAGGGATCGTCTGGAACTTCGGCTCGAGCAAGTACGTCACCGTCGCCAATTGCTGGCAAGCGGGCTCGACCACGTACTACGGAGAAAAGCCGCCATGCGTAACAAACGGCTACCAGTCGAGCATGCGCAACGCCATGTGGTGGCTGGCCAGAGGCGAGGCCACGGATGACCTTCCGTACTACTACGACACCGACGCCTTCAAGGTCGACGCGGGCTGTGTCATGAAGTACATCAAGGACGGTTACAACTACACGCGCGACCGCAGGGGGTTGAGCTCCATGTGGGAGAAGATCAGCGACTCCACCAGCGTCCGGGTGGACAGCTACACCTGCTAGATCAGCCCTGCGGGCGAGCGCGAGTGATGTCTCCTGCGCCGCGCCTCCGTCCCGGAGCCCGGGTCGGCTGGTATTGGGGTGTTTTGTTGCTATGGTCGCGCGCATGCGATCGAGTTGCCTCGCCTGGGACGAGGCGGTTGACCTGTTCGAGCGGCGCGGCCTGCCGAAGGAGACGTACCAGAACCTGTACGAGGAGGAGTACATCCTCGTGCCCGGCCCCGCCGCGGTGACCGGCGAACTCCCGCTCGACGAGCACGGGCGCACGCCGTGGCGGGAGGACACCCCCGAGGCGGCGACCGGCTACATCATTGACGGCGACCTGGTCGTCGACGGGAACGTCACCGACGTGGACGACGGCTCCGCCGCGCTGATCGTCCTGGGGAACCTGCGGACGAGGAGCATCTACCTGGCCGGCGACGCCAAGCTGATCGTGCACGGCCACGTGACGTCCGAGACGTTCGTCGGCGACTGGACCGACAAGCTGGTGATGATCCACGGGGACCTGCGCACCACCGTCTCGATCTTCTGGAGAGAGTTCTGCCCTGACCTGGTCGCCGGTACCCTCCACGGCCGGATCCTCGCGCCGGCCTACCTCGACCTGTCCGACGTCCCTGTCGGCGCTCTGGCCGATCCGTCGCCGCTTGCCCCTCTCGGCGAGCTTCTCGTGCCCGAGCTGCTGATCAGCGGCGCCCCCGGCCCCGACGACCTCGCCGAGATCGGCATCCGCGGCGACGTCCTCCGTGACCGCCTGCTGTCCGGTCTCCCTCTCACGAACGCAGCATCCGCCCCGGACGCCGATCGCGCATGACGGGCGTTTCCGTCACACCGGCGTTGTCCCCCAGACCACCCACGACCACAGGTCCCGGTCAGACATTGTGACGACGTGCCTTCGACATGGGCCGCGGTTCACGCTTTGGGAGCGAAATCCGCGATCTACCGAAGGACGGTTATGTCATTCCAGCTCGGGAAATGTCGGAGATTACAATCGGCGGCGGTCACCCTGACCGCCGCCGACCGGAGCGTCAGCACCGTACGGACCGGTGACGGGTTCGACGTGCTGATCGGCGGCCAGGCGCGCGTCCACCTCGCAAAACCGGAGAAGTCGTACGGCGTCGTGACCGCCGCCGGACCCGGGCACGTCGCCATCATCCCCGACCACGACGGCTCCCGCGGCAGCCGCCTGATGACCTACGACACCCGCACCGGACGGACCCGCACCCTCGCCCGGGGCAAGGTCGCCTCGGCCGCCTTCTCCCCGGGCGGCACCCGGCTCGCCTGCACCGTCGCCCGGCCGGCCGCGACGACCGGCGGTACGCGGCGAGCCTGCTGCGGGTCGCGCTCGCCGACGGCTCGGTGACGCCACTCATCGCGAGCGACCCGGCGCACACGCAGGTCTACGCCGACTTCCGCCTGGTGAACGGCGAGCGCCGGCTCGCAGCAGCAGGTCGCTCGGCTTGCGGCTGGTCAGCAGCGGCCGCAGCAACGCCATGAGCACCTCAGGTGGTGCACCACGACGACGGCGCCGCCCTTGAGCCGGAAGCCGATCACCCAGTGGCCGCTGTGTGTTCCACCCGCCCGACCATAAGACTCTCCAGTTCGCCGGCGCGCATCCCGGTGATGGCCGGCAACGCCACCGCGGCGGCGTCGACCGGATAGATGGTCCATCGCGGGGTCGCCGGTTCCGGGGTCCCGGGGGAGGGTTGCGGGTCGGCGGGGGTGGGACGGGGGCCGGGGTCCGTGGGGTGGGACAGCGGCGGGTCGATGTCGACGTAGGTCATGGTCGAACGCGGGCCCACGTTGGGGGTGCTGGTGCCGCCTCCTCCTCCGCCGCCGGTGCCGCCCGGCGACCCGCCGCCGCCCTGGCCGGTGGAGGCGCCCCGTCGGACGCCTTGAGGTGCAGCCCGAGCTCACCGGCGATCATCAGGGCGTAGTGGCCCGCCAGCGCCTTCTGCCCCTCCTGGTTGGGATGCCCTGTCCGCTGCCTGCTGTTGAACCTGTCACCTCCCGCGGCGAGGGCGCCCGGCAGGGGGCGTTCAGGAGTGGACGGCGCGGATCTCCGTCACGGTGAATGCATCGACGATGTGCCGGTTCTGCACCAGGAACCCCACCACTCCCGCCACCGCCTCCACGCCCAGGGCGGCTCTCACCCGTGCGCTCAGAAGGTAGACCAGGGGCGTCGACGGCTGGGTCAGCGTGAGCCCGCGGTCGTGGCGGTGCACGTCCTGCAACGCCCTGATGGGGATCGGCCGCTCGGTGGTGAACCACGCCGCGACCTCCCATTGCAGATGTGCCGGATCTGCGTCGGCACAGGCGTGGTAACAGGCGACGCAGCCATGGCCGGCATGCCGCCCATGCGGGCAGGTCCATTGGGCGACCTCGGCCGGGCTCTGGTCGTGGTCGCTCAGGACGGCCGCTTCGGTGACGCGCCGGCGCGCCGGCCGTGACCGGTCCGCCGGCGGAGAGGCAAAGTCGCTGCTGATGATCGGATCCCTTCCCGGCTGCATTCCAACACCTCGGAGCCTAGCGGCGGCGGCCTGTGGACTTCCTGGCACAGGCCGTGCAGCGGCGGTTCCACGACGGCGTCGAACCGCCGTCGTCGTCGGTGACGTTCGGGGGCTCTTGCTCGACGATCGCCTTGCTGCCCTTGCCACCGCGTGGGCGCGCCCTGAACCATGCGGAGTTCTCGTTCGAGAAGAAGGAGCCCTTCGCGGCCTTCTTGCCGACCGCGGGGATCTGGCGGGACAGCGGGAGGTAGTACCAGCCGTAACCGGATCTGTCGTTCTCGCAGTGCTTGTCGGCGGCGCGGACCCGGGTCGCCTTGCGGACGCAGACCTCGACGCGGTCCTCTCCTGCGTCTTCCGTGTCGTCTGCCGAGGAGTCGCCGCTCCATGCCTGCGGGGGCTGGACGGTCTGCCCGGGGGGAGGGGATGAGGCGGAGCATCCTGCGGCGAGGAGGAGTGCCGCCAGGGAGACGCAGGAGAGGCGTAGGGCGGTCGGCGACAAGGGACCCACTTTCAGGATTTGTCGGCATATCGCAGTCCTGACGATCAACGGCCCACCTCGGAACCGGAGTTCCCCTATTCAGGTAGGGCGAACTTCCCCTCCGAGAATGGCGAGGCATCCCTCCCGGCTCCACGTGGTGGGGTGATGGGGCGGGGGAGTGCTCCAGGTAGGTGTGGGTCAGTGGGGCGGGGACCCTGGCCCGTTGCGCCGACCAGTTGGTGGTCCTCTTTCCGGTAGTGGGTCGTGGGGGCGCGGTGATGGCGACCCTTCAGCGGAGGTCCTGGAGGAAGGAGTCGACGGGGCTCGTGCCGTCGGCCGCGTACAGGGTCCATGGGCTTTCCGGCGCTGCTCCTGGGCGGCGGTGACGGCGGCCACCCGCAGGGAAGCTCGGTCGTGAAGACCCGCTTGATCGACCGTGGGGCCCTCGGCCGGGCTCCTGCTCATCGGCGGCGGGCGCGATAGGCGGCCATGGCCAGGAGCGCGCCGACCACAGCAGGCGCCGTGTCGGCGTCGAAGCCTCGGTGGTGTGTTCCGAAGTCGAGGGAGATCTGCTCCCCGCGCAGCACGACGCCGTCGCCGTTGGGCAGCGCCACGCCGAGGGCGCCGTCGTCCAGCTCGGTGATCTCCGGGAGTGTGACGTCGGCCGCCGCCAGCAGCGCGCGCAGGTCGGCCAGCCGTTCGTGCATGCCGTCTGCTCGCGCTGCGGCGACGCGTGCGGTGGTGGTCTCGGCCAGTTGAGGGCGGAACGTGTCGCAGGCCGAGCGCTGGGCCACCAGCTCCTGGCCGGCCTGGTCGCGCTCGCCGGTCAGGCGGTTCCGCTCCCGTGCGTGGTCAGCCTGGCGTCGTGCCGGCTCAGCGCGCAGTTCCTCCCGCCGGGCGTCGATGGCCTGGATGTGCGCGGCGCTCCAATCTGCGTCCCGTGGTCTTCATCCTGGCGGTGTGGGTCGCAACAGCATCCCAGGCTGTCCATGTTGCGAGTTATGTGACCGACGTGCAGTCTGTCGGGATCTAGCGTGATCAGCTTGTAAGAGCACCACCTCCGAGCCTTGCACAACACCCCGGCACACGACCCCGGGTGTTCGTTGCGGCGGAGAGCGATGGCGCTGCCGGCGGCCGCGTCAGTCGACATCCAGGCCCGGAGGGCAGTCGACGGGCTCGGAGGTGCCGTCGGCGTGCTCGATCCGGCAGCCGTTCTCCATGCCGCTGGACGGGCTGAAATGTCCGGAGAGGGCGGCGAAGAGGGCCAGGCCGACGACGGCGGCGATGAGCCCGATGACGATGCCGCCGTAACCGCCGCCGACGCCGACGGCGCCGACGGGTGCGGCCTTCGTCGGGTCCTCAGGGGTGTAGAGGACGTCGGTCTCCCTGCCGATGCCCAGCTGCGACTCGGCCCAGGACTCGGTGGTCACCTCCCGCCCTTCCACGGTCGTGAAGGCCAGCACCGGACGCCGGCTCGCCCTCAGATGCTCACCACGTCCGGTGAACGTGGTGGCCACGTCGGTGACCACGCCCGGCACCCGCCGCGCCCCGCGGACGAACCGCCTGCCGTTCACGATCCCCCTGACCGACACCAGCGCGATCACGGCGCCGAACCCCACGAACAGCAAGGGTAGGTACTCGAAGACTTGCTCCACCGCGGCCCCCTTGGAATCGGCAACACTCGGACAACGATCGAACACGATGCATGGTTCGCGGCGCTGCGGGGGAGCGCGGTGCCGGCGTCTTGCGATGAATACCACGATATCGTAATATCCGAAATCGTGAAGTACGAATCCGTACCACTGGACCGGTCGGCGCTGCTGGCCTTGCAGCGCGCCACCCACGCCACCTTGCACCTGATCTCCACTGAACTTGTCGACCTCGACCTGACCGCCTCCGAGATCAACGCACTGGCCAACCTCGCCGACGGTCATGGCCGCACCGTCTCCCAACTGGGGGCCGCGGTCGGGGCCCGCCCCACGACGCTGACCAGCGTGCTGGACCGGCTGGAACGCCGCGGTCACATCACCCGCGGCACGCGCGCAGGCGACCGCCGCTCGGTGCTCATCGAACTGACCGACTCCGGGCGCGCGGCGGCCGCCGTCATCACCCAGACGCTGACCGACGTCGAGAACCGCGCGCTGGAGGGCCTGCCCGCCGGAGCGGTCGCCGGCTTCTACGCCGTTCTGGACGCACTGATCAAGGAAGGGTCATGACCACACACGACCATGGCCAGCACTCCGGCCACGCGGCACACCTCAACGGGCTGCCCAAGACTCTGACCGGCCCACAGGAGCGCCTGCGCCGGCCTCCGCACGACGGCCACGGCGCGAACGGCACGGACGAGGAGTCCTCGCCGTTCGCCGAGTTGATGGGGGAGGTGATGGCGACCGCCGAGCGGTTCGGGCATCGCCAGCACGTCCAGCTGACTTGGCTGGCCGTCCGCGGCTACGGCACCTCAGCGGCGGTCGACCTGGTCAGCGACGGCATCCAGCGCACCGCCCGCTACGCGGGCGCACCGCAGAAGTACAACGCCACCGTCAGTCGGGCCTGGGTCGAGCTGGTGGGCCACCACGCCGGAGAGTCGGACACCGCCGACTTCGACGCGTTCGCCGATCGGAACCCCGCGTTGCTCGACAAGAAGCTGCTAGCCCGCTTCTACCGGTCCTCGACGCTGGCAAGCGACCCGGCCAGGACCGGCTGGGTCGAGCCGGACCTCGCCCCGTTCCGCTGGCAGCTCGGTGCGGGGCCGCCGCCCGTCCGGTACTGAGACGTGCGGTGCCGTACGAACGGCGACAAGGGTCAGGTGGCCAGGCCGTCCTCTCTCAGCCGGATCGCGAGCTCCAGCTTCGTGTACGCCGGGCGCCCAGCCTTCCGGTACTTCTCCTTGACACGTTCCAGGTAGTTCTTGGCGGTTCCGGGCCGCACTCCGGCGCTGCGCGCCGCCGCGGCGAGCGTCATTCCGGAGGCGTAGGCGAGCAGCACCGCGTGCTCCTGAGGGGACAGGACGGGACGGGCGCAATCCCGCCCGGTCGTGTGGTCCGCCGCGGGGCCGGGCGGACAGGCCATCTTCTCCTCGGCCAGCTCCCTGACCTTGGACAGCAGGGTCTCCAGCCTGTGGTTCTTGGTGAGGTATCCGCCGGCTCCCGCCTCGATCATCCGCCTGGCCAGGCTGCCGCCGGGCATCGCGCTGATCACGAGCACCCGCCGCCGCCGCAGGACCAGCGCGCATACGTTCTCGACCGGGTCGGAGCCGTCGGCGAGCCGCGCCTCGAGCAGCACCACGACGGCCGGGGACGGCTCGGTCCTGAGCAGCTCGGCGACGGAGGCGGCCCATCCGGTCAGCCGTACGTCGGGAACGTGCGCAAGCCAGGCGGCCAGCCCGTCGATGAGCATCTGGTCATCATCTACCGCAGAAACGGTGATCACGCCTGTCTATCTCATATCCACTATCTGTCGTCAAGTGCGCAGTTATGAGGCCTATCAGGCGTTGCGTCGACCCCGAATCATGGTGCCAGATTCGAGAAGGGAGCGAACATGACCGTCACCCTCGAGAGGGCCGAGGAGATCATCGCCGCCTGGAGGGCGGGCGACGACCCGGACAGCCCGGCAGGCCCGCTGATGCCCGGCATGTACGTCGAGTCGGAGATCACCATGACGGGGCCGGGCGGCTCCGGCAGATGCGGGACCGCCTGCTCGGGTTCCAGAACCTATCAGTGCTGCTGAGCAGGGGCGGAGCGCATGGCCGGTGAGTTCGACCCTCCGCTGGACCCGCTGATCGGACCCGCACTGACCGACCTCGGGGCCCGGCTGCGCGCACTTACCGGTCTTGCGCCGGCCGAGCGCAGCGCCGTCCTGTCAGGCGCTGCGCTGTCCGTCGAGGAGGAGGTTCGCCGCAAGATCACCAGGGTGCTGGTGCTGGAGGTGAACGCCGCCCGCTTGTCCGGGCGCCTGACCGCCGCCGACCCCGCCGCCCGCTGGCGGGAGTGGCAGCGAAGTGTGGCGCAACCGGCATTCTGGAACGATCTGGCGGTGCTCTACCCCGGCATGATGCCGAGGCTCACGACGATCATCCGCAATCGATGCGCCGCCGCGTTCCGCTTGGCCGAACGCTTCGCCGAGGACCGCGCGATGCTGGTCTCCCTTCGAGGAGCGCCGTCGGGCGAGCTCGACCGCGTCGAGTTCGGCGCCGGCGACAGCCACCGGGGCGGGCAGACGGTCGTCGTGCTGCACGGCGGGGACGGACGGGTGGTCTACAAGCCGCGCTCGCTGGCGGTGGACGCGGCGCTTGCCGACCTGCTCACGCACCTCGGCGTCTCGACCATGCGGGTGCCCGCCGTCGTGACCAGGCAGGGGTACGGCTGGGCCGAGCACGTCGGGCACCGCCACTGCGGCGACGCCGAGGAACTGGGCGCGTTCTACCGCGGCATGGGCCACTGGCTGGCGCTCATGCGCCTGCTCGGCGGCAACGACCTGCACGCCGAGAACCTCATCGCCGCCGGGCCGCACCCCGTGGTCGTCGACTGTGAGAGCCTGTTCGCCCCGCACGCCAAGGCCCGTCCCTCGGGGTACGGCCAGGCCTTCGACATGGCAGTGGAGCTGGTCAACAGCTCGGTGCTGGGCATCGGGCTGCTCCCGGGACGAGGGGTGGCCCTGGGCTGGCGAGGCGTGGACATGTCGGCGGCGGGGGCGGCGGCGGGCCAGCAGCCGCAGATCGAACTGCCGGTGGTCCTCGACGCGGGCACCGACAGCCCCAGGATGGGCACCGAGCGGGTGACGCTGCCGCCGGCGGCCAACCATCCCAGCCCGGAGCCGGTGCTCGGCCGGTACTGGGACCTGATCATCGCCGGCCTCGACGAGCTCGACGACCGCCTGACCGAGCTGGACCGGTCGGGCAAGCTGGAGCCGCTGCTGGCGCCGTTCGCCGACTGTCCCGTCCGCGCGGTGCTGCGCTCCACCGAGTCGTACGCCGAGCTGGCGCGCATGCTGTGGCATCCGGCCGCGCTCCACGACGAGGCCGACGCCCGCGCGAAGGCCGCCCGGCTGCTGGCGAAGATGTCGGAGAACGTCCCCGGGGCTCCCGGCGACGCCGCGATCATCGCCGCGGAGGTGGACGAGCTGTGCCACGGTGACATCCCGATGTTCGACACCACGCCGCGCGTCGGCATGCTCCGCGGCCCCGCCGACACCAGGTGCGGCCCGGAGGACGATCTGGTCGCCGGTGCGGTGGCCCGCTGGCGGGAACGCGACCACGGCCTGGACCGCGCGGTGGCTCAGGCGGCTCTGGTCAGCGCGTACCTCAACGAGGGCTGGATGCCGGACCTCGAACGGCTCCCGCCCGGCCTCGTCCGTACCGAACGACTGGAGCCCAGGCGGCGCGCGGCGGCCGCCGGCATCCTCCGCGAGGTCCTGGACAGCGCCGTGCGCGGTGCGGACGGCACGGTCACGTGGATCACGCCCGTGCTCGACCTCACCGGCTGGGCCGTGCAGCCGCTGTCGCTCGACCTGTACGGCGGAGCCCACGGCCTGGCGATCCTGCTGAGCGCCTACATCCGGGAAGCCGCGGACGGCAGGGCCGAGCCGATCGCGGAACTGGAAGGGCTCCTGGAAGCGGTCCTGCGCACGATCCGCGCCATGGAGGATCGCGACGCCGCCAGGCGGCGGGAAGGGATACGCCTGCGGCCGGAGCCTCCCGGCGCCTACCTCGGGATCGCCTCGCAGGTTTGGAGCTGGCTGCTGCTGCGCTCCCTGGGCGTCGTCGGGGAGGAAGCGCTCCAGCGCGCCCGCGTTCTGGCCGGACTGCTGCCGGACTCGATCGAGGCCGACGACAGCTACGACCTGCTGTCAGGGATGGCGGGGGCGATCGTTCCCCTCCTCCTGCTGAGCCGGGAGACCGGCGAAGCAAGCTGGGCCCGGCTGTCCCGTACGATCGGCAAGCGCCTCGCGGGGCTGGCGGAGCGCCGCCCCGGCGGGGTGTGCTGGCCGAGCCTCCGCTTCCCGCAGGGACTCGGGGGGCTGGCGCACGGCGCGAGCGGCATCGGCTGGGCCCTGGCGCGCCTCGCCGATTCCCCCGGTGACCACGAGGGCATGAGAGAGCTGGCCGAGGCCGCCTTCGCCTACGAGGACACCCTCTACGACGCCGAGCAGCGCGGCTGGCTGGACCTTCGCAACGACGGCTTCGCCGCCAAGGCGTGGTGCCACGGCGCCGGCGGGATCGGGCTCGTCGCCGCCGACCGGCTGGCCCGCGAGGGCGGCACCCTGTGGCGCGACAGGGCCGCGGGCGCCGCCGCCTCCTGCTGGGCCGACGGGATCGGCTGGAACCACACGCTCTGCCACGGCGATCTCGGCTGCTGGGAGACGATCGAGCAGGCCCGTGCCGCCGGCGTCGCACCGGTCGAGCGGGACCGGCTGGACGCCGTCATCCTGGGCAGCCTGGAGACCAACGGCCCGGTCAGCGGCCTGGCCAGGGACGCCTTCGCGCCGGGCCTGCTGCCCGGCCTGGGCGGAGTGTCCTACCAGTTGCTCCGCATGCACCCCGAATGCGCACTGCCGTCCGTGCTGCTGCCGGACCTGGCGTGAGCCCCGTGGACGAGAAGGCGGACGAGGAGCTCGTCACGCCCTACTGGCACCTCGACCAGCCGGACGGATCCCGCCGCACGCCGCGGCAACTGCTGGCGGTCACCGTGCCGGTGCTGCGGCTCATCTGGCGGAGCGGGCGCCGGTCCGCGATCGCCATCCTCGTCCTTCAACTCGCCTCGGGCGCCGCGACGGCCGCCGGGTTGCTGACGAGCGTGGCCGTGCTGGACGACTTGCTCGCGTCAGGCGCCGCGCCCGACCGGCTCGTGGCGGCCGCCCCCGGCCTGGCGTTGGTCGCCGGGATCCTGGCGCTGCGCGCGGCGGCCGAAGCCGCGGTGGAGCTGGCCAGGGCGCGGCTGGAACCGGCGCTGCGCCGGGCCGCCGAGGAACGGCTGTTCGCCGCCGCCCTGGACGTGCAGCTCGCCGACTTCGACGACGCCGACTTCTACGACGGCCTGCACCGGGCCCGCGACCGCGGGTTGTTCCACCTCGACCGCGCGGTCGGCAACACGATCGACCTGCTCGGCGCCGTCTGCGGAGTGACGGCCGCGGTGGCCGGGCTGGCCGTCCTGCACCCCCTGCTGGTGCCGCTGCTCGTGGCCGGCATGATCCCGGAGGCCTGGGCGGTGCTGACGGTCGCGCGGCGCGGGTACGCCGGCATGCGGAGCATGGTCACGCTGAACCGCCGGGTGCAGATGCTCGCCGAGCTGTCCACCGAGCGGGAACCGGCGGCCGAGCTGCGCGCCTGCCAGGCCGAGCCGTACGTGCTGGCCGAGTACCGGCAGGTGGCGGACGTGCTGAAGGAGAGGGAGACCCGGGTCGGGGTGTCCATGGCGCGGGGCAGGACCGCGGGCCGCGCGCTGGCCGGCCTCGCCCTGGCCGGGGTGCTGGCCGTACTCGGTCTGATGTTGCACGCCGGCTGGATCGCGCCGGCCGCGGCGGGCACCGCGGTGATCGCCGTCAGGGTGGCCGCCGCGGCGCTGCGGCAGCTCACCCAGGCCGCCAACCAGCTGTTCGAACAGTCCCTGTACGTGGCCGACTACCAGGACTTCCTCACCGACGCCGACGCCAGGAAACGACCGGCGTCCGGCGCACCGGTCCCGCGTTCCCCAGAGTGCGTCACCCTGCGCGGCGTGGGCTTCGCCTACCCCGGCAGGCGAACTCCCGTGCTGTGCGACATCGACCTGACCATCCGCGCCGGGCAGACGATCGCGCTGGTCGGCGAGAACGGTTCGGGCAAGACCACACTGGCCAGGCTCCTCGCCGGGCTCTACCAGCCGACCAGCGGAACCATGCGATGGGACGGGATCGACACCGCCCTCCTGGACCCGCGTACCCTGGCCGACCAGGTCGTGCTGGTCCCGCAGCACCCGGTCCGCTGGCCGCACGACGCCCGGACCAACGTCCGCATCGGCCGCCACGACCGCCCGGACCCGGAAGACCACGCCCTGCGCGAGGCCGCCTCGCTCGCCGCAGCCGAGGACGTCGTCGCGGGCATGCCCGCGGGATGGCACACCCTGCTGTCCAAACACTTCAAGGGCGGCCACGAGCTGTCGGCGGGCCAGTGGCAACGCCTGGCCGTGGCCCGCGGGTTGTTCCGGGACGGCGCCCTGCTGATCTGGGACGAACCGACCGCACCGCTGGACGCCAAGGCGGAGTACGCCGTCTACGAGACCCTCCGCGCGATCGCTGGAGAACGGACGATCCTGCTCATCACGCACCGGCTGACCAGCGTACGCCATGCCGATCGCATCTACCTGCTGCACCAGGGGCGCGTGGCCGAGGAGGGCGTCCACGAGGAACTGCTGGCGCTGCGGGGACGCTACGCCGAGCTGTACGCGTTGCAGACCGGAAAGCCGGCACGTCGATGACCGGCCCACGCATGATCCGTCCGGGCGAGCCCGGCTACCAGGCCAGGCGCAAGCCCTTCCTCGGCACGCTCACCGAGAAGCTGCCCGCCGCCGTGGCCTGCTGCGCCAGCGAGGCGGACGTGGTCGGCGTCCTTGAGCTCGTCCGCGCCCGCGGCATGCCGTTCGCCCTGCGCGGCGGTGGACACAGCTTCGCCGAGCACTCCTCCACGACCGGCCTGCTCGTCGATCTCAGCGCGGCGAACGAGATCGAGGTCGGCGCCGAGAGCGTGCGGGTGGGCCCCGGCGTGCGGATCGGCGAGCTGGCCCGGCGCCTGGCCGAGCACGGGCGCATGGTGCCCTGCGGCTGGTGCCCGGCGGTCGGCGTCACCGGAGCGGTCCTGGGCGGCGGATACGGAGTGTTCAGCCGCCTGCACGGGCTCGGCGCCGACCACCTGCTCGCGGCGCGGGTGGTCCTGGCCGACGGGTCGCGCGTCGAGGCGGACGACGATCTGCTGTGGGCGCTGCGCGGGGCCGGTGGCGGCAACTTCGGCGTGGTCACCCGGATGACGCTGCGCACCCGCCCCATCGTGCCGGTCACCGCTGTTCAGGCCGTCTGCGACTTCGAGCGGGCCGCCGACCTCATCGACGCCTGGCAGCGCTGGGCGCCCGAAGCGCCGGACGAGGTCAACCTGGAGATCGCCGTCATCTCCGGGGACGAGCCGGACGAGCCACCGCAGGCCGTCCTCTTCGGCGTCGTCGCCGCCCCCGAGGAGCGGGCCGCCGAGGTCGTCGACGCGCTCGCGCCGCCGGGCCGCCTGCGGCTCACCCGGCTGGAGGGCGCGGCGGCCGCCTGCCACCACTCCTACGCCGACGGCGGGCAGGGCCCCGTCACCGAGCTGCCGTATGGCGAGCGGCCCGGGCTGCGCCTGAACAAGTCGGGCTTCTTCGACGGCCTCCTGCCGCGTACGGTCGTCGAGGACCTGCTGGACCGGCTGGCCGCCGCCGGGGTGCGCGGCGAGATCCGGGACCTGGAGTTCGTGCCGTGGGCGGGCGCCATCGGCCGCCCGGCCTCCGACGCGACCGCGTTCGTCCACCGGGGCCCGCGGTTCATGCTCAAGCAGGCCGTCCAGGTCGGTTTCCGCGCCTGCGACGAGCGGCGGCGGGAGGCGCACGCGTGGTTGCGCGAGTCGTGGGAACGGGTGTCGCCCTGGTCGTCCGGCGGGGTCTACCCCAACTACCCGGACGCCGACCTGGAGGACTGGGCCCGGGCCTACTACGGCGACAACCTCCCGCGCCTGCGGGAGATCAAGGCTGCCTACGACCCCACCGGCCTGTTCCGCTCCGCCCAGTCGCTGCGCTGAGAGCCGGGGACGTCGCCACCTCGGGCGCGCGGCGGAATCGGCCCGTGACGGTGTGGCGCCGGCCCCCGTCTCCCGCTCACCGGGTCACCACCGGCCGGTGGTGAGAGGGCGGAGCCGCCAGGTCTGGTGGACGGCGCCCGTCCACTCCTGGGCCTCCGGCCGCGCGCCGCCGCCCGTCGGCCGGAGCCGGAAGAGCCGGTGGTCGCCGCCGTTCAGCCCCCACAGCGTCAGCGGCCGGTTGCTGTCCGCGGAGGTGTACGGCACGTCCACCACCCGGTCGCAGCCGCCCGCCACCAGGAAGGCGCGGGCCGGCGCGGGGACCGGCGCGGCGGCCGGGTGGTAGCCGGCCGGCAGGGCCACGATGTCGGAGACGTAGGGGGTGAAGGTGGGGAAGCGGGCGTTGACGACGGCCTGCACCTTGACCGGCAGCTCGGCCGCGCCGAGCACCGCGCCCCCCAGGGTACGGCTCCAGCCGCCGAATCAGCGCGTACGAGCTGGCGATCTTCTGGGCGGCCATGACCCGGTGCAGGATCCGCCGGCACGGAGGCTTGCGGTCGCTCTGGCGGGCCCGAAGGAGCGCGAGGGCGTTGGGCTCGTTGCTGCGCTCCAGCCACTCGGGATCGACGACCTTGCCGTAGAAGTCCTCGAAGTTGTCGATGGTGGTGTCGAGGTAGAACGTCATGAAGCGCGTCCACCCGGCCGGGCACCAGCGCGGGCCTGCCGTCCTTGTCGAACTGCGGGATGTCGCCGTTGAACCGCTGCAGCTCGCGGCCGGGGGGCGCAGGAGACGTCGAGGCCGAAGGTGCGGGTGGCCTCCTGCGACTTGGAACCCCGCGCTCGTCGCCCGCGTCGTCGAAGTCGCCGGAGCGGGCGGGCTGGTCGACACCGTGCACACGTCCGTCATCACCCTGGGCGTCGTCACCGGCAGCGCCGCCGGAGACGCCACCGCCGCCGCCGCGTGGACCGGCGCCGTTCTCGTCGTCCTCGCCACCTGCGTCCTGAGCGCGCAGACCCTCGTCCACGAACACGCCCACCCCCAGCCGGCGCAGGACTGACCCCGTGTATGGGCTTCCGGTGTCAGGCCGGCGGCTCGTGGGCGCACTGCGACGCGACCACGGTGCCGTTGACATACGCGGCCGACGGGCACAGGAACGTCTTGGGAGGCGAGGGCATCCCGGACCGGAGCGTGACGTAGGCCGGTTCCGTGCCCGACGCCGGTCCCGTGCAGCCGCCGGCGAGGATGTCGATCCCTCCGCGGTAGGGGTTGAGTGACCAGAAGCCCTGGGCGCAGTCATACACACGCTCCTGGGCCGCGGCCGCCGTCGCGGGCAGGAGCGCTGCCGCGACGAGGGCGAGGACGAGCGTTCGGACGGGGCGCATGATGCTTCCCTCCGGAGTCTTCGAGGGTTGGCGGACGAAGCTGCCCGGGCCCACGCCCGAGGATCCGTTGGCGTGCGGCGGGGGCTTCACAGGGGTTCCTTCCTGCAGCCGTCGGCGCCGAGGAAGCCGTTCCAGGAGAAGGCGGTGCCGCAGCGGTGGGTTCCGGCGGCCGAGCCGGACCGTACCGTGATCACGACGTTGGCGTATCCGGTGCCGTCGCACGGGTTGCCGGAGAGGTGGTAGCCGTACTGACCAGGGGTGATGCTGCCGAAGAAGCACTCGTAGGAGCCTTCGGCGTGGGCGGCGGGGGTTGCCAGGAGGGGCGCCGCGAGCACTGCGGCGGCGATGACCGAACGTGTGAGCGGACGCACGATGCTCCCTTCACGGAGACGGTTCCGTTCAAGAAACTAGGCAGCCCGGCCAGGGGTTGCCCAGAGGCATCTGTCACCGGTTTGTGTGCGCTTCTCCCAGATCCGATGACATCCGGGGCTTTCGGGGCGGGAGAGCACCCGCCCTCTTCCGTACCTTCCTGACGTCCTGCTGGACCTGCGCCTGCCGATAATTCCATCCGTGCAGGTCAAGCGGCATGTGAGTATTCGTGGAGGATGCCGCAGGTGGTGTTCGTTCCACAGGAGGCAGCGGTCGAGGAGTTCACGGCGGCAGGACTGCACCCACCGCTCCATGATGGAATTCACGCGCGGCATCCGGATGCCGGTGAGTACGGCCTGGATGCCCGTTCAAGTGGACGGTCTCGATGAAATCGCAGGCGAGCAGAGCGTGGGCTCGGGAGCGCAGGAAGTCGGCCCATGTGGTGGACGCCCGCTGGGGTGCTGGATCAATGCCTTCTTGCTTGAATCTCCCAGACTGTGGACGGCGTGACTTTGATGCCGAGTGTGGCGAGCTCACCATGTACCCGCCGGTAGCCCAAGCGCGGCGAGAAGGGCCCGGTCCTCGGGTGCGAATTTCGCTCCGCTGTCGGCGCCGAGTTGGCGTTGGAGGACGGTGATCTGGTGGCGCAGGGCGCGTATCACCATGTCCTTGTCCCGACCGCTCAGGGGCGGCAACCACAGCGCGGCGAACGTGTTCGGCACGGAGAGGCAGGCCAGGTGAAGGAGCACGACTGATCATCGTGTCGCACGCGTTTCTGTCCCCGGGTGGCCCTGGCGCGTCCTGCGGATTTGGGCGGAGCTGCGACTTCTCAGAGCCGGGGAGCGGCTGTCGGCTTGCTTTGGCCGCCGGCTCCATGTCCAGCCGGCTGCTGCGGGCCGCTGACCCGCGAGGGTAGCAGCACGGCGATGAGTACGGCGCCGAGCGCCACGCAGACCGCGCCCGCCATGAGCCCGCCGGCGTAGCCCATGATGGCCAGCGCGGCCACCCCGATGGCGCCGCCGATCTGCTGGACGGAGGTGAACAGGGCCGAGCCGAGACCGGCGTCCTCCTCGGTGGTGCCGTCGACCGCGGCCACCGCCATGACGGGCAGGCTCAGCCCGTTGCCCACGCTCAGTATGAGCATGCCGGGCAGGACGTGGGCGACGTAGGAGTCGCCCGCCGCCACGCCGGACAGCAGCAGCACGCCGGCGATGTTGACCAGGAACGCCAGCAGGAGCGCCCAGCGTGTCCCGATCCTGAGTGAGATGCGGGAGGACAGCCACATGCCCGCCAGGATGCCGGCGCCGTAGGGCAGGTAGGCGATGCCGGCCAGGAGCGGGCTGTAGCCCAGAACGGTCTGCACCTGGATCATCAGCAGGAACGACATCGCGTACATCGCCATCGAGAACAGCAGGGTCGCGCCGTTGGCCACCGCCCGCGTCCGCGAGGCCAGGAACGATGCGGGCACCAGCGGTGCCGCCGCCCGCGACTCGGCCACCAGGAACGCCGCCGCCAAGGCAGTGGACAGCACGACGGCGCCGATGACGATCGGGTCGCCCCAGCCGGTCTCTCCGGCCCGCAGCAGCCCGTACACCAGCGACACCGCGGCGCCGGTGACCAGGACCGCGCCGGGAACGTCGAGGCGACGCCGGCCGGGCGCGCGGGACTCGGGGACCAGCCGGGGGAGCAGCGCCAGGGCCACGGCGACGATGGGCAGGTTGATCAGGAAGATCCCACGCCAGGACACCAGATCGGTCAGCGCCCCGGACAGCACCAGGCCCGAGGTCCCGCCCAGGGCCGCGATACCGCCCCAGATGCCCAGAGCCTTGGCCCGCTCCTCCGGCCCCGGATACAGCAACGTGATCATCGACATCGCCGCAGGGCTGGCCATCGCAGCACCGCCGCCCTGCACGAACCGCCCGATCACGAGCTGCCACGGTTCCTGCGCGAGCCCGCAGGCCAGGCTGGCCACCCCGAACAGCGCCACCCCGATGAGGAAGGCGCGGCGACGGCCGAGCAGATCAGCCAGCCGGCCGCACAGCAGCAGCAACCCGCCGAAGGCCAGGAAGTAGGCATTGACGACCCAGGGCAAGCCGGACGCGCTGAAGCCCAGCTCATCGCGGATGCTGGGCAGGGCCACGTTCACGACGGTGTCATCGAGCACGAGCATGAACTGAACAAGACACAACACAATCATCGGCATCCGACGACGCTATGATCCGCCGCATTTGGCCACAATCCGCGATGAGGCCAGACTATGTCGCATGGAGGACATGAGCGCGATCACCGTCGGCCACTTCCCGCTCGCCTCGGGGGAGTGGATCCCCCCGCACAGCCACACCCACCACCAGCTCGCCTGGACCCGGCGCGGCGTCCTGAGCGTCGGCGTCGGCGAGGTGTACTGGGTCCTGCCTCCCACCAGGGCGCTGTGGCTGCCCGCGGGTGTCACCCATGCCACCGGTGCGACCCGCGACGCGGTGTTGTGCAGCCTGTACCTGGCGCCGGAGCGCTGCCCGCTGGACTGGCCCGAGCCGACAGCGGTCGGCGTCGACGGCCTGCTCGCCGAGCTGATCGGGTACCTGGCCCGCACCGATCTCCCCGACGACGTGCGGCTGCGCGCCGAGGCGGTGCTGCCCGACCTGCTGCGTCCGCTGCCCACCCGGCCCATCGACGTGCCGCAGCCCACCGACGAGCGCGTCCGGGTGGTGGCGGCCGCCCTGCTGGCGCACCCGGCCGACTCGCGCAGCCTGGAGGCTCACGCCCGCGCGGCCGGCGTCAGCAGGCGGACGTTGACGCGGCTGTTCGCGCGCGACACGGGCATGAGCTTCGACCAATGGCGCACGCAGATACGGCTACGCGCCGCCCTGCCGCTGCTGGCCGAGGGGCAGCCGGTGTCCCGGGTGGCGCACGACGTGGGATACGCCACGGCGAGCGCGTTCCTGGCGGCCTTCCGCCGCACGGTCGGCACCACGCCCCGGCGCTACCTGCTCAGTCGTTGACTTCGATCTCCCTCACGGTAGGCCGGGAGATGCCCCTGGCAACGCCAGGAGTGCCGATGATCTCGCCTCCGGCACAGGCTGAGGACTGCCCTTGAGATGCAGGTCCCGGAAGGCCGTGACGTCGTTGCAGGTGATCTTGATGCCGCCCTCGCCGCCGATTCCGGTCTCGGGCACCCTGAGCTGCGGCTGGATCACCGAGTAGTCGTTTCATGTGGGTGGCGTCGGTCACCTTCATCCAGCGCGTCCAGTCGCTCTTCGCTTGCGGCCGGAACGTGTCCGACGGTCATCGTGGGTTTGACAGTTCCGGCTGGTCAGTGGGTCGATAATTCGTAGGGCACGTTAGGCAAGTGGGCTGATCAGACGGAGTTCCTCGCCGCCCAGTCTGGCGAACTGGGGCGGATCGCTGCATGCCTGTCTGCCAATTGCTGCGGTTTGCGCGCGCTGCTGGGAGGTCTGGACCCGGTGCTCAGCGCAAGTCGGAGAGAATGGCCTTCGTGCTTTCTCCCCGTGCGTCCGTGCTTCGCCGAACGAAGACTCTGGCAGTTCTGGAGTTCGTCAACATTCCGCTGATCGCCGGGGTGCTGACCGGCTTGCTGGGCATGCCCCTGACCGTGGCCAACTCGGCAGGGCTTGTGCTGGTCCTGCTCGTCTTGGCTGAGGGCGGTGTGTACTGGTGGTTGAAGTTCGCCCAACTCTCTTCGCGAGCACCCGTTCCGGCAGGGATGGCGATGTATCGCATGATTTCTCGGATCAATGTCGGCCTGCTGGTGGCGGGGGCTGTCGTGGTGGGTGCCGGCCTGGTCATGGGCGGTTCCGGCGCGCAGGTCTGGCCGGGGGCGGCCCTGGTGGTGTTTGCGCTGCTTGAGCACGTGAACTACTTCCATCTGCAGCTCATGCATGACACTCGCGCCGACCTGGGCCACTTGGTGAGGACTGGCCGCCTGCGCCGTTCGCATCTGGCTCTCGACATGGCCCGCGTTTCCGGGGAGCCAGGGGTTGGGAACCTCCGACGATGAGGGTCACCCCAGCCCTCGGCTGAAGGCTTGAGCGGTGATGCCCTTAGGAGCTGTTTCTTAGATCTGCTGACTGATCGTGTCTAGGCCGTCACGATGGGCCTATGGGTCGAGGTGACTTAACCAACGCGGAGTGGGAGCGGCTCAAGCCGCTGCTGCCCGAAGGTGGCCGGC
>NZ_QHHZ01000049.1:0-1495 GCF_003947315.1 Nonomuraea sp. WAC 01424
GCGCTCCAACCAGGGCACCTCCTTCAACCAGAAGCCCATCGTCGCCGAGGGCGACCGGGTCGAGGTCAACCAGGTCATCGCCGACGGCCCCTGCACCGACAACGGTGAGATGGCGCTCGGCAAGAACCTGCTCGTGGCGTTCATGCCATGGGAGGGCCACAACTACGAAGACGCGATCATCCTGTCCCAGCGTCTGGTCCAGGACGACGTCCTGTCCTCGATCCACATCGAGGAGCACGAGGTCGACGCCCGTGACACCAAGCTGGGCCCGGAGGAGATCACCCGGGACATCCCCAACGTGTCGGAGGAGGTCCTGGCCGACCTCGACGAGCGTGGCATCATCCGCATCGGCGCCGAGGTCGTGCCCGGCGACATCCTGGTCGGCAAGGTCACCCCGAAGGGTGAGACCGAGCTGACCCCGGAGGAGCGGCTGCTGCGCGCGATCTTCGGTGAGAAGGCCCGTGAGGTCCGCGACACCTCGCTGAAGGTGCCGCACGGCGAGCAGGGCAAGGTCATCGGCGTGCGCGTGTTCAGCCGCGACGAGGGCGACGAGCTCCCGCCGGGCGTCAACGAGCTGGTCCGCGTCTACGTGGCCCAGAAGCGCAAGATCACCGATGGTGACAAGCTGGCCGGTCGGCACGGCAACAAGGGCGTCATCTCCAAGATCCTGCCGGTCGAGGACATGCCGTTCCTGGAGGACGGCACCCCGGTCGACATCATCCTCAACCCGCTGGGTGTGCCCGGCCGGATGAACGTCGGTCAGGTGCTGGAGACCCACCTGGGGTGGATCGCGGCGCGTGGCTGGGACATCTCGGGCATCGCTGAGGCGTGGGCCGAGCGGCTGAAGGACAAGGGGTTCGAGAAGGTCGCCCCGCGTACCAACATGGCCACCCCGGTCTTCGACGGCGCGCACGAGGAGGAGATCGTCGGGCTGCTGGGCAACACGGTCGCCAACCGTGACGGTGACCGGATGGTGCAGCAGAGCGGTAAGGCGCGGTTGTTCGACGGCCGTTCCGGTGAGCCGTTCCCGTATCCGATCTCGGTCGGTTACATCTACATCCTGAAGCTGCTGCACCTGGTGGACGACAAGATCCACGCTCGGTCGACGGGCCCGTACTCCATGATCACGCAGCAGCCGCTGGGTGGTAAGGCCCAGTTCGGCGGTCAGCGCTTCGGTGAGATGGAGGTGTGGGCGCTGGAGGCCTACGGCGCCGCCTACGCGCTGCAGGAGCTGCTGACCATCAAGTCCGACGACGTGCTGGGCCGGGTGAAGGTCTACGAGGCGATCGTCAAGGGCGAGAACATCCCCGAGCCGGGTATTCCGGAGTCCTTCAAGGTCCTCATCAAGGAAATGCAGTCGCTGTGCCTCAATGTCGAGGTGCTGTCCAGCGACGGCATGTCCATCGAGATGCGCGACACCGACGAGGACGTCTTCCGCGCGGCGGAGGAACTCGGTATCGATCTGTCCCGGCGTGAGCCGAGCAGCGTGGAAGAA
>NZ_QHHZ01000050.1:0-2660 GCF_003947315.1 Nonomuraea sp. WAC 01424
GCTCGAGTCTGCTGTCTGCCATCTCTCCAGCAGACCTCAGCCGCCAGAGACCGTCACCACTTCACGGACAATCTGAAACGAGACACACCTCATGTGGCGTCCCGGATACTCGCGACCGGCTCACTAGCCGATTGACCTTCGAAACATCAGACGAATAACGTGAGCCTCGACCGCCCCTCCCGCGCAGAGGACGTGAGGCCATGGATTTCGAGCTGTCCGACGAGCAGAAGGCCTTCCGCGAGACCCTGCGCGCCTTCGTGGAGAAGGAGATCCTGCCGGTGGCCACCGAGTGGGAGCACTCGGGCCGCTACCCCACCGAGATCGTCGAGAAGATGAAGCAGATGGGGCTGTTCGGGCTGACCGTCCCCGAGGAGTACGGCGGGCTGGCCGCCGACATGGTCTCCTTCGCGCTGGTCTTCGAGGAGATCGCGCGCGGCTGGATGGGCGTGGCCGGCACGATCGGCTCCCACTCGCTGGCCTGCTGGATGATCGCCAAGCACGGCACCGACGAGCAGAAACGCCGCCACCTCCCCGACCTGGCCACCGGCGCCCGCCGCACCGCCATCGCGCTCACCGAGCCCGGCGCCGGCACCGACCTCCAGGGCATCCAGACCCGCGCCGTACGCGACGGCGACCACTACGTGGTGACCGGCACCAAGACCTGGATCACCAACGCCCGCCACGCCGACCCGCTGCCCGTCCTGGTCAAGACCTCGATCACCGAGCCCGCCCACAAGGGCATGTCCGTGCTGCTCGTCGATCCGGCCTCGCCCGGCTTCGGCGTCAGCCGCGACCTGCCCAAGCTCGGTTACAAGGGCACCGAGACCTGCGAGGTCGTGCTCGACGAGGTACGCGTGCCGGTATCGGCGCTGCTCGGCGGCGTCGAGGGGCGCGGCATGCAGCAGGTGCTCGGCGGACTGGAGATCGGCCGCGTCAACATCGCCGCCCGCGCCGTGGGCGTCGCCCAGGCCGCCTACGACGCCGCCCTGGAGTACGCCCGGGGGCGCACCGCGTTCGGGCAGCCCATCGCCGACTTCCAGGCCGTCCAGCTCAAGCTCGCCGACCTGGCCACCGAGATCCAGGCGGCCCGGCTGCTCACGTACTGGGCCGCCTCCCGGGCCGACGGGGGCAACCGGGTGGACATGGAGGCGGGCATGGCCAAGTACTTCGCCTCGGAGGTGGCGCTGAAGGCGTCCCTGGAGGCGATGCGCATCCACGGCGGCTACGGCTACTCCCAGGAGTTCGTCGTCGAACGGCTCTACCGGGACGCTCCGCTGATGGCGATCGGCGAGGGCACCAACGACGTCCAGCGGCTGGTGATCGCCCGCGCCCTCGTCTCCGGGAAGGGCAGAGTGGGCTGGTAGCCGGACGCGGCGGCCCCGGCCTCCCTATCCTGGTCGGACGCGGATGAGCCGCGCCAGCCGGGGGGTTCCCATGCCTGACTCCGATCCCACGCCGCAGCACCACCACCACGGGCATCCAAACGAACACGGTCACGGCCACGGCCACGGTCATGGTCATGGTCACGGGCCGGGGGAGCGGCGGGGGGTGAAGGCGCTGGCCGCCAAGGTCGCGCACGCGTTCACCCCGCACAGCCACGACAGCGCCGCCAAGACCGACAGCGCCCTGGAGTCCAGCAGCCGGGGCATGCGCGTCCTGGCCGTCTCCTTCGCGGTCCTCATGCTCACCGCCGCCGTCCAGGCCGTGATCGTCGTCGCGTCGGGCTCGGTCGCACTGCTCGGCGACACCCTGCACAACCTGGCCGACGCGCTCACCGCCGTCCCGCTGGCCATCGCGTTCTCGCTCGGGCGGCGTGCCGCCACCCGCCGCTTCACCTACGGCTACGGCAGGGCCGAGGACCTGGCGGGCATCGTCATCGTCGTGCTCATCGCCGCCTCGGCGGCACTGGCCGGGTACGAGGCCGTCCGAAGGCTGCTCGAACCCCAGGACGTGCGGGCGCTCGGCTGGGTCGCCGCCGCCGCGCTGGCCGGCTTCCTCGGCAACGAATGGGTGGCCCGCTACCGCATCACCGTGGGCCGCCAGATCGGCTCGGCCGCGCTCGTGGCCGACGGCCTGCACGCCAGGACCGACGGGTTCACCTCCCTGGCCGTGCTCCTCGGCGCGGGCGGCGCGGCGCTCGGGTTCCCGATCGCCGACCCGGTCGTCGGCCTGCTGATCACCGTCGCCATCTGCTTCGTCCTGCGCGACGCCGCCCGCGAGATCTACCACCGCCTCATGGACGCCGTCGACCCCGCCCTCGTGGACGAGGCCGAACGTATCCTCGCCACCGTCCCCGGCGTCGAGCGCGTCGGCTCGGTACGCCTGCGCTGGATCGGCCACGCCCTGCACGCCGAGGTCGAGATCCTGGTGGACCACGCCATGTCGGTCGTGGACGCCCACGCCGTGGCGGTCGAGGCCGAGCACCGCCTGATCCACGACCTGCCCCGCCTGCGCGCCGCCACCGTCCACACCGACCCGTACGGACCGGACGGCGCCGACCACCACGCGACTCTGGCGACCCACCGCATCACCTAGATCGCTGATGTGAAATTCGGTGATCGGCTGCAGGCATGACGAAGGGCGTCCATGGTCGGTGTGTGAAGACTGACTTGGACGCCCTTCTGACCGCACTCTATGTGCATCTGGACGATCACGTGATG
>NZ_QHHZ01000051.1:0-2136 GCF_003947315.1 Nonomuraea sp. WAC 01424
AAATGTCGGTATGCCTACCGATGAACATACGTATTTTCGAGCCGTCAGCAAACGCTTAGCGTCTGGCGGCAACAAGGCGAAACGGTCCGCTTGCTCTCCCGTCACCCTTTATCACCCCCCACATTTCCCTCACACCCACGACCCAGGAGACCCCTGACCGTGCGGTGGCCCACGCCCGCCCAAAGGCGGCAACGGCCCGAGGGAGCCCGCCGAAAGGAGCACCACAGCGTGAAACGCAAAGCCTTACTCGCGGCGGTCGCCGGCCTGGCCACAGCCGCGACCCTGACGCTGCAGCCCTCACCCGCGAGCGCCGCCCCACCCGGAGTCCCCCCGGCCCAGCAAGGCACCGGCGCCCCCCGCGCCGCGGCAGACCCCGCCTCCCTGGCCGCGGCAGTGGCCGACAAGGCCGTCTCCAGCCAGGTCGACAACCTCAGCAGAGGCCCCGACGAGGCCTACAGCCGCGTCGCGGTCACCCCCGGCGCCAGCGACATGTTCTACGTCGCCTACGAACGCACCTACAAGGGACTGCCGATGGTCGGCGGCGACGCCGTCGTCGTCACCGACGCCGCGGGCAACGTCCGAGACACCGTCTCGGCCACCGGCCCCACCACCCGCACCATCGCCACCAAGGCCACCATCAGCGCCGCCAAGGCCACCACCACGGCCAAGGCCAGACTCTCCCGCGTCGACGACAGCACCGCGCCGCGCCTGGTCGTGCTGGCCCGTACCGGCGCGCCGAAGCTGGCCTGGGAGGTCAAGGTCTCCGGCCTGGCCGCCGGCAAACCCAGCGTGCAGAACGTCTACGTCGATGCCCGCACCGGCGCCGTCGCCGACGCCGTCGACCTGGTCCGCGAAGGCAGCGGCAACGGCTACTACTACGGACAGGTCACCATCAACACGAGCGGCTCGGGCAGCTCGTACTCGATGACCGACACCACCCGGCCGGGTATCGCCTGCGGCGGGCAGGGCGGCAGCGCCTACACCGGCACCGACGACGCGTGGGGCAACGGCTCGGGCACCAACCTGGAGACCGCCTGCGTGGACGCCCTCTACAGCGTCCAGCGCGAATGGGACATGCTGCGCGACTGGCTGGGCCGCAGCGGCATCGACGGCAGCGGCAGAGGCTTCCCCGCCCGCGTCGGCCTGGCCGACGTCAACGCCTACTGGAACGGCAGCTACACCAACTTCGGCCACAACCAGGCCAACACCCAGCAGGCTACCCCGATCGACGTCGTGGCCCACGAGTTCGGCCACGCCGTCTTCCAGACCACCCCCGGCGGCGCCGGCTCCGGCAACGAGAACGGCGGCATCAACGAGGGCACCGGCGACATCTTCGGCGCCCTGACCGAGGCCTACGCCAACAACCCCAACGACCCGCCGGACTACCTGGTCGGCGAAGAGGTCGACCTGGTCGGCCAGGGCCCGATCCGCAACATGTACAACCCGGGCGCGCTCGGCGACCCCAACTGCTACTCCTCCTCCATCCCCAACACCGAGGTCCACTCGGCGGCCGGCCCCCTCAACCACTGGTTCTACCTGCTGGCCGAGGGCAACAACCCCGGCGGCGGCAAGCCCTCCAGCCCGATCTGCTCCGGCGGTCCCTCCTCGGTGACCGGCGTCAGCATCCAAAAGGCCGGCAAGATCTACATGGGCGCGCTGAGCCGTAAGACGTCCTCCTGGCGCTACACCAACATCCGCGCCGCCTCGGTGGCCGCGGCCATCGAGCTGTACGGCGCCAACAGCGCCGAGTGCAACAGCACCAAGGCGGCCTGGAGCGCGGTCAGCGTCACCGCGGCCTCCGGCGAACCGGCCTGCGGCACCGCCGGCCCCGACTTCTCGCTGACACTCAGCTCCTCCTCCGGCAGCGCCCAGCCGGGCGGCACCGCCTCCACCACGGTCAACACCCAGACCACCTCGGGCAGCGCCCAGACCGTCAACCTGACCGCCACCGGACTGCCCAGCGGCACCACCGCGAGCTTCAACCCCGCCTCGGTGACCTCCGGCAACTCCTCGGCGTTGACCCTGTCGGTCGGCGCCTCCACGGCACAGGGCACGTACTCGATCACCGTCACGGGCACCGGCTCGACCACGCACACCGCGACGTACACCCTGACGGTAGGCCCCGGCGGCCCCGGC
>NZ_QHHZ01000052.1:0-2013 GCF_003947315.1 Nonomuraea sp. WAC 01424
TGTCCTGTCTCGCTTGATGGTTGACACTCTGGCCTCGCTTGATGCTTGACACCTTGATCGTTATCTGAGCCTGCTCGTGGCGTTATCGACGCTTCGGGGGAGGCTCGGGTGGCATTGGTGGAGTTGAGTGTCGTGGAGCAGCGCTATCACGCGGTGATCGAGGTGTTGTCGGGGGCGAAGGTCACCGACGTGGCCGGACGGTATGGGGTGTCGCGGCAGTCGGTGCATGGCTGGGTGCGGCGGTATCAGGATGGCGGCCTGGCAGGTCTGGCCGATCGGTCACATCGGCCGAAGGCGCACCCGATGCAGACCCCGCCGGTGATCGAGGCGTTGATCTGCGAGCTGCGGCGCGCGCATCCGCGGTGGGGTCCGCGCACACTGTTGTGGGAGCTGGGCCGGCGCGGGGTGGAGCCGTTGCCGTCGCGGGCGAGTATCTACCGGGTCCTGGTGCGTAACGGGCTGGTCGAGCCGGTCGCCCGTCGGCGCCGGCGTGAGGATTACCGCCGCTGGGAGCGGTCGGGGCCGATGCAGCTGTGGCAGATGGACATCATGGGCGGGCTGCTGCTGGCCGACGGCAGCGAGGCCAAGCTGATCACCGGGGTGGACGATCACTCCCGCTTCTGTGTGATCGCCTCGGTGGTGGTCCGGCCGACCGGGCGGATGGTGTGTGCCGCGTTCGCCGCGGCGATGCGCGTCTATGGGGTGCCGCTGGAGGTGCTGACCGACAACGGCAAGCAGTTCACCGGCCGGTTCGGCGGTCCGAAGGCGGGTGAGGTGCTGTTCGAGCGGGTCTGCCGGGAGAACGGCATCAAGCTGCGTCACACCGCGCCGCGCACCCCGACCACCACCGGCAAGATCGAGCGTTTCCATCAGAGCGTGCGCCGTGAGCTGCTGGAGCAGGCGCTGCCGTTCGCCTCGATCGAGGCCGCGCAGAGCGAGATGGACGCGTTCGCCGAGCATTACAACACCGCCCGGCCGCACCAGGGGCTGGGCATGGCCTTCCCTGCCGACCGGTTCTTCGCCGATCGCAGCCCCGGGCAGCTGCGGGCAGAGCGGGAGCTGCCGCTGCGTCTGCCCGCCGCTTTGAGCACGGTGACCGCTTCGGCTCCGAGAGCCGCTCCGGCGCCCGCGGATCTCACGGTTCCGGCCGGCGACCGCTGTGATCAGCCCGAACGGCCTGCGCCCGTTGTCATGGCCTCGGTCGATCCGTTGTCGCGCCAGGCGATCGAGGTCGATCGGATCGTGCCTGTGTCGGGGAACCTGTCGATCGGGGGCCAGCAGCTGTGGCTCGGACCTGATCGGGCGGGCCTGCCGATCACCTTGTGGATCAGTACGCAGCGGCTGCATGTGTTCACCACCGGCGGCGGGCGGCTCAAGAGCGTGGCCTCCCGGCTGACCGTCAAGGACCTGGCCGCGCTGCTCGCCTCTGGCCAAGCCCGCCCTGCACCGGCCGAGCCCGCCGGCGAACCGCCGATCAAGGCGAGCGCCGTCGAGGTGGACCGGCAGGTCAGCTCGACCGGCACCATCAGCCTGGCCAGCCGGGCCTTGTGCGTCGGCGCCCACCTGGCCGGTCGGCGTGTCATCGTGCGCCTGGACGGCATCACCGCCCGCGTCATGGACGAGGATCGCCTGCTGCTGCGCGCCGTGCCCTGCCCGCTCCCGCTCGCCGAATGTCTCACTCTGCGCAACGCCCGGCCAGCCGGGGCAGCGCCGACCTCTTCGACCGGGCCTGTCACCGTCCAGCGAGTGGTCTGCAGCCGCGGCCACTTCCAGGTCGTCGGCCAAAAGATCCAGGTCGGACGGGTCCATGCCCGCAAGATCTTGGACGTGACCGTGGACGACACCCACATCACCGTGCACGACAACGGCGAACCCATCCGCGTCGTGCCCCGAACCACCACCCAGGAGATCACTCGGATCAAGTCTCAGGCGCATACTAAGAAGCGAAAGATCAGCTAGGAGTGTCAAGCATCATCCGATGCCAAAGCGTCAAGCATCAAGTGAGACCAGACA
>NZ_QHHZ01000053.1:0-1753 GCF_003947315.1 Nonomuraea sp. WAC 01424
AGGGCTTGCCGATCAATAACATGCTGGGTTGATCTGGTCTGGTGTGAGCGCGCCGATGTCAGTTGCGTGCTGGATGAACTCGGTGGGGGTTGCCAGGCGGAGTCCGGTGGGCTGTGGCGTGTAACCGATCACGGTAAGCAGAGGGCGAGTCAGCCGGATGATGTTGTGGGCGCTCTGCTGGGTGATGCCGAACAGCTTCGCCAGGGTGCGCTGGGGCACGGAGAAGCGCTGGTAGACGATAGTGAGCGCGGCGCGGTCAGTGAGGTCAAGGACCGCTTTGCGTCCGGTGCCCGGCGCGGCTTGCCGGATGCCGCCGCGACGGTGGTGTAACGCTGCTTCCCGTTGAGCGTGGCGCGCCACGTCCAACTTCGCGATCAGTTCGTCCCAGTGGGTCTGGTCCAGGCCAGTGAGGGCGGCATGCTGCAGCCATGTCCGGTCCGGGTGTTCGTGCTGCCCAGTCTGATCATCAGGGCTGACAAGCTGGTCGGCGGCGATGGGATGCAGTGTGTAGTTCCAGTCGCCGTGCCAGTCGTGCCGGGTCAGGGGCAGAGCCTTCATCTGCTGGTCGCTGACCGTCACGCCGGTCTCGTAGCCGCTGGCGTCGAGCTCGGCGAGAACGGTCATCCCGGTAGCCGTGATGGTCGCAGCGATGGCGTTGACGATGACTTCGTGGCTGGTCAGCGGCCGTCCTCGCCAGTTCATCGTGATGTGGGAGAAGAGCCGATGCTCGATTTTGTTCCATTTCGATGTACCCGGCGGAAAATGACAGACCGTGATCTCCAGGCCAGTCTCCACCGCGAGCGCGGCGAGTTCGCTCTTCCAGGCGCGCGTGCGGTTGCCGTTGGAGCCGCCGCAGTCGGCGGTGATCAGCAGCCGCCGCGCCAGCGGATAGTCGCCTTGTCCGAGGTTCTTCCACCAGCGGCGGATCGTCTCGACCGCGAACGCGGCGGTGTCGTGGTCGGTGCCCACACTCACCCAGCCGGTGTCGGCGGCCAGGTCGTAGACACCGTAGGGAATGGCCTTGCCCAGCTCGCTGTCGGGGAAGTCGTGGGTGCGGACCTGCACAGGTTCGCCCTGCGGGCGCCATTCGGTCCCGCCGTTGGCGAAGGGCCCGACCAGTTCCTTCTTCTTCGTGTCGACCGACACGACCGGATCTTCGGCTTCCTGAAACCGCTTGACCTGCTCGTTGATGTAACGAAACTGGCCATCACGGTCCGGATGCTGCTTGCCCTCGATCGTCTTGGCGTTGCCCTGAAGGCTGAACCCCTCGGCCCGCAGAATGCCGGCGACCGTGTCAGCGGAGACCTTGTGCCCCTGCCGGGTCAGCTCGGCCGCCAGCTTGCGGGTCGACTTCGTCGTCCACCGCAGCGGCGACATCGGGTCCCCACGTTCGTCCGACTCGACCAGCGCCAGTAACGCCGGCCGCAGTCCGGGATCGAGATCGGTCAACCGCTTACGGCCACCGCCTGGACGACGTACCCGCCCTAACGGCTCGTCACCGGCTTCCAACTCGGTCACGCCCAGCGACACGGTCGCTTCCCGGACTCCAGCAGCTCGGGCAACCGCTCGGATCCCTCCATGACCCAGTGCCCGAGCTTCCGCCCCCAGCAGCAGCCGACGCTGCCGCTCGTCCAGATGCGGCAAGATCGCCTCGAGCTTCGCCTCCAGCATCCCCACAGTCTCCACCGACACGGCCATACCAGCCCATCGGGCCAGAACGGCAGATGCTACGGGTTATTGATCGGCAAGCCCT
>NZ_QHHZ01000054.1:0-1419 GCF_003947315.1 Nonomuraea sp. WAC 01424
TCTTGCGGATGAGTTGGCTGCTGGCCCAGCGAGACAGTTGCCGCTACATGGTGTTGAGGGTGACATCGCGGAGGTGGCGGGCGATGTCCCGGGCTGGTCAGGGGCGGTTGGGGTCTTGGTGGAGCAGGGCCAGGACCTGTTGTTGTCTGCGGTGCTCGGCCGGGGCGATGGACGACCGTGCGCCTGCCGAAAATTACATCGGCCGAGGTCATGACCATGTGAGGCCTTCGCGTGGCGGCGCGAACTCAGGGCCACCCGGGGGACAGAAACGCGTGCGGCAGGATGATCAGTCGTGCTCCTTCGCCTGGCCTACCTCACCGTCACGAACACGTTCGCCGCGCTGCGGTTGCTGCCCCTGAGGGATCGGGACAAGGACGTGGAGATACTCGCCCTGCGCCACCAGATCACCGTCCTCCAACGCCAACTCGGCGCCGACACCAGAGTGAAATTCGCACCCGAGGACCGGGCCTTTCTCGGCGCGCTCCTGACCTCACTGCCGCGTGAGGTTCTGCGCCGGCTGCGGCTTGTCGTCCGTCCGGACACCGTCCTGCGCCGGCACCGCGATGCGACGGCGTCACGCCCGTACCTGCCAGCCGGGCCGACGTGGGCGCCGCCCCACGATCCGGTCCATCCGCGCCCTCATCCTGCGCCTGGTTCGGGAGAACCCCGGCTGGGGCTATCGGCGGGTACATGGTGAGCTCGCCACACTCGGCATCAAGGTCGCGCCGTCCACAGTCTGGGAGATCTTCAAGCAAGAAGGCATTGATCCAGCACCCCAGCGGGCATCCAACCACTTGGGCCGACTTCCTGCGCTCCCAAGCCCACGCTCTGCTCGCCTGCGATTTCATCGAGACCGTCACCTTGAACGGGCAACGCCAGTACATCCTGGCCGTCATCGAGCACGCCAGCAGGCGCGTTCGCGTACTGGGCACCACCGCTCACCCGACCGCCGACTGGGTGATTCAGACGATCAGGAACCTAGTGATGGACCTGGAAGACGCAGGCTGCCGAGCACGCTTTCTGATCCGAGACAGGGATGGGAAGTTCCCCACCCTCATGGACGGAATCCTCGCCGACGCGGGCATCCAGACCGTACTCACCGGCATCCGGATGCCGCGCATGAATTCCATCATGGAGCGGTGGGTGCAGTCTTGCCGCCGTGAACTCCTCGACCGCTGCCTCCTGTGGAACGAACACCACCTGCGGCACGCTCTTCGCGAGTACGAAGTGTTCTGCAACCGGCACCGCGCCCACCAAGCCCTGGGCCAAGCGGCTCCGCAATGCACCGTCCCTGACCCGATCACGGATCCCGAGCGGATTGTGGACCTGAGCATACGCCGACGAGACCGGCTCGGCGGCATCCTCCACGAATACTCACATGCCGCTTGACCTGCGCGGATGGAATTATCGGCAGGCGCA
>NZ_QHHZ01000055.1:0-1286 GCF_003947315.1 Nonomuraea sp. WAC 01424
GACGAGGACGCCCGGCGCGGTCTCGAGCGCGGTATGAACCAGCTCGCCGACGCCGTCAAGGTGACCTTGGGTCCCAAGGGCCGCAACGTCGTGCTGGAGAAGAAGTGGGGCGCTCCCACGATCACCAACGACGGTGTTTCCATCGCCAAGGAGATCGAGCTCGAGGACCCGTGGGAGAAGATCGGCGCCGAGCTGGTCAAGGAAGTCGCCAAGAAGACTGACGACGTCGCCGGCGACGGCACCACCACGGCCACCGTGCTCGCCCAGGCTCTGGTGCGCGAGGGTCTGCGCAACGTGGCCGCCGGCGCCAACCCGATGGCTCTGAAGAAGGGCATCGAGGCCGCCGTCGAGCGCGTCAGCGAGGAGCTCTCCAAGCTGGCCAAGGACGTGGAGACCAAGGAGCAGATCGCTTCGACCGCCTCCATCTCCGCCGCCGACCCCGAGATCGGCTCGCTCATCGCCGAGGCGATGGACAAGGTCGGCAAGGAAGGCGTCATCACCGTCGAGGAGAGCAACACCTTCGGTCTCGAGCTTGAGCTCACCGAGGGCATGCGCTTCGACAAGGGCATGACGTCGATGTACTTCGTGACCGACTCCGACCGCATGGAGGCCGTGCTCGAAGACCCGTACATCCTGATCGTCAACAGCAAGGTCTCGGCCAACAAGGACCTGCTGCCGCTGCTCGACAAGGTCGTGCAGTCCGGCAAGCCGCTGCTGATCATCGCCGAGGACGTCGACGGCGAGGCCCTGGCGACCCTGGTGGTCAACAAGATCCGCGGCCTGTTCCGCTCCGTGGCCGTCAAGGCCCCGGGGTTCGGCGACCGCCGCAAGGCCATGCTGGGTGACATCGCGATCCTGACCGGTGGTCAGGTCATCGCCGAGGAGGTCGGCCTCAAGCTGGAGACCGCCACCCTCGACCTGCTCGGCCGCGCCCGCAAGGTCGTGGTGACCAAGGACGAGACCACCATCGTCGACGGCGCCGGTGACGCCGAGGCGATCTCCGGCCGGGTCAACGAGATCCGCGCCGAGATCGAGCGCACCGACTCCGACTACGACCGTGAGAAGCTGCAGGAGCGCCTGGCCAAGCTGGCCGGTGGCGTGGCGGTCATCAAGGCCGGTGCGGCGACCGAGGTCGAGCTCAAGGAGCGCAAGCACCGCATCGAGGACGCCGTGCGCAACGCCAAGGCGGCCGTCGAGGAGGGCATCGTCCCCGGTGGTGGCGTGGCGCTGCTGCAGGCCGGCGCGAAGGCGTTCGACAAGCTGGAGCTGGCGGGCGACGAGGCCAC
>NZ_QHHZ01000056.1:0-1191 GCF_003947315.1 Nonomuraea sp. WAC 01424
CTAGTGAGCCGGTCGCGAGTATCCGGGACGCCACATGAGGTGTGTCTCGTTTCAGATTGTCCGTGAAGTGGTGACGGTCTCTGGCGGCTGAGGTCTGCTGGAGAGATGGCAGACAGCAGACTCGAGCCGGTGGTGTTATCCGAGGACGAGCGGCAGACGTTGACGGGCTGGGCCAGACGTCGCTCGACGGCGCAGGGGCTGGCGATGCGGGCCCGGATCGTGCTGGCCTGCGCCCAGGGCGGCGGCAACGTGGCGGTGGCGGCGCGGTTGCGGCTGGACCGCAAGACGGTGGCGCGCTGGCGCAGCCGGTTCCTGGCCCGACGGCTGGACGGGCTGTCCGATGAGCCGCGGCCGGGCGTGCCGCGCACCATCACCGACGCCCAGGTGGAGGAGGTGGTGGTGCGCACGCTGGAGGAGGTGCCGGCCGGATCCACGCACTGGTCCAAACGAGAACTCGCCCGCCAGGTGGGCATTTCACCGACCAGCGTGGCCAACATCTGGCGGGCGTTCGGGCTGCAACCCTGGCGCACCCAGAACTTCAAGATCTCCACAGATCCGCTGCTGATCGACAAGATCCGTGACGTGGTCGGGCTGTATCTGGCCCCGCCCGCGCATGCGGCGGTGTTCGCTGTCGATGAGAAACCGCAGATCCAGGCGTTGCAGCGGAGCGCGCCGGTACTGCCGATGCTGCCCGGTGTGCCTGAGCGGCGCAGCTTCGACTACGTCCGGCACGGCACCGTGGACCTGTTCGCCGCGCTCAACACCGCCACCGGCAAGGTGATCGGCAAGCTGTCGGCCCGTCACCGCGCCATCGACTTCCGCGACTTCCTCGACGAGATCGACCGCCAGGTCGAACCAGGTCTGGCGGTCCACCTCATCTGCGACAACCTGTCCACCCACAAGGCGCCGGTGGTGCACGCCTGGCTGCTGGCCCATCCGCGTTTCACGTTGCACTTCACCCCGACCTACTCCTCCTGGATCAATCAGGTCGAGCGCTGGTTCGCCGAGTTGGAGCGCCGCTGCCTGGAGCGTGGCAGCTTCTGCTCGTTGGACGCGCTCAAAGCCACGCTGGAGGAATGGATCGAGCTCTGGAACGACAACGCCAAGCCGTTCCGCTGGACCAAGACCGCCGACCAGATCATCGACCGTATCTGTCGCTACTGCGACCGAATCTCAAAGCCGGCTCACTAG
>NZ_QHHZ01000057.1:0-1157 GCF_003947315.1 Nonomuraea sp. WAC 01424
TACTGACCTTAAAAGTGTGGTGTCGCAGATAGCTGACGGGTGATGATCGCCGAGGTACGCCATCGTCATGCGATACGCGCAGGGTGGCGGGCTGACCGCCGAGCGGCGAGCTTTCCGCGAAGGGTTGCGGATTCAGGCGGCCGGGCGATTCGTAGCCGGGGAGGACAACGCGGTCATCGCCCGTGATCTGCGGGTGAGTGTCCGCTCGGTTCAGCGGTGGCATAAGGCCTGGTCACAGGGCGGTGAACGGGCGCTGATGTCCAAGAGACCGGCCTCGCTGCCGCTGCTGAGCGATGAGCTATTCACGGTGTTGGAGACCGAACTGGACAAGGGGCCGGTAGCGCACGGCTGGCCGGACCAGACCTGGACCCTGCAGCGGATCAAAACGTTGATCGGCCGCCGGTTCCACAAGAGCTACACCATCCAGGGGGTTGCCGCTCTGCTCAAGCGGCACGGTTGGTCGTGTCAGATGCCGGCCCGCCGGTCGGTCGAGCGCAACGAGGCCTCGGTGGCCGGATGGGTGAGAAAGATCTGGCCGCAGGTGGAACAACCGCGGCGGCGCTCGGGGCCTGGATCGTCTTCGAAGACGAGGCCGGTTTCTCGATGACGCCGCCGGTCACCCGGACCTGGGCCCGGCGTGGGGCTACCCCTGTCGTGCGAGTACGCGGCCGCTCCCGGCGCCGACTATCGGTGGCCGCCCCTGGCCTGCTATAAACCCGGGCAGCCGTCCCGCCTCATCTACCGGCCGTGTCCCGACGCCCGCCCCGACGGGCGCAAGAGCTTCGCCTGGACCGACTACCGCGACCTGATCCAGGCTGCCCATCACCAGCTCGGCAGCCCGATCGTACTGGTCTGGGACAACCTCAACACCCACCTGACCGCCGGGATGCGCCGCTACATCGCCGAGCGAGACTGGCTCACCGTCTACCAGCTTCCTACCTACGCCCCCGACCTCAACCCGGTGGAAGGCATCTGGTCGGTGCTACGACGCACCACCCTGGCCAATCGCGCCTTCACCGACCCGCACGACCTGATCACCGCCGTCCGCCAAGGCCTACGCCGACTCCAGTACCGCCACGACGTTCTCGACGGCTGCCTGGCCGGCACCGGACTCGTCCCCCACCCGCCCTGACGACTTCACGCTTTCAACCTCGATA
>NZ_QHHZ01000058.1:0-1038 GCF_003947315.1 Nonomuraea sp. WAC 01424
CGCCGACCGGGTCGCCGCCGTGCACGAGCGCATGCCCGCCGCCGAGGACCTGGCCGACACGGCCGACGTCTTCGGCCTGCTGTCCGACCAGAACCGGCTGAAGCTGCTGGTCGCCCTGCTGGACGGCGAGTTGTGCGTGTGTGACCTGGCCGCGGTGACCGGGCAGAGCGAGTCGGCCGTCTCCCACGCGCTGCGGCTGCTGCGCGCCCACCGGATCGTCGCCGCCCGCCGCTCGGGCCGGATGGCCTACTACCGGCTGGAGGACCCGCACGTACGGATGTTGCTGGACCTGGCGCTGGCCCACACCGAGCACACCGAGGCCATCCACCCCGAACGCGACGGGAGAGCGTGATGGGCGCCGGACACGGACACGGGCACGCCGGAGCCCGCCACCGCTGGCGGCTGGCGGTCTCCTTCGTCCTGATCGGCTCCTTCTTCCTGGTCGAGCTGGCCTACGGGCTGATCTCCGGCTCCCTGGCCCTGATGTCGGACGCCGGCCACATGGCCGCCGACGTCGTCACGCTCGGCGCGGCCCTGGTCGCCACCCGGATCGCCGGCCGCCCCGACACCACCGGACGGCGCAGCTACGGCTCCTACCGGGCCGAGGTGTTCGCCTCGCTGCTGGCCGTCGTCCTCATGCTCGGCGTCGCGCTCTACGTCGTCACCGAGGCCATCGGCCGTATCGGCGGCACCGCCGAGGTCTCCTCCGGGCCGATGCTCGTCGTCGGCGCCATCGGCCTGGTGGTCAACCTCATCGCCCTGCTGCTCCTGCGTTCGGGCGCGAGCGAGAGCCTGAACGTCAAGGGCGCCTACCTGGAGGTCGTGGCCGACACCGCCGGCTCGGCCGACGCCATCGTGGCCGGCTGGCTGGTCTCGACGACCGGGCAGGCTTTCTGGGACACCGTCGTCGCCCTGGCCATCGGGATCTTCGTCGCCGTCCGCGCGATCTCCCTCGGCCGCCAGGTGTTCGCCGTCCTGGGCCAGCACGTGCCCGAGGGCGTCGACGCCGCCGCCGTGGCCGCCGACCTGGCCGCCATC